>JAZUSN010000041.1:0-44884 GCA_045606785.1 Acutalibacteraceae bacterium | reverse complement strand
CATATATATCCAAGTCCTGAAAAAAACTCTGCATCGGGAGTGTGATCAGATTTATCACCCTCAGTCCAGCCGCCGCCATGTATAAAAAGTATCAGTCCTGATTGGGAAACAGGCTTTTCAGGAATATAAATGTCAGCTTTCTGTCTTTCATGGGTACCATAAGAAAAATCTTTAAAAACAGTCATATTCATTCCCCGGTAAACACATCTTTAATTGCTTCCAGATAGCCGTAACCGTAAAGGTCATCAGGCTGGAGATAGCTGGTTTCGGTCCATTCATTCCAGCTGTTGACTGTTATGAACGGAGCTTTCATAACACCCTTTTCTATTGACTCATCAGCAAATTTCTTGACCTTTTCGCAGGCAATTCTGAAATTTTCGGGAGTGTTGTTTTTAACAACGCCGGGCATGAACTTGTTGAATCTCACGTTATTATCCCAGCCTACTGAAATGTTGGGATAGAAAGGCACATTCATCAACTTGGTTTCTTCTTCAAGATTTTCAATATAAGCGTCGGTCTGCTGCGCATAGTCGCCGTCGGGGTCAACGCATGAAAACCAGTTGTAATTTGTAACGGAATCAAATCCGAGATAATCATAAAGCTCATAAACTGTCATGCCTTTGCAGTCGTCACCGTCATTAAGCCAGTTATATGTATGTCCTTTCCAGTTTACAGCCTGAAAATGGAGACCCTTGAAGCCTGCTTCAACGGTTTTTCTTCGGAATTCTTCAAGACCTTTTTTGCATTCCTGAGTTGTGCCGAATGTACGGATGAAGTTGTCAACATCAAAAATCATATAGACGGGGCATCCGTCAATCATATAATAATTTTCACGCTTGAAATATTTTTCGATTGTTCTGTCGCATATCTCAGAAAAAATTTCGGGAGTAACAACGCCGCTCCAGATAACGGTTGAAAGGTCTGTATCGGAATTTCTCTTATCCCAGAGATGAGTTGCATTGTGATTTGCCCACATGAGCATGAACTTCATCTGAGTGTTGTTGCGGGCTTTAAGGAATCCGTCATTAAGACAGTTTTCAAGAAACGGGCGGTTATCATACCAATACCAGTCATAAATAAACACGTTGACGCCGTAAGAAACAGCGCAGTTGATCTGCATTTCCATAACCCTGCTGTCAGCTTCGTTAACGTATCCCCAGGTGGGAATACGGGGCCAACGGCAACCTTCATAGCCTCTGTTGGTCATTGCTTTAACAGTCTGCCATTCGCCATAGCCCTCGGGCCAGAAAATACGGGTTCTCGGCTCGTCACCTGTGTAAGACGGCCATATAAAGGCGCCAATATCATAATTTCTCATATCATTACCTCACAAACGCAGTAAGCCTTATTTTTTAATCCACATTGCTTTGCAGAATTGTTTTTTTGATTATATCATATCTTATTTGCCATTTCAATAAAATGCAGCTATGATATGGTTGTCAAATTATTAAATAAAAATTAGTCAAAACTTTGTGTTTAGCAAAATTCACAGATATAAGAAATGTTACAAATAAAACAAATGAATCATGGCTTTTTATAGCCGTGCTTTGTTTGTGAAATCGTTGATATATAGCCGATTGTAGGGGATATGGCAAAAAAGAAAACCACTACAGCTTTGTATCAAAGTCGTAGTGATTACATAGATGTGCGCTATAAAAAGATATTTTCGCATATGGTTTTGAACTCTCGCAGAAATTCAAATCATCCGCAAAGCGGATACCTTTACTTTTCACTATTCACTATTACTTATTACCTAATCGACAAGTTTCGAAAGAGAAGAGTGAAAAGTGAAGAGTTAATAGTGAAAAAGTAAAATCGACAAGTCTCTGTCGAAACTTGTCGATTTTTGGCTGGGACGGCTGGATTCGAACCAGCGAATGACAGAGTCAAAGTCTGTTGTCTTACCGCTTGACGACGCCCCAATATTCAGCTTAATAAGGAAAAACGCACAAAGCTTTTGCGGAGCTTTGTGCGTTTTCATGGGGTGGACAATGGGAGTCGAACCCACGACCTCCAGGGCCACAACCTGGCACTCTAACCAACTGAGCTATGTCCACCATAAATGGCGCGCTGGAAGGGACTCGAACCCCTGGCCTACTGCTTAGAAGGCAGTTGCTCTATCCAGCTGAGCTACCAGCGCACAATGGAGCGGGTGATGGGAATCGAACCCACACGACCAGCTTGGAAGGCTGGGATTCTACCATTGAACTACACCCGCAAATTTGACAACCTTGTTACCGCAAAATTGACAACGGGAACATTTTAGCAAATTAAGCAACGGTTGTCAATACAATTTTTTAATATTTTGTGCCTATTTTCAGTTTTCAAAGTCTACTACGCATCTGTCGGTAATAACTGAGTGCACAAACTCCTTGACCTTGAGGTGCTCAGGGTGAATCTGGTAGCCGTCAAGAGCTTCTTTGCTTTCAAATGTGCTGTAGAGTGCGAGGTCGTAACCCTTGGGGTTGAAGTTGAATCCGACCTGAGCGCTGATAAGTCCGTCAACCTTGCCGACCAGGGCCGTGAGTATCTCTTTCATATGCTCCATATTTTCCTGCTTTTTTTCGTCATCTCTTACTTTCCAGAATACGATGTGTGTAACCATTTGCGTTTCCTCCTTGGTTTGTACTGGCTTTATTTAATCATATTTGGTAAAAATTAACAAGCGTTTAACGTTATTTTCTACACAAAATTTGCCTTTAAAAGGTGACTTTTAATAATAATTGTATTATAATTAATATGTCTATTTGCATGTTTAATGAACATTTTTGAAATATTACTTATCTGGAGGTGCGGTTTATGAAAGCCGCAAAAAAAATACTGCTTGCTGCACTTGGTGTTGTGATGGCTGCTCTGTGCATGATTTCGTCTGTGCCGAAGATACATGCTGCAGGTATTATGCGAATGGTTATCGACGGTATAACATACTATAAAGAGTATACCGACCTTGGCGCTCTTGCGCTCTCTCATTGGCATTACGATGCTTCTGATGATGTGCTTACACTTGAGAATTTCGGTACGACCATCAACCCGAAATCCGAGCTTTTTGTCTATCCGTACAGCGGTAATCTTACAATCTGCCTCAAGGGTGATAACTATATCTACGCTTCGGCAAAGAACGCTATGGTAATCATAGGCAACGTCAAATTCACGGGTGACGGCTCTCTTACACTCGTCTGTGATAACTCCTACGCTATCAATACAGACTACAGGGTCAGCGTTACTGAGGGCGCTTCCCTTAATATAAACGCTCTTGCGGGCATTATGGCTATCAAGGGCATTGATATCAATACAACGGGTACAGTCAATATTCACACCTCTACGAGGTGTATGTATACCTTCGGCGACCTTAGCATCACTTCAGGCAAGGTACGCCTTACCGGAAGCGACGGCCTTTATTCCTCCAAGGGTAACGTTTATCTCAGCGGCGGCAATACGGACGTTGAGGTAAAAGCCACAGGCAAAGCCTTTGCTCTCTACGGCGATGAGGCTTTTGTTGAGTGGAGTGCCAACGGCAAGGTCGGTGCGGGCAATTCTTCTCCCGGTTCAAAAATTACGGAGTATTCCGGCGAAAAGTATTTCCGTGCTACGTTTGAGGGCACTCCTATGCTCAATCCGCCGCGTAAAATATATTGGGACGATACGGTTATCGACAACAGCACGGGTATGACTAACCCTGTTGCAAGATGGAGCCCTGTCGGCAACGCAACGGGTTATCTGGTTAAGCTGTATTATCTTACTGACATAGGCTACGAATTTAAAGAGAGCTTTACCGTCACTGATGCTTTGAGCTGTAACTTCGGCGGACATTTTACGACCTACGGTCAGTATTACTTCACGGTTCAGGCGTTGGGTGACGGTACAAACTTCATCTCCAGCGGTGAATCTCCGAAATCTGCCGAGTCTTACAGATTCTCGGGCGACGTTTCCAGCCGATTCTACGTCACTTTGCCCGAGTCGGATTATTTTAAGGTTATTCCCGAAAACGGCAGTATGGTTGTTTACTACGGTGAGGATTATTCCTTTACGGTTGAAGTTGACCCTGCCTACACTCAGTCTGAAATATTGGTCTGGGCAAATAAGGCTCGCGTTGCGCTCAGAGGCGGTAAATATACCGTTGATAACGTTACGGAGAATATCGTAATTACAATCGGTGAGCTTGCGCTGAATACTTATACCGTTACTCTTCCCGAAAGTGAAGCGTTTACGATCTATCCCTTGCCCGAATATTCAACGCAGGTTGAGTACGGCGGCAGCTTCGCCTTCTCGGTTGAGCTTGCAGATATCTATATGAATTCGGATATTACCGTTTATTCCAACGGCGAAAAACTCAACGCCAAGTACGGCATTATTTACACGATCAGCAATATCACCGAAAACCAGACGGTTGAGGTGACGGGTCTGGTAAGAGAGAATTACGACGTGACCTTCCGCAATGTTGACGGTACGGTTATTTCAACGCAGACGGTTGACCACGGTTATACGGCAACCGTTCCGACGGACCCGACTCCGCCCGAGGGTATGACTTTTGTCGGATGGACGGATAAGAACGGCGTAACGTTTGATTTTTCAAAGCAGATCGTTGACCAGACCGATGTTTATGCAAGGTTTGTTATACCAAAGGATAACAATGGCTATTACCTTATTTCAAATCTCAGCGAGCTTATCTGGTTCAGAGATGAAGTCAATTTCGGTAACACGGCAATCAACGGCAGGCTTACCGCAGATATAGAAATGAATAACGGTAAGTACGCTTTGGTAGGCGGTCAGGTATCCTTCTATGATGATGCTGAAATATGGGTGCCTATCGGTGGCTACGATTACAGTAACGAAGATGATTACGTCAAATTCTACGAAGGTAAATTTGACGGCGACGGACATACTCTGTCAGGCTTCTATATTAAACACGACGCGATGGCTGCGGATGCTTCCGAGCTCGGCATTTTTGGTGTCATAACAGAAACTGCAGCAGTCAGAGAGCTAAACGTCACAAAGTCGTATTTTGAGGGCTACGGACGAATCGGCTCGATTGTCGGTAAGAGCGATGGTGCGATTACCGCGTGTAATTCAGACAGTATACTTGTCGGCGTTGAGAGCGTCGGCGGTATAGCAGGCGAGACAAGTGCCAATATTTCACAGTGTACGTTCAGCGGTAAGGTTACCGTTAAAAGATACGGTGCAACCGGCTCTACTTCGTTTATAGGCGGAATTAATGCAGGCGGTATCGTCGGCACCGTAATGAGTGACGGTGTTGCGCTGACTCTGTGCGAAAACAAAGCACCCGTAACTGCTTACGATTGTGCAGGCGGTATAGCAGGCTGTGTATACGGTGACTCTGTTTCTGTTGTCAGCTGTAAAAACAGCGGTAAGGTTACGGCAGAATGCAGCGCAGGCGGTATCATTGCCGATGCACTTGCGGTGCAGATAAGCGGTGCAACTAATACGGCACAAGTCAGCGGCGGCACTTATGCCGGCGGTATTCTGGCAAGCGGTAGTCTCAGCGGCTCACTCAATTACAACACCGGTGACGTCAGCGCGCATAATGCGGGCGGCATACTCGGTACGGGCTCGCTTGATATGAATTATTTCTACAATTCGGGTAACGTCAGCGGTACGGCTCTTGCAGGCGGTATAGCCGCTGAGGCAGAGTCGATCAACGCAACACAGGCTCATTCATATGCTCTGCTTGAAGGTGAGGGTTGTGATTCGATCTGTCCTTCGGCACAAACGGTTACAACGTCAGGCGTGTATTACTGCAAGCGCTTCGGCAACTCGTCTTACGGCACGGAAGCCGATTATACATGGTTCTATTCGGGTTATGTTGCAGGTATTATGAACCGTGAAAACGGCTCTGATTTCTGGTCGCACAACGGTTATTATCCCGTTTTTGCCGATGCGGCTAATCCTGCGTTTGATTTCTCTCTCAAAGAAAGCGACATTGAAGGTACCTATCTGATTGAAAACGAGCGTGATCTTCACCTTGTTTCAGCCTTCGTCAATAATGAAGACGGTTATAACTACGGCAACTACGTGGTAACGGCGGATATTGAGCTGCATTCTCAGAATGTCACAAATAACTTCGTGCCTCTCGGTTCAGCCTCAAAGCCATTTGAGGGTACGTTCTACGGCGGCAATCACGTAATTAAATACATCAATGTCAGCGGTGATGACAGCGTCGGATTCTTCGGTCATGCCGTTAATGCGCTGATTGAAACAATCGTTCTTGAGAATGTAACGATTGTCGGCAGAAATAACGTCGGTGCGATCGTCGGCTATGCGGATGCCTGCTATATTTCCGAGTGTTCTGTTGTCGGCGGCAGAGTCAGCGGTTCGCAGTATGTCGGCGGTATTGCAGGCGGCAGTAACGGCGAGATATGTTACAGCAGTAACTCCTCTCAGGTCAAAGGTCAGTTTGCCTACGGCGGTATCCTCGGCTCGAATGAAGAGGGTAGTGTCAGCTACTGCTACAATACAGGTAACGTAATCGGCACCGTAGCCGGAATTGAAGGCGGCGGTATCGTTGGCAGAAACTACGGCGCGGTTTCCGTTTGCGGCAACACCGGTGAAGTTTCGGGCAATAGCTATATCGGCGGTATTGTCGGCGCTTCATTTGGCGATATGTATTCGGTTTACAACGGCGGCAAAATAACCGCTTCGTCATATTTCGGCTCCATTTGCAGCGAGTATGATGAGACCTATGAGGCACAGCTTTGCTACTACCTTGAGGGTACAGCTGGTGAGGGCGCAAGTCTTGTCGGTTCCGCACAGACAGACTACCAGGTTACAAACGGTGCTGCCGCGTATTT
Organism: Acutalibacteraceae bacterium; assembly: GCA_045606785.1. Taxonomy (GTDB): domain Bacteria; phylum Bacillota; class Clostridia; order Oscillospirales; family Acutalibacteraceae; genus UBA8612. Next base: position 38,078 of record JAZUSN010000041.1, on the reverse strand, counting down.
CCTCAATGCAAACGGTGCGGAGCTTAACTGGGCGCAGGGTGCTTCACATCCCGTCTTGGCAAAGGTTGACGGCTCTGACGCTGTCATCTACACCGTTACATTTACGGTACTTAACGAGACATATCTTATGGCGGCTACTCGCTATGACGGCACAGTTAAAGCACCTCCCGCACCCGAAATAACAGGTTATGATTTTGTCGGATGGGATGCAAAGTTTGAGTTTGTCAGAGCGAATATTACTGTTCGTGCAATTTTCGACAGACCAAGCGAAATTTCGTTTGTCTCCACGTCATTCCTCAAAATAAGCAGCGATGAAACCGGCTCGTATATCTACGGAATATACCCGAATTTCAATATGACTGCATCACAGCTTCTCAGTCACATTGCCAATATCGACGTTGTGATTTATGATCAGGATATCATCAATGAGCTTGAGGGCTCGGATAAGCTTTATACAGGCGTTACCGTTGTTCTTCTTGATGATGACGGCGGTTGGCTTCACACGGCAAATGTTGTAATTTTCGGTGATGTTAACAGTGACGGTTATATTAATCACACCGATGCATATTTCCTTAACCTTCTTGCAGACGGTGCGCTGTACCCCGAGGATTTCACTTATGCCCAGTATCTTGCCGCTGATGTTAATCATGACGGTACGGTAGACAAGGCGGATTCACTTTATCTGCAGAATTACTGCATCAACAATAATTTCATCAATCAGTTGCCGTAATAACGGTACAATAATAAAGGAGTTTCAGATGAGTACAATCAGAACTGTATGGTCAGAAAAAGTAAACAAAGAATGCCCGCTCAGCGAGTATCCGCGTCCGCAGATGGTGCGCGAAAGCTATCAGTGTCTCAACGGTGAGTATGATTATGCAATAACCGATATCGGCGCAGAAAATATGGGCGAAGTAAAGGGTAAGATTCTTGTTCCCTTTGCCATTGAGTGTGAGCTTTCGGGTGTTGAGGGTGCTCTCAGCGAGAAGGAGGCACTCTGGTACCGCCGCAGCTTTAAAGTGAATGAGGATTATTCGGGTAAGCGTGTGCTGCTTCACTTCGGTGCAGTCGACTGGAAGTGCGAGGTTTACCTCAACGGTAATAATCTCGGCGGTCATACGGGTGGATACTGCCCGTTCAGCTTTGATGTAACGGATTACCTTGCAGAGGAAAACGAGCTTATTGTCAAGGTAATTGACCCGACAGAGAAGGGCACGCAGCCCAGGGGTAAGCAGATTTCAAAGACGTTCGGCTTTTGGTATACTTCAACGTCGGGTATCTGGCAGACGGTGTGGCTCGAGGTTGTTCCCGAAACCTATATTTCTTCACTAAGGGTAACTCCCGATATTGATACGTCCTGTGTCAATGTTGCTGTCAGCGTTAAGGGCAAAGCTGATGTGCGTGCAACCGTATATGACGGCGAAACCGCAGTTGCAACCAAAGTGTTTGCAGGTGAGGGCAAGCTTGAAATTCCCTCACAGAAGCTCTGGTCGCCCGAATCACCGTTCCTCTACGATCTCGTGCTTGAGCTTGTATCGGACGGTGAGGTTATTGATACGGTAAAATCATACTTTGGTATGCGTAAATACAGCCTTGGCAGAGACGGTAAGGGCAAGGTAAGGCTCTGCCTTAACAATAAGCCTTATTTCCAGAAGGGTCTGCTTGACCAGGGTTACTGGCCCGACGGCGGACTTACCGCACCAACCGACGAGGCTCTTATTTATGATATTGAAAAGATGCGTGACCTTGGCTACAATATGCTCAGAAAGCATATCAAAGTCGAGCCGCTTCGCTGGTACTACCATTGTGACAGACTCGGAATGCTTGTATGGCAGGATATGCCAAACGGCTGTAACGTAAACCAGCTTGTTGCAGGTGTGCTGCCTAACATCGGTATCAAGAATATGACCGATAAAATCAGCGGACTTTACGACCGTAAGGATGAGCAGGGTAAGCAGTATTTCCTCGCAGAGCTTGATGAAATGATTGCCACTCTTTATAACTGTGTATCTATCTGCACTTGGGTACCTTTCAACGAGAGCTGGGGTCAGTTTGATGCGAAGAATGTTGCGGCTCACGTCAAAGCGCTCGATCCGTCTCGCTTTGTTGACCACGCAAGCGGTTGGCACGATCAGAAGGGCGGCGACTTCAAGAGCATACACAGGTATATCGTTCCGCTTCATCCTTATTTCCTTGATGACCGTGCTTTTGTTGTCAGCGAGTACGGCGGCTACAGCTCAATTGTCAGAGAGCACGTCTGGAATATCAAAAAGTGCTTCGGTTATCTTATGTTCGGTAGCAAGAAGTCGCTTTCCAATGCATACAGACGCCTGCATACTTCACAGGTAATTCCGCTTATCAAGCACGGCCTTTGTGCTCTTGTCTACACCCAGGTCAGCGATGTTGAGAATGAGGTTAACGGTATTCTCACATACGACCGTAAGGTAGTAAAGCTTGATGAGGATATGCTCAGGGATATCAACTCAAAGCTCACTTACTGATTTTTTCTCAAGTCCTCTAAATAAAATTTCAAAGCCCGTTCAAGGTTTCTTCTTTGAACGGGCGGCATTTTTTTGCCCGATAATTCTTCGGCAATTTCTGCAATCCTTGTGCGCAGATACTGTTCTCTGTTCATTACAATCACCGATATTATCGTTTGATATATTGGTTTAAATATTTAATGCAAATGTTTGAAAACATATTTACTTTTTTTGAGTTTTTGGTAGAATGAGCCTTGAGGTGATAATTTTGAGAACTTTTACCGAATATTTTAATGAAGATAAAAGCGTAAGCCTTACCGCTTACATACAGGACGATTCTCCCGAAATGCCAAACCTTCACGTGCGTCCCGCAATGCTCGTTATTCCGGGCGGCGGCTACGGTATGTGCTCTGACCGTGAGGCGGACCCGATAGCAATGCTCTATGCGCTCGAAGGCTACCATACCTTTGTCCTGCGCTATACCGTGGGCAGAAGAAACGAGGGTTACAGCTTTGAGCAGCCGTTTGCTGATGCCGAGCGTGCGATGAAATATATCCGTGACAATGCCGCTAAGCTTGGTGTTGATCCGCAGCGAATAGCTGCAATCGGCTTTTCCGCAGGCGGTCATCTGTGCAGTGCAATCGGCACAATCAGCGAGAATAAGCCCAATGCTATAATTCTCGCTTACCCTTGTATTCTTTCTGATATAGGTGAGGTGCTTCAATGTGACGTGCCCTCAACAAACGAGTATGTAACCGACAAAACACCGCCTACGTTTATTTTTGCCGCTGCTGATGACGGACTTGTGCCTGTTAAAAATTCGCTTGCGTTTGCTTCAGCTTGTGCGGCAAACGGTGTTGATTTTGAAATGCATCTGTTTGAGCGAGGCGGCCACGGTTTTTCTTTGGGCACGCCGAGTGTCTGTATGGGCAGGCTTGACCCCGATGCATGCAAGTGGGCAGAGCTTAGTATCAACTGGCTCAGGAAGCATTTTACAGCCGAATAATCAAAAACAGCTGTTCACAAAAGTGAACAGCTGTTTTTTAATATCTGCCTATTGAATCAAACGGAATGTTTCTGAAATCGGGCAGCTCGCTTATTACCTTGCTGCTTTCATCAATGCGGTAGTTGCCTGCCTTTGCGTCGATGAATATCTTTGTTTCGCTGAGCTTGAGGAGCATATTTGTACCAACGTTGCTCATGTTGTCGGCTTCGGTGCTGATTTCACCGATTTTTGCTTTTGCCTGCAGGATAATGTTATCTTTAATAATGCTGTTTGCAGGGTTGGCGGCGAATAACTGGTCAGTCATTGCAGAGTAGTCGGTTTTGATTGCGCTGCAGTTGGGGTAAGCGTTTTTCCAGCTTTCGGATTTATACGGTGATTCGGCGAGTGCTTTCCACGCAGGGTCATCCGCACCTATCTGAGCCGTCTTGTATACAATGGGCGTTGAGCAGTTATGGATAATGTTGTTGGTGAAGCTGATGTCTCTGCCACCGTTGAAATCCATTGCAACACCTTTGATGTTGATAAACATATTGCCTCTGACCTCTGTGCCTGAGCAGGCTTTAACGCCCGTTACGGCATCCACTCCGTTGCCGATTGTGCTGATGAGGTTGTAGCGTACGAAGTTACCGTAGCAGTCCCACCTCATAGGCGAATCAATTGCCGATAACTGTGTGCCATCGTAGCAGGTGTTGTGGATGTAGTTGTATTCTATTTTGTTTGCGTTGCCGCTGTAGTAAACGGCGGCAGCAGGGGAGTTGATAATTTCGTTGTGTGTGAAGCTGTTGCCCGTACCTTCAATTATTACGCTGGGTGCAGTTTTGTCAAATCTGGAAGTAGATGAAATCAGATTGTTGTCAACAGAGCAGCTGCCGTGTGTCAGCGTGCTTCGGTTGCCGCCGCTTACCTTTATTGCAGAAGCGCCCGTGTTTGTGAAATGGCAGTTGGTTACGCTGATTGAGGTACCGTTTATTTCAATACCGTTTTTGCCTGTGTTTTGTACCGTGCAGCAGGAAATGTTAATGTTTTTTCCGCTTGCTTTTATTGCACATCCTGCCGTGTTGCGGAACGTTATACCGCTGAACGTGATATATTCAGCGCCTTTTATGTTGATTATTGCGCTGCCGTCAGGAGTTACCGCATCGCCGGATTTTACTCCGCCGTCGAATATAACCTCGCCGTCACCATAGGCGCTGTAAATAACGGGGCATATCTCTGTGCCCGAATCTTTTTCGGTGAATTCAATCGAGCTTACATCATACGTACCTGCCATTATTGCAACAACAGCGTGGCTTACCTGATCTTTCTTCAGTTTTTTTACGGCAGCCTTTGCCTGCTCGAGCGTTGCAAACGGATTTTCTAAGGTGCCGTTACCATTGCCGATTGCGTTGGATGATACGTAGAAATCGCTGAAAATAGGCTCGGGATCATTGCTCCAGCCTGTGCTCAGGTTAGACGGCACGGGAGCGAAGAAATTGTTTTCATAATAGTACGGCCTTGTTATAAAAATCGACACCGCAACCATTACCGCTGCGAGAATTACGCAGACAATGCAGATGATAATTCTTCCTTTGGAGCTTGATTTGCTCATTTTTCGTTACCGTCCTTTACCAGTTTTCTTGTATGATTGTTGTTGAGTAAAATTTGAGCCTTGCCCTCAGCGCTTTCCAATTTGGGCAGTGCTTTGATACCTCTGCCCAGAATTTGTCGCTGTGGTTGTGGTGTATGATATGTGTCAGCTCGTGAATTATTACGTAGTCAATGACTTCCTTTTCGGCCATTATGAGGTGCCACGAAAAGCTTACTCTGTCAGCGGTGCAGCTTCCCCAGTTTGTTCTGGCACTTGATATTCTCAGCTTGCTCGGGGTAACACCGACGGCCTGTGCATGGTGAGGGAGCTTTTCGCCGATGTAGCTTCTGGCTGTCTCTTTATACAGTGCGGTGAGTTGCTCACGCAGCTGCTCGCTGTCAAGTCCGTCCGGTATGAGAATTCTGTCGTTTTCAAGCTGAGCTTTGCGAACGTTTGCCTTTTCGATAGGTAGTCGGCTTCCGAAAAGATAAACACGGCTTGAGTAATCGAGCACGAAGCTCTGCTTTTCATCAGCTCGCTGACGAGCTTTATGCAGCTGCTTTTCTATCCACGCGCTGTTTTGGCTGACAAACTCATCAATCCGTGCTGTGCTTGTTGTCAGCGGTGCGCGGACTAACAACGTACAGTCGGGATTTACCGTGAGAGACAGCGTTTTTCTGTTGCTTCTTTTAAGAGTGTACGTATGCTTCATTTTGCTCCCGGTTGTAAAATATCATTATTAGTTCATTATACATTATGCTTTGAATGCCGTCAACTTTTTAGCCGAATAAAAACAAAAAACAAGGTCTGCCAAACATAACTTGCAAACCTTGTTTTGATTTGTAATCAGCTCTTATGTTTCTTTTGTTCGTTATGCTCGAGCAGTTTGAGGTATTCGGCGTCGATTTCGCCGTCGGCTGTTTTGATTCTTTCTGCCTGCCTGCTTACGTCTTCCTCACTCATTTCGGCAAGGCTGTCGAATGAGTAAATGCTGCGTACGCCGGCTGCTTGAAGAAGCTTTTCTTTCTTTCTCATCTTCATCTTATAGTAGGAGAAGCAGATGATGAATGAAACGATCTGAATAACGATAAGTCTGTAATTTCTGTAGTTATCAAGTACGTTTACCTTATCGGTCATATTGATTACGTGAATGAGGTTGACAGAAAAGTTGAATACAAAGTGGTCAAACACACTCAGCCAGATTGATCCCGTTGCTCTTGCGCACATACACCATTTGAGCGAGAGGAAAAACTCAAAGATGAGGTAGAATATGCAAAGCGAAATAATCTGATTCATCGAGTATCCTGCAACAAGCTTTGATAGGGGAATGACAAGATACCAGATTGAGTAGAAGATAGATACGATGACCGCTGTTTGCCAAAATCCGAATTTGCCTTTTCCCATCTTTGTCAGGATTCCTCTGAAAAGAACCTCAAGCATTACTACGGAGAGTGCCGTTATTATAATTAACAGCAAAATATTTGCAATAAAGTAGACAATGCCGACTTCCGATATCGGAGCATCATAAGCAAAAACGCGGATGATAACCTCTTTACGCTTGATAACAACCAAATAGATGTATTCAAGAATATAAGCCGGGATAATCGCAAGGTTGAATATAAGTGCGTTTCTCAGTCCGCCCCGAATTGCCCTGGGGTTGGTGCTCAGACCTACGTTGTGCGGTTTGAGCCTTGCGGTGTACATATATCCGAGTATGATAAGCGCACCGAGGAGCTTGCCGATTGCACCCTTTGTAGGAATATGAAGATGGTTGATGAGCACAAAATACTCAACGACGTTTACTATCATACAAAACAGAAAAACGTTCATCATTTTACTCAGCGTCTTGTCGGTTAATATGTTGTGTACTGCCGAAAAGAATTTTTTTCGTGCTTTGCGTCTTTTCCTTTTGACTGTACCTCCGTGATGGTTGATATTTACCTCTTGGGGTTTATTCGGCACAGCAGGGGAGTCCGACTCGGAAATAGGATCTTCTTTCTTTTGCGTGGGGTGCTTTTCTACTGCTTCACCGAACTGATGTATAAGATCTTCACGTTTGGCCAAGATAAAGCCTCCTTGTGACGTTATTTTCTTACACGATTATATATTATTAAAATTTTTATGTCAATACAGCCGATGGAGTGTATTTTTTTGTTTGCTTGATTTTTATTTTTTTTTGTAAATTATTATTGACATGCAACTCTATATGTTGTATAATCACATCGTAATTATTGATAAAAGTATGCCTATTAATGTATTATTGAGTCTGAAAGAAGGAATCGGCGATGAAGAAGTACATCAAGCCTGATGTAGAAATCACAAAATTTGATATTGTCGATGTCATTACAGCCAGCGTTTTCGATCCTTTCGTACAGAACGCAGTTGACGAAGGCGTTTTTGTCGAGAGCGACGGATATCTTATGACACCTGAAGAATAATTAGGCTTTAAACCGAACAAAGTGCCACTTCCCGCTTTTTGCGGTGAAGTGGCTTTTTTAGAATCATTACGTAATTTAACGGAGCGCAAATTATATGATACTTACAAAACGCTTGTACGATAACGGTCACATAAGAGAGTTTGATTCTATTGTAACCGAGTGCGTTCCTACCGAAAACGGTTGGAACATTGTGCTCGAAGCTACCGCTTTTTTTCCCAACGGCGGCGGTCAGCTCGCCGATGAGGGTACGCTTGGCGATGCGGCTGTAAAGGATGTTAATGAAATTGACGGCAAGATATATCATCTTACTGATCGTGAATTCAGCGTCGGAAGTGAGGTTCACGGCGTTATCGACTGGTCCGTGCGCTTCCCGAGGATGCAGAATCATACGGGTGAGCATATTATGTGCGGAATTGCGCATAAGCTTTTCGGTTACGAAAATACGGGCTTTCATATGGGCACATTCGGTATTACGGCAGATCTGAGCGGCCCCCTTACAGAGGATGAAGTAAGGAAGATAGAACTTATCGCAAATGAGGCTGTTTTTAATAACGTTCCCGTAACATGTTTTTATCCGACTGAGCAGGAACTTAAAACAATTGAATACAGAAGCAAGCTCGATCTGACAGAGGATGTACGCCTCGTAAAAATAGAGGGATATGACCTTTGTGCCTGCTGTGCTCCGCACGTTTTGTTTACGGGAGAAATCGGTCTTATCAAAATCCTTTCTCACCAGAGCCACAGAGGAGGCACGAGGCTGCTTCTCAAATGCGGATATGATGCTCTTGAGGATTACTGCACAAGGTGTGCCAGCGTAAGTGCGGTGTCAGCTTTACTCTGTGCCAAGGAGCACGAAATAGCACAGGCTGTTGAACAGCTTAAAGAGGAAAAAGCAAGGCTCGATTTTGAAATAGACAGGCTTAATAAGGAAAAGACGGAAAAATATATAAGGCGTCTGAAACCGTCGCAGGGCAATGCTTGCGTATTTGCCGACGATGCCGACGGTGACGGTCTGCGCGAAATCGTAAATGCAGGCAAGGAGCTTTGTGAAGGCATATTCGGTGCATTTTCAGCTTCGGAAACGGGCTATAAATACTGCCTCGGCAGCAAAAACATAAACCTTTCCGCGTTTGCAAAGCAACTCAATGCCGCACTCAATGGCAGGGGCGGCGGCAAGCCCGAAATGATTCAGGGCAGTGTCAATGCAAGCAAGGATGAAATACTTGAGTTTTTATCGGCAACAGAACAGTGAGGTGTTTAGTATGACAGAAAAATGGTATTACGGATTTGAGGGACATCAGCTGGCAAAGCCTCTGAGGGATGAGGTGTTTGTCGGTGAGCAGCATTATCCTGCTCATCTTGAGGATGATGAGTATGAGGGCAAAGCCTGGCACTACATAGTTGAAGAAGACGGTAAGACCGTTGCAACGGGCAGGCTTATCAATCTCGAAGAGGGTGTGTGGAAGCTTGGCAGAATAGCTGTTAAAAAGTCAATGCGCGGCACAGGCCTGGGTGCAAAGGTTACACAGGCTCTTATTGATAAGGCGAAGCAGCTTGGCTCAAAAACTATTAAAATCAGCGGCCAGACTCACGCGGTGCCTTTCTATGAAAAGTTCGGTTTTGCGATTGCAGGCGTTGAATTTATGGACGAAAATCTGCCTCACGTAGATATGCAGATGGATCTTGTGTTCGATGATTGCGACTGGGTGGGCTTCGAAAAAGAAAGCGTTGCTGTGTACGCACGCAAAACGTTTAATGTTACCGATACGTCTGCCGTTACGCTTGTTTCAAGCGGACTCGGATTTTCGCATATCACAGTCAACGGTCAGCCTGTAACCGATGCGCTCCTTACACCTGCGTGGACTAACTATGAAAAACGTGACCTTACCAAAATCCATATGCCGATTTACGACACCATAATCCACCGTATACTTTATGTCGAAAATGACATTTCGAGCCTTGTAAAGCAGGGTGAAAATGTTATTGAATTCCATATAGGTGCAGGCTGGTACGGACAGAATCAGAGCCGTAATGAGGGTATGGTCGAGTACGGTCAGCTCAAGCTCGCTTTTAAGATTCTTGAGGGTGACTCACTTGTTGCAAAGTCCGATACCGATGTGGAGTGGCGTGATTCTTACATAACACGCACAAATATCTATTTCGGCGAAACTCACGATGCCCGTCTTATAGGCAAAGGCGAATGGAAAAAGGCGGTTAAGCTTTCGCGTCCTCTTGCTTTGCTCACAAAGCAGACCTGCTTGCCGGACAGAGAGATTCGGATCATTACACCCAAGAGGATTTATTCCTTCGGCGATACTGCAATTTATGACCTTGGCGAAAACGTTGCAGGCTACCCGAAAATAGTTTTCGGAGACAGAGCGATTACCGATGAGAGAGCATACGTGCGTTACGCAGAAGAGCTCAATGACGACGGCTCACTTCATTTTGATACCTGCGGCGGTCACTTCCGTATGCAGAGGGATGAGTTCATCTATTCGGATGAGTTCAAGCAGCACAGCTTCTATCCGCTTTTTACCTGGCACGCAGGCAGATACTTTGAAATTCAAGGTAATGCTGCTCCTGTTGAGTTCGCCGTTGTTCACACCGATATAAAGGTTATCACCGACTATAATAGTGATGACGATATGCTTCAATGGATCGTTGATACTTATATCCGCACACAGCTCAACAACGTTCATTGCTGTGTTCCGTCAGACTGTCCTCACAGAGAGCGTCTTGGTTACACGGGTGACGGTCAGCTTGCCTGCGATGCGGCTATGCTCTGCTTTGATGCGGAGCAGATGTACCGCAAGTGGATGCAGGACGTTGCCGATTGCCAGGATATCTACGGCGGTCACGTGCAGCATACTGCTCCGTTTTACGGCGGTGGCGGCGGTCCCGGAGGCTGGGGCGGCGCAATCGTATTTGTGCCTTATACCTTCTATAAGCACTACGGCGATAAAGACGTGCTGAAAAAGTATTATCCCAATATGCTCAAATACCTTCAGTATATGGAAACTCACAGCGAGGGCAACCTTGTTGTCAGAGGCGAGGAGGGCGGCTGGTGCCTTGGCGATTGGTGTCCGCCCGAGAGAGTTATTCTGCCCGAGCCGTTTGTCAATACGTATTTCTACATAAAAGCTGTACGCATTGTCAAAGAGATAGGCGAAATTCTCGGCATAGATAATGCTGAAGATATGGATCTCCGCAGTGCAAAGGCTGAAAAGGCAATGCTCGATAAGTATTACGACAGTACAACCGGCTCATTCTGCGAGGGTGTGCAGGGTGCTGATGCTTACGCGGCAGATCTTGGCCTTGGCGATGAGCGTGCTTACCGTAACGTGCTTGATAAATATTCAGCACTAGGCAAGTTCGATACGGGAATTTTCGGCACGGATATTCTTATCCGCATTCTCTGCGAGAGAGGGGATAAGGAGCTTGCAAAGCGCCTGCTTACAAGCGACGGCGGTGTAGGCACTTTCCGCTATATGCGCGATCAAGGCGCAACAACCCTTTGGGAAAACTGGAACGGTGCGGATTCTCATTCTCACCCGATGTTCGGCGCAGTTGTTGCATCAATAATAAGATACCTCTGATCTACAAAAGCGGTGGCGACACCGCTTTTTCTATTGCATTTTTATACAAAATATAGTATTATATTCTGTAATAAAAACTACAAAGTAAAGGATTGTTGCGGTATGTCAAGCTACAAATACAAAATATCTGTAATAATTCCCGTATATAACTGCGAAAAATATATCAGCAGCTGTGTCGAAAGCCTTAAAAAGCAAACGATGCCGACAGATGATTTTCAGATAATTTTCATCAACGACGGTTCATCGGATAACGGCGGCGCTGTATGCGAGGGCTATGCCCACGAAAACAAAAACATAGTTTATTTCGCAAAGGAAAACGGCGGCGTTTCCAGTGCGCGTAATAAGGGTATTGAGCTTGCAGAGGGTAAATACATAATGTTCCTTGATGCTGACGATACGCTCAGCGCAGGCAGCCTGCTCAATCTTTATAATTTCTTCGAAGCTCATTATGATCAGGTTGACCTTGTTACATATTCAATTGATTATCTGAGCGAAAAGGGCGAGATTACGACACATAAGCGTTTTGATATTCTTGCAGCAAGCGGTGTTTACGATTTAAGAGAAAACACAAATATTCTGCAAACTACAATGAATATCTGCGTAAAAAACGTACCCGAAAATGAGAGGATACTGTTTGATGAGAGCCTCTCTCTCGGTGAGGACCAATGGTTTATCTTCTCGTGGCTTATGAAAAAAGAAAAGCTCGGCTTCTGTAAAGAAGCTGTCTATACTTACTACCGCCACTCAGGCTCAGCCAGCAGCACGATGAATTCTCCGTATTACTGCTTTGACCAGTATATGAACTTTTTCTCAAAGCTGCTCGGCTCATACCGCGATGCCGACGGTAAGCCTCATCCCATTGCGCAGGCTTTGGTTGTTTACAACCTCGGCTGGCGTATCACCTCCGACCTTCTCGTTTCCGATTATGATGACGGTGTGCGTGAAAATCAACTTGAGCAAGTCCGCAATGTTCTCAGCCTTGTTGAGCCGTCTGTTATAGCCGATTCAATTTATATTGACCCCTACCATGTGGATGCTTTTATGCGTCTCAAGGGTCAGGATTATAAAATCGTTTCAAATTCACTCCATCAGAGCGCTTATATTGATGATTGTCTGATCTTCTCTCAGCCGCATACGATCATATTCAATACCTTCAAGGTTTCGAGCGATAAGCTTTATACATCGGGCTACTTGAAAAACGGTGTCGGTACGGCTGACAGCATTCAGCTTTACTGTGCTTTTGCTGACGGACGCAGGCTTGAAATTCCTGTAGAAAAATCAGCTTACAGCTACTATAAAGGCAAATCGAAAACGAACGATTTTGCAGGCTTTGATATTGTTGTCGATCTGCCCGATAATGCCAATATATCCTTCCATGCCCGTGTTGACGGTCACGATTGTGTCCCTGCTGTTTTCTTTGGTTTTAAGTGTGCTGTGAACAAGGTTAAGTGCACAGTTGTAAACGGTGGTCGCGTGGTCAGCTTCGATCAGAAAACAAAGAGCTTTACAGTTAAAAAAGCTTCCGCCCAGGCGCTTGCGGCAGCAGGTGAACGCGCTGATAAGGCTGTTTGTTCAGAGAGTAAGCCTGCTTATATCTACAGACGTCTTGCAAAGAAAACTGCGAGCAACAGACGCATCTGGCTTTACTGCGACCGTGAAGGGATATTTGATAACGCTTACTATCAGTTCATTCACGATTTTGCAATGAATGACGGTGTAGAGCGATACTACATAACCGACAACGTTAAGGATAAAAAGTCACATTTCACAGCGGCACAGAGAAAGAATCTTGTTAAATTCAAGAGCTTCAAGCACAAGATGCTTTTCTTTAACTGCGAAAAGGTGCTCACTTCCTTCAACTCTCTTTCGATTATGAGCCCGTTTGACGGACTGCCCCTGCGCTGGTATTCGGATATTCTCAAGTGTGAGTTTGTTTATCTCCAGCACGGCATTCTTCACGCACGTCTGCCGCTTCTTTATTCAAAGGAGAGGTCAAACGTTGACAAGGTTGTTATTTCTTCCGAGTTTGAGCGTGAGAATTTCAAAAATATCTATAATTTCAAGGATGCAGACCTGCTTGCCAGCGGTATGCCGCGCTTTGATGCCGTTGCAACCGACTCTGCAGCAAAGCGCAAGATTCTTTTCTCACCCTCGTGGCGTAAGAATCTGATAGGCGAGTACGAAAACAACACGCGTCAGCTTCTTGAGAATAAATTCCTTGCTTCTGTTTTCTTTAAGGAAATCAATGCTTTCCTCAATTCGCCCGAGCTTGCGCAGATGCTCGAAAAATATGATTATTATCTCGATTTCAAAAATCATCCCATCTTTAAGGATTACGATAAGTATTTTGAGGTAAATAATCCGAGAGTTTCTGTCACACAGCAGATTGACGATATGGACAGCTACGCCCTTATGATAACGGACTATTCTTCAATCGTTTTCGATTTCGTCTACCTTGGCAGACCGATTCTGTATTTCGTGCCCGATTACGAGCTTTTCAGAGCAGGCATAACGCACGATTACAATAAACTTGATCTTCCCCTTGAGGAGGCTTTCGGTGCTCTTGCGATGAATGCTCAAGAGCTTCTCGCAAACCTCGAAAAGCTTATTGTAAACGATATGAAGCCCGATGAAGTCTATGCAAAGCGCTGCAGAGAATTCTTCATCACAAAGTCTGACCACTGTCAGAAGCTTTATGAGCTGCTGACAAAATAAGCTCAACTGAATAAAAATTAAGGCTTGCCGTGATTTACTCTCGGCAAGCCTTTTTTCTGCTGTGTTAATTCAGCCTATAAAGCTGTCTATGATATCTGCGAGCTCTGCATCGTGATTTTCTATGCAGAGGTGTCCTCCGCCGGCTACGGTGTATTTTTCGGCGTTGGGGAATGCTTCGTTAACCTGTGTTTTCATCGCATCGGTCAGTACAATGTCCTTATCTGCCTGCACAAGAAGCACGGGCATATCAAGTGCGGCGATTTTTTCAAAATCGTTGGGCATTGCCTTGGCAGAAGTGATCATATTGCTGTAGCCTGTGTTATGTATCTGAAGCGGTGCAGAGAAGAGCGAAAGGTCATAATCCATTGTAAACTCAAAATCCATAAATGCCATCAACGCAACGAGTCGCAGCAGGGGAGTGACTTTCGTGAGATGCTCGAATATAAAGTTTGCCATAGCGCCCATAATTTTTGAGCTCATCATATCTGCCATAGCGCCCTCCATTGATGCGATGGGGCAGGGGCAGAAGAGCATAAGCGACCGGATTTCGGGAGCAAGGCAGGCAATGTTCATTGCAACACCGCCACCCATCGAATGGCCTGCAACGTGCCACTCGCTGACAGGGGCAATTGACTTCATAAGGTTGATGACAAGCTCTTCACGTGCAATGAAATCTTCATCCGCAACCTCTGTTTCCCTTGTACTGTAGCCGAAACCCGGCAGGTCAACAAGTACACAGGTGTAGCCGTCGCCGACAAGCTCGTCTGCAATGGGCTCCCAAGTGCTGGTTGAGCAACCAAAGCCGTGAATCATAAGCACTTTTGCCTTTTCATTTTCAGCCTTGAATACGCGGTAATGGAGCGTGTATTCACCCTCCTCGTAGTAGAAACTGTTGTCGAAGGGGGATTCGTAGGAAGCGGATGCCGTGAGCCCAAACGGAATAAGCATCAATACGGCGCAAATAAGAGATATGGTCTTTTTGAATGTTAAATTCATTTTAAAAACTCCTTATTCATTTATAGTCGGCTTGAAGCCTTTGCCGATAATTTCATTGGCTTCGGTTATGATTGTAAATGTGTTGGGGTCGATTGATTTAATAAGCTTTATTGCGGGGGCAACCTCATTGCTGCGCAGCACGCATATCAGCATATTTTTATCCTGGCCGGTGAATGCGCCCTTGGCAGGTACAATGCTTACGCCTCTCGGCGAGCTTTGCACAAGTGCCTGCGAAATCTCATCCGCATAGTCGGTTACAACCATAAGCATCTTGCTCTTTGCCATACCGTATAGGATGTAGTCTATAACCTTGGAGCTGACGAAAATTACAACTGCTGCGTAAAGTGCGCTTTCGATACTGCGGAAAACTATTGCGGAGATTGCAATAACCACCATATCGCTGAACATTACGAGCTTTCCGTATGACATATGCGGGAAAATAAGTCTTAACAGCTTGCTGAGTACGTCTGTGCCGCCTGTTGTCGAGCCTCTTGCCGCAACAAGTGCAACGCCTGCGCCCAGCAACGCGCCGCTGAATATTGAGGCAAGCAGCGTGTCTCCCGTATACTCGTAGGGGATTAGTGCCACAAGGTCGATAACTACCGACAGGAGGATAGTCACCCACAGCGTTTTCAAAACAAACTTCTTACCGATAAATTTAAGTGCGAGCAGCAGTATCGGTATATTCAGCGCGAGGTTAACCGCACCGACAGGCAGGTCTGTGAGGTAGTTGATAACGATTGCAAGACCTGAAAAACCGCCCTGAGATATTCTGTTTGGTACGTTAAAAAAATTGATAGCCGCCGCATAGAGAGCACAGCCGATTATCCAAACAATGTTGTCGGCGATAAGCTCAAG
This sequence comes from Acutalibacteraceae bacterium, assembly GCA_045606785.1. Taxonomy (GTDB): domain Bacteria; phylum Bacillota; class Clostridia; order Oscillospirales; family Acutalibacteraceae; genus UBA8612. The sequence goes on along the minus strand of JAZUSN010000041.1, from coordinate 22,422 downwards.
AGCTTTTTTAGCTTTCCGAGAAGCGGGCTTTTTAATCTTTTTGCTCAATAGTTTCACCTTCGCAGATAATTTTGAACAGCTCACGCATACGCTGTGTCTGACCTGTCAGATACAGGTATCCGTAAAGAGCTTCGAAACCCGTTGCATTGTGGTAGTGGGCGACAGAAGCACCCTTCGGTACGTGAGATACCTTGGCGTTTCGTCCTCTTTTGAATGCTGCCGTTTCATCTTGTGTGAGAATCGGCTCGATTTTTTTGATTGCCGCTGCCTGGGCAGTTGCGCTGACAAAGCTCACAGCAAGGCGGTGAAGCTGCTCGGGTGGCTTGTCGCCCTCGAGTACAAGATGCTCTCTTACAAGAATTTCATAAACGGCGTCACCGATATATGCAAGGGAAATCGGGTTTAACGAGTTCGGGTTGATTTTTTCACATCCGAGTAAAGTTTCCAATATAGCTCCTCCGATTAGGGTACGTAGTCGAATTCAAGGTCGTAGATTACTACGCTGTCACCTTCGTTGATACCAAGCTCAACAAGTCTGTCGAGTATGCCGCTTGTTTCGAGCACACGCTGGAAATACTGAAGCGACTCATAGTCATCAAGGTCGGTTCTCTGCAGAATTCTGAGCAGCCAGTCTGCCTCGACAAAGTATACGTCATCTTCAACTCTTACGTTGAAGTTTTCACCCTGCTTGAGCGGCATATCGCGGTTTGTGATTACTTCACTCTCAAATCTTACAACAGGGGGGAGCTTTGCAAGCTTTTCAGCAACCGCGTTGATAACCTCCTGCGTACCCTCACAGATGGGTGCACACATACGGTAAAGCTTGTGTCCGTGCTCCTCCATATATTTTTCAAGCCTTTCAAGCTGCTCATCGGTTGCAAGGTCAATTTTATTTGCAACCACGATCTGCTCACGTGTGGCAAGCTCTTCGTTGAAGCGTGCAAGCTCAAGGTTGATTTTTTCGAAGTCCTCAATCGGGTCGCGTGCCTCGCTGCCTGCCGCGTCAACTATGTGTACGAGCATACGGCAACGCTCAACGTGGCGCAGGAACTCGTGACCGAGTCCGATGCCTTCGCTTGCACCCTCAATAAGACCGGGTATGTCGGCAATTACAAATGAGTTACCTTCGCCCATGCGTACAACACCGAGTACGGGCGTGATTGTTGTAAAATGGTAGTCGGCTACAATCGGTTTAGCTTCGCTTACAACCGAAATGAAGCTTGATTTTCCAACGTTCGGGAATCCGAGCAGACCGACGTCGGCAATGAGCTTGAGCTCGAGCGAAACCTCCCACTCTTCGCCGGGTGCGCCCTGCTTTGCAAAGCGAGGCGCCTGGCGTGTTGCGGTGGCAAAGTGTGGGTTGCCCCAGCCGCCTCTGCCGCCCTTTGCAGCAACAAATGGCTTGTCGTCCGAGAGGTCTGCCATTATTTTACCCGTTTTAACCTCTCTTATAACCGTGCCGAGCGGCACTTTGATTACAAGGTCTTCGCCGCGCTTACCGTTTTTTCTGCCGGATTGGCCGTTTGCGCCGCTCTGAGCCGTATATTTTCTTTTGTAGCGGAAGTCGGCGAGTGTTGACAGGTTGGTGTCAACCTGGAATACGATGTCGCCGCCTTTGCCGCCGTCACCGCCGTCAGGTCCGCCTGACGCGATGTATTTTTCGCGGTGGAATGCAACACAGCCGTCGCCGCCTTTACCTGCTTTGATTGTTATTTTTGCGATATCTACAAACATTGCTTTTACCTTTCCTTATGAAAGTTCGTGAATGAAGAGTCCGCTGAGAAGCTTGGGCTCAAACCATGTTGACTTCGGGGGCATAATAAGACCTGCGTCAGCGATGGCAATAAGGTCGTCGAGTGTGGTCGGATACATCGAAAAAGCAAGCTTCATATCCTTCTGAGCTCTTGTTTCAAGCTCCTTGAGGCCTCTTATACCGCCGACAAAATCAATGCGCTTGTCTGTGCGGGGGTCTGTGATGCCGAAGATGGGGGAAATGAGATTGTTCTGAAGAATTGAAACGTCAAGCTGTGATACGGGGTCATTCGGGTCAAATGTGCCTTCCTTTGCCGTGAGCTTGTACCATCTGCCTTCTACGTACATACCGAAGGTGTGCTTCTCGGTCGGTTTGTAGGGCTCTGTGCCGCCGACTGCTTCAAATGTAAATTTTTCGCTGATGAGTGTAAGCAGCTGGTTGCGTGTGTAGCCGTTGAGGTCACGGATGAGGCGGTTGTAATCCATTATCTCGAGCTCATCGCAAGGGAATGAAACTGCAAGGAAGCGGTTGAATTCCTCTTCGCCTGTGTAGTTCGGATTTTCCTCTCTTCTCTTGAGACCAACCTTTACTGCCGATGCACAGCGGTGATGACCGTCAGCAATGTAGAGTGAGTCGATTTTGTCAAACTCATCTGCAATGGCTGAGGTTACTTCGGTGTCGTCAATTACCCATACCGTCTGCTGAACACCGTCCGATACAAAATCGTATTCGGGCTCGTGAGCTTCCTGCCATATGCTGATAATTGTCTTTATCACGTCACCGTTTTTATAGGTGAGGAATATCGGACCCGTGTTGGCGTTGCAGGTATCAACGTGGTTGATTCTGTCCTGCTCCTTGTCTGCTCTTGTCAGCTCGTGCTTTTTGATTCGGTTTTCGATGTAATCGTCAATTGATGCACAGCCGACAAGACCAGTCTGACTTCTGCCGTTCATAATCTGTCTGTAAACAAAAAATGCGTTTGCATTGTCACGTTTGCAGATACCGTCTGTAAGAAGTTTATCAAGGTTTTCTTTAGCCTTGGCATATACTGCAGGGTCGTAAAGGTATGTGTCTGCGGGGAGGTCAATCTCCGCTTTGTCAACGTGAAGGAATGAGTAAGGGTTGTCTTTTACCATAACTGCTGCCTCTGCGCTGTTCATAACGTCATATGGCAGGGCGGCAACCTTGTCGGCATACTTTTTCTCGGGGCGTACTGCTTTAAAGGGTTTGAAATAAGCCATTGGTACGATTTCTCCTTTTTATGGATATAATTATACATATATAAATTTACAACTTTTACGGTATAAAGTCAATGATATTAGAGAATAAAGAATAGTTGTGCAAAATCACAGAAAAGTAGTGACATTTCACAAAAAGTGTGCTATAATTCTGTAAATTTATGCTATTTTATTTTGATCTTGTGAGGAGAATTGCCTTTGTTTGAACAGATAGTAAATATTGACAGAATGGAGCACGCCGTAAGCCTGTTCGGAAGCTTTGATGAAAACATCAGAAAAATCGAGCACGAGTACGGTGTTGCCGTTGTCAGCCGCGGCACAGAGCTTAAGGTGACGGGCGAAGCAGAGGGCGTTTCAAAGGCTGTGCGTGCAATCAACGGCCTGCTCACCCTTGTCAATAAGGGCGAAGCACTTACTGACCAAAACGTGCGCTACGTTATGACACTTGTAGGCGAGGGCAACGAAACTCAGATATCCTCAATGGGTAACGACTGTGTCTGTATCACCTCAAAGGGCAGACCCGTAAAGCCCAAAACGCTCGGTCAGAAGAATTATATTGAAGCAATACGCAACAACACGATCGTTTTCGGCGTAGGCCCTGCAGGTACTGGTAAAACCTACCTTGCCGTTGCCATGGCTGTAAACGCATTCCGAGCAAAAGAGGTCAACCGCATTATTCTCACAAGACCTGCCGTTGAAGCAGGCGAAAAGCTCGGCTTCCTGCCGGGTGACCTTCAGCAGAAGGTAGATCCTTATCTTCGTCCGCTGTACGATGCGCTGTTTGATATGCTCGGTGCGGAGAATTTCCAAAAGTATCAGGAGCGCGGAAGTATTGAGGTCGCGCCGCTTGCATATATGCGAGGCAGAACGCTTGACGACAGCTTTGTAATTCTTGACGAAGCACAGAACACAACTCCCGAGCAGATGAAGATGTTCCTTACACGACTCGGGTTTAACTCAAAAATGGTCATAACGGGTGACGTTACGCAGATCGACCTGCCTGACGGCAAACGTTCGGGACTTGTTGAAGTAATACGAATTCTCAAAAACGTTGACGATATCGAAACAATAGCCTTTAACGATAAGGATGTTGTGCGCCACAGGTTGGTACAGGATATTGTCAAGGCTTATGCAAAATACGAAGAACGTAAAAAGAAATAGGAGAGGAGTCCTTGAAGTGAAGAATAAGGTAATTATTACCGATGAACAGTCGAAGGTCAAGATCCCTACGGGATTACGCCTGCTTGTAAGAAGAAGCTGCACGGCAGTGCTTGTGAACGAAGGCTTTGAAGGCTCTGCAGAGGTCAGCGTAACCTTTGTTGACGATGAACGTATTCAGGAGCTAAACAAGCAGTTTCGCAATATCGACGCATCTACCGACGTGCTTTCATTCCCTCTGGGTGAAAACGGCGTTTACGATGAAAACCCTGAAACAGGCATTAAGATGCTCGGTGATATCGTAATTTCAATGGAGCACGCTGTTGCCCAGGCAGAGCTTTACGAGCATACCCTGCAGCGTGAGGTAGCGTTCCTCACCGTTCATTCTATGCTCCATCTGCTCGGCTATGACCATGTCAACGGCGGCCTTGAGCGCGTACGTATGAGAGAGAAGGAAGAAGAGGTACTTATAAAGCTCGGTCTTCACCGTACAAGCAGCTATTATCTTGGCGAGGATGACGAGGACTGATTATGCGTAGTTTTCTGAAAAGCTTTGTATACGCATTCAAGGGTATCGTATTTGCCGTGGCAAATGAGCGCAATATGCGTGTGCATCTTTGCTGTCTTGGCTATATGGCTTTCTTTTTGCTCAGGTACGATTTCTTTGTGGTTTCACGCACTCAGGCGGCGATTCTGGCTCTTGCGGCAGCACTTGTAATTGTTGCAGAGTACATAAATACTGCCGTTGAGCGTGCTGTTGATACAGCCACCAAGGGCGAAATAACCGAATCTGCACGTATCGCAAAAGATACGGCGGCAGGTGCCGTGCTTGTTGCAACCCTGTTTTCGGTAGCGGTCGGATTTATGATTCTCTATCAGCCGGAGGCTTTCAGGGCGCTTTTTGCTTACTGGGCGGCTAATCCCTTCAGCCTTGTGCTGTTTATTGTCAGCTTTATCGTTGCGGTGCTGTTTATGTTTATCAGCCCCGAAACCTATCTCAGAATATTCAGGAGAAAATAGTTTATTATGACTCAACAAAAAACTGCGTTTATTGCTATTGTCGGCTGTCCTAACGTCGGCAAATCTTCAATTCTCAATAAGCTTCTCGGCGAAAAGATTGCTATAGTTTCCGATAAGCCCCAGACTACGCGTACACGTATTATGGGCGTGCTTACCGTTGACGAAACACAGCTTGTCTTTACCGATACCCCCGGTTTCCATAAGCCGAAAACAAAGCTCGGTGAAAAAATGATAAAGGCTGTCGATGAAACGATTTCGGGTGTTGATGCCTGCCTTTTTGTTGTCGAGCCCAAGGGTGAGCTTCGCCCGACGGAAGAGGAGCTTCTCAAGAAGTTTGCCCAGCAAAAGGCAAGAGTTGTGCTTGCAATAAATAAGGTCGATACAATTCCCGAAAAAGAGGAGCTGATGAAGCGAATCCTCGATTTTTCGATGCTCTATAATTTTGAGGCAATTGTTCCCGTGTCAGCTGTAAAGGGTGACAATATGGAGCCGCTTCTCGACGAACTTATGAAACTTGCCGAGCCGGGCTTCCATTTTTTCCCGGAGGATACTCTTACCGACCAGCCCGAGCGTGTGCTCGCTGCCGAAATGATACGTGAGAAGCTGCTTCGTAACCTTGATAAAGAAATTCCTCACGGCACAGCTGTCAGTATTGAACGTATGCGTGAGCGTGATGACGCAGAAATAATTGACATCGAAGCGATTATTTACTGTGAAAAAGAGAGCCATAAAGGTATAATTATCGGCAAAAAGGGTGAAATGCTCAAGCGTATTTCAACTCGTGCGCGCGAAGATATGGAGCGCTTTTTTGACTGTAAGGTCAACCTCAAGTGTTGGGTGAAGGTCAAGGAAGATTGGCGCAACAGAGAGGGTCTTATCCACAATTTCGGACTTGACTGATATATATTTCCATTCATAATTCTGTCCTTTGCATCACAATTTATTAGCGAAAGGTTGTGTTGCAAATGGATGAAAACAAAGCATGGGATATTTTTACCAAAAGCGGAAAAATTACAGATTATCTTAAGTATAGGGAGATAGCCAATGAGGCTGAACACGGACGGATTGATAATAAAGGAGATCAACACGGGTGATGCGGACAGATTTGTAACCGTTCTTACCCGTGATATGGGTATTATCAGGGCGTTTGTAAGGGGAGCGAGAAGCATCAAAAGCCGCTCCCTTTCAGCTACACAGCTCTTGGGCTACTCCCGTCTTTCTGTGTTTATGAGCCGTGATACCTACGTGATTGATGAGGCAGAGCCTATCGAGGTGTTTTTCGGCATAAGAGGTGACCTTACAAGAACTTCGCTTGCGATGTATTTTTGTGAGCTGATAAGCGAGCTTGCACCCGAGGGTAACGATGCGCAGGAGATACTTTCTCTGGCACTCAATACGCTGTATAAGCTCTCCAACAATAAACTGCCGACTCATCAGCTAAAGGCAATTTTTGAAATGCGTATGCTAAGTCTTACAGGCTATATGCCAAACCTTATCGGCTGTACCGAGTGCGGAAAATATACTGATGAAACAATGTTTTTTGACGTTGAGCATTCACAGCTTTACTGCAGCTCCTGCAGGCCGTCACACCATACCTTTGAGCTGAGTCTGGGCGTTGTAACCGCACTCAGACACATCTGCCTTTCAGACCCCGAAAAGGTGTTTTCATTCACTCTTTCTGCGGCAGGGCTCAAAAGTCTTTCCGAAATAAGCGAGATTTATCTGCTTGCCCGTACACAGCGGAAATATAAATCGCTTGACCTATACAAATCATTTACATAAAGGAATTTCCGATATGACAAGTAAAGAGAGAAAAAGATACATAATCAACAGATGCTATTCGGCACACTATGCAAAGCTTCCCGAAGCCTTCAAACAGATCAATGCGCTTCGCTATCCAGGGCTCTGGATAAGCATTCTTGCCAACAGTGAGCTTTACAATATCCAGAATCTTACCCCTGAATGCACCGATGTTATCCTAACAACAAAGGAATCGGGCGGAAGCTATGAAGCGGATTTTGATAACCTTGATTATACGCTTCACGTTTTTTACGAGCTCAATTACTTTATGGATAAGCTTCGCTTTGTCGGTGACGATGTGTTTGTATACGGCAGGTTTGTCGATATAGTCAAGTCTGTTTTGCGCGATATGCCAAAAATCAAGCATATCGAGATTGTCACAAACGGCAACATTCTGCCGGGTGAAGAGGTCTTGGATGTGCTTCGTAACCCCGGTATGAGGGTAGTTGTGTATGAAGGCGGCGAAATGGTTGATGAAATAAAAGCTCTGTTTGAGGAGAAGGAGATCAACTACGAAATCACCGAAAAACCGACTGACTGCAAATACTGCAAAACGACCCATACTCTGTTTGTAGAGGGCAAAATTTTCCGTTGTCCGCTTACTGCACAGAGCTATGCAAACGGTGAAGAGGTTGATGAAAAATCATATGTCGATATAGTTGCGCGTAAGCTTCAGATAAAGGATCTTCGCCTGGCAATGTTTGATATCACAAACGATCCTCCACCCGAGAACTGCAAGGACTGCAAACTCTCAAAATAAATGATAAAAGCCGATGCATCAGCATCGGCTTTTCGTTTACATATTTACGGTGTTTATCGGTTTGCCTGTGAGAAATGCGTTAACATTCTGCTCGAGTATGCCGATAAGTCGCTGCCTTGTTTCAAATGCCGCCCAGGCAATGTGCGGTGTGATAAGGCAGTTTTCGCAACTGAGCAGGGGGTTGTCGTCTGACGGCGGCTCGGTTGAAAGCACGTCCACGCCTGCACCGGCAATTTTTCCCGATTTCAGGGCATTTGCGACGGCTTCTTCGTCAAACACAGGTCCTCTCGATGTGTTGATAAGGTATGCGCTCGTCTTCATTTTGCTCAGGAAATCAGAGTTTACCATTCCTGTTGTCTGCGGTGTGAGAGGGCAATGCAGGCTGACTATATCCGCTCTGCCGAGCAGCTCGTCGAGCGATACAAACTCAACGTCTTTTACGTCCTTATATTTTGCGGGGTTAGCCGTGTGCGCAATTACCGTCATATTGAAAGCTGAAGCAATTTTTGCAACGGCCGAGCCGATGCTGCCGTAGCCTATAATGCCGAAGGTCTTGCCGCAAAGCTCCTGCAGGGGGCTTCTCCAGAAGCAGAAATCCTTGCATTCGCTCCATTTGCCTTTTTTGACCTCGGCGTTGTGGATCGCTACCTTATTGCAAAGCTCAAGCACAAATGCAAAGGTGAGCTGTGCGACGGCGTTTGTGCTGTAAGCCGGGATGTTGGAAACAGGTATGTTTCTTGATGCGGCATACTCGCAGTCGATTATATTATAGCCCGTGCTAAGCAGTGCTATGAACTTGCAATCGGGCAGTTGCATAAGCGTTTCTTTGCTGATAGGTGTTTTGTTTGTGATGATAATGTCACAGTCCGAGCATCTTTCAACAATTTTATCGGCAGGAGTTCTGTCGAAAACAGTAAGCTCGCACTTCTCTTTTAACCAATCCCAGCTCAAATCACCCGGATTTGTTGTGTAACCGTCCAAAATAACAGCTTTCATAAAAAAATCACTCCGTTTTAGTTGACCAAAGGCTAATTTTTATATATAATTATACATATATTTTTGTAAAATGCAATCCTGCGGCCAAAAGAAAGGTTGGTGAGGAAGCTAATTGAAAAATAAAGTTAAGCGCAGCTCGGCTCTTTCTTTCATAGGCGTTATGCTCCTGCTCCTTGCCGGCGTTTTCATTGCGCTGTATTTTGTCTCAACAAACGATGAGATTCAGCGGTGGTACTCACGGTACGAAAGCCTGCTATTAACCATAGACGAGGCGATTTTGTCAATAGGCTATAACGAGCTTATAGTTCTCGTTATATTTATTCTCTACGCAGTAAAAACCTTTATTCCTTTTGCAACTATTCCCGCAATGTGTGTGCTGTCAGGTATGGTTTACGATCCTTTGCCCGCACTTATCGTCAACGTTATCGGCTACTGTATTATGCTGGTGCTCCGTTACAAATTCGGCCAGAAGTACGGTGGCGGTAACGCATATAAGCTTTTACAGAAAAACAGTCTGAGCCGTATGATTATAGAAAGTGACGGCAACGGCAATCCGTGGGTGCTCTTTATTCTCCGTTCAATTCCGGGTTTGCCCACAAACCCCGTCAGCCAGATTTACGGCGCTATGGGCTTTAAATTCAGCAAGTATATGGTTATTTCCGTTCTGAGCTTCCTGCCCAAGCTCTTTTCCTACACCTTCATCGGTGTCTATGTTTTCGATCCTCTTTCGCTCCCGTTCTTCCTGCCGATTATTATTCTGCTGGCGTTGTCGGGTGCATCAATACTTATTATCAATTCAATTATAAACCGATATAAAAAATCTCAAAATTCTCGAAAGGGTGTAACATAATATGTTTAGTTTCGACGTTGTCAAAAAGGGTCTTGAAGGTGTTGAGTTTGATTCTGCATTCACAGACCTTTACGGTGCCGCTGCTTCGGCACAAAAGTCGCGTTATATGCGCGTTCTCAATACTTTTGCCGAGCTTTTCGGTGAGCAGAATGAGATAGGCTTTTTCTCAGCTCCCGGCAGAAGTGAGGTAGGCGGCAACCATACCGACCACAACCACGGTAAGGTGCTTGCAGCCGCAATCAACCTTGATGCGATTGCAGCCGTAGCCAAAAACGGTAAGGATATTATCCGCCTCAAGTCCGAAGGCTACGATATGGATATGGTCGATATCACCGACCTTACTCCCAAAACGAGCGAGTATTCAAAGTCCAAGGCACTCATTCGCGGCGTCTGCGCAGGCTTTGTTGCAAGAGGCTACGAAATCGGCGGCTTCGATGCTGCAACGGCAAATGACGTTGTTTCGGGCTCGGGCCTTTCTTCCTCAGCTTCGTTTGAGGTTCTTGTAGGCACAATCCTCAACCACCTCTATAATGACGGCAAAGTTACACCTGTTGAGATTGCTCAGATTGCACAGTACGCAGAAAACGAATTCTTCGGCAAGCCCTGCGGCCTGCTTGATCAGATGACCTGCTCCGTAGGCGGCTTTGTATTTATGGATTTCAATGATCCCTCAAAGCCTGTTATCAAGCCTGTCAAGTTTGAGTTTGAGTCCTGCGGACATGCTCTTTGCATCATAAATACCGGCGGCAGCCATTCTGATCTTACGGATGAATATGCAGCCGTTAAAAATGAAATGATATCTGTAGCACAGCGTCTGGGTCATGATTATCTGCGTGAGGTTGACGAGGCACAGTTTCTCAACTCAATTGACCTTATGCGCGGCGTTGTGGGCGATAGAGCAATCCTCAGAGCAAAGCATTTCTTCAGTGAGAACGCTCGTGTTGACAAAGAGGTCAACGCTCTTGAAAACAAAGAGTTCGGCGAGTTCAAAAAGCTCGTTGTCAAGAGCGGTCAGTCATCATATATGTACAATCAGAACGTATTCTCAGTCAAAGACCCGATTTCACAGCCTGTTTCACTCGGCCTCTGCCTTTGTGAGGAGCTGCTTGAGGGTAAGGGCGCATGGCGTGTTCACGGCGGCGGATTTGCAGGTACAATTCAGGCATTTGTGCCGATCGATATGCTCAAGGATTTCAAGCACAGAATGGAGCTTGTATTCGGCGAGGGCAACTGCTACGTTCTTTCAATCAGACCCGTTGGCGGCGTAAACGTAATATAACATCAAACAGGGCGGTTGACCGCCCTTTTGGTTTTTGTAATGAGGTGTATTGATTTGGAAATGTTTGATATTCTTTGCGCTCTGTGCCACGCAAACGGCACGTCGGGCGACGAGGGCTCGGCCGCTGCTGTTGCAGGCAAGCTGCTCGGCAGATATATGCCCGTCAGCATTGATGCTATGGGCAACGTAATAGGCGATACGGGTGTTGATGGCAGCAAGATTCTGCTTGATGCGCACCTTGACCGTATCGGTTTTGCGGTTACTTCAATTGACGATAAGGGCTTTATCAAGGTTGCACGTGTCGGCGGTATTGACCCTATCGTGCTTTCAGCCGCCGAGGTTACTGTTCACGGTAAGCGAGATGTTTACGGCGTTATTTCGTCAACTCCTCCTCATCTTTCAAAAGGTGAAGAGAAAAAAGCAAGTAAAATCAGCGATATAGCAATTGATGTCGGTATGACCAAGGAACAGGCGCAGGAGGTTATCAGCCTAGGCGACAGAATTACAATGAACGGTAATCTGCAGAAAATGCTCGGCAACCGTGTGTGCGGTGCGGCTCTCGATGACCGCTGCGGCGTTGCTTCAATTCTTCGCTGTCTTGAAATTCTCGGCGATAAGCTCGGCAGCCTTCCCGTAAGGGTTATGTTCTCTGCCTGCGAGGAAACAGGCAGCGCAGGTGCTGTTGCGGGAGGCTTCAGCGCAGGTGCGGATGAAGCAATTGCGGTGGACGTAAGCTTTGCAAAGGCTCCCGGCACAGACGACAGCATCAAGGCAAAGCTCGGCGAGGGTACACTTGTCGGCTATGCTCCGTCGCTTGATTTCAGTATGTCGCGCAAGCTTGAGGAGCTGGCAAAGACAAACTCAATCAAGTATCAGGTTGAGGTTATGGGCTCACGCACGGGTACAAATGCCGACGATATTGCAGTTTCCGCAGGCGGCAAAAAAACCGCGTTGCTTTCAATTCCTCAGCGCAATATGCATACAGCCGTTGAGGTCGTGGACCTTGACGATATCGAGAGTACGGCACAGCTTATGGCCGCGTATATTCTCAGCAGGGAGGGTGTTGAAAATGCTTGAAACGATTAAAGAACTCAGCGTAATCGGCGGCCCTTCGGGCAGAGAAGAAATGGTGAGAGATTATATAATCTCAAAGCTTCCCGAATCAGCAGAGTATTCCGTTGATGCTATGGGCAACCTCATTGTTTTTGTCCGCGGAGCAAAGCCTGCCGCAAATAAGGTTATGCTTGCCGCTCATATGGATGAGGTAGGTATGATTGTAACGTACATTACCGATGACGGACTCGTTAGATTTTCAAATGTCGGCGGTATCGAGGTTTCAGCGCTTCTCGGCAAGCGTGTAAAGGTCGGCGAAAAAGGAATTACAGGCGTAATAGGCGTTGTCCCGATTCATCTTCGCAGAGGCGATGATGAGCTTAAAATGCCCGAAAAAAGCTCACTGTATATTGACGTCGGTGCTGACAGTAAAGAGGAGCTTGAGGGCCTTGTTTTGCCCGGCGATAAGATAGTGTTTGAGAGCGACTGTGTTGAATTCGGTTCATTCCTCAAGGGCAAGGCTCTTGATGACAGAGCGGGCTGCGCAATTATGCTCGATATGATAATAAAGGGTGTAGAGTACGATACCTGGTTTGCTTTTACCGTGCAGGAGGAGGTCGGCTGCCGCGGTGCTGCTGCTGCCGCCTTCAGCGTTGCTCCCGATTATGCAGTTGTAATCGAGACCACAACTGCTGCCGATATTTCGGGTGTAAGCGGCGAAAAAGAGGTATGTAAGCTTGGCGGTGGTGCCGTGATTCCGTTTATGGACGGTGCAAGCGTATACAACACACAGCTTTACAAAAAAGCTTGCGCACTTTCTGCGGAAAAAGGCTTTAAAATGCAGACAAAAACAGTCGTTGCAGGCGGCAACGATGCAAGAGCAATCTCTAACAGCAGAGGCGGTGTAAAGACGCTTACCGTATCATTTGCAACCCGTTACCTGCATTCGGCATCCTGCGTTATCAGTAAGGATGATATTGAGCAGATGAGCCTTGCAGTAAAATACATTTCCGAGGAGTTTGCAAATGCTTAAACTGATTGAAAATAAAGAAGAGGCAGAGCTTCTCGAAGAGTTTTGCGAGGGTGGCGACAGCTTCGGCATAAACATCGTATCTATGCTCAAAGCATACCCTCCCGAGATGAATATCTGCCGCTACTGGATACAGATAACCGGCGATTACCTTACAGCCGCTGTGTGCAGCTATGAGGGTGAGGTTGTAATCAGCACAACCCTCAAGTCGGATTTTGAGGAGCTTAGAGAATTCCTTGAGGCTCTCGGCTACAGCAACATTCTCTGTCAGGCGAGGGATGTTGTCAGCCTTGAAATGTTTGCCTGCGGCTGCGGTCAGGTGCTCCGTAAGGAGAAGGCTGAACCGCAGAATGATTCATATGAAAAGCCCGAAACGGCGGCGGACTATGAAGAAGTATACAAGCTGCTTGAAATCAAGGGCGAGTTTGGCCCGTGGTTTTCAGATATCTGCCGCAGAATTAATTGCGGTACGGCGGATATGCGTGTTATCAGAAAAGACGGCAAAATCGTCGCAACAGCGTCACTTCTGCACATTGCAGGCGATAGGGCTGTGCTCGGTGCCGTCGCAACGGATAAGGAATACCGCGGTCAGGGCCTTGCAACAAGCCTTGTCAATTCTTTTGGCGGATATACGGTATATCTTCGCTGTCTGCCGATGCTCAATTCGTTCTATGAGCGTATCGGCTATAAGAGCGTTGATGTATGGGCAGAGATAAAAAACAGATAAGGAAATCGGTATAATGAACAGTTTTTTTAACATTGACAGTACAATTGCGGCAGCAGGCGAAAGGGCTCTGGCGGCTGCCTCGGCATCCTTTGCGCGAATTGACGAAATCCGTGCATATAACCAGGAAAAGGTGCTTGCCGCATTCATAAAAAACAGCGTAACGGAGAGCCATTTCACGGAGTCTACGGGCTACGGCTACGGCGACAGAGGCCGTGATGTTCTTGACAGCGTGCTTGCTGACTGTGTCGGTGCTCAGGATTCACTCATTCGCCACAGCCTCACCTGCGGTACACATACTCTTGGTGTTGCTCTTTTCGGCTTGCTTCGTCCGGGCGATACAATGCTCTGCGTTACGGGTACACCGTACGATACGATTCATTCCGTTATCGGCATCAAGGGCAGCGGTATGGGCTCGCTCAAGGATTACGGCGTCACTTATAAGCAGGTAGAGCTTCTGCCCGACGGTACGGTTGACCTTGAGGGTATCGAAAAAGCTCTTGAAGAAAAGGTTGCAATGGTCTATATCCAGCGTTCAAGAGGATATTCACTTCGTCCCAGCCTCGGTGTTGAGGATATTGAAAAAATCGCAAAAATTGTCCGTAATAAGAGCGATGCCGTAATTATGGTAGATAACTGCTACGGCGAGTTCGTAGAGCGCACAGAGCCCGTTTCTCACGGAGCAGATATTATCGCTGGCTCGCTTATCAAAAATCCGGGCGGCGGTATTGCAAAATGCGGCGGCTACATAGCAGGTCGCGCCGACCTTGTCGAAAAATGCTCTTACCGTATGACCGTGCCGGGCCTTGGCAGAGAGGTCGGCCCCTCACTCGGTCAGACAAGAGGGCTGTTTATGGGCCTTTTCAATGCGCCTCACATTGTCGGTGAAGCGCTTAAAACTGCGGTTTTCGCCGCATCTCTGTTCGAACAGCTCGGCTACGAAACAACTCCTCACAGCTTAGAAAAACGCGTTGACATCATCCAGGCATTAAAGCTTTGTAACAGCGAAACGCTTATTGCTTTCTGCCAGGGAATGCAAAAGGGTGCACCGATTGATTCCAACGTTTGCCCCGAGCCCTGGGATATGCCGGGCTATGACAGCCAGGTAATTATGTCGGCAGGTGCATTTACGGGCGGCTCATCAATCGAGCTTTCGTCCGATGCGCCTTTACGTGAGCCTTTCGCTGTATGGATGCAGGGCTCGCTCAACTTTGACAGCGGTAAAGTGGGTATAATGCTTGCCGCACAGGAAATCTTCAAAAGGGGACTTCTTAAATGAGCAATTACAGGTATGACGGTATAAAGCCGGAGGCGCTTATGCTTCTGAGCGAAAACCGTTTCCGCAACAACAGAGATTTTTACGAAGAAAACAAAAAGAAAATCAAAGACGGTGTTACGGTACCTCTGCAGCATCTTATCTGCGCGCTCTCCGATACGATAATTGAGATTGATGAGGATATTCCGATTATTCCGTCAAAAATGGTATCTCGCGTCAGACGTGACACACGATTCACAAAGGACAAGCACCTCTACAGAGAAAACCTCTGGACTATGTTTACGCGTGATAAGCACGCTCTGCCGCATTTTCCCTGTATGTGGTTTGAGGTGACTCAACACGGATATTCGGGCGGTGTGGGCATCTACTATGCTCCTCCGAGAATGATGGAGCTTTTCCGTCGGGAAATAGCTGAAAGACCGGATGATTTTTACGATGCCGTGATTATTGCGGAGAGAAGCGGCGCTGTTTTCAGCGGTGAGTTTTACAAAAAACAGAAACCGGGTTGTCCGATGTCTGTGCTTGAGCCTTACTATAACTGTAAAAGCCTTTGCTTTATGTTCAGTTTCCCGAATCTCAATGAGCTTGAAAATGCGGATTTCATTGAGAAAATCAGACCGATTTATGAGTCTTTTGCGCCGTTTTACAAATTTTTAATAACCGTTGCGGAGAAATATTCCGCAGAGCAGGCATAATTTTTCCCGGGTAATATTGCATAGTTTTATCCGATTTTATTGACTGATTTTAAAAAATATGCTAACATAACTGTTACTTATTAAGAAATATTCTTAAGGAGGATGTTCTGATGAAAGTTAAAAAAATGCTCAGAAAAGCTATGTGCCTTGCACTTAGCGCTGCAATGGTTTTCACCTTTGCGGCATTCGCATCGGCGGCAGATGCTGATGTAGATTACAAAATTACCAACCCCTATGCCAAGGTCGATTTCGACACTTACAAGGCATATAAGGCTGACCTTCACAGCCACACTACCTTCAGCGACGGTCACGATTCGCTTCCCGCAATGACAGAGCGTCATTACGAGCTTGGTTTTGATATTTACGCAAGAACCGACCACAGCACGGTTTCTTACGGCTATATGTCACACGACTACGTTCCTGCAATGAAGGTTCTCGGTGTAGTTAAGAACGGCGTTATGGGCGGCGAGGTTCTCTCAACCAACGGCACCGCTTCAAACGGCAAGGCTTACACGGTTACAAAGTCCGATGCAGGCGATGAGTTCTACGCTCAGGACGGCGGTCAGGCAATGCTTTCCGTTCCCTTCGGTAACGAGCAGAACGGCACATCCTTCAATAATGCACACGTCAACACCTGGTTTGTTGATTACGGCAACGGCAGAGTCGGCGGCACAAGCGACTATGAGTCGGTAATCAGCGCTATCCAGGGCCTCGGCGGTCTTTCTGTTATCAACCATCCCGGTGAGTATACCAACGCACGTGACGAGGTCTATACCGCGGATGCTTACAATAAGGACGATATTTCATACAACTATAAAATCAATAAATTTGAGAATCTTCTTCTCAAGTACGATACCTGCATCGGTATCGACATCAACAGCAAGGGCGACAGCAGAACACGCTTTGACAGAAAGCTCTGGGATATTATGCTCGGAGATCTTATCCCTCACGGCAGAAACGTTTTTGCTATCGCAACATCCGATGCTCACAATCTTGAAATCGTCGATTCCGGCTACACAATGCATTATATGGAGTCACTTACTTCCGAAAATCTCAAGAAAAATATGCAGCAAGGTGCTTTCTTCCCCGCAAGTAAGTATGTAGGTAACTTCGATGAGCTTGTAAACCTATCAAAAGAGCTCAAGGCAGTCGGAACCGCAGAGGCATTGGCTCTTGCCGGTCAGCTTGATGAAATCATTGCCCGCAGCGAAATCGAAATGGCAGAGGGCGACAGCGGAAGCAAGTATGAAGCACCCACAGGCTCTGCAGCTCCCATCTTCACAAACGTTAAGGTTGACGAGACTGAGGATGTAATTGCGCTTGAAGCTGATAACGCACTTGTTATCCATTGGATTGCTGACGGCAAGGTTATCCACGTAGGTGATTCTATCGACCTTGACGATTATTCATCTGAAATCGGCAGCTATGTCCGTGCAGAGGCATACGGTGTCGGCGGCGTTATCTATACTCAGGCTTTTGCTCTTGAGTATGACGGCGCACCTGAGGCAGAGGACAGAGCTTTCTTCATTGATTTGGGCGGCATTGCAAGCGCAATCTGTGACACACCTGTCAGATTCCTTCTCGGCGTTCTTCCTCTTGATGCTCTCGCATCATTTATCGCTACAGTGATGAAGCTTTTTGCATAATCATATAACATTAAAACCGCCCCGTTTGTATTCAAACGGGGCGGTTGTTTTTGTAGTGTTTACTTTATCGGTTCAAAATCCTCTGCGCCGTGCTTGCACCAGGGGCAGACGAAGTCGGGCGGCAATTCTTCACCCTCGTGTACGTATCCGCAAATCTTGCAAACATAGCCTTTTTTCTTTGCAGCCTCGGGCTTGGGCTTGATATTTGCAAAATAGTATTCGTATGTGACGCTTTGTTCGTCGCTGAGTACCTCAGCTTGGTTTATCTCAGCAATGAACATAATATGCGTACCGCAGTCAATTTCCTGCTTTACGCTCGCTTCAAAGAATGCGTTGCAGTTTTCTGTGAGATAGGGCAGACCGCTGCGTGTGAGCGCATATGCCGTAAATCCGTCGAATTTGTCGGTGTCTCTGCCGCTCTGAAATCCGAATCGCTCAAAAACAGCAAACGGTACGCTTGTGGTCAGCACGCTGACTGCAAGCTTTTTTGTTTTGCTGATAAGCTCAGAAGTATAGTTTGTTTTGTTTACGCAAACGCAAATCTGTTTCGGTGTTTCCGTTACCTGCATACAGGTGTTAATGATGCATCCGCAGCTCCTTTCACCGTCAAGTGCGGTGAGAACAAAAAGTCCGTAAGAGAGCTTGTGCATAGCTTTGTTATCAATTCCGGACATAGTAAACACCTCCTTTTTCAAGGTTATGTTACCATAAATTCAAACCAATATCAATAATATTATGTATACTTTTATCTTTATTTGTGTTATAATACACTTAACTGTATGTTAAGGGGGTATGTGCTTATGAGACTTCTGCTCGCAGAGGATGAAAAAGAGCTGTCGAATGCTGTAGCGGCAATTCTTAAGCATAACAACTATTCGGTAGATGCTGTGTATGACGGCAGGTCTGCACTCGATTGGGCTATGACCGGCAATTACGACGGTATTTTGCTCGACCTTATGATGCCTGAAATGAACGGCCTTGACGTGCTGAAAAAACTGCGTTTCAACGGAATAGAAACTCCCGTTATTATCTTAACGGCAAAGTCAGAAGTGGAGGACAGAATAATCGGCCTCGATTCCGGCGCTGATGACTACCTTTCAAAACCCTTTGCAATGGGTGAACTGCTTGCCCGTGTGCGTGCAATAACTCGCAGAAATAGCGGCTATACGTCCAATACGCTTGACGTCGGCAATCTTTCACTCAACCGTGAAACCTACGAACTTACCTGCGGCAGTGAAACCATCAGGCTTGCAGGCAAGGAGTTCCAGATGCTCGAGATGCTTATGTCAGCTCCCGACAGGCTCATATCCGTTGAGCAGTTTATGGAACGCGTCTGGGGTTACGATTCGGAAACCGAAAGCAGCGTAGTCTGGGTCTATATATCCAATATCCGCAAAAAGCTCGCGCAGATCGGTGCTGACGTTGAACTCAAGGCCACGAGAAATGCAGGCTACTATCTCGAAGATAAAAGGGGCGGCGACAAATGATAAAGCAGCTGCGCCGACGGTTTGTTGTTGCGATTATGGCAAGTGCGTTTGCACTGCTTGTTGCCGTTCTTACAATTATTAATTTTGTAGTTATATCCGTTATGGATAATTCTACAACATATACGCTTGAAAACATCGTAAAGAATGACGGTGTCGCTATTGACGTTTCATCTGAATACCGTGCAAACGTGCTCGATTATTTTTATCCCTTGGGTGGCTCACATCCGCTTGATAATGAGGTTTCTTACACGTCAAGATTCTTCTATGTCAGATTTACGGATGGCGGCCGTGTAGTTACAGTAAATACCGACCACGCGTTGACAATAACCGGCGAAGAAGCAAGAGCCTTTGCCGATGAGGCATTAAAAAAAGGTGAACCCACAGGCTACATCAGAGACTCATACAAGTACATAATAGATGAATCCGAATACAACGGCAAAACAGTTTACTTTATGGACGTGAGCGACACTCTCATCTCAATAGGTTTAATGGTTACCGTTTCCTTTCTGGTAGGTATTACGGGCTGGTTGTTGCTGTTTGTAGTTGTTATAATTGTTTCCAAGTATGCCGTTCAGCCAATCGTTGAGAATACCGTGCGTCAGAAGCAGTTTATCACCGATGCGGGTCACGAATTAAAAACTCCGCTTGCGATCATCTCTGCGAATACTGAGGTGCTCGAGATGATGTATGGCGAGAATGAGTGGCTAACTTCAATTCATAACCAGACAAACCGCTTATCAGACCTTATCAAAAATCTGCTTGTTCTCTCTAAAGCAGAGGAAAAATCGCAGAAGGACAGCTTTTCGGAGGTTGCAATAAGCGATATCGTTTCTGCAACTGTTGCATCTTTTTCTGCCGTTGCTAACCGTTCAAACAAGCGCCTTTATGCTGAGGTGCAGCCGACACTAAGCATATGGGGTAACGAAAAATCAATAGCTGAGCTTGCAAATATTCTGCTGGATAACGCTGTCAAATATGCACCCGAAGGCTCGAAAATAGAGCTTAATCTGTACAGAAGGGGCAGGCAGGTCGTGCTTGAAACCTCTAATCTGCTTGCGCATGGTGTTGAGGTCGATACGGACAGAATGTTTGACAGATTCTACAGGTCGGAAAAATCGCGCTCACGCCAAACAGGCGGCTACGGTATCGGTCTTTCGATTGCAGGTGCAATAGTAAAGTCGCACAAGGCGAGCATAAGCGCACATACACAGAATAACAAAATAATGTTTACAGTCTTATTCAGGCTGTTAGAAAATTGATAGGAGAATTCTTATGAACAAACTCTGGTACAAAAAGCGTGCGTTACTTTGGAATGAGGCTTTGCCGATAGGTAACGGACATACGGGTGTTATGATCTACGGCGGCAGGAAGAGGGAAACTCTTTGCTTCAATGACGTTACACTCTGGTCGGGATATCCGCAAAAGCGTAACAATCCCAAGAGTCTCGAAAATCTTGAAAAGGTGCGTGAGCTTATTTTGTCGGGCAAGCCTGACGTGGCACACGGCATTATTGAAAGCGAAATGGATGGCGATTACAGCCAGGCATATATGCCCCTGGGCGATATCAGAATTAATTTCTGTTCAGCTACCACCAAAGGCTACCGTCGTGAGCTCGATTTAGATCAGGCGATACATACCGTGTCAATGAAGGGCGAAAAGCGTACGGCCTTTGCTTCAAATCCCGATGACGTTGTAGTTTACAAAATGACTGCTCAAAACAAAACGGATGCGGTTATCTCTGTCACTTCAAAGCTTCATCATAAAGGCGTTGTCAAGGATGGCATACTTTGCCTTTGCGGAAATGCACCCGACGTTGCAATGCCCAGTTACCTTGGCAAAATCCCCAATGCAGTTCAGTATGACCAGGGCAAAGCAATGGCCTTCTGCCTTGCCGTAAAGGTTATCACAGATGGTAAGGTGAGCGATAACGGTAAGAAGCTCACCGTTAAAAAAGCGAAGAATATAACAATTCTTGCAACCACAAAAACGGGTTTCCTCGGCTATGATAAAATGCCGGAAACAGACAGAGAAAAGGTTTGTGCACAGTGTATTGATGCGCTGAACAAAACCGAAACGGATTACGATACGCTCCTTGCACGACACATTGCCGACTATAAGGCTATCTTTGACAGACAGCGCTTCTCAATCGGCGGTGACAGCGAAATTGCTACGGTAGACCTCCTCAAGACAGCAAAGGATGGCAAGCCGGATCCGAAGCTTGTCGAGCTTTTCTATAACTTCGGTAAGTATCTTATGATCGCAGGCAGCCGTAAGGGCGGTCAGCCCCTCAACCTTCAGGGCATCTGGAATGCGAGGGTGCGTCCTCCGTGGAGCAGTAACTATACCGTAAATATCAACACCGAGATGAACTACTGGCCTGCAACCTCCTCTAATATGGCGGAGTGTGCCGAGCCTCTTGTAAATATGGTTTATGAGCTTATGCAAAACGGTGCCGAAACAGCAAGAGTGAATTACGGCTGCAGGGGTGCCTGTGCTAACCATAACTCCGATCTTTGGCGTATGACTTGGCCTGCAAAGGGCGGTCCCTGCTTTATGTATGCTCCTCTTTGCGGTGCTTGGCTTGTAAATGAGGTTTACACTCATTACAAAAACGGCGGTCTTGATGAATATAAGGATAAGATTTTCTATTCCGTCAAGGCTTCCGCGGAGTTTATAAATGATTATCTGGTTGAGCATAACGGCGAGTATGTTGTCGCTCCCTCGACTTCACCCGAAAATGAGTATAAGTTCAACGGTGAGCCTATTGCTGTTGATTACGGCAGCGCGTTTGATATGGCAGTAGTCAGACACGGACTCATGGCTTACCTCGATTTCGAGCCCGAGGGTCAGCTTGCTGACGAGATAAGGGAGAAACTTGCAAAGCTCAGACCTTATAAGCGCGACAGCTACGGAATTATGGAGTGGTCTGAAGAACGTGAGCTTCACGAGCCGGGTCACAGACATTTCTCCCCGCTCTACGCTCTCTATCCCTCAAATACAATCAAGTATTATGAAAATGAGACTGAGCGTGAGTGGGTACGTGAGCTTTATCATTTCCGCAAGAAGAACTGGGAACATTATATCGGCTGGTCTGCTGCATGGGCAATCTGTCTTGCAGGTACACTTCACGAGCCGGATACAGCTCAGGAGATTATTACAAATATGCTTACTTACTCAGTATTCTCCAACCTTTTCGATACACATCCGCCGTATCTTTTCCAGATTGACGGCAACTTCGGCTTTGTAGCAGGCGTAAATTCACTTCTGCTTTACAGCGAAAACGGCAAGGCAGAGCTGCTGCCCGCCCTTCCTCCGGAGTGGAAAAACGGTGAAATCGAAAACATCGTAACAGGCGGCGTTCAGCTTTCATTCAAGTGGGAAGACGGCAAGGTTGTATCTGTTTCTGCTGATAAGCCCATCACCGTTATGAACCTCAATCTCGCAGAAAACTGCAAAATCGGCGCGAACGTAACAGTAGAAAAATAATTCAATAAAATAACACAACAGGCTTCTCCATTCGCCGACGCCCGATAAGGCAGTATTTGTTTCTCGAACAAAATTCCCTGTATTATTGTCAAAAGCCTCGCAAGGCGACAGCCTTGCTGCGTTTTGTGACTTCAATACAAGAAATTTTAAGTTCTTACGAAACTGCGAAGC
>JAZUSN010000040.1:0-72974 GCA_045606785.1 Acutalibacteraceae bacterium | reverse complement strand
ATTAAGCCAGCTTATCGATGTTTTCAGAGGCACGATGACATTTGTGGGTACACGTCCCGAAGTTCCCAAATATGTTGCAAAATATACTCCCGAAATGATGGCAACTCTCCTTCTGCCCGCAGGCATAACCTCGGAAGCAAGCGTTTACTATAAAGACGAAAACGAGCTTCTCGACGCCGCAGAGGATGTTGAAAAAACTTATCTGGAGGATGTCCTTCCCGACAAAATGAAATATAACCTTGCCGCAATCAGAAGCTTCAGCTTCATCGACGACATAAAGGTTATGATATTGACCGTTCTTGCGGTTTTCAAATAAGAGGAAATGAAAATGAAAAACAAAATGCATCTTGTTGCACTTCTTACCAATAATGATGACGATATTTACTGCTTCCGCAAAGAGCTGATTGAAGAAATAATCGCCGCAGGGTATGAAATGCTTATCTCCTGCCCCGACGGCGAAAAATTTGAGCTTATGCAGCACGTCAGCTACCGCTATGACAACCCCGATATAGACAGAAGAGGAACCAACGTAGTTTCCGATTTAAAGCTGTTTATCCATTACTTGAAGCTGTTTATCAAAAACAAACCTTCGGTAGTGCTGACGTACACGGCAAAGCCCAATGTCTATGCGGGAATTGCGGCATACCTGCTGGGTATACCCGTAATCAGCAACGTAACAGGCTTTGGCAGCGTGCTCAACGAAAGCGGATTCAAGCAAAAAATAATCATGTCGCTTTTTAAGTTTTCGTTCCGCCGTTCATCCTGCGTTATGTTCCAGAATTCGACTAATATGAAGCTCGCGGAAGAAAGCGGTATGGTCAAGGGTGAGCATATGCTCATTCCCGGCTCCGGAGTAAACACCGAAAGGTATCCGCTTCAGCCCTATCCGGACGGCGGCGATGGCAAGACGGGCGAAAAGGTCGTTTTCAACTACATCGGAAGAATACTTCACGACAAGGGCGTTGACGACTATATTGAAGCTGCCGGCAGAATAAAGGCAGAATATCCGCAAACCGAGTTCAATATGCTCGGCTTTATCGAGCCCACCGAGATGCATTACAAGCAGCTGCTCGAATCGCTCGGAGAAAAAGATATTGTCCGCTACAGAGGCAGCCTTAAAGACATTAAAAGTTTTGTTGCCGCTTCTCACGCAACCATTCACCCCTCGACATACGGCGAGGGAATGAGCAACGTACTGCTCGAGAGTGCATCAAGCGGAAGGCCCGTAATAACAACCGATAATCCGGGCTGTATGGAGACATTTGTTGACGGTGAAACAGGGTTTATTTACCACGGCGGAAATACTGATGAGCTGTGTGAACAGATAAAGAAGTTTCTTGCCTTATCTAACGAAGAAAGAAAAACTATGGGTGAGAAAGGCAGAGAGTATATAAAGACAAATTTTGCACGCGAAATTGTCATAAGTGCATATCTTAAAAAAATCAATAACCTGTGTAAATAAAGGAAGTATGGATATGTTTACAAATCTTTACGAAAAAATAATCAACAAAGAAGAAAAAATATCTCTTGTAGGTCTCGGATATGTCGGTATGCCGATTGCTGTTGCCTTTGCAAAAAAGGTTGACGTTATCGGCTATGACCTCAATGAAAAAAAGATCGAGCTTTATAAGAGCGGCATCGACCCGACACTTGAAGTAGGCGATGAAGCAATCAAGGCAACAACCGTTGAATTCACTTCGGACGAAACAAAGCTGAGAGATGCTAAATTCCACATTGTTGCCGTTCCCACACCCGTAAACGACGACCATACACCCGACCTTACACCTGTTGAGGGCGCAAGCCGTATTCTCGGCAGAAACCTCACAAAGGGAAGTATTGTTGTTTTTGAGTCAACGGTTTATCCCGGTGTCACGGAAGACGTCTGCGTACCGATTCTCGAAAAAGAATCAGGCCTTAAATGCGGCGTCGATTTCAAGATCGGCTACTCACCCGAGCGTATCAACCCCGGCGATAAGGTACACCGCCTTGAAACAATCGTCAAAATTGTTTCCGGTATGGATGAGGAAACACTCGACACGGTTGCAAAGGTTTATGAGCTTGTTGTTGAAGCAGGCGTTCATCGCGCAGAGAGCATAAAGGTTGCCGAAGCCGCAAAGGTTATCGAAAACAGTCAGCGCGATATAAACATTGCGTTTATGAACGAGCTTTCAATAATTTTCAATAAGATGGGCATCGACACAAAGGCTGTGCTCGAAGCTGCAGGCACAAAGTGGAACTTCCTCAAGTTCTTCCCCGGTCTCGTCGGCGGACATTGTATCGGTGTGGACCCGTATTATCTCACCTACAAAGCTGAGCAGATAGGCTATCACAGCCAGGTTATACTTGCAGGCAGACGTATCAACGACGATATGGGCAGGTACGTTGCCGAAAACACAGTAAAGAAGCTGATTGCTTCAGGTATAAACGTAAAAGATGCCAAGGTTGCAATTCTCGGCTTTACTTTCAAGGAAAACTGCCCCGATACGCGTAATACCCGTGTTACGGATATTGTAAATGAGCTTAAAGAATACGGCATTACGCCCACTATTGCCGACCCGGTAGCCGATTGTGATGAGGCAAAGCACCACTACGGCATTGACTTTGTCGGTATGGATGAAGTGAAAAATATGGATGCCGTTATCATAGCTGTCGGTCACAGCGAATTTACGAAGCTCGTTATGAGCGATTTTGATGCTATGTACAAAAACGCTGAAAACAAAGTTCTGATAGACGTCAAGGGTATACTCGACAGAAAAGAGTACACCAACGCAGGTTATCAGTACTGGAGGCTGTAAAAATGGGATACAAAAATCTTGCTTTCCCCGAAAACACATTGTTCCTTGTCACGGGCGGTGCAGGCTTTATCGGCAGCAATCTGTGCGAGGCGATACTGAATATGGGCTGCCGCGTGCGCTGCCTTGACGATTTATCAACGGGCTCACAGAAAAACGTTGATATGTTCCTTTCCAACCCGCGATATGAATTCATCAAAGGCGACATAAAGGATTTTGATACCTGTTTGAAAGCCTGCGAGGGTGTTGACTACGTGCTCAACCAGGCGGCGTGGGGAAGTGTGCCCAGAAGTATAGAAATGCCTCTTTTCTACTGTGCAAACAACATCACAGGCACACTCAATATGCTTGAAGCGGCAAGGCAGAATAAGGTTAAAAAGTTTGTCTATGCTTCTTCATCCTCGGTTTACGGCGATGAGCCTGTTCTGCCCAAGACCGAGGGCAGGGAGGGTAACCTTCTTTCCCCTTATGCACTTACAAAGCGCTGCGACGAGGAATGGGCAAAGCAGTACACAAGGCATTACGGGCTGGATACATACGGCCTGCGCTACTTCAACGTTTTCGGCAGAAGACAGAATCCCGACGGAGCATACGCTGCCGTTATTCCGAAGTTTATCAAGATGCTCATCAACGGTGAGCAGCCGACGATCAATGGCGACGGAAAGCAGAGCCGCGACTTCACATATATCGAAAACGTTATTGAAGCCAACCTCAAGGCCTGCCTTGCACCGCACGAGGCTGCAGGTGAAGCATTTAACGTCGCTTACGGCGGCAGAGAATACCTGATAGATATTTACTATTCTCTCACAAAGGCACTCGGTGTTAATATCGAGCCGAAATTCGGCCCCGACCGCGCAGGCGATATCAAGCACAGCAACGCAGATATTTCCAAGGCAAAGGAAATGCTCGGCTATGAGCCCGATTACGACTTTGCAAGAGGTCTTGCAGAGGCTATCGAGTGGTATAAGGAAAATCTATGAGCAAGGGAACGATAATCTACTACGGCGGATTTTCTCTGCCGGATAAGAGTGCATCAGCCAACAGAGTTGTTTCAAACGCAAAAATTTTCTCCGCCTGCGGATACAGCACCGTTTTTATCGGTGCGGCTGAGTCAAACGATTCTTTTGACGGATTACGGGCAGTTGACGGGTATGAAAATATGTTTGAATACGCTCACCCCGAATCAACCAAACAATGGCTGACTCATATGTTAAGCGTTGAGTATATTGAAAAAACTGCAGAAAAGCTCGGCGACGTACGCAAAATCATTCTCTACAACGTGCCGATGTTCACTTTGATGAAAGCGAAAAAAGTTTTTTCCGAGAAAAATATTGAAGTCTGCTACGACTGCACGGAGTGGACAAGAGATACAGACGGCTCATTACCAAAGAGACTTTTCAAAGCTTTTGATGAGTTCCTCATCAGTAACTTTGCCCACAAAACAGCCGACGGTATGATTGCCATCAGCCGTATGATGGAGAAAAAGTATAAAACCGGCCAAAAGTTAGTTGTGCTGCCTCCTCTTGTTGATACGGATGATGAAATATGGCATCAAACGCCTGAGAAACACGACGGAATTTTCGAATTCTGTTTCGCAGGTATTCCTGACGGAAAAAAAGAAAGCCTCGACAAGGTTGTCGAAGCCTTCTGTGCTGTTGACAAAGAAGATATTCGTCTGCGCATCATCGGAATAACCGAAGAAGAATTCAGCCGGTTTTATCCCGACAGTTCTGTCCCTGCAAATAAGCGCAGCCGGATTATCTTTATGGGAACACTCTCCCATTCAGAAACAATAAAATACATTCTCGGCTGCGACTGCTACGTATTTATCCGACGCTCCGACAGGCGCAACAACGCAGGCTTCCCGACAAAATTTGCAGAGAGCTACACCTGCGGCGTGCCGATTATAACAACCGACGTCAGCGACGTAGGCGAATACATAAAAAACAGCGGCAAAGGCTGCCTGCTGAAAGATATGTCAACTGAAAGCATACGTAATGCGATGCTTTATCAGATTGAAAACAAAACTTCGATAAAAACGGTTAATTCAACCTTTGACTACAGATCATTCATCCGGCCAACAAAAGACTGGCTGCAATAACAAAGAAGGGAGGCAAGAAAATGTTCAAGAACGGATTTTCATACGGACTTATTCAAAAATTTGCCGTACTGTATCTCATTATCTGGACGGTTTCTCCTCCTTTACAGATCGACCTTATATACAGACTTGTTGCGCTGGGCTGTGCGGTAATCTGGGCAGCAATCTGGTTTGTCAGAGAGAGTCCCATAAATCTCGGAAAAAAACAGATCATCGCGATCTTCTTTCTGATATTGGTCTTGCTTGTTGTTTATTTTGAAACGTACGAACTTGACAGCCTGATAAAACAGATAGCTCTTATTATGCTGGTCGTCTGTTACCTGATGACTTACTTTTACGAAGACAAGTGGGATGAACTCAGCGGTATGGTGCCGATCATTATTATTCTGCTGACTGTATTTAACTTCAAAACGCTGAATATTCTCATAGAAGACCACACGGTTGCTCGTCTGCTTGTGCGTGATGACGAATCAACGTATGAATATATGAGGCAAGGTATAGGCGGATACAGCCTGATTTATCCTCAGGTGTGCATCAGCCCGCTTATTTTTGCGTGGACGTTCAAGGCACTCAAGCACAATAAGCTTTACTTTATCATCGGTGCTGTATGGGCGTACGCATTCGTAAGGCTTCTTGAGCTTGCAGGCTATTCGATTGCACTTTTTGCAAGTGCTATAGGACTTGTTTTTCTTCTCTTTTACAGAGGAAGGAGCGCGGTTGCTGCATTCGTTGTTGCAATCATTTTATTTGCAGGAATAATGGGTGCCATAATGTACGTTGAACCTTTCAGAGATTGGATACTCGAAACCTTTGACGGCACAGCTGTTGCAAGAAAAGTTAATGATCTTGTTTACGGATCGGAAACAGGTGTAACAGGTGACTCCATACAGCTTCGCATCAACGCCTATTCAAAAAGCCTTGGTGAAATGCTGAGATACCCCCTGATTGGCTCCCTCTGGCGAGCAAGCGGCGGCGGACATTCTGCACTGCTTGATATAACATCAAAGTACGGTCTCTTCGGCGGATATGCGTTTGCAATGCTCGTTTACCACGTACCGCTTTACTACAAAAATCACTACAAGGATAAATTTATATCGGTTACGGCAAATGCGACGCTTGTATCACTAATGTTTGTTTCTATTCTTGACTCATTCAGCTATTCATTCACCTGTATGGTTATGATAGTTTCTTCCCTTATGTTTGAAGACATAATAAAATGGACCGGAGCTGAAAAAAGTGAAAATACTATGGACAGTAAATTTAATACCCTCCGCCGTTTCAGTCAGACTCGGTAAAACATCAGAGGTGCTGGGCGGTTGGGTGGAATCCATGGCGGCACAACTAAGCAAAAACAAGGATATATCTCTCGGAATTATTTGTAAATGTGAAGAGTCGCTGGACTTCTGCGAAAACATTGACGGTGTAACATATTTCAGCCTCTATTATAATTCTTCCACCTCGGTTGATGAGCTGGAGAAAAGATGTGCGGAGATTATTTCGGAATTCAAGCCCGATATCATAAATATCGAAGGCACCGAATTCTTACATGCCAAAGCTATGCAGTCAGCCGCAAAAAAGAATGGCATTCCCGCGGTTGTTTCCCTGCAGGGAATACTTAACGGACAGTATGCTTACCAGTGCGGTCAGCTTCCCATTGACGATATGATGTTTTCAAAGTCACTGACGGATATATTCGCAGCGTGGATAATGCACCTGAGAAAAACCAGGTGGTACAAGCCTCGTATGAAGGCCGAAAAAGATATCATCGAAAACGCTGATTACATTCTCGGCAGAACAACCTGGGACAGAGCACATTCCTACGCAATAAATCCAAAGGCAAAGTATTATCCCTGCAGCCGTATTCTGCGTGCTCCTTTCTACGAAGAAAAATGGAGCATCGAAAAAATGCAGCGTCATTCGATTTACGTCGGCAACGGCTACAATGCGCTCAAGGGTCTGCACTTTGTTGTTATGGCTCTTCCGTATCTTATAAAAGAGTATCCGGATATAAAGGTCTATGTTGCAGGCTATAAGCCCTATCAGGAAAACGATAAGCGTTCTGTTCTCAAAAAAGGCTATGCAGCATATCTTAAAAAACTTATACACGACCTGGGCGTACAGGATTACATAGAGTTCACAGGTCCGCTCAAAGCGCCTCAGGTTGCTCAAAAGTTATCCCGGGTAAATGCGTACGTTCTATGCTCAGCCGTCGAAAACAGCCCCAATACGCTGGGCGAAGCGATGATGGTTGGCACGCCATGCGTTGCAGCTTATGTCGGCGGTGTTTCGGATATGGCTCAGGACGGCAAAAATGCGCTGTTTTACAGAAACGATGACCCGAAGCTTCTTGCCTGGAATCTGAAGAAGGTTTTCGACAGCGATGAGCTTGCTCTTTCTCTCTCCGAGGCGGGCAAAGCAAGGGCTCGCATAACACACGACCCCGAAAGAAATGCGCAAATGCTTATTGATGCTTATACAGATATTTTAGAGGAGAAATGAAATGAACTATGCCCCGATAATCATATTTGTATATAACCGTGCCGATCACTTTAACGAAGTGTATAAAGCACTTGCCGCCTGCAAAGAGGCAAAGGAATCGGAGCTTTTCATTTTTTCCGACGGAGCCAAAAACGAAGCAGGCAAAGAAAAGGTCAATGAAGTGCGTGCAGCCGTTGCGGCAATAAAGAATAACGGCGATTTCAAATCAGTAACCGTTACAGAAAGTCCCGTCAACAAAGGCTTGGCAGCTTCCGTTATTGCAGGCGTTACAGAAATTATCAACAGATACGGCAAGGTAATTGTTGTTGAAGATGACTGCAAAGTTTCTCCGTTTTTTCTCAGCTTTATGAACAGCGCTCTGGGTTTTTATAAAGACAATCACAAAATCGGTTCGATTGCAGGATACACTCCTTCAGTAACACTTCCCGAAAGCTATACTGCCGATGTTTTTGCAGCGTATCGCTCCTGCAGTTGTACGTGGGCAACCTGGGCAGACCGCTGGGAGGGTGTTGACTGGGAGCTTAAAAACATAAAGGACTTTTATAAATCAGCTAAACTCATTCGTCGGCTGAATTCAAACGGCAGCGACAGATTTATACGCTTTTACCGTCAGACAAAGGGTAACGGAAGCTCGTGGTCGGTCAGATTTGGCGCACATCTTGTCAAAAGCAACCTGCTCACGGTTTATCCGAGATATTCATATATCACAAACATCGGGTGCGACGAATCGGGCGTACACAGTAAGAGTGACGATGCGGAAAAAATGAGAGTGGATTTATCAAAGGCAATTGAAGCTCCTGTTTTATCCGACGTTGAAATTGACGGAAGAATTCAGAAGATTCTGAAAAAACACTATTCCTACGGATTTATTTCGGAGGTTAAAAAGTTTATTGCAACCGCCTTGATTGTCTTAAAAGAAAGATTAAAGGGTTGATCTAATGGAAACTCAGGCTCTTATCAGTGTAATAATACCCGTTTACAATGTTGAAGAATATCTGCGTGAATGTGTTGACAGCGTAATCAACCAGACGTACGAAAACCTTGAAATAATTCTTGTTGACGACGGCTCAACCGATTCATCGGGAAGAATCTGCGATGAATATGCAGAAAAAGACAGCAGAGTTTCTGCTATCCATCAGAAAAACGGTGGACTTTCCGTTGCAAGAAATACAGGATTGTCTAAATCAAACGGCGTGTACATTTACTTCCTTGACAGCGATGATTATATCGCTGAAAATGCGATTGAAGTTCTGACTTCAATTGCAGAAAAGGACAATAGCGATATAGTGTTTTTTGATGCCGTTTCATTTGCAGATACAGCAGATTTTACCGTAAAACAAAATTATATACGCAAGAAAAAATATAAAACGGACAGCGGATACAACGTTTTCTCTGCATTGAATAAGAATAAAGAATTTCACAGCGCGGTATATCTAATGCTGTTCAAAAATGATTTTATTATCAAGAATGATCTTCGTTTTATACCTGATATATTACATGAAGATATGGTTTTTACTTATCATGCACTTTGTTTTGCTAAGGTTGTATCTCAATACGACAAAGCACTTTATTACCGCAGATACCGTAAAAACTCAATAATGACCTCTTCAAAAACAAAAAAACATTTATTGAGCTGCATTGAAGTTTGCAAAGCCAATACAAAGTTTACATATGAAACATTCAGCAGTAATCCACCTTCTGAATGTTACCAATACCTTTCCCGTTGCGCTTTTAACGTTTTCAACGTTTATGAAAAGCTTGTCGGCGCTGACCGCAAGGATTGTCGAAACGCTTTGAAAGAATTCAAAGCATATATCCGTGCTAACAACGCCTTCGGCAATACAGCGCTCAGAATGCGTTGCTACGGAAAAGCATTCTGGTTTATTTATAAAGTATTTGAAAAATCAGTCGGCAGGCTGATGAAAGGGAAAAAATGAAAAACAGAAAACAGCTGATGTTCGTAATGCCCGTTATGAAGGGCGGCGGTGCAGAAAAGGTTGCCGCACTTCTTCTCAACGAATTTAATAAAAACGGCTATGACTGCGAGCTTGTTCTCACAAACTCTGACAGAAGTGAAATTATCGACTGTGGGCTGAATAATGACATCAAGCTAACTGCATTGCGTGAAAATTTCTCTGAAAGCGGAATTTTTAAAAAGTTTTTTCTTATCATTTTCAGGCTTTTAACATCTATCGTATGCAAAGTTCCCGAAGCTTTGGGCAAAAAAGTGGCGGCCTATCCCGCGTATCTCTCCTTCAAAGCGCAGTATTATGATGAGATTCCTGCTCTTAATAGTATTATTAAATCAAAACCGGAAGCGACAATTATCTCGTTTCTTCAGCCGTCCATTCCGCTCACGCTGCTCGCAGCAAGAGGCTTGCCCAACAAAGTTGTTGTTTCCGAAAGAGCCGATCCTTACCGCCTGCTGAAAAAACGTTACGGATATAGTTTCATAAAAGAATACTATCAGCGTGCCGATGCGGTTGTTTTCCAGACTGATGATGCAAAGGCCGCTTACCCGAAAAACATTTCACAAAAGGGAACAGTTATTTTCAATCCCATAAACGACACTCTTCCCGAGCCGTATTTTGGCGAAAGAAATCGGAGTGTAACAACATTCTGCAGAATATCGAGGCAAAAAAATCTTCCCGTACTTGTTGAGGCTTTCGCAGAGTTTCACAAGGATTTCAGCGATTACAGACTAAAGATTATCGGTGAACCGCAGAATGATGATGACAAGGCAGCTTTAAACGAAACAAAGGCATTGATTTCGAAGTTTGGTATTGAAGATTTTGTTGATTTTTTGCCGTTCAGCAAAAGTGTTCACGGTGAAATAATCAGCGATGCGATGTATGTGAATTCCTCTGACTATGAGGGCATGTCAAACGCTATGCTTGAGGCAATGGCAATCGGTATGCCCGTTGTATGTACGGACTGCCCGATCGGCGGCGCAGCAGCAATTATCAAAAACGGTGAAAACGGCTTGCTTACTGCTGTGGGTGATAGCGAAGAACTCGCGCAGGCTATGAGAAAAATAGCATCCGATAAAAACTTCGCAGCTGAGCTTTCGAAAAATGCCGCAAAAATCCGCGAAGATCTCTCGCTTGAAAACACAGCAAAAAAATGGATGGAGCTGTTGTAAATGAAGGGAATTTATAGTATTAAAAGCAAAGCAGAACTAAAAGCTATACAGTCAAAAGACAAGCTTTCTTGCTTTGGCATCAACAAAATATCGCTTGAAAGCATTTTCAGAAAACCTTTTAAATACAAATTGTACCGTTATTTCAAACTGTTACGCAAATATGAGTATCTGTGTTACAGAAGAGATAACACTAAAAACTTGATATTATCAAAAACACTATCGCTAAAAATAAAGTATTGTGATTCAAAAAAGAACAGACTCGGTTTAACTATAGGAGTAGAAATCAAACCTTTTTGCTGTGGAGCATCCGTAAGAATCTGCCATCCAAATGTAATTATTAACGGTTATACGGGCGAAAGCTGTGTTTTCCACGGCAACAACGTTCTTGGTAATAAAAAAACCGGAGATACCGAAGCTATCCCTCGCATCGGAAATAATGTTGATGTGGGAATCGGCGCAATGGTTATCGGAGATGTTATTATTGCCGACAACGTTGTTATTGGCGCCGGCGCGGTAGTGACCAAGTCATTTGAGAAACCCGGAACAGTTGTTGCGGGAGTACCGGCTAAAGAAATAAGATAGTGGAGAGATTTATGGAAAAAAATAAATTACTCCTTGTTATTCCACATATGACTATCGGCGGAGTTCAAAAAACGGTTATATCTGCATTAAAGGTAATAGATTACGATAAATATGACATTACACTTTATCTGCGCAAAAACCGCACTCAGCTTCTGGATTTTGTCGACAGGCGTGTGACGGTTATCGTAAATGAAGACCCCGGACATTACTACCGCAAACCGTTTGCTCTGGCACTGCAGCTTCGCAGCCTGCTGTACCGTTTGACGGGACGTAAGGAAAAAGCATTGCGTGCCGATACAGAACTTGCTGACAGAATACGCGAAGCCGAAATGGAATATGAAAAGAAAACATATTTCAGCGGTACAAAATACGACAAAGCAATTGCTTACGTCCAGGGCTATACCGCTTTGTTTGTAGATAAATGTGTCAGTGCAGATGAAAAAATAATTTTCTACCATACAAGTACAAATGACTTACCCGAGATGCATAAATCGATACTGCCGCATTTCAAAAAAATTGCAGCCCTGCATCAGGAGCAAAAGCAGCTGATTTGCGAGTGGTATCCGGAGCACTCGGATAAGATAACAGTTGTCGAAAACTATACGGACAAGGATTTAATAACTGAGCAAAGTAAAGCCTTTCCGGTCCCTCAGACAGATAAAACGGTTATTTGCTCTTGCGGAAGGTTTACACCTGTTAAGGGCTTTGATATGGCGGTTGATGCGGCAAAGATTCTCAAAGATAACGGTAAGGATTTTATCTGGTACTTTGTCGGTGACGGCCCTGAAAGAAAAAATATCGAGCAAAAAATTGCAGAGCACGGACTTGAAAAAAATATTGTTATCACGGGAATGCAGACAAATCCGTATCCGTATATGGCAGGCTGTGATATCTACGTGCAGCCGTCTTGTGAAGAGGCAATGCCCGTTACAATACTTGAAGCTCACAGACTCAATAAGCCCGTCGTTACAACAGCAACGGTCGGCGGATGCAAGCTTGTGGAAGCCGATGCAAACGGTATAATCTGCGATATAAAACCCGAAGCAATCGCAGAAAGCATAACATATCTTATTAATGATACAGAGAAATATAACCATATTTTAAGCAATCTCAAAGCGACAGACTATTCTCACGAATTTGAAAAATACAAGGCACAATGGAAAGCCTTATTGGAGGGGTGAAAAGTAAATGAAATTCAGCATACTTGTTCCGGTTTACAATGTTGAACAGTACCTTGAGCAGTGTGTTGAATCATTGCTTAACCAGACCTACACGGGTGATTACGAAATAATTCTCGTTGATGATGGCTCAACGGATTCATCGGGCGCGATTTGTGATGAATATGTGGAGAATTACTCCGACAGAGTTAAAGTTGTACACAAGGAAAACGGTGGACATACGTCGGCCCGTCTTGCGGCGATAAATAACGCAAGCGGCGAATACTGCCTTTTCAGCGATTCGGACGATTTTGTTGAACCTGTTCTTCTCGAAACCGTTGCAAATGTCCTCGATAAAAATTCCGGCACCGATATGGTTATGTATTCTTTCAGCTATTATGAGGACGGTATAAAAACCCCCAGGAAACTGTCTGTTTTTGAAAATGGAGAGGTTTTTGAAGGCGACAAAAAGAAAAAACTGTACGAGCTTCTTATAACTACACCGTATATCAATTCGCTTTGTACCAAAGCGGTACGAACCGATATAATAAAAAAAATCAATATAAATTATGATGTTCTCAAGGACAAAGATATCGCGGAGGATGCATATATTGTCTCGCACCTTGTTACGGACTGCAAAAAAATCGTATATAACGATAAGTCATTGTATAACTACAGAACAAACAGAAAAAGCATTTCCCGTTCATACATCCCGCAGAAAATTGAAGGGAAAAACACATTGTTTCTTTATTATCATTTCAAATCTTGTTTCGACGATTGGAAAATTAACACTCAAGAATACCATCAAAAACTTAATGCAAGATGGCTTAATGAAACAATGTATACTTTCTCAATGTATTACGAAAACGTTTCTGAAAGCGAAAGAAAAGCCGTTTTGAATTTCGATTGGGGCTCAATGTTGCCTCAGGAAGTTGCAGACGGTGCTGAAAACCGTTTTGAAAATCCGATCTCTCGCAAACTGTATAACTTTATTAAAGACAAAAGATATTTCAGATTAAAACTGCATTTTACATATAAACGCTTATATAAAAATTATCGTCAGATTAAATCAAGGTTGATGAATAAATGAGCAAAGAAATAGTTTTTTTAATAAAAGTAATGCATGGCGGCGGTGCTGAACGTGTAGTTTCACTATTAAGCCGTGCTACGGTTGAAAACGGAAATGAAGTATCTCTAATCGTTACGCACCAAAGCAAAAAAGATGCTATATTGAATAATATCGACCCGAGGATAAATGTTACCTCTCTTATGGATGAGGTGTCGGGTGAACGTCCGTCAAACATAATCCCCAAGGTAATTATGTTGTTTGCAAGACTTATCGGCAAACTCGGATTCAAAGAAAAATCTGCTGTAATGAAATATCATTCAAGAAACTATGTTTCTGTCAGATGGCTTAAAAAATATTTCAGAAAACATAAAAACTCAGCTGCAGTAGCGTTTTTATATGACTCTATTTTTCTTACACTTCTTGCAAAAAGCAATTCAAACAGAGTTGTGATTTCTGAACGTGGTGACCCCCAGCAATCAATTCACAGCCAAACAACTCTGGCTTTTTTGAAAAACGAATTTCCCAAAGCAGACGGTTTTGTTTTTCAGTCTCCTGATGTGCAAAAATGGTATCTTGAAAATACTCCCGTGCATGGTACGGTGATATTTAACCCAATAAAGCCTGATTTGCCTGTACCCTATAATGGGAAAAGAAAAAAGCGCATAGTTAATTTCTGCCGTATTTCTGCACAAAAAAATCTTAACATACTTGTTGATGCATTTGCATTACTTCACAAAGATTTTCCGGAGTATAACCTCGATATTATCGGCGATCCTGTAGGCAATGATGTCGAAGGTTATATTGACTCCGTTAAAGATAGAATCAAGCAGCATAATTGTGAAGATTGCATTCACATCTTACCGTCACGAAACGATATACACGATTATATAAAAGACTATACCATGTTCGTTTCGTCATCGGATTTTGAAGGAATGTCTAACTCAATGCTTGAGGCTATGGCGTTGGGCTTGCCCTGTGTTTGTACGGACTGCCCTGCAGGTGGTGCAAGAGCAGTTATCAAAGACGGTGAAAACGGCCTGCTTACTCCTGTAGGTGATGCGGATGCACTTTATCTTGCTATGAAAAAGCTTATAGAAAATCCTGAGCTTGCAAACAAGCTTTCTGAAAACTCAGTAAAAATCCGAGAAGTGCAGTCAGTCGACAAAATTGTTGAGAAATGGATGGAATTGATAAATGATTAAAGTTAGCATAATTGTGCCCATATACAATGCAGGAGAGTATCTCGAAAAATGTCTGGACAGTATTGTTGCTCAGACACTTAAGGATATTGAAATAATTCTTATTGATGATGGCTCAACTGACAGCAGTGCTGAAATATGTAAAAATTATCTTTCCGATTCCCGTGTGACATATTACCATAAGGAAAACGAAGGCCTTGCCGCCGCAAGAGATGACGGTATGCTTCGTGCAAGCGGTGAATATATTGGATTTGTTGATTCAGATGATTGGATAAAGCCTGAAATGTATGAAAAAATGTATACTGCTGCAAAATCAAACGATTCGGATATAGTGTTTTGTAATTGTCAGGAAAATGCAGACGGTCATATTTTTTCGCCTGAAATGTCGGGAGGTCCGTATGACAGAGATTATATTATTAATAATCTTCTTGCAAAAACACTTGCATACATCGGCAAAAATGGAGAAAAACGAGCAATCCGCTGGAGTAATTGTCTGAGAATATATAAAACGGAAACTCTTAAAAATAACGGTATTAAATTCGACCGTAGACTCAGAAGAAGTCAGGATTTACAACTCACTTACGAGGCAACTCTCGTTGCACAGAATTATTATTATGTAGCAGAACCGCTCTATCATAATAGAGTTGTTACCGATTCACTCTCAAGAGGCTACACAAAAAATATGTGGCCGCTTTATACCTACCTTATCGAAATCCTTTATAAAGATACCGAAAACTTCAAAGAAGCAGACCTTATGGATCAGATGCATCTGCGTGCTTTTTTCTTTGCAACAGACTGTATCGAAAACGAAATGAAGCCTCTTTGCCCCAATGATAAAAAGACGAAAATTAAACTTATTGAGCAGATAATGAATGACCCGATCTGTGAAAGATTCTACGGACATATTCCTACAGAAAAGCTCAATCCGCTTTATCAGAAATACTATGAACTCATTCACGAGAAAAAAGCCAAAGAGATTCTTGATTTTACCGAGAAATATAAAAAGAAACAGGCACAGAAGCAAAAAATAAGAAGCAAATACATAGCTCCTTTGCTTGGTTTTCTGACCGAAAATGCAGTTTATAAAAAATTCAGGGGAAAGAAATGAAGAAAGAAATAATTATAACTTTCAGTCTATATGGAATAGGTGGCGCTCAAAGAAGGGCATTTGCATTGGCAAACTATTTTGCCGATAACGGATATACCGTATATGTCGCTGCAGTTTTGGGACGTGACTATACTATCGGCAGTGAAAATTATTACGGTATTTCCGAAAAAGTTAACCTTGTCATTATTCCTGAGTATTATGACGAGCAAAAGAAGAACAATAAAACAGTTCAAAGTGATAAATATGTTGACAGAAAAATATTTGTTCACAAAAAATTGCAGTTAATATGTCAACATAACAAAAAATTATTGAACAAAGTGAATTATTGTATTAACGGATATAAAAAAGCAAGAGATTTAAGACCGTTTTTGTCAGAACACAAAGATGCTATCGTTATCAGTTTTGGCTTAAATATATTTGATAAAGTCTTTTTTGCTGCAAAAGGTTTGAATCAAAAAATAATTTATGCTGAAACAAATGCATCTGACAAATATGCTTTGGAAAGATATTTTAATAACATAAAGCAATCTGTAAAAAAATCCTCAGCTTGCGTATTTCAGACACAAGAGGAGCAAAAAGATCACTATATGCTGGGATGTACCAATGCATATGTTATCCATAATCCTGTAAAAGCGGATCTTCCTGAACCATACACAGGTCAGCGAAAAAAAGCAATTGTAAATTTTTGCCGCATGACAAGACAAAAAAATCTTTTGCTTTTAATTCAGGCTTTTGAAAAATTTCTTGAGCCTTTTCCGGATTATAAATTGGAAATATATGCAGATACTGCAGCAGATAATATCCGTGAATATAAAGATGAACTTGTTAAATATATAACAGATCATAACCTTAAGGGATCGGTTTGTATTTTGCCGGCTTCTTCAGATATACACGGTATAATCTGTGATTATGCGATGTTTGTATCTTCTTCTGATTATGAAGGCATTTCGAATTCAATGGTTGAGGCAATGGCTATAGGCTTGCCTTGTGTTTGTACCGATTGCGGTGGTGGCGGTGCACGAGAAATGATAACGGATGGCGAGAACGGACTGCTGACACCTGTCGGAGATGTTGATGCGTTGAGCAAAGCTATGATAAGAATGATTTCTGAAGAAGGGCTGGCAGAAAAATGCGGAAATAATGCTGCAAAAATCAGAGAAACTCATTCTGTTGAAAAAGTAGCTGAGCAATGGTTGAAAGCTATAGATTCTGTTTCCGTATAATAAAAAGAGGGATGATTATATGATTGTCGAAAAAGCATATAGGATGAAAAGGAACATAATAAACACTTATAAAAAGTATTTTACTGTTGAATATCCGTATACGTATGTTCTTTCAGACAAATCCTTTGTTAAGAAGCTTTATAAAAAAAGAATGGGCAAAAAGATTAATCTTTCTAACCCAAAAACTTTTACCGAAAAACAGAATTGGTTGAAACTCTATGACAGAAATCCTATATATACGGTTATGGTTGACAAATATCTTGCGAGGGATTTTGTCGCTGAAAGAATAGGAGAAGAATATCTTGTTCCGTTACTTGGAGTTTGGAACAATGCTGATGAGATAGATTTTTCGACTCTTCCAAACGAATTTGTTCTCAAGTGTAATCATAACAGTGACGTTGTGATTTTCAAAGACGGAACGTTCACAAATAAAAGTGGTGAAATACTTACTGAAGAAGAAACCGTGAAGAAACTTAATGAACAGTTGAAAGTCGATTTTTATAAAAGTAAGAGAGAATGGCCTTATAAAAATATTCCTCGAAAGATCATTTGTGAAAAATTCATGAAAAATAATGATGATACCGAGCCAATAGAATATAAAGTTTTTTGCTTTGGTGGAATACCCAAATATGTTATAGTTATTTCGGGCCGTTTCAGTGATAGAACAACAACTATGGATACCTATGATATGGAATGGAAATATACCAACTTGATTAATGGTGATAGTCCATTGGCGGGAGATGTTTTTAAAAAGCCCATATGTCTTGACAAAATTCAAGAGATTTCACAAAAACTTTCAAACAACACACCGTTCCTTCGTGTAGATTTCAATTTCTGGAATGAAAAAATATATTTTGGAGAAATGACCTTCTTTGATGCGGCTGGTTTTGAAAAATACGAACCTGAAGAATGGGATTATGTTTTGGGAGACTTAACTAAATTACCCCAAAAGCACAGGAGATAAATTATGGCTGAACAAAAATGGACAACTGTTGTCAAATCAAGCAACAGTGCTTTTAATATGGATATCAAGGGTCTGAAAAACTGTAAGGACCTTATATTGCTTTTTGTCCGCAGGACATTTGTTGCAAAATATAAGCAGACAATTCTCGGCCCTGCCTGGGCAATTATACAGCCGTTTTTCACAACGGTTGTTTACTCTGTATTCTTCGGTAATATCGCAGGCCTTGGC
Source organism: Acutalibacteraceae bacterium (assembly GCA_045606785.1). Lineage (GTDB taxonomy): Bacteria > Bacillota > Clostridia > Oscillospirales > Acutalibacteraceae > UBA8612. The sequence continues at coordinate 54,913 of JAZUSN010000040.1, read as the reverse complement.
GCATCGGGTGTGCCTAACTTCATATTTTATCTTTCCGGTACTATAGTTTGGACACTCTTTGCTAACTGTTTAACAGAAACCTCGCACACCTTCACGGCTAACTCGGGCATTCTGGGTAAGGTTTATTTCCCTCGTCTTGTTATGCCGATTTCAACGGCAATATCCCAGTTTATCGGTTTCTTCATTCAGTTTGCATTTATGCTGTGCTTTATGGTTTATTACCTTGTTACCGATGCAGGCCTTAAGCCCAACATACTTATTATTATGTTCCCCGTCGTACTCATTCAGCTTGCTGTTCTTGGTATGGGATTCGGTATGATTATTTCGTCACTTACAACCAAATACCGCGACCTTGCAATGGTTGTAGGCTTTGGTGTAAGTCTCTGGTCATACTGCTCTCCCGTTGCCTACGATATGTTCAGCCGCTCGCAGCTGGCTCCCGGAAGTATCTTCTACAACATATATATGCTCAATCCCGTCACGCCTGCCATAAACCTTTTTCGTTACGGATTTCTCGGTTCAGGCGAGGTTGACTGGCTGTTTTACGGCATAAGCTGGGTAACAACAGTTATTGTTGCGGTAATCGGTGCGCTTATGTTCTCAAAATCCGAAAAAACGTTTATGGATACAGTGTGAGGTGCGGTATGGACGAATTAGCAATAAAAGTTGAACACGTTTCAAAGGAATACCGCCTCGGTGCTATCGGTGGTGCAACCCTCAAGGGTGAAATCCAGGCGAAGATAGCAAAGCTTCGCCACAAGGAAAATCCCAACCTTAAAATCGGCGAAAAGGAGCACGATAAAAACGAACGTTTCCTTGCCCTCAATGATTTATCTTTTGACGTCAAAAAGGGCGAAACCGTTGGAATAATCGGAAGAAACGGCGCAGGAAAATCTACGATTCTCAAGCTCATCTGCCGTGTTACAGCGCCCACGAAGGGAAATATTTACCTCAACGGCAGAATCACCTCTATGCTCGAGGTCGGTACGGGCTTCCACCCTGAGCTGACAGGCAGAGAGAACGTCTACCTCAACGGTGCCATTCTCGGTATGACTAAAGCTGAAATTGACAAAAAATTTGACGAAATTGTTGAATTTTCGGAAGTTGGTCAGTTTATTGATACCCCCGTTAAAAGATATTCAAGCGGTATGAAGGTAAAGCTTGCCTTTGCCGTTGCATCTCACCTTGACAGTGAGATTATGATTATGGATGAGGTACTTGCTGTCGGTGACGTTGCGTTCCAGAATAAGTGTATTGACAGAATGAAGAAGGTTGCCGAGGAAGAAGGCAGAACGATTCTTTACGTCAGCCATAATATGGCGACTGTCAAAAAGTTATGCAACCGATGTATTGTTCTTTCTTATGGTCAAGTCGCTTTTGAAGGTGATACTGAAAAAGCCATAGGTATCTATATGAAAGATGATTTTAATGATACCATATATTTTGATACAAAGAATTTTAAAAGAAATTCAAAGTGCAATATGAAGCATCTGATAGATGGGTTCAAACTTCTTGATACAGACTCTAATCATTTTTATTATAGCGATAGATTTAGATTCCGTATGGACTGGCATTGCAGTAATGCAACTGACAGAGTTAAGATGAAAATTGTTGTTTCAGGTAGTGATACTGAAGGCGTAGGTGTTATATATGCCGGCGAATTGAAACATACGGCAGGTGCCAATCAAACGGAGTTTGTTTTTGACACAAAGTATTTTATGCCGGGACGTTATACACTCCACTTTAAACTTTATGATGAAGATTATATTGGTAACGCTGCATATTATGACCAATGTACGGGTATCAGGTTTAATGTGGAGCATAATGATGATGATATCCACCTCAAACACTGGTTCAAAGACTGGGGCAACGCAGTTTTACCCTGTATAGAACAAATCAACGGAGATGATAAAAATGTATAATTTCAAAGGTGAAACCTTACTTATAACAGGCGGCACGGGCTCGTTCGGTAACGCCGTGCTCAACCGTTTCCTCAAAACTGATATAAAAGAAATCCGCGTTTTCTCCCGAGACGAGAAAAAGCAGGATGATATGCGCCACGAATTCCAGGCAAAGATGCCCGAGGTTGCAGACAAAATCAAGTTTTACATAGGCGACGTGCGCAATATAGACTCTCTCCGTGATGCGATGGTTGGTGTGGATTACGTTTTCCACGCAGCTGCGCTCAAGCAGGTTCCTTCCTGCGAGTTCTTCCCTATGGAGGCTGTCAAGACAAACGTTATCGGCACGGATAATGTGCTTACTGCCGCTGTTGCCGCAGGAGTAAAATCCGTAATATGTCTGTCTACAGATAAGGCTGCGTACCCGATAAACGCAATGGGCATCACCAAAGCGCTTGAGGAGAGAGTGGCAACCGCAAAGGCAAGAAACGTTGACCCGAATAAAACCAAAATCTGCTGCACAAGATACGGCAACGTGCTTTGCAGCCGCGGCTCTGTTGTTCCGCTCTGGATCGACCAGATCAAAAACGGTCAGCCGATTACGATTACCAACCCCGATATGACAAGATTCATTATGTCGCTTGAAGAGGCGGTAGACCTTGTTCTTTTTGCATTCAAGGAGTGTGAAAGCGGCGACATTTTTGTGCGTAAGGCACCTGCCTGCACAATCCGCACTCAGGCTGAAGCTGTCTGCGAGCTCTTCGGCGGCAAAAAGGAAGATATCAAAATCATCGGCATACGCCACGGTGAGAAAATGTTTGAAACGCTTCTCACCAACGAAGAATGTGCCAAGGCAGAGGATATGGGCGACTTTTTCCGTGTTCACGCCGATAACAGAAGCCTTAACTACGACAAATATTTTTCAGACGGTGACGTAAAGCGTGCCGAGCTTACCGAATTCAACAGCAGCAACACAAAGCTTCTGGACGTTGAGCAGGTCAAGGAAAAGCTGCTCGAGCTCGATTACATCAGAGAAAGACTTGAAGAATTCAATTCATAAGGTGAGATTATGAAATACAATGTCAGTTTTAAAAACAACGGTAAGCTCAAGCTTCTCATAATTGTCGGAACAAGACCCGAAATCATCCGACTTTCAGAGGTTATCAAAAAATGCCGAAAGTATTTTGATACTGTTCTTGCCCACACGGGACAGAACTACGACTACACACTCAACGGCATTTTCTTTGAGGATTTAAACCTTGACGTGCCCGACGTTTACCTCAACTGCGTCGGTGAGAATCTCGGACAGACGGTCGGCAATATCATCGCTTCGTCTTATGAGCTTATGGAAGAGATAAAGCCGGATGCGATGCTTATTCTCGGCGACACAAACAGCTGCCTTTCCGCAATAAGCGCAAAAAGGCTGCACATACCGATTTTCCATATGGAAGCAGGCAACCGCTGCAAGGATGAGTGTCTGCCCGAAGAAACTAACAGAAGAATTGTTGATATTATCTCTGACGTCAACATTGCGTACTCCGAGCATGCAAGAAGATACCTCGCAGAGTGCGGCCTTCCCAAAGAAAGGACCTACGTTTCGGGCTCACCTATGGCAGAGGTGCTCAACGCCAACCTTGATAAAATTCTCGGCAGCGATATTCTTGAAAAGCTCTCACTCACAGAGAAAAAATACATTCTTCTTTCCGCTCACAGAGAAGAGAATATCGACACGGAAAAAAATTTCCGCTCGCTGTTCGGTGCATTGAACTCGCTTGCGGAAAAATACGATATGCCTATTCTCTATTCCTGTCACCCCCGTTCAAGAAAGAGACTTGAAGCCTCAGACCTTGAGCTTGACAAGCGCATCATTATGCACGAGCCTCTCGGCTTTTCGGATTATAACCGCTTGCAGCTGGGCGCTTTTGCCGTTGTTTCCGACAGCGGCACTCTTCCCGAGGAAAGCAGCTTCTACCTGAGCATAGACAGGCCTTTCCCCGCTGTTTGTATCCGCACCTCAACAGAGCGCCCCGAAGCCTTGGACAAGGGCTGCTTTGTGCTTGCAGGCATTGATGAAAACGGCCTTATTCAGGCGGTTGAAACCGCGGTCGGTCTTACGGGTAACGAAGAATTTGCTACTCCCGTTCCGGACTATGCAGACAAAAACGTTTCCGATAAAATCGTAAGGCTCATACAAAGCTACACGGGAATAGTAAACAAAATGGTTTGGAGAAAGTTTTAATGAATATTCTTATTACCGGCGCAAAGGGATTCGCAGGTAGAAACCTTGCCGAAAACCTCCGCAACATAAAGGACGGCAAAAACAGAACACGACCGGGCATACAGATTGAAGAGATATTTGAATACGATATTGATTCAACACCCGAGGAGCTTCGCCGCTACTGTGCCGAGGCTGACTTTGTCTTTCACCTTGCAGGAATAAACAGACCCAAGGATGCAAGCGAATTTTCCGGCAATTACGGCATATTGGGCACGGTGCTGAGTGAGCTTAAGGCCGCAGCAAACAAAGCCCCCGTTATGCTTTCCTCCTCCGTGCAGGCTACGCTCGAGGGCAGGTTTGCAGGCTCGGAATACGGCAAAAGCAAGCTTGAAGCGGAAAATATGCTCTTTAATTACGGAGAAGAAAACGGTTCAAAGGTGCTCGTTTACCGTCTGCCTAATCTTTTCGGAAAGTGGTGCAGACCGAATTATAATTCTGCCGTTGCAACCTTCTGCAACAACATTGCAAACGGTTTGCCTATCACCGTAAACGACCCTGCGGTTGAGCTTGAGCTTCTTTATATTGACGATTTTGTTGACGAAATGCTCAACGCACTCGAGGGCAAAGAAACGAAAAACGAAAAATTCTGCACTTTCTCCGTTACACATAAGGTAACGCTTGGCGAAATAGTTGAGCTGCTCGAAAGCTTCAAGGCTCAGAGTCAGACACTCGTTATGCCTGAAATACCGTTTAACTCCTTTGCCAAAAAGCTTTATTCTACCTACCTCTCCTACCTTCCGCAGGAGAAGGTGAGCATTCCGCTCAAGATGAACAGCGATGCCAGAGGAAGCTTTACGGAAATATTAAAAACCGTTTCCTGCGGTCAGTTTTCCGTTAACGTAAGCAATCCCGGCATAGCAAAAGGCCAGCACTGGCACAATACAAAGTGGGAGTTCTTCATTGTTGTTTCGGGCGAAGCTCTGATTCAGCAAAGAAAAATCGGCACGGATGAAGTGCTTGAATTCCGTGTCTGCGGTGATAAACCCGAGGCTGTTCATATGCTTCCGGGCTTCACTCACAATATCATCAACCTTTCCGAAACGGAAAAGCTCGTTACCTTAATGTGGGCAAACGAACAGTTTGACCCCGAAAAACCCGATACATTTTTTGAAGTTGTGTGATTATAAATGGGTATTAAAAATGCCGTACTGAAAGAGCACGAAAAAATTCTGCTCAATATGCTTGCAAACAGTCTTTTTGATGCAGGGCGCGAGGTTAACCTTAATGAGGATAACATTAACGCGGTCTGGTTGGAAGCATACGTTCAGGCGGTTACCCTCACAGCTTTTCACCGTTTCGGCGGTGAACTTCCTGCATTTATCAGAAATTCACTCAATCAGACTCTTGCGGATAATGCAAAGATTGATTTTGAGCACGTGCGTATCTGCAGTATGATGAAGAATGCAGGCGTGCGGTGTACGATTCTTAAAGGCTATGCATCCGCACTTTATTATCCCGATGCGCTTATGCGCTCAATGGGCGATGTGGATTTCCTTGTCGATACCGATGATTTTGAAAAAGCGGCCGAAGTTCTCGCTGAAAACAACTTTAAATCGGCAGGCAAAAATCACGATGTGCACGATGTGTATTTCAGCGATGTAAGCCGCTGCGAAATGCATTTTCAGCCCTCCGGTATCCCCGACGGTAAGGCAGGCGTAAAAATCAGAAAGCTGCTGACCGATCTGCTCGCAGAGTCACAAACAGCCGACACGGAGCTTGGCAGGGTATATGTGCCCTCGGTTTATCACCACGGGCTTATAATTCTGCTGCATATGTGCCACCATCTGACGGGTGATGGTCTCGGCCTCAGACATCTGTGCGATTGGGCGGTGTTTCTCAACACTTTGGGTGAAGCAAAATTCCTCGAAATGTTTGAAAAAACGTTCAGAGATATCGGACTTTGGGAGTTTGTAAAAATAATGACGTTTATCTGTACCGAATATCTCGGTTTGCCCGGAATGGACTTTGCAAAGGACGCTGACAAGCAGCTCGCTGACTATATTCTGACCGATATAATCATCGGCGGAAATTTCGGACAGAAAAGCGAAGACAGAAGCCACGAAAGCCTTTTACTCTCAAGCAAAAACGAAAAAAAGGTCTCTATGCTCAGGCAGTTTTTCAGCTCCGCAAACAGCATAGTGTATAGAAAATGGAGAATTGCAAAAAAGCTGCCTTTCATCCTACCCTTAGGCTGGCTTTTCTTCGGCTTGAGATATATTATCCGTTCGCTTTCAGGCAAACGTCCCCGAATCAGACCGCAGAAGGTCGCCAGAGAAGCATCCGAAAGAATGGATATATATTCAAAGCTCGGACTGTTTGAGGAAACAAAATAAAAAAAACAACAGGTGATTTTGATAAACAATAAAGCATCCGACTGCATAAATCGGATGCTTTTATTTGTTATCTCTTAAGTTTTCTGAGTATGAATTTTATTTTTTCATTTGCAGACATATTTAAGAATTCTTTTATTCAACCTCATTAATAAAATACTTCAATCGTATAAAGCTCTTTATACCGCTCAGCGAATTTGCGGAGAGGCGGTTAAGCAGGGGAGTGCCGTCAGGTTATAATCCAGTGAACCTTTTCGCATTCATATGGTTGAGGGGGTTCAAGTAAGGAGAGCATATTTTCAATTACGCTTTGGGGAACGGCTGCCTTGCGCTCTGCGTTGCGGCGCAGCTCTTCTTCCCATTCGGTCTCCAGAAAAACAAGCTCAACGCCTGCGCCGTACTGCTCGAAGAGTGTAATCCATTTTGCACGGATTCTCTCCGTTAAGTTTGTCATATTCACTACAAAGGGCTGCCTGCTTCTGAGCAGCTCTTTTGCTTTGTTGAGAGCAAAAGCGATAACCGCGCTCTGGTCATCTGTCGGCAGTACGTTCAGCTGCTTTCTTATTTCATCGAGTGATACTACGGGCAAGTCGGAACGGTTTTCTGAAATCCACGTGTCTTTGCCTGTGCCCGGCAGGCCCGAAAGCATAGTCACCGTGCCCCACGTGTCGTTATACATTTCTATGTTACACCAGTCGGTTTTCTTCAGGAAGTATGCACGCTGAGAAAAGCTGTCTTTGAATGAATGAGGGGATTCAAGGCAGCCGAATTCGGTTGCCGCTGCCATACAGTAATTGACTGCTTCGGGGTAATCGTTTATGATGTCGGTTTTTCTGCCGAGTGCATCTGCCAGGCTGAGCGCACAAAGCTTTTTCAGGTTGAAGGCTTTTGCAAGCTGACCGCTGCAGGCAACACGGAGAAGTTTATATTCGGGCTCGTGTTCAAATATTACGTGAGGAGGGAAGCCGTGATACCTGATAAGCAGGCAAACAGCCTCACGCAGCTGCTGCTTTTCTTCGCTGCCGCAAAGCCCGAAGTCCCTCCAGAGGAGCTCACGTACCATAGATACACCCTTTACAGAGTGATAGGGTGAAACGATTTCGCCGTCCTGAATTTTTGTGCATTTAATTTTGCCTGCATCGTGAAGCAGGGCCGATAAAAACAGAATTATCTTATCCTCTTTCGTGCTCTCACGGTAAACGTCGAGCTTTATCAGCTCCTCACATACGAGTTTGGTGTGGGTGTAAACGTCACCTTCTGCGTGATAGGTTGGATTCTGCTGTACCCTGCCCATTTGTCTGAGCAGGAAGCCAAGTTTTGATTTTTCAAAATTTTCCCAGCAAATCTGCGTTTCTCCCGCAAGGGGGATATAGTTTATCATTTCGTCAAAAGCTTTGCTGTAAGCCAATTTTTTCACCTTCCGAGTTGGTTTGGTATTATCGGTCTTGTTATCCAATGAGATTTCGATTCGCTTACACATTGGTAGAAAGAATTGCGTACGTACTTCATTCTTTCCTTAACAATGCCGTCTTCTTCAACCTTTATGTACAGCCCCTCCATCGTTGTTGAGGGGTCAGTTTCTCTTACGTTTCTTTCAACGTCAAGCTCATATTTTTCGCAGAGCTTTTTTAGAACCTCAATGTGGTTTTCGGTAATATAGTTTGAATGGCCCAGATATTTTAAAATATCCTTTTCCGATTTAAAAACACCCTGAGCCAACACGGGCACGGAGGATATGACACCGATTGCGTCCGTCAGCTTTTTTCGCTCTGCCGTAGAGAGGAAAACTTCTCTTTCTCTGTCAAAAATGTCAAACTCCATAAAGTAATCGGGCAGGGCATCGTAGAAAACGGTGTGCTTTGCGTACATCCACTCGCCGTACATAATGAAGCGGCTGCCGAGCACGCTGTAAAACAGGTTCTTATATGTGTTTGCCCATTGCTTGAGCAGGTTGTAGTGGCGTTCTCTGTAGCCGCCGTCAAGGTAATGCCCTCTGCTCTGCAAAAGCAGGTTGCCCTCGCCGTCAAATGAGATTGCCGTATTTGCACCGTCAATTTTTTCTTCAATCACAATGTTTTTACCCAGAATGCATTCAAACGGAATCTGGCTAAGGTCCTCGTCACCGGGTTGAAGTCTTGAGCCGCGTAAATGCTGAGTGCGCGGGTATTTAATAAGGTCGTAGTCCATATTTTTATTCCTCTGATTGCCGCTAATAAAAGCTCGCGGTAGTAGCGTTCTTCCAAATTTATCACATACATAGTTTGGGGTTGTTCTTCTGTTTTAATAACTGTTTTCCGATTTGAGTTTATCAACCGTGAGAGGATCATATTCGCCGCCGTAAAAGCAGTCCAGTACCCGGTGGAAAACGGAATTATCTTCGCTTGCCAGAGCAAAAAGCGTCATTGATGAGCGGAGCTTGACTGCATCAATACCGCTGCCCATAATATATCGGATGTCCCTGCCCCTGTGTGCAAGCAACGCTTCGCTGATTTCGGTAAGCCTTTGCGAGAGCAGGGGATGAGCAAGGTAAGCCTTTGCCTCCTCAAGTCCGTTGATGCCGTAGGCTTCAGACTCATAGCTGTCGCCGAGTCCGCGCAGCTGTGGGAAGATACACCATATCCAATGTGAGCACTTCTGTCCTCTTTTTATTTCTTCGAGCGCAAATGCATACATATGCTCCTGCGTAATAATGAATCTCTCTAAAGAAATTATACTCATTCAGTTAACTCCTTTGAGTTTTATATCATATGAAAAATGCCGCACTCTGACCGTAAAATCAGAGCGCGGCACAGCTTTTATCTTTTGGGTGACGGGGGATTATCAGGTTTTTCGCTGATATATGCCGTGCCTCACATCTGTTGGTAATTATATTCGGCTTTTTATCAGTTTTTGCTGAGTCTGATAACGTTCCAGCTGTGCTTGCCGAGAACGGTGGAGAAGCTGCCGCCCTCTACCTTGGAGGCGTTGCTGCAGGTCGGCACAACGTTATTCGGGTTTTCTTCCGTGTTGACGGCTTTCATATCGTCGTGTGTGAGCACGATATGCTCTTTTACCTTGAAGCCTGCATACTGGCGAAGGTCGCAGGTGAGCTCAATATCTTCCTTGAGGTCTTTGTTTACTGCAAAAATAGTGATGTTTTCATCATCGTTTTCGATAACTACGCTGTCAACAAGGTTAACTTCGCCGTATTTACGGCTTTCGTAAATCGGAGCCTTTACGATTGTGTTGAGAGCCGTGCCCTTGCCGTAAACGCTTGCCTGCATATAGGGGAAGAATATTGTCTGGCGCCATGCACCCGTATCGGATGTCATGATCGGCGCAATAACGTTAACCAGCTGTGCAAGGCAGGCGATCTTCACTCTGTCTGCGTGGCGGATGAGTGTGATAAGCATACTGCCTACGAGAAGTGCATCCTCAAAGTTGTATACGTCCTCAAGTCTGCGGGGTGCTTCCTCCCAGGGCTTGCAGAGCTTGTCAAGCTCGTGTGAGTGGTACCATACGTTCCACTCGTCGAAGGAGAGCATAATTTTTTTCTTAGAGCGCTTCTTTGCCTGCACGTAGTCGCAGATTGCAACAACGGAGGAAATGAAGCTGTCCATATCCGAGCTGTGGCAGAGGAATTCCTCTGTGTTGTTTTCGGAGTTGTTGTAGTATGTATGAAGTGAAAGGTAATCAACGTCGTGGTAGCAGTGGTCAAGCACGTCTGCTTCCCACTGAGCAAAAGTGCTCATACCGCTGCTTGATGAGCCGCAGGCAACAAGCTCAATGTCGGGGCTGACCCAGCGCATTACCTTGGCTGCCTCGTGTGCAGCTCTGCCGTATTCGTGTGAGGTCTTGTGGCCAATCTGCCAGTCGCCGTCCATCTCGTTGCCAAGGCACCAGAGCTTAACGTTGTGTGGCTCCTTGTGGCCGTTTTTGATACGCAGGTCACTCCAGTAGGTGCCGCCCTGCAGGTTGCAGTATTCAACGATGTTTCTTGCATCGTCTGCACCTCTTGTGCCAAGGTTAATTGCCATCATCGGCTCTGTGCCTGCCTCTTTACACCAGTCGATAAATTCATCAAGTCCGAACTGGTTTGTTTCTGTTGAATGCCAGGCAAGCTCAGCTCTGCGAGGGCGAAGCTCCTTTGGGCCGATGCCGTCCTCCCAGTTGTAGCCGGATACAAAGTTGCCTCCGGGGTAGCGAACAACGGGAACGGCAGTTTCGCGCACAAGGTCAAGCACGTCTTTTCTGAAGCCGTTTTTGTCGCTGAGCGGATTTTCAGGCTGATAGATGCCTTTGTATATTGCTCTGCCGAGGTGCTCAAGGAAAGAGCCGTAGATCCTCTTGTCGATTTCACCTACGATAAAGCTTCTGTCAATAATGAGCTGTGCTTTTTTCATAACTTTTCACCTCATTTTAATTATCAACGTAGCCCGTAATCTCTTCACGGGTTTTGAATATATAGCCCTGCTCAGCGAGCATATCAAGATCACCGAGTGCAAGGCCTATACCCTTTGCAACACAGTTGAGCGGGTCGGTTGCAACACGGGTTTTGATTTTTGTTTTTCGTTCAATTGCCTCAGCCATGTCGCGCAGCAGAGCGCCGCCGCCCGTTAGAACGATTCCGCTTGTGCCTATATCGCCTACAAGCTCGGGCGGTGTCATTTCAAGCACACCTCTTACCGCTTCGCCGATTGCTTCGATATGCTCGCGCATTGCAAGGTAGCAGTCTGTTGAGGTGATCTCCACCACCGCAGGCATTCCGCTGATGTAGCGCTTGCCCTTTACGGTGAGCGCAAGCTCCTCATCACGCAGAATTGCGCAGCCTATCTGTTTTTTGATTTCCTCTGCCGTACGCTCGCCTATAACAACGTCCTTTTCGCGGCGCACAAGTCGCACAATGGCTTCATCCAGAAGGTTACCTGCGATTTTTATCGACTTTGAAACAGCGATACTGCCGAGCGTAATAACAGCAATATCCGTTGTGCCGCCGCCTATGTCCACAACCATACTGCCCTCTGCCCGTGTAAGGTCACCGCCTGCACCTATCGCAGCAGCGAGCGGCTCCTCCATAAGGCAGGCCTTGCCTGCACCTGCGGCAGTTATCATATCAAGCACCGTGCGTCGCTCAAGGTTAGTAACGCTTGAGGGCATACACACGATAATGTTAGGCTTGAAGATTGCGTTGCGGCAGACCTTACCGATAAATCTGCTGAGCATCTGTCGCGTTGCCGTGAAATCGGAAACAACGCCGTCCTTCATCGGGCGGACAACTCTTATTGAGTCGGGGTTGCGGCCGAGCATATCGTAAGCACGCTGACCGATAGCGCACATTCTGCCCGTCTTTGTGTTGTATGCCACAACAGACGGCTCGGTGAGCACGATGCCCCTGCCCTCCATATATACAACAACGCTTGCCGTGCCAAGGTCGACACCGATATTCTTGCCGAGCATGAGCCGCTCACCTCCTGACGTTAAACGGTTTTGTGAAAATTAAAAGCTTGCTACGGAGTTTTCGGGGTTGAATGTGAAGTTGATTTCTTCCTTGGTTTCACCCTCGGAGTTTTTCTTGATTATGTTAATCATTACGTGGTCTTTGTCGATTGCCTCAACAGTAGTTTCTGTGTATGCGCCGAAGCTGTCGGGGGCAAAGAGCGTGTCACCTGCGTCGATAAACGTTGCGATATCCGTCAGGGTTTTTGAGTATTTGCTGGGTGAGCCGAGTCTGAGGTCAATAACCGCAATCTGTGAAGCATTTACGATTATGCCGTAAGGATACATATCGTCAGTTGATTTACAGTCGAGAAGCACCATACTGCTGCAGGGAGTGTCGATGATTGTAAGCTGAGTCAGCGTGGGCAGGTATATTGCACAAAGCGAAGCGTAGGCCGCGCCTGCATCCTGCTTTGTGAAATAGAGGTAGTTTCCGCTGCGCTTTGATGCCGCAATATCGTAGGTGATCACCGTATCGAGCGGATACTCGAAAAGCACGCGGATGTTGCCGCTGTTTTCAATTCGTGCAAGCACGTTTTTGCCTTCGTATTCGAAGGTTTTGTATGCTTTCCCTGCGTAGCTGTAAACCTCTGTCATCTCATACTTTGCAGCTACTTCCTTGGCAATAATTCTATTTGGGAAGGGATTAGCTGTGAGTTCAGCGCCCGCTGTAAAGCGTGTTGTGTCGCCCGAGCAGGCGGCAAGAGAAAGAAGCATTGCCGCTATGGCGAAGATCGCCGTTATTTTTTTGAGCATAGTTGTCATCTCCTATTTGTTTTCTTTTTTGCCGAAAATCAGGAATTTGCTGAACACGTAATTCATTATAACAATGATTACGGAAAGAGCAATTTTCGTAATCATTTTGCCGCCGATAGCAAAACCCGGAATGATCTCTAACACAAAGCTGTCAAAGCCGAGCCATCTGATGAATATCAGCAGACCGAGTGATTCCACACCGAGCGAAAAAACACGAGCTCCGACAAAGGAGGGAATCTCCTTTGCAATTACATTGCCCTTCCAGCTCTTGCTTTCAAAAACAAAGAGCTTATTTGTGACGTAGGCAAAGGCAACGGATAAAACCCAGGCAATAAAATTTGTCAGCAGCGTAAGGTCGGTCGTAAAAGCCCTTGTGAATATTACGTCAAACAGCTTGAATACGACGAAATTTACAGCTGTTGTAAGCACGCCGAACACAAGATACGTGACGGTTTCTTTGTTGATAAGCTTTTTAATCAAGCATTTAATCTTTTCCATTTTTTCTCCTTTTGCAAGCTTACAGGATGGGGTAATCACCCGTGAAGCATGCATCGCAATAGGTCTTGTCACACGCACCGATCAAATCACCGAGCGTATCTCTGTCGAGGAAACCGAGGGAATCGGCACCGATTATCTCACACAGCTCTTCGACTGTGTGGAGGTTTGATGTGAGCTCTTCGCGCGTGGGTATATCCGTGCCGTAGAGGCAGGGGTAGTGCAGGGTAGGTGAGGAGATTCTGACGTGAACCTCTTTTGCACCTGCGTTTTTGAGCAGATGTACAATATCCGCACAGGTTGTGCCGCGTACGATAGAATCGTCAACCATAACGACCTTTTTGCCCTTTACCGTTTCGCTGAGCACATTGAGCTTGATTGCAACGGAGGATGCGCGCTGCTCCTGCGTGGGTTTGATGAACGTTCTGCCGACGTAGTTGTTGCGTACAAAGCCCATACCGTATTCTATGCCGCTTTCGCGTGCATATCCGATTGCCGCATCGAGGCCCGAATCCGGCACACCGATTACGATATCCGCATCAACGGGATGCTGACGGGCAAGCAGACGGCCTGCCTGAACACGTGAACCGTGGATCGATACGCCGTCCATAACACTGTCGGGTCTTGCAAAATAGATGTATTCAAAAATGCAGATTCTTCTCTTGCAGTTTTCTTTCTGATAGTATGTTCTCATTCCGTCGCCGTCAATAACAATTATTTCGCCGGGGTTGACGTCGCGCACAAAATCGGCACCGAGTGCATTGAGTGCGCAGGTTTCGGATACAACAACGTAGCAACCCTCTTTTGTGATACCGACCGTAAGGGGACGGAAGCCGAAGGGGTCACGCACCGCAACAATCTTGCGGGGGCTCATAACTACAAAGGAGAATGCACCTCTGAGCTTTTCGGTTGCAACGCGTACTGCCTCCTCAACGCTGTGTGTGAAAAGGCGTTCCTTTGCGATAAGCTGAGCCATAATCTCAGCATCGGAATTTGAGCGGAACATTGCACCTGTTTTGGAAAGCTCGCTGCGCAGCTCATCGGAGTTGACGAGGCTGCCGTTGTGTGCGAGTGCAAGTCTGCCCTTGCCGTAGCGCATAACAAAGGGCTGTGCCGCCTGGATGTTTGATGCCTTTGCGGTTGAATAAAGCGCGTGAGCAATAACGTTTTCACCCTTGAGCTTTGCAAGCTTTTCCTCGTCAAAAACGTCTGCCGCAAGCCCCATACCCTTGGCAGATTCGATAACGCCGCTGTTGCTTACGGCTATGCCGCAGCTCTGCTGGCCCCTGTGCTGCATTGCGTAGAGCGCAAGATAAGCGTATTCAGCAGGGTCTTCAACAAAACCGTTGCCGTACAGTGCAAATACACCACATTCCTCATGCATTTTTATATGCTTCCTTTCAAGGTGGTTTGACGGAAAAAACTGAACTCCACCCTAATAAATATATAATAATATAATAGTATACCACCCGAACATTCATAAATCAAGGCAGTTTTAGCGCGAAAGTAAAAAAAGCCCCCAAAGCTCAAAAATGCAGAACTTCAAGGGTGATGTTTATCAGTTTTTCTTTTTCAGTTTTGTGAGTATCAGTTTAAATGTTAAAGTTATTTTCTAATTATCATAAACTTAACACGATTAAAAAGGCTTTTAATAACTTCACTATAAAAAATTCGCCCGAAACCAACTAAAACTAAGAAATTTACCATCAAGAGCAGTATTCCGCAAATTAAAAACTTTATAATCGTTACTTCAATATTTAACATCAATTTGTATTCAACAAAAGCGAATATTGCCGCCACTGCAATATTCGGACACAATATCAACAAAAACCTTTTTAGCGATTTTTCAACCACCTTGATATGTGCACCGTGTCTAACATTACAACCGTACATATTTTCAAAGTATAACATTTTATATACAATATCACTACTCTCATAGAAAAATCAAGAGATTATGGAAGCACGCAAAACGAATATTCTAAAAAACGAATATACTAAATTAAGACTTGTAATTAAGGCGTTATTTTGTTACAATATAAAAATATCAATAAAGCTTCAACAAAAAGCGTTAAGAGGTTAATTTCATGAACGTTATTCAAATCAATTGTGCCTCTTTCGGGAGCACAGGTGGTATTGCAAAAGCTATACACAATCGTCTTTTAAAAGACGGAAATAAAAGTTGTATTTTTTACGGAATAGGTTCAAGCAATGATTCTCTGATTCAAAAACTCAACTTCCGACTTGACGCAAAAGTTCACGGATATATGTCAGGACATTTTGGACTGCAAGGATATTTTTCTCAAATATCCACCCTTCGCCTGATAAAAAAAATCAAAAAAATCCATCCCGATATCGTTCATTTGCATAATCTTCACGGAAGTTATATTTGCTTGCCAATTCTTTTTTCATATCTAAAAAAAAGCAAAATTCAAACAATTATAACCCTTCACGATTGCTGGCTTTTCACGGGAAAATGCCCCCACTTTACAATAATAGACTGCGATAAATGGAAAACAGAGTGTCACCACTGTCCTCAGCTTAATGAATATCCCTATAGCCAAACAGACAACACAAAACATTGTTACAAAGATAAAAAAAAATGGTTATCGGGCTTTGAAAACATTCAGATTATAACCGTTTCAAACTGGCTCAAGAGCGTTACCGAAGAATCTTTTCTTTCCAGCTACCCGATTGAAACTATTTATAACGGGATTGATGACAAGGTGTTTCATCCGATAAAGTCTGACACAATAAAAGCAAAATTAAATATTTCTGAAAAGTTTATTATTCTCGGTGTTTCAATGGTATGGAGCAAAAGAAAAGGACTGTCTGATTTTATTAGGCTTTCTGAAATGTTGTCAGAGGATGAGGTTATTGTTCTCGTAGGTCTTAATGATGAACAAATTCAAAATCTTCCGCCAAATATTATAGGTATAAGGCGAACCGAAAGCAAAGAAGAGCTTGCTCAAATTTATTCAGCAGCAGATATATTTGTGAATATGTCCCTGGAAGAAACTTTCGGCTTGGTAACTGCCGAAGCACTTGCCTGCGGCACACCTGTAAT
Source organism: Acutalibacteraceae bacterium (assembly GCA_045606785.1). Lineage (GTDB taxonomy): Bacteria > Bacillota > Clostridia > Oscillospirales > Acutalibacteraceae > UBA8612. The sequence goes on along the minus strand of JAZUSN010000040.1, from coordinate 38,614 downwards.
TTGCTACCAATCCACTGCATGTGCAGAAATTATTGACAGTTCCTGCGGATATTCGGTTGCCCCGGGTGATGTTCAGGCAATATATAAGCATATAACACAAGAAAAACAAAACGGAGAAAAAAAAGAATTTCGCAAAATCTATTCAAATGACGATATGGTCGAAAAATACATTCAGCTTTACTATAGCAAAATTTCTTTATAAGAATTAGAAAGTTAGGATAACTGGTGATGAAAATTAATCAACTGAAGTGGGGCTCTCTTCTATCTTATTCTCAAATGATTCTGCAAGTAATTATCTCAATAGTATATACGCCTGTTATGCTGCGTCTTCTCGGACAGAGTGAATACGGACTATATAACACTGTTTCTTCAACTATGTCTATGTTATCAATATTAAGTTTAGGCTTCACAAGCAGTTATATCCGCTTCTACTCAAAATACAAGGCTGAACAAAAAGAAAAAGAAATTCAAAAACTAAACGGATTATTTTTGTTGATTTTTATTTTCATTGGATTTATTGCATTGCTTTGCGGTTTTTTCCTTTCCGACAATCTAACATTTGTTTTTGCTGACGGATTAACATCTGAAGAATATGTTACAGCAAAAAAGCTGATGATTATCTTAGCCATAAATTTGGCTCTTTCTTTCCCGACAAGCGTTTTTCAAACCATAATTTCTGCACACGAGAAATATTTTTTCCTGAAAGTATTAAGTGTGATCAATACCATCCTCAGCCCGATGATTACTCTCCCTATGTTACTTATGGGCTATCGGTCAACAGCTTTAGCGGTAACAAGGCTGCTGCTTGAAATTTTGCTATATGTGCTTTATTTCGCATATGCAAAAGGGAAACTTAAAGCCAGTTTTTATTTTAAAGGATTTGATATAGAATTATTTAAGAGTCTGTTTGGTTTTACATTTTTTATAGCATTGGAACTGATAGTTAACCAGATAAACAATAATGTTGATAAATTTCTGTTGGGCAGATTCTGCGGAACCGAAATCGTAGCTGTTTATTCAATTGCATCCACTCTATACATTCACTATATGTTAATTTCTCTTGCAATTTCTAATGTTTTTACTCCAAGAGTTCATCAGATAGTAAATCAAACCCAAATCGGTGCACTTGTCAAACAAAAAGAAATTACCGATTTATTTACAAGAGTAGGCAGAATCCAGTTTATTATTATCTCTCTGGTTGCAACAGGTTTTATATTCTTTGGTAAACCGTTCATATTTTTGTGGGCAGGCCATAACTACGAGGAATCATATTATATTGCCTTGCTTCTTATGCTACCGATATCAGTTGACCTGATACAGAATATCGGAATTGAAGTTCAACGTGCGATGAACAAGCATCGATTCAGAAGCATTATTTACATAATAATGGCATTGATAAATCTAACACTATCTATTTTCTTGTGTCAGAAATACGGTGCTATCGGTGCCGCTTTCGGCACAGCGATCTCTGTAATTATTGCCAATGGAATCATTATGAACATATCTTTTTACAAACATTGTAAAATTGATATTGGGTATTTCTGGAAAAACATATTGCGCATGACGCTTGCGTTGATACCCTCAATTATATGCGGAGTAATCATAAACCGATTTGATATCAACGGTATACTTTCGCTGATATTGGGAATCATTATTTACACCATTGTTTTCTGTTTGTCTATGTGGTTATTGGCAATGAATTCATATGAGAAGAATCTGATAATCAAGCCAATAAAAAAATTGCTCAAAAAATAATGCCATAATTCAAAAGACTTCATTGATTGTTGCATCAATCAATGAAGTCTTTTTGCTTTACTTTATCGTTTCCCACATCTGCTTGGCACAGAATTCAGGGGTACATTGTTTATATAACCGTTCAATTTCTTCGGCAGAAATTCTTTTGTTATAAGTTTCTTTAATAAACGCGTTGAGCTTTTCTGCCTGCTCCTCAAAGCAATCCTCTTCCTCAAACAAATTGAGTACATAAGGATAGTTTTCAAGATAAGACAAGCTCGGACAGTTGCGGTTTTTGCAGATATTTACAATCGGCTTACCGTAAGAAATATATTCGAAAATTTTGCTGGGCACCTGGTTAGTCATACGGTTGCCTATATTGACAAGGATATGCGCTTTACGAAGTTCAGCCTTTGTTTCGTCAAGGCTTTTTCGTCCGTGACAGATTACACGGTGTTTCTTCGCTTCCTCATCAAAAGGAGAGGTAATTGAACCGATAATTTCAAAATCCGTTCTTTCATCAAGCTTATCAAAAAGGCGGAAGGTGTACGTCGGATCACGGAAATCGCCGTAAATAAGCCCTGTAAAAAGGCAACGGATTTTTTCACCGTCAACAGATTCATCCTCATAGCCCGGCACAACATTCGGGAATTCCATTGCAACCATTTTGTCAATAATTGATTGCGGATAAATTTGTTTTGACTCCTCAAGCAAAATAGGCGTGGTAATTATCTTGTCTGCCGTTTCGTACAGCTCACGCTCAAAACTCTGCCGTTCTTCAAGTGTTTGTGGTTTATATGACTCATTTGAACTACAAGGATCAACCTGATAAACAACAAGCTTCATATCGGGATTATTCTGCTTATATTTCAAGCAAGCAGGAACTGTGTCCAGGGTTCCCATAACAGAAAAAATCACATCATATTTTTGGGAACAAATTTTATTTAACTTACGTTCAATGTATTTGCAATTTATAGGCTTAACAACTGTTTTTTGTTTTTTGCTTATTGCCTTGCTCAGCACTCCTATGATAGTTACAATAGGATGCCTGAAAAAAATCCGCTTATAATCGTGAACAGATATTTTCTGAAGACAGTTGTGATGATAAACGGTTATTCCGTTATAATTCTCCGCTTGAATCTCGGAATATAAATTATCAGCAACCAAAACATCAATTTTGGTGCACTGCTCAAGCAAACCGCCCTTAAAAAACAAGTTTTTGAGCAGACCGGTGCAAGCACCTTCTTTCGGGAATCTATCTCCGGTAACAAAAATAACTCTCATTGTATCCTTTCCCTTTTGCACAGATAAAGATATATCACATATTTTCTTTGCAAATAATATTAAACAACAGACTTACTGTTCCCAAAATAATTTTATCATTTATTACTGGATCTTTTAACCTGTGCCGCCTTCTATTCTCTAGTATTTTCATTTTTTATCATCCGTAAGATTCATTGCTGTAATTGCAACAAAAAGATGGAACGGAATATCAAAGAAAAACAGCTCGCTCAAAAAGACATACATTATAATGACACAGAGCACAACACTGTAATTTAAGATATTTCGATTGGCTTTAACGAGTCTGCTTTGCTTTGAAATAGCCAGCAGAGAGCCCATAAGCAATATTGTACCGGCAATTCCGAGAAAATAAAGAAAGTCTATATACGTATTATGAGGAGCATGTTGATAATATCCTGCACCTACGCCTTGGCCAAACAGCAAGATTCTTGAGTTACTGAACAGATATTTGGCATACATCAGCCATATATCTGTTCTGCCGGTTGTGAGCTTGTTTATGTCCATACCGTCAAGAGTGTCGCTTGCCATAAACCGCTTAACAACAACCTCAAGTGCAGGAATCTGACCGGAAAAAGCAAGAACAATAATTGCCACTGCAGAAAAAGACAGAATAATTATTGGCACAAACTTTCTTTTTTTTTCCAACGCATATATGAGAAACAGAAGAACTACCACGAGCATTATGACGGCGGACTTACTGTATGTAATAATCAAAAAGTAAATCATTGCTCCGGATAGAAGTAATGCAGGAAACACTTTAATTTCATTTCTGTAATAAAGTATGACAAGCAGACACAGTGATATGATCAGACCTACGGAATAATAATTGGGGTCGGGATAAAGCCCTTTAAAACGAGTTATTATATCTTCGAGGTTTGAATCACCTACCTCTGTGATACCAACAAAAGATTCTATCTTAAAAATCGGTGAATCCATTAAAGCTATAATTGAAGCAGCAATATTGCCGGTTATGTAGCTTAAAAAGATTTCTCTATGCCGAATTTTAACTTGATTGTTTAGAATACTGGATAGGAACAAAACGTTGCACACAAGCTTTATTGTTTTGAATAGGTCAAATTCCCCCATAACTAACTGCATAACAACTATGTATACACCAAACAAGGTTATAATCGCCGTAGCATTACGAGGAAGTACCAGATGGAACAAAACATATATCAACAGTATTATTGTAAAGAATGATTGTGAGCCCGGAGCCATTTTGAATATATTGGCCATCGGCATAATAAAAAACATCTGGCACAGTATAAATTCACGGTCACAAAAGAAGATGATAAGGCAGCACAAAGCAAACGCAATCAGAGAAAAGGCTGTATGGAATGTGCTGAATAGTAGCAGTACGGCAAAAAGTGCCGATAAGCCCCAACGAATCTTATTGTTATTAGCGATAACGGTTCCGCGCATATCGGCACCCCCTTTTAAGATAGTATGTTGAGCTGGGAATTAAAAATTTTTAAGCAAAACAATGGTCTGCTATTTCTTAATTCTGATTAATAAACTCTTCTATTTTAGCTATCGAACGGTTGTTATTCATTTGGTATCCTTTAAGATTCTCTTTGGCTTTTGCGATTTTTTCTCTGTTTGCCATAAGATCAGAAAAAGCTTTGCGTATTCCTTCTTCGGAATTCTCACAAATAAAGTCTTCAATCCCGTCTTTTAACATCTCGTCGGTTGATAGAACCTTCGTGCTGAATATCGGCACATGTAAAGCCTTTGCCTCCATATAAACCATAGGAGCGGCTTCATGAAATGACAAGCTTAAGTATAAATCTGCATTTTTCATATATGGGTATGGATTACTTTGATTTCCCAAAAGGATGATTCTGTCTGAAAGATCAGCATCCTTAATGGCATCTTCTACAGCTTTTCTGTCTGGACCGTCACCTGCAATATACCACAAAATATCTGTATGTTCCTCAAAAACAGGAGTAAGTGCTTTTATTCCTCTGACAATACCTTTTTCTGCTCCCAAACGTGATGCTGAAAAACAAATAAACTTATTTTCCGGATATTGTATACTTTGTTCTTCTTTGCTTTTTTTGTAAAGGTCACCATAATCAATAAAATTATAGCAATAATCTGTTTTTGAGCTTAACTGTGGGTTCATTTTTACAAAAGCATTTGCTACTGCTTCAGAAACACCTATAACTTTATCTGCTTTTTGATAGTATCTTCTGTTAAAGCATTGTGTTTTTTCGTATTCTGTTGCGTCACAGTGGATCCAAGCCAATTTTTGGGGTGCTTCAACTTTTGAATATAACAGTCGAACGAAGCCCGACTCCAATACCGATTTGCTTTTCTCTTGCCTGTATGCGATTGCCATATCATATCCCACAAGTCTTTTTTGAAACCTTATTGCAAAATATATAGGCAACCGGTTATCAAAAAGCTTTGCCCATAAAGAACCCAGTAATTTGAAAAGAAATATGAACGGATTGCCGCTTTTTAATGCCTTACTTAGAGACATTCCCATTGCTTTAATTGCAAAACAGGGTGACAGAATATTAACTCTTGGGTCAAGACGCTCTTTAATCGGTCCCTCCGGATAATATATAAATAAATCTACATCATATTCTTCGCAAAGAGCATTTGCCATATTGACCATTGCGGTTTCAATTCCGCCAATATTAAAATGACTGTTTATTATAAGAACTTTCTTTTTTAAATCTTTCATAAAGTTTCCTCAAATTATCAGTACAGTTTTATAGCAACAATCTTAAATCTCTTTATACTCCTTAAAACCTTGCTTCATTAATTTGCAGATTTTGAAAAAGCTGTGATTTTTGGAAACATTCCTTTTTCCGAACGCAAAATAATAGACGAACAGATTTTTCAAAACAGGGAATGCATTTGCAATCAGAACGCCTTTATCAATGAAATATTTATCGTCAAAGCCCGTAAACCACGAGGATTCCTCTTGCTTTACTTTTGCAATTACTATAGGTGCAATGTAAATTTTCAGTCCTTTTCTGAATGCTTCACGGATAAAGAGAGAATCTTCCCCGGAACAATATTTTGCTCCTCCGCCGTACATTGTGGAATAAGAAAGGCAATTTTTTTCTATTGCGCCGCGACGGATAACTGCGCGCGCTGTTCCGTAACGCATAGAGTTCCATAAATGCAGCTTTTTGAATTTCTGTGTTTGCTTTTTTCCGGGTGTAAAACGATTGAGGTATTCCAGATTAAAAATTATCATATCCGCTTCAGAAACTTTACTGAAAGCTTCCTCGATTTTTTGTGCATAACCATCCACAAAAATCATATCCTGATCGGCACAAATGATATATTCTCCCGTTGCATATAGCAGAGCTTTGTTGCGGTTTTTGCCGACGCCGCGATCAGCTGAAGAAATCAGTTTAACCGTGCTACCGTCTGGTTGTGTATATTCGCGGTAGCTATGTTCATCACATTGATTTGCCAATATTGCATCGGTCTGCAAATTCATTGTGTCATAAAGCTCATCATTGTGTTGACCCATACACGCAACTAATACTTCAATCTTACTCATAATACTCCTACCGTTATTTCAGATTTTTTATGAAATCATTGTAATCCCGATCAATGCTCCAAACAGATGCGTGGGTAGTATAAAGCGCTTTTGTTTTTTCGTCGGGCATTTCCATGAATTTGCTGCCGTATCTGTCGGTTAGGTAATTTTCCGCTTTGGCAGGAACACAGAGAGACACCTGTTCAAACGGAATATATCTGCCCTCTCCGAAGTAGCTGCTGTCGTAAAAACTGTTGGCGTACTTTGCTCTTCCGAAAACATGAGCGCATTCATCTGTGTGACAAGAATTGTATTTTCTGACTGTTTTAAGCAACAGCTTCTTTATCGGTTTTGTTACTATACATTTTGTGATGAAAAGTTCAATTCTTTTCTTTTTGCTTTTAGTAGAATAATTTGTTCTCAGCAAAGCGCTTGCTTTCAGCAGACCGCCTGCGTAATACTGAACTTTTTTTCCGAGTTTGCCGGACGGCGCATTGTTAAGACACATAATATCGACAAATATGCCTTGATGACCTTTGGGTAACACGGGATTGTAGCAAGTGGTTCCGTTCATTCTGATTTTGGAGAAGAAGTATGGATTTTCCTCTGTATCTTCCTTTTGAAAATAGAACTTTTCCGTATCAAGATATTTTTCACAGCAATCTGCAAATTTTACATAATTATCGTATGTCATAAAAATATCCAGATCATCGTCCCAAGGGATAAATCCGCCATGTCTTACAGCACCTAATGCCGAACCGCCCATAAGGTAGTAAGTTATGTTGTGTTCCTTGCAGAATTTATCGATATAAACCATTATTTCAAGTATTTTGTCTTGCAGAGGCAAAATACCGTAAGTGTCTTCAAGGTCATTTCTCACATACTTATACATGGGTTACTCTCTCTCTCAATATAGTTGATGAAATTCCTTCCGTATGCTGAAGATATACGACGGAACAGCTGACTTCTTTGAATTCTTTTTCATACTTGTCCCAAGTCGGCGTTCCCTGCCAGTCTGATCCGACAAATACAGCATCAACATTATATCTTTTTACAGCGGAAAGCTTGTCCATATCGTGCTGAAGTACAACTTTGTCCACATATCTTATAGACTCAACAATTTCAACTCTGTCTTTTTCGCATATTATCGGTAGCTTGTTTTTTCTGCTTTGGCACAATGCATCTGTCGTTACACCTACTATGAGATACTCACACTGCTCTTTGGCTCTTTTGAGAATATTCAGATGGCCGATATGAAACATGTCAAAAACACCGGTCGTATATCCGATTTTGTATTTCTTTCCTTCCATATCCTATGCCTCACTTCCTGTACTTTTTGAAAGCGTTGAACATATATCCGAGCATTGCTGTTGAACTTTGGAAAAGATTAAGGTTAAGAGCCTGTCTGTATATTATCCATCTTTGTTTTGCAGCGTTAACCTTGTTGAACGATCTTGAGCCCGAGCTGTACCTGTAATATACAAGAACGTCGGATATTCCGACGGCCTTTACAGGTATGCCCAGCAGCTCCATCCACAGAACATAATCTTCATGGTAAAACTTTTTGTTGAATGGGTGTTTTTTAAACAGATCTGCTTCGACTATTGCCGTTGAACAGCCGATTTCATTGCAATAAAGCATCTGTTTGTACGAAACTTTTTCGGGAACGATAAACGGGTGCATGATCGGTTGATCATTCTCATCAATGAAGCTGTAAGACGAGTAAGCTATCTGAGCGCAGTTTTCTTTAAGCAGCTTTATCTGCCTTTCAATTTTGTCTTCAACCCAGACATCGTCGCTGTCGAGCAGCGCTATGTATTCGCCCGCGGCTTCTTGAATTCCTCTGTTGCGCACGGCAGCAACGCCCTGATTTGTTTCGCTCTCGAGTACCTTTATGCGCGGATCTTTTTGCTCGTATTCGTGCATAATCTTCAGGGAATCATCTTTTGAGCAGTCATCAATAAGAATAATTTCTAAGTTTTTGTGAGTTTGCTTCAGCGCAGAGTCGAGCGTTCTTGCGAGGTACTTAGATGCGTTGTATACGGGGATTACTACTGATACCAAAGGTTCCATTAAAACAACCCTCTCTTTCAGATGAATCTGATATTACTTGTTTTTGTCCGATTTGCTTACCATAGCTGTTGTCTGGCCTTCGGCGGTGCCGCTTGTGCTGTCCTTGATGAAGAGGATTTTTATCGTTGCCATAATAAGCTTGAGATCCTGAACAGTTGACATAGCATTTATATACATCAGGTCCATTTGCAGCTTGTCTGCCGGCTCTGTGTTATATCTGCCGTAAACCTGGGCAAGGCCTGTAAGACCTGCCTTGACCTGCAGGCGGAGATTGAATTCGGGCAATTCTTCGAGGTACTGTGCTGCAATTTCGGGGCGTTCGGGGCGTGGGCCGACAATTGACATATCTCCCTTGAGAATGTTAAAAAGCTGCGGCAGCTCGTCGAGTCTGCAGGCGCGGATTATTTTGCCGACAGGAGTTATGCGGTCGTCATGGTCTGTTGCAAGCCTTGCAACGCCGTCGCTTTCAGCATTGACGCGCATACTGCGGAATTTATAAATTTTGAATTCCCGTCCGTTTCTCGTAAGGCGCACCTGCTTGTAAAATGCAGGACCTTTGTCGTACGCTCTAATTGCGATGGCAGTTATGATCATAACGGGGCTGAGAATAATAATGCCGGCAAGCGAGCAGACTATATCGATAACACGCTTGAAAAACAGATACTCCGCATATGGAACTACGCGGGAAACCTCAAAAACAGGCACGCTGAACATATCAAGATGTGTTGCGCCCCTCATGATTATGTCGCCGGTAAACGGTGCCGTGTAGCACTCAATATCATTTTCTATACAGTATTTTAAAATGGTGTTGCGGTGTCCGGGAAGAAGGTCAACGATGAAAACGACCTCGCAGTTTTCAACGTATTTAACCCAGTCGCAACCGTCTGTATACTCTATTACGTCGGTGATTTCAAAGTTCTTTTTTCGGGAATATACCTCGCTGAGTCGGATGAGCTCTGATTTTTCGCGGTACAGAATAACCGTTTTCTTCGGCTCGTTGAGTCCGAAATAAATTCGGTTGACAATAAGCGTCCAGAAACAGCTGGCAACAGATTGAAGAATGAAGAAGCCTGCAAGCGGCAGGGGGTTGAATACCTCTGAGTTTGCAACAACAAAAACTATGTAAAACGCAACGTTTGCAATGAAGATTGAAAGCGTTTGTGAGTAAATCAGTATGCCGCATTCCGTAAGACCGAAATCGTATGCTTTGTAAATTCGCAGGCAAAACCACAGCAAAACAGTATAGAGACCGACGAAAATCATAAATCTCGTGTCACCTACGGCGTAATCATTATAGGTGGTGTTATAGAAGTCAAGGCAGACCGCAAAAATGCCGATAGTCAGAAGCATATGTAACAGTTTGCATGACCTGATAATTGTGGTGTAAGCAAAGCTTTTGTTTTTGCTGTTTTTATTACTCACTAAAGTCCCACGCTTTCGAATAGTATTTTTATCTCATCCTCATAATCTGCCGAAATACCGTTGAGATCGGCGAGGTATGCTTCTCTGAATTTCCTTTTCTTTCCGAACATTAATGAGAATAACCGACAAATTTCGCAGAAAGGTGTCAAAAAACGGTATTTTTTAATGATCGGGTATGTATATGCAAGATCTCTGTGCGGAATAAAAATCCGCCTGAGAATATGTTTCTTTTTTCCTCCGTGCTGCTGTTGGTTTGACAGCATACGTGTTTCTCTCGAGCCGAACATACCACCCTTGATGATATAATCCTGCAGCATCCGTGTCACTTCGGTATGCTCCGCATCCGAAAACCATACGCGGCTGAGCTGCTCGGCGCATTCGGCAAATTTCAGCAGAGAGCCGTCCTTCAGAAATCTGCGCGTTGTTTCGTCGGAGCAATCGCGGCTGATGTTCAGCAGATGCAAATCGAGAAACGGACGGATTCCGCAGCCGCCCTGCAGAACGTGCTTTGCCATATGGGCTATGTGATAAAAGTAAAAGAAAGGGTCGCTCAGCTCATATCTGAAGCTGTTTTCTTCGGCGGGACGTGCATAGTCCCACACTCTGTCAAGAATTTTTGCCGTAGGGCTTTTGCTATCCTCTTCAGCCAGACGGAAGTGAAGCTCAATGAGTATGTTGCCGTCCGGTGTGAGTGTTACGTCGTGGTCGCTGCTGTTATTCTGTGTGTAGCCGAGACGGCTCCGGATCAGCTGTGAGGCTGTAACCAGGTCTTTTTCGTGCACAAGTATGTCTGTGTCTACGCCCAAACGCATCCACTCTTCGGGGTAGAGCTTTTTAAGCACGGCACCCTTGAGAGGAATGTACGGTATCCTGCCCTCTTCAAGTATTTTGTATACGTTATCGGAAGCAAATTTCATTTTTCCGCTTCTGAATACGGTGTTGTTCAGTCTGTCCTCGTATGCTTTGGCGGCACTACCGCTCAGAAGCTTGTTTTTGTTCAGGTTTGAAGCGACGAGGTGTGCAACGCCGTGTTCGTTAGCCTTGACGAATAAATCGATAACGAGCTGTTCATCAGACATAAGGTCGTGCGGCAATTCAACCTGCCTGCCGCAAACCTCATTGCCGATGAGCTGTATTAATATTTCATTTGTTCGCTCCATTGGCTAAACTCCGAAAATTAATCTTTACTTATTTTTCATACGTTTCAGTTTGTTGACTACCCGGAATATCAGCGGGCGCAGCGGAAACAGAATCTGCCAGAAGAAAACCATAGCGCGGTAGCCGGGTGAGCTGCAGGGGATAGCTTTGCCCCCACGCTCAACTGTGCTGACTGCTGCTATTACCTGCGCAGGTGATATCTGCTCGCACCAGAACTGTGCGTCTCCGTTCATTATAAGGCAGCCGTTTGGCATAACGCGTTTTACACGGTGGAGTATAAGCTCACCTGAAGCGCGTTTGAAAAGCAGTATACGGCCTTTTTTCATATCCTGCGGTCTGCATTCGGTCAGCCGTACGCTGTCCCTTTCGTGCACCAAAAACGGCGCCATGCTCGAACCGGACACATATATTGTGAAATGTCCCCCCGCATCGATGAGTTCTTCAAGTGAAGCGGAGATCTCCGAGGTTGAGAATTCAATTCTTTCCATTTTCAAAAACCTTACTGTATGTAAGTTCTGTTGCCGCTTCATCGGGTCTGCATTCAAGCAGCCACATAGGGACGTCCTGCGTAAGCTTATCCAGCGTGCTTAGTGATGCCTGTAGGCACCGAGTATCCCAATGCGGTAAAAAAACGTGCGGCATAAAAAATTCGACAGCCTTTGCGCAGTCGAGCTGTGTGATTTTGTTTTCTGTTGATTGCTTCAATACAACGATACCTTTAAGTGCCGTTTTTTCGTTGAGGCAATATTCCGACGAGCCCTTCCATGGGCTGCCGTATGCGAAAAACTCACCGTCTTTGTAACGGACAAAGGCTTTATCACCGTTGATTATTCGGGCGCCTCTATATCTTTGCCACAGCTGAGCCTGAGTTGTTTTGCCGACACCCGAGTAACCTGCAAAGATTATTCCTCTGCCGCCCAGGTCAACAACGGAGGCGTGCATAAACAGCGTGCCGAGGTGCGAAAGCCTTGAGCATATTGCGGCAAGCGGCAGAGCGTGATCCGTACGGCTGCCGTTTTGTGCAAACACCGTGCAGTTTTCCCACTCCTCGTCGGCCAGCATAAGCTCACTGCTTTCTGATTTCAGAACGTGTGCTGACGGCTTATCCGTGTACTGTATTCCGTGTACTGTGTTCATTTGGGCAACAAATTCAAGCTTCATTACGGTTGCTTCATCCGTTTGGTGTTCGAAGCCTTTGACAAAGTCTGCATAATCTGTCTGCCACTCGAGCGGTATATCCGCAATACGTATAATCATCCCATATTATAGCTCAAGCAGTTGAAGAAAGGCTCCATACCGTATGTTCTGAGCTCGTTGTAATAGTCGAGGAATTTGCCCGTGCTTACTTTTACCTCTGCCGACATTATACCCATATAGTAACCGCGGCAGCCGTCAATTTCATGAGTGAACTTGATGATAGCTGCACCGGATACCTCGGAAATACCGCCGGAAGCAGCGGCGATGTTTTCCTTGATGTTTATTGCAATAAGTTTACTCTCGGGAACGACATATGTTTTTTTCATAATCAATTCTCCTTTTTCCGAGCATAAATTTCATATAGTTTTTTTGCTGTATCGCAAAGACTCTCCGATATTTTTTCGGGGTCAGAGCTTTCTGCGCAAAGTGTACCGGGGCAACGCTGGCAGAATTCCTTCCATTCACAGCTGCTGCACTGAGCAGGGCTTTTAATTTTTTTCAGCTTATCGTGCAGCTGTTCGTAGTCGTTTTTCAGGTTGCCCGACCAGCATGTGAACGGTGTATTCATAAAGGCGCAAAGCTGAAGGTGACCGTGCCAGGTTATCCACAGCGAGGTTCTGTAGCTTGCGCACCATGCAAACGGGGTTTTAAGGGGAGGAAACTTGCTTTTTTCAAGCTCTTCAAGAGTCAGCTCCTCGGGGAAATCGCTGAGTGCAAAGCGTGATGAGGCTATGCTGTTAAGCGAATCTCTGGATGAATTCACGACGGATACCGTGTGCTGTAAGGGTAAGCCCTTTTCGCGTGCAAATGCGTAAATTTGCTGCAGGTCGTCTGCGTTTTGTCTGACAATGGTTGAGGTAAGTATCAGCGGCACCTGTGCATCCTTCAGCAGATCTATCGCCTTTGCTACTTTTGTAAAGCCGTCAGCTGAGCCGCAGGTGCGCAGGTACGTTTCGTTGCTTGCGCCGTAAACCGTGAGCTTGATACGGTACGGCATACCGTATTCGCGGAATTTTTCAATCGCACTTTCGTCTATCAGAGAGCCGTTTGAAAGCAGAGTTATGAGGAATCCCATTTTGTTCAGCTCTGAATATATCTTCCAGAATTCGGGGTGAACAAAGGGCTCACCCCCTGTGAGGGAGATTTCAAGCGTACCCATTTCCTTTGCCTGCCGTGCAATCTCAATCCACTCGTCGGCGCAGAGCACTTTGCCCTGCTTTTTTGCGCCCTCTTCGTTTAGGTGAACGTAGCACATAACGCAGTTGAAATTACAAAACGGTGTGAGCTCAAGGTTTACGTTGAGCGGAACGTTGTTTTCCCTTGCCCAATGCCTGAGCTGCTCGAAATAGTTGCCTGCGGAAAGTGTACATTCCATCATATCAGAGCACCCTGCTCTCTGAGCCCTGCTACGAACCTTTCAGCGTCGGCGGCTGCCGTGGCGGTATCTGTTTCGTAGTTGTCGGTGAGAACTTTGGTGAGTGCGGGAATATCAGCACCTTTTTCAAGCTCTTTCCACAGCAGGGCGCCGCTTTCGCTCAGCGCAATCATACCGTGTATTTCGCTCGTCTGCGTGCCCACGGGAACAGCCATCAGGTTGCCGCCGAGCTCTCGCAGTATAAATCCGTCTTTGATTCTGTAGGTCATAATTCAAGTCTCCCTGTAAAGAGTAAGGTTGCCGCTCTCGTTCAGGCGGTATACTCTGTTGCAGTAGTTGAGCATGCTGGGTCTGTGTGTGGTGATTATGCAGGTGCGGTTTGGATATGCTTTCATCATATTGCCAAGCACCTTTTCTTCGGTTTCTGCATCAAGTGCGCTGGTTGCCTCATCCATAACAAGTATGGGTGCATTGCGCAGCAGAGCGCGTGCGATTGAAATACGCTGAATCTGTCCGTCGGAAAAGTTTATGCCTCTTTCGCCGATTACGGTGTCCATCTTCTGCGGCAGCTTGTCAATAAAGCCCCAGGCTTCGGAAATACGGAGCACGTTTTCAAGCTCACCGTCTGTCGCGTCGGGGCAGACAACACGCAGGTTATCCGCTATCGTGCCGGAAAAAACTGCATTGCCCTGGGGGACGTATGCGCAGAAGCGTCTTGTGCTGTCGGATATGTCGAGGCTTTTTGTATTTTTATCCGTTATATAGATCCTGCCGCTGTCGCTTTGTACAAGGCCGAGGATAAGGCGCAGGATTGTTGTTTTGCCCTCTCCCGATGGACCTACAAGAGCTATTGTTTCGCCCGGCGAAGCTGTGAAGGATATTTCATTGAGCACAGCCTGCTCGGCATCGTTATATGTGTAGGTTACGTTTTCTGCAGTAACGGTCAGGCCGTAAGCCTCGGCAGATGAACGCATCTCTTCGGCTTTCCTGCCGTCCTTGTCGTTTTCGAGTGCAAGGTCGGTGATTTCCATAATTCTGCCTGCAGCCGTAGCGATTGAAACGGCGGAAGGAAACAAACCGACAAGCGACGAGAACGAGGATGAAAGCTGCCCCGATATCTGTATGAACAGCAGCATCGTGCCGTAGCTTATTACACCGCTCCACAGTCTGTATACTCCCCAGCCGTAAGAGCTGTAGGAAACTACAAGACCGATAACCGAGAGGCAGAAAGACATTATCAGCGAGAATTTATCCTGACTGAGTCTGATTGAGCGGTACTGTTCGAGGTAGGCGCGCATCTGCTCTACGTAACGGTTTGTTATGTTGAACGCTTTGATGGTGTGAAGATTCTGTACGGATTCGGAAACATATGAGAGTATGGTGCCGTTTATTTCACGGCTTTGTTTATTGTACTTGCGCACGGTTTTTGTTGTGATTCTTGAGGTGAGAACAAGAAACGGTGCGCTCATAAGTGCGAATATTGCCATAGTTGGGTCGTAGTACAAAACGAGTGCCAGACAGCCGACGAATGTTGTAAGCTTTGTGAAAATACCGGGGATGAAGGTGACGATGCTGTTGGATATGGCACCGGCATCTCCCTCAATACGGTTGATCAGATCACCCGAATGATACTTGCCGATGCGGCTCCAATCGGAAAAAATGACGTGCCTGTATACATTGCCTCTAACTTCATTGTGTACCTTTGTGCCTGTAATAGTTGCAACGCGCGACATTGCCGTGTTGAGAATTATTTGAAGCAAAGCGAGGCCGACGGCAAAGGCGGCGCTGCTGAAAATTGTTTCTGTGCTGCGTGAAACAACGGCATCGATCAGGTGCTTTGAGGCAACGCTTACGCCAAGGCCGGTAAGTGTGCCGACGATGCCGATAAAGATATATAAAATTATCTGCGCGCGGTATTTTGAAACGTAGCGCAAAAGCCACTTCCACTCCTTTGCCAGGGAGCGGAACAAGGCTTTGTATTCACCCGGTTTTTTCATACTCTTACATCCTTGACGGTTAATCCGAATAATCCAATGTAAATTATACCACGATACGGCTTTTATTTCAACTAATATTTATAATATAAATATTTTTATTCGCACGCGGCGTATTTATATAAAAAGAACGCTGTATATTGTGTACAGCGTTCTTTGCTTTGTTATGTGATTATGAGCCGTAGTGCTTACCCTTTTTGTAGCCACTTTTTTTGCCGTAGCCGTAGCGGTAATATTTGTAATAACCGCCGTACTTGTAGTGGCTGCCGTAGCTTCCGATTCCGCTCACTGCACCGTTGAGGATACAACCGAGGAACTTCGTATCGGTTTCAAGAAGTGTGTTGATGCTTGAGCGGATTGAGTTCTGCATAACGGCATCTTCCTTGATGACGTAGAGGATGGCATCAGCCGCACCCGCTATGATCGCCGCATCGGAAATAATTCCGCAGGGCGGAGTGTCGATAAGAATAAGGTCATATTTCTGTTTAAAGCGGTTGAGCAACTCTTTGATTTCCGCTGTGCGCAAAAATTTCTGCGGTGCAGAATCGGCACCAACAGTCAGCAGGTCGAAGCCAAGTGATTCGACGTGGTTGATTTTGAAATTTAAGTTCTCATCCGCATCAAGCGGTTTGAGATTATCGCTGTCAAACATTGCGGCAATACCGGAGTTGCGAAGGTCGCAGTCGATTACAAGCACCTTTTTTTCGCTCTTGACAAACATTGCGGCAAGGTTTGTAGTAACGACGGATTTTCCCTCGTTTGGTGCCGTGCTTGTGATGACAAGCGCTTTTTCGTCTTCATTGAGGCTGTTTTGCACGGATGTGCGCAGCAGCCTGAGCGATTCAAGAAATCCGTTGCCGATGAGTGGATTGGTAAGGATGATATCGGTGTTTATTTTGCGTCGGTATTTTTTGAATATAACCTGCGGCAGTATGCCGATACAGTGCTGATTGAGCACGTTACGGATATCTTCCTTAGTGCGGATCGTCTTGCGCATAATGGCGTAGATCATAATCCAGGCCAGACCAAGCATAAAGCCGATTGCCGCTGCGCTGAGCACGGAGCGCTGCCACGCCATTTTGTTGGAGGGTGATTCCGGCAGAATGGGCTCATTGATCATAAGGAGCTTTGTTCGACCGATAATATAGTCGGCAACCGTGCTGTAGTTTTCAATTACGGAAAGCAGAGTTTTGTAGGTCAGGTCAGGGTCACCGCCGCGTGCGGTCAGCGTGACCATATTTGTGCCGGTAACACACTTTGCCGTAACGCTTGCGGGCATTGCCTCAACGCCGAGGTCATCGCAAACCTGCATTCTTAGCACGGAGTTTCCGACTATAAAAGGGAATACGGTGGCAAGCTGATCGGCTGTATCTCTGTTGTAGTAGAAGGAATATGCCGAAACGCCACCCTGACCGCTGAGCGTTTTATTTTCGGTCTGAACGGTAAAGGTTGCCGAGACTGTGTATTCGGGGATGAAGCGGATATAGGTTCTGTAAAACTGAATACCGCTGAACAAAACTGCAAGAACGAGACAAATCCAGCCGAATTTGATAATGCCGCGCCATAAATCGCTCAGCAGTACCTTGATTTCAACGCTTGAAGCGGCTTCGTTTGATTCGTTTGTTATTTTTTTGTTGTTCATAACAGTAAACCGCTCCTATTCTTTGTCTGATGTGTAATCCAGCTCAGCGGCAGAAACCTCATCGCTTGAGGTGTCGTTTGCCGCAGCGGGAAGATTTGTATATCTGGTCTGGTGCTTGTAGTATGTTGAGTAGCCGTAATATCCGGTTTCATCGCTGCCCATCTGACCGAACAGCGTGAAGGGCTTGTATACATCATTGAGGATACAGCCTGCCAGCTTGCCGCCTGCATCAGATATGGAAAGTATGGTGTCGTTTATATCTTGAACCGGCACAACGTCCGTTCTTACAACGAGCAGGACGGAATCTACCAGACTTGATGTGGTGATCGAGTCTGCCGAAACGGATGTGGGCGGCGTATCGATGATGACAAAGTCAAATCTTTCACGCAGCTCACCTATGCATCTTTTGAGTACGTCGGTTTCGAAAAGTCCTGATGTATCTGAACGGGATTTTTTATTGTAGGCAATGAGAAGGTCACTCTTCTTGTAGCGATAGAAGCTGAAGCTGTTGAAATCAGTCTGCTGTGTGAGAACATCGAAAAGGTCAGCTTTCAGCTCCTTTTCAAAGTCGAAAATCTTATACATTGACGGCTTGTGAATATCAAGGTCAAGCAGCGCAACGCGGTAGCCTCTGTTTGACAGAGCGATGGAAATGTTGGCGGCAATTGTCGATTTGCCTTCGTTTTCCGCAACGCTCATAATTTCAAATACGCGTTCGCCTTTGTTTTTCTTGATATATTCGAGCTTTGTTGCTATACGTTGGTAGTCTTCCGTAAATTTCAGACTTGAATAAGCATCGTTTATCAGCATAGAGCGTTTTTTGCGCTGCATCCTCTCTTTACGGGAAAGGTGAGGACGCTCGTGCGCTATCGTTCCTATGAGAGTACTGTCGATCTTATCCGAAAAACCGCGTTCCTCCTTTACTGTTTCACGCAGTAACGAGAAAAGGGCAATCAGCCCCGCAACGGCAACCATAGACAGCAGAACAATGTGATTCCTGTATCTTGTAAGTACCGAGTTTGAGGGCGATGTCGGTATCCTCGGTGAGGAGAGAACGTCGATTACAGCATCGGTGAAAACGATTTCCGAAACCTTCGGATAGACCTCCAACACGGAGGAAAGCAGAAGGAAGGCTATTTCGGGGTCCGATGATTTGACGGAAATGTTCATAAGGTTTGTGCTGCCGTTTACCTCGGCTGTAATTGTTCCGTCAAAGCTGCTCATACCAAGGTGCTCTGCCGCAAGCTTTTTAAGTGACGGCTGCTTGAAGACCTCGGTAAATATAGTTGCCATTTCCGACGCTGCCGAAAGATTGCTGTATACTCCGTTTGTGCCGCTTTTGGAGCGGACAACAAGAACAGCGCTGCTTGTGTACGTAGGTGTGTACACACTCTTTTCAAAGACGTTGATTCCCATCCACGCGATTATTGCGGCGAGAATTATTGCCCAGAAATTGCGGACAAGGTCTTTGATAAGACTGTTCCATTCAAACGTTATTGAAAAATTTGTGTTTTTGTTTTTCAAGCTCTATCACTCCTCTACAACAACGGTTAGAATGGAATGACCCTCGTAACCCGTGGTGGTTGTAATGTAGTAATGGACATTATATGTGCCGGGAATTTCGCTGTTGAAGTTTGTGGAGATCATCATTCCGTAATCCTTCATAACAACGCCGTCGATCGTAACCTCTCTGATGTAATCTTCGAAGTTGGGCTTTTCCCCCTTCTTTATGTAGATCAAACTCTTGGTAAGGGCAATTTCGGGGGCCATTGTTTCGTTACCCTCAACGTGTACGGTAATGTCAAGGTAGATAGTATCGCCCATGCTGTTTGAAACCTGGAGCGAAACCGTGAAAACGCCTGCGGTGTTTGCAACGTAGTCGGTTGAAACAATTGTAACCTTGTCACTTATGTCTCCGTCGATACAGTCTCTTGCGCCGACTGCCTTGTGGATGTCCATTTCTTCATCAACAGAGTAGACAAGCACGCGCCTCATATAAAACTCGGGTGAGGTATAGTCGGTGTATTCAAGCATTCTTGTTGCCTTGGCAACGTGGTTATCGTTGTCGGTAACGGCGTAGGTGACCATACATACACCGGGGCTGATGAATTTTGAAACGGATTCCACAAGCACTCTGTCTGAAATATCTCCATCCTTGCCGTCGGTTGCAACAATGCCTTCGAGCATTTTGGATTTTGGGTCTTTGATGCTGATTTTGAGCGGCTCCTGCGGAACCGTAATTGTCGGCTGTGTTCTGTCGGTAGTAAGTCTGTCGGTTATGGAGAATGCAACAAACGCAACCAGCGTTACCGCAAACAGAATCAGTATTGCTTTGCGAAGTAAATTCATCATAGTATATCACCGCGTTTCATCGTTGTTTGTAGAGTGCTTGGAGTGGCGTGGAAAAGCGGGCAGGTGCAGCAGCGGAAGAAACTCCCGGGTGCAACAATTCCGTTTTTCTTCAAATTTGGCTATATTATAACATTATAATAATATAGTGAAATGCGAGCCTTGTCAATGCTTTTTGTCGATAACGGGTGAAATTTACGCTATCTGGTAAAAAACGGCTTGCACAAAAGCTGTGCAAGCCGTTGGGATAAAATAATGTATCATTTTTTGTGTATTCCGAATCTGTCCGTAACGTGTGTTCTGTCGATGATCAGCATAATAATTACGCCTGAGACAATGCCTGCAACGCTCTGGATAAGATTGGGTGCAACGTTTACAAGAGCTTCGGCAAAGCCGTAAAGGAAGCCCTCAAAAATATAGTAGCCGCCAACCATTACAAGCTGAGCCGCAACCGCGCTGACAGCGTATACGGCGGGTTTGCTTCTGACCTTGTGCAGGGCTGAAAAAATAAGGTATGCAACCACCGCCTGCAGGCCTTTTATAACGAGGGTCGCAGGCGCATAAAGCGCATATCCAAGACATAGATCAGCTATTGCCGAGCCGAGTCCGCCTGCAATAAAGCCATAAACCGGGCCGAGGAGCCAACCGCTGACAAGCACGATGCAGTCACCGAGATTTATGTAGCCTCCGAGTGGAGAGGGGATGTGAATTACAAGCGTTGCAACGCAGGCGAAAGCCGCGAGCAGAGCCGTGAAAACGAGCCGGATAACATTGTTTTTTGCTTTCATTATATATCGCCACCTGAAAAAATACTTCTGTAATTGTATTACTGAAAAAAGATTATGTCAATAGCTATTTTGCAAAAAACGAAATAAAAACACGTATGTCTTTTGCGCCGATTTACTTTTTGAGAGAGATGTGATAATATACGCTTATTAAAAAATATAAAGAGGTGCGCTATGACTTTTGAAATAAAGGGCAAGGATTTCGTAAAGGACGGCAAGCCCGTCAAACTGATTTCGGGTGCGGTGCATTATTTCCGCAATATGCCCGATACGTGGGCGGATGTATTTAAAAAGCTGCGTGCAATGGGCTGCAACTGCGTTGAAACCTACTGCGCATGGAATATGCACGAAAAGCAGCCGGGTGAGTATGATTTTACAAACAACCTCGATATTGCTTCCTTCCTCAAAGCTGCAGGCGAAGAGGGGCTTATGGCAATTGTGCGCCCGGGTCCGTATATATGCTCAGAGTGGGAATTCGGCGGTCTGCCCTGGTGGATTCAGTCCGATGAAGATATTGAAATACGCTGTATGAATAAGGCGTACATAAAGCATTTTGACAGATACCTTGACCGCATCTGTGAGGAAATACGCCCGCTGCTGTGTACAAACGGCGGTAACGTAATTATGGTGCAGTGTGAGAATGAGTACGGCTACTACGGTGACGATAAGCAGTACCTTAAGTACCTGCGTGACGGCTTTATCCGTAGGGGTATCGACGTGCCGCTTTTCACTTCGGACGGCACAGGCAGGGAGGACCTGCTCGACGGCACGGTTGACGGCTGCCTTGCAACGCTCAATTTCGGCAGCAGAGTTGAAGAAAACTTCAAGGCACACGATGAGCTTTTCCCCGACAGCCCGAAAATGTGTATGGAAATGTGGAACGGATGGTTTGACGCTTGGGGTGATGATAAGCACCACACGACCTCGGCTGAGGATTATGCAAAAACGGTTGACGATATGCTCAGCCGAGGCAGCCTTAATATGTATATGTTCATCGGCGGCACAAATTTCGGCTTTACCTCGGGCGCAAACCACTATGAAAAGTATCTGCCCGACGTAACAAGCTACGATTACGATGCTCCGCTGACCGAATGCGGCGATACGACGGAGAAATATTTTGCCGTGCGTGACGTAATTAAAAAATATATTGATCATCCGCTGCCCGAGGTGCCTGCAAACCGCGAGAAAAAAGCGTATGGCAAGGTCACCCTCGGCGAAGCTGTCGGTTTCTTCGATGCGCTCAGTACGCTTTCTGAGCCCGTTTATTCCGATGTGCCGAGGTGTATGGAGCACTACGGCACAGGCTACGGTTATATCGTTTATCAGACACGACTCAACCGCGATTATGAAAAAAGTGAGCTTGTCATTACCGAAATCGGTGACCGTGCACAGGTCTATATAAACAAAAGCCTTGTCGGAATTATCTACACAAATGATGAAAAGCTCAGCGTTGAATTTGCTGCAAAAGAGGGCGATACGCTCACGGTTATCTGCGAAAACATGGGCAGAACAAACTTTGGTCCGAAGATGATGAAGAAAAAAGGAATCTCGGGCAGATGTCTGCTCGGCGACAGAATCCACTTTGGCTGGAACGTCTATCCCTTGCCGATGGATAACCTTGAAAAGCTCAGCTTTACGTCGGCTCAGCCGGAAGAAAAATCGGCGTTTTACAAAGGCAGTCTGACCGTTGATGAGGCTAAGGATACTTTCTTAAGGCTCGATAATTTCACAAAGGGCTTTGTCGTAATCAACGGCTTCAATATCGGCAGATATTGGGAGATCGGTCCGCAGAAAACGCTCTATATTCCTGCCTCGCTTCTAAGAGAGGGAGAAAACGAAATTATTGTGTTTGAGTCTGACGGACTCAAGGGTGCGCCCGTGGTCGAATTCTGCGATAAACCCGTGTTGGAGTAACGCAACGTGACGTTGCATACAATACCTCAATAAAATTGATGCACAGAACAAAAGTGCTGAAACGGAACAGGTTGCTCTGGTTTCACAATCCTCCGTCACGGCTTCGCCGCGCCACCTCCTTTCAAAAGGAGGTAAAATAAGCTCCTTTTCAAAGGAGCTGTCACCGCAGGTGACTGAGGATTGCAAAATATAAAAGAAAAATCACACATAAAAACGACAAATGCTGTGGCCTTGAACGGAGCAGGCTGACGGTTAAGCACCTCAAATTAATATCCGAGCGAGGGAACCGCAGGCGACAGAAAGAACTTAAAATTTAGATGGCTTTAGTAGCCGTTGCGGTGACGGAACACACCTTTTGTGTTCCGTTAAGCCGAGCGGAGTTTAACCCGTCAGCCGTAGCGGAGTGCCTGCAACTCAAGAGTTCTTTTGGTTACTTTTGTAACGAATGACAAAAGTAACGCAACGTACCGTTGCATCCAATGCCTCAATAAAGTTGAGGCACAGAAGAAAAGAGATAAAACGAGATAAGTTTGTACGAAACAAAAAAGCAAACGCGCCGTTGTATCCGATGCCTCAATAAAGTTGAGGCGCAAATGCGTTAATGCGATGAAAATGCTTTGGCCTATGGCTATGATTTGCTAAACGCATGATTTGTTGCAATGCAACATAATTTGAATTGACAAATCAATTCGTTAATACTTTATTTTGGAGAACATACTATGGCAACACTTCTTTTGGTTGTAATTTACTGCGCCTACATAGGCCTCGGTGTGCCCGATTCGCTTTTCGGCACGGCATGGCCCGCGATTTATCAAGAGCTGGATCTGCCCGTTTCGGCGGCAAATGCCGTTACAATGCTCATATCCTCCGGCACGATCATCTCAAGCTTTATGAGCACGAGAATTATCAACCGCTTCGGAACAGCAATCGTAACCGCTGTGAGCACAACGCTTACAGCGCTGGCGCTTCTCGGCTTTTCTCAGTCTGGTAATTTTTTGTTTCTCTGCCTGTTTGCAATACCGCTCGGGCTTGGTGCAGGCACGGTTGATGCTGCGCAAAACAGCTATGTTGCAATGCATTATAACGCAAGGCAGATGAGCTTTCTTCACTGCTTTTACGGCATCGGTGTTTCGGTCAGCCCTTATCTGATGTCAATCGGTCTGCACGAGAATGAGTGGCGAAAGGGCTATATGCTCGCTTTCACCCTGCAGGCTGTTATTTCAATAATTACAATCATTGCGATCCCGCTTTGGAAAAAAGCGCATCCGCAGACAAAGACGGAGGAGGAGAGAAAGGCGGCAAACGTGCCTATACTCACCCTTGCCAAAATGCCTGCCGTCAGAGCAACGTGGATGCTGTTTATAACCTCTTGCGGCATTGAGGTTATCTGCACTCATTGGAGCAGCACGTTCCTCGTGCAGTGCCGCGGTTTTATGCCTGAATTTGCCGCAAGAACAACTATGCTTTACTTTGTCGGCCTTGCAGCAGGCAGATTTGTTTCGGGCCTTGTTGCGGATAAAATCAAGCCCTGGGCACAAATTAAGATCGGCTGTGCCGTGCTGGCTGTCGGTCTGACGCTGCTGTTTTGCCTGTTGAGGGCAGGCTTATTTCGTCGGCAGGTCTTTTCCTTGTCGGCTTCGGTATCGGCCCGATGTATCCGAACCTCACTTACCTCACTCCCATCCATTTCGGCGATAGGCTCTCGCAGGCTGTTATCGGCTCGCAGATGGGCTTTGCCTATATCGGTATAATGGTGCTGCCGATTGTTTTCGGCTTTATTGCGCAGGGGCTTACAACTGCGATTTTTCCGTATTTCCAGGCGGTGCTTTTCGTTCTCACGCTTCTTTGTATGCATCTGCTGCAATCCGGTGTTAAAAAGATGAAAGCTCAAGGAGAGTAACACTATGCAAAGCAAAATAATATGCGATCTGGCACCGAGCAAAATGAATAACCGAAACAGCGAGGGGGCCTTTATAACTCTTGATAACGGCGATATTCTTTTTGCTTATTCACATTATGCAGCTGACGGCGATGATGACGGCGCAGCGGCGGATATATACGCCTGTGTTTCAGCCGATGGCGGTGAAACATTTGGTGAGCCGTATGAGCTTATCACTCGCAGGCGGCTTAATGCGGATAACATAATGTCTGTATCTTTTATGCGTATGGCAAACGGCGATATAGGTATGTTTTTTCTTGCTAAAAGCCAAATTACAAATTGTCTGAGCTATCTTATCCGTTCCGATGATGAGGGCAAAACCTGGGGCGAGCCCGTGCTTTGCAGCGAAAACAGCGGATATTTTGTCGTAAATAACGACAGGGTGATACGCGCTTCAAACGGCAGAATTCTCGTGCCTGCGGCAAAGCACGGCACGATTCTCTCGGCAGACGGCAAAGAGCTCGACGATATTATGCCGGGTGAGCTCTATATATTTGCTTCGGATGATGACGGATATACGTGGCATACTATTACAAAGGGTATCACGATACCTGTTTCGGGAGGCTGTACAACGGGCGTTCAGGAGCCCGGTCTGCTTGAGCTTGAGGATGGCAGACTCTGGTGCTGGATTCGCACAGATTCCGGCAGACAGTACGAAACGTTTTCAATTGACGGCGGCAAAACCTTCGGTGAGCCGCGTCCCTCCGCTTTTACAAGCGCTGTTTCGCCTCTTTCGGCAAAGCGGCTTTCCGACGGCAGAATCATAGCTTTATGGAATCCGATACCCGTTTACAACGGCAGGAGTGAAGAAGTTGAGGGCGTGTGGACGGGTGCACGCACACCGCTTGCGGTGGCTGTAAGCACGGATGATGCAAAAACCTTTTCCGACTGTGAGTTTATTGAAACAGACGAAAGATCAGGCTACTGTTATGTTGCTGTTCACGAAACAAACGGCGGTGAGATTCTGCTTGCTTACTGTGCAGGCGGTGTTGAGGACGGCAGCACGCTCAACCGCCTGCGAATAAGAAAAATCAGACTTTGATGAGGTGACGGTATGAAGATTATCAGACAGACGGGATATGACAAAGTTTTTCCGTATATTGCATATGTGCCCGAAGAAATCAGCGCAACCCCCGGCGTGATATTTCAGCTTCACGGTGTCGGCGAAAGGGGCAACGGTGCAGATGAGCTTGACAAGGTGCTTGTGCACGGCTTTGCCAACATCGTGAATGATGAAAATCTTAAGGACTGCATTCTTGTAATGCCGCAGTGTCCGTCGGATACGTTCTGGGCAGCAAGGACAGAGAGTCTTAAAACTTTCTTTGACCGAACTGCCTCGGATTTTTCGGTTGATACCGACAGAATTTATCTTTGCGGTATCAGTATGGGCGGCTTCGGCACGTGGAATACCGCTATGGCATACCCCGATATGTTTGCCGCAATTGCTCCCTGCTGCGGCGGCGGTGCGGCGTGGGGTTCACGAGTGCTGAAAATGCCTGTCTGGGCTTTCCACGGCCTTGATGACGAGGTCGTGCTGCCGCACAACACAACGGATATTATTGATTGCCTGAAAAAAAGCAACCCCGATGTCAGGTGCACTCTTTATGAGGGAGTCGGCCACAACAGCTGGGAGAAGGCATTCTCCGAAGAACTGCTTGCCTGGATGCTGGCACAGAAAAAATAAAACTCAAGGGCGGATATTATCCGCCCTTAATTTATCCGATAAATCAATCGCGTGCAAAAATATTATTCCGGCGGCAACGTAAAAGGCCTCCCTTGCCTGAAGGGAGGCGCCCCGAAGGGGCGGAGGGATTGCCCGACGAACAAGAGAGAATAGAGAATAAAGAATATTGAATAGATAATAATTTTAAAACAATGTCGTTATCCAATAAATCACCCCATACACCACACTCGCGGTTGTACCGTAAACGATAACAGGTCCTGCAATCTGAAAGATTTTTGCGCCTGTGCCGAGAACGTATCCCTCGGTGCTGTCAATATAGGACACACCGATTGTAAAAATATTTACATAAAAACGGCGGTATGGTATAATAAAGAGGAGGTGTAAGTATGACCACGATTCAAAAAGGTGAATATATATTTGAAGTTGATATTGAGAAAACGATAGAATATCATAAAACACATTTGCTTTGCGAGTGCGAATGCTGCGAGAATTTCTATGCACAAATCAAAGGTAAGTTCCCCAAACTCGAATCTTTTCTTGCTGACTTTGGCGTGGATATAACGAAGCCCGACGAGTGTATGAGTGTTGAATCAGATAACACAATTCAATATATCAGTATTGACTATACTGTATGTGGCAAAGTTGTTACTATGGGACAATACGAAATAGACATACAAGACGATTTGTTTTTCAACCTTGTCATTACCAACGGATTTGCATCACCAAATGAACAGACGGGTGATTATTTTACAATTTCGATAAGCAATATTTTTGAACTGCCGTGGGTATTGGATAAGCCATTTCCTGTTCCCACGCAATTCAAACCAAAAAGCAAAATAAAAAGGTTTTTTCAAAAGAATTTTTAAGGCTTGACCAAACGGTCAAGCCTTCCTTTTTTATTCATTATTCTTTATTATTTTTTCTTTATTCTATTAAGGAACAAAGAATACTGAATAAAGAAGAAATAATAAATCAGAACAAAGTTGTTATCCAATAAATCACCCCATACACCACACTCGCGGTTGTACCGTAGACGATAACAGGTCCTGCAATCTGAAAGATTTTTGCACCTGTGCCGAGAACGTATCCCTCGGTGCTGTCAATATAGGACACACCCTTTTGCAAAAATATTTACTTTAAAACAGCGGTGTGGTATAATGAAATAAAGTGAGGTGGAATATATGAAAAAACAATTTGAAGCTTATTATTCTGAATACTGGGCTTGGTTTTGGTTCTCTCTATCTATTATTTTTTGTGTTAATATTGCTGTTTTTTCTGTCTGGTGGTTAGAAACGATTTCGCTGACTTTTATTATCGTGTCCTCAATCTGTGCAATTGTTTTCTTTCTTATGTTCGTAAAAACCAAAAGAGAAACCGGTGTTGCTGTTGAGATTATTGACGATATTTTAATTCTACACAAGAAAGAAATTATTTCTATTCCAATAGAGGAGGTTCAAAGAATTGATGTTCATAATGCGGACGGATCATTTGATATCCTCGTTAAAACCGCAAATAATAAATATTCAATGCATTGCTTTATTAAAGAACAACGCCAAAAGAAAACTTTATTTATAGACTACCTAAAAAGCAAAAATATCAAACTCAAAACTTATGATTTGCTATAAGAAAAGGCTTGCCAATCGGCAAGCCTTTTGCGTTAGAACAATGTCGTTATCCAGTAAATAACTCCGTAAATTACACTCGCCACTGTGCCGTAAACGATAACAGGTCCTGCAATCTGAAATATTTTTGCACCTGTGCCGAGAACGTATCCCTCGGTGCTGAATTCCATTGCGGGTGATACTACGGAGTTTGCAAAGCCCGTAATCGGCACAATCGTGCCTGCCCCTGCAAAGCGTGCGATTTTATCGAAAACTCCTGCGGCTGTCAGCACCGCGGCAAGAGCAATCAGCGTCACGGCAACAAGGGTTGACGCCGTATCCTTGGCGGCGCCGAGGTAGATATAAACGTTTCGCAACACCTGGCCGAGTGTGCATATTCCGCCGCCGAAAATAAAAGCTAACAGAATATTCTTCAGCTTCGGTGATTTCGGCACAGCCTCGTGCACAAGCTTCCGGTAAGTCTTTTTGTCCATAAAACAAAGCCTCGCTTTCTGCAAATATTTTTTGCAGAAACGGGGCTTTTATTCTTTGAGCTGTTGATTTAATCCGAGCGTTGATATAAAATATCCTCAGACAAAAGGAGAGGATAAAATGAAAAACATCGTACTTATCGGTATGCCCGGTGCAGGCAAGAGCACGATCGGTGTTCTGCTGGCAAAATCAATGCTCTACAGCTTTGTCGATACCGACCTCATCATCCAGAATTCGCACGGCAAAAGCCTTTGTGATATTATTGACGCTGTCGGCACGGATGAGTTTCTGAAAATTGAAAACGACGTTATCTGCGCCTGCGATTTTGAGCGCAGCATTGTTGCAACGGGCGGCAGCGCCGTATACGGTGAGCAGGCGATGGCACACCTTCGCGCAAACGGAACGGTGGTTTACCTGGAGCTTCCTCTTGAGGAGATTGAGCGAAGGCTCGGCGATATTCACACACGCGGCGTTGCAATGAAAAACGGCACTACGGTAGCTGAGCTCTATGATGAGCGCAAGCCGCTTTACGAAAAATATGCCGACTT
The DNA here is from genome assembly GCA_045606785.1 of Acutalibacteraceae bacterium. Lineage (GTDB taxonomy): Bacteria > Bacillota > Clostridia > Oscillospirales > Acutalibacteraceae > UBA8612. The sequence goes on along the minus strand of JAZUSN010000040.1, from coordinate 9,900 downwards.
AACGCTCAGCTGTTCGGGTCTTACCGCAGAGCAATGTGTTGACAAAATAATAGAGATGTTAAAATAAAAGAAGCTTGCAGGGGCATAACCTCTGCAAGCTTTTTTGTTATTCTGCAATCTGATAGATTCTTACGTAGTCAACAATAAACTCTGTGTGGTAAGTGCCTTTGTCGAGTGCGGCAAGCTGTGTTTCGTCGGGAATTTCGAGCGAAACTATAACGTCCTCAGCTACCTGAGAAACACCGTTGCCGAAGGATGAACGCGCTGTTTCAACACCGTTTATATAGAAAATATACTCGTCGTCAGTCCACATAAGACCGTAGGTGTTATACTCCTGATGGATGTTGTTGCCTGTGTAATATCCGAGGCGTTCAGACTGATAGCCCTCCTGCACGCCGTCAACACCTGCGCAGTGAATGGTCTGACCTATGGAGTTGTAGCGCTTGTGGGTTTCGTCGTTATAGCTTTCCATTATGTCAATTTCAGCGCCGCCGATGCCGCCCTTTGATATTGATGCGGTGTAGGGTGCATCTGCCTGAAGCCAGAAAGCTGACCAGAAGCCTGAGCCTTCGTTGAGAATGCAACGGATTTCAAAGTAACCCTTGCAGTAGCGCTCCTTGAGCTTGATCATAGCGGTGTACCAGCCCTCGCCGTATGTGCCGTCGGTCTGGTATTCACCTGTCATAATCATTTTGCCGTTTTCGACTTTAACCTGGCTTTCAGCGTTGAATCCGCCTCTTCTCGGGCCACTTCCTCTGTAATCCCATACGTTTGTGTTGAGTGCGTTGCCCTCAAACTCATCCTCAAAAACCAGAGAGTAGCCTGTGAGATCCAATTCGTCGCCCAGCGGTCTTGCAGGAAGATCAAACACGGTAAGACCTATAAGCTCTGCAACAACAATCAGTGCGGCTATTGCCTTCTTTATTGAGCCTGCGGTGAATGCTTTTTTCAGGTATTTTTTCTGAAGCTCAACGCCTCGCATCTGCCACGGTGCAAGCTTGAGCACCTCTGTCAAAAATTTGTCAAACATTTTGTTTCCTCCAATATCACTCGGTTTCGGCGATCTGGTAAATTCTTACATAGTCAACAATAAATTCCGTGCTGAATGCTTTGTCAATCGCTTCAAGCTCTTCGACTGCGGGGATCTCAAGCGAAACAATTACGTCCTCAGGCACCTCAGATACACCGTTGCCGAAGGATGAACGGGCGGATTCGACACCGTTGATGTAGAAAATGTACTCTGTGTCGGTCCACTCAAGGCCGTAGGTGTTGTATTCCGTGTAGATGTTTTTGCCGTAGAATGTGCCGAGATTTCTGGATTGGAAGCCCTCCTGTACGCCGTCAACACCTGCGCAGTGAATTGTCTGTGAAACGGAGTCTGCACCGATGAAGTCGCCCCAGCTCATTGATTCGAATATGTCGATTTCAGCGCCGCCTACGCCACCCTTGGATACGGATGCGGTGTAGGGTGAATCAGCCTGGATCCAGAATGCGCTCCAGAATCCGTCGCCGGGGTTGCAGATGCAGCGGATTTCGAAATAGCCCTTGCAGTATCTTTCTCTGAGCTTGACCATACCTGTGTACCAGCCTTCGCCGTAGGTGCCGTCTGTCTGGTAGTCACCCTTGATTATCATATTGCCGTTTTCAACTCTGACCTGGCTTGCTGCGTTGAATCCGCCTCTGCGCGGGCCGCTGCCGCGGTACTCCCAGACGTTTGTGTTAAGCTCTGTGCCGTTGAATTCGTCCTCGAAAACGAGCTTGTAGTCTGAAAGGTCGAGCTGCTGTCCGTTGGGTGTTGTCGGTGTGTCAAACAGCACAAGGCCGAAAATTTCAACTATTGCAATTATAGCTGCAATAATCTTTTTGGGTGAGAATGAGAAGAGCTGCTTGAAATGTGTGCCAAGCTGCTTGACGCCTGCCAGCTGTCTGTAGGCAAATTTGAGCTTTTCTGTCAAGAATTGTTCCATAGCCTTTATCTCTCCTTTTTATTCAGCAATCTGATAAATCCTTACATAGTCGACAACGAACTCGGTATGATATGTTTCGGGGTCGAGCATTGCAAGAGCCTCTGCGGAACCCTGGCAAAGTGAAACTCTTACCTGCTCCTCTACCTGCGAAACACCGTTGCCGAATGTGCTTCGTGCGGTTTCAACACCGTTTATGTAGAAAATGTATTCGTCCTCGGTCCACTTGAGTCCGTAGGTGTTGTATTCGTTATAGATATCGTTGCCCTTGAAACAGCCGAGCATTCTGGACTGGAAGCCCTCCTGTACACCGTCAACGCCTGCGCAATGGATTGTCTGTGCAACGGCATTGTGAGAAAGCTTATCGCCCCAATCCATAGCCTCAAAGATGTCAATTTCAGCGCCGCCTACGCCGCCCTGGGAGTACTGGGCTTCATAGGGGTGCTTTGCCTGAATCCAGAATGCGCTCCACATTGCGCCGCCTGCACTGCACTTGCATTTGATTTCGAAATATCCCTGCTTATACCATTCTCTGAGCGCAAGGTCACCGCAGTACCAGCCTTCGCCGAGTGCGCCGTCCTCAAGGTATTCACCGGTGATTACGAGGTTGCCGTTTTCAACCTTTGTTTGTGAAGGGGAGTAGCAGTAGCCGCCGCGCTCTTCGCCCGTGCCCCAATACTGCCATGTGTCAAGGTCAAGCTCAGTGCCCTCAAACTCATCCTCAAAAACAAGCTCGTATCCCGTGAGATCGAGCGCTTCGCCTCTGGGTGTGAGTGCTGAATCGAAAATAATCAGACCGAAGATTTCGGCGATTGCAACGATTGCGGCAATAACTTTTTTGGGAGAAAAAGAGAAAAGCTGCCTTAAATATGTACCGAGTTGATTGAAACCCCATACCTGTCTGTAAGCAAACTTGAGCTTCTCTGTCAGGAATTTATCTAACACAGTTATCAACCTCTCTTATTATAATTTGATTTTGAATACTACCTTTGTAACCTCAGCGCTGTCAGCACCTGCATTTACACAAGGCTTGTGAGCATCCTCGGGCAGAAGATAGACGAAGGTGCCGGCATCGAGGATTATGCTGCTGATATACTCGGGGTCTGCATAGAAGCCTATGTCGCCGCCCTTTGAAAACTCTTCTCTGATTTCGTCCGTGCAGGCTGTGATGTGTGCCCAGTCGATGCGCTCTGCGCCCTTGAGCACGATCTGAACGTCTGCATACCTGCGGTGAGCCTCAAGGTTTTTGGTGGCTGCATCACCTGTTGTGTATGTGGATATGTTGGCTGTCAGCTTGTCGGGGATAAGCTCATAGCTGCCGTCAGCCTTGGGGGATGCGAAATACTCCTTGACGAAATCGTATATGTTTTCGAATTCGGGGCATACGCTGCAGTAGGTTTTAAGGTCTTCGATTTTTCCTGCTATCATTGGCTTTTACCTCCCGGTGTTTATTTTCTAAATTATACAATAAACTTTGTGTAATTTACAACAGTATTTTAAAAAAACAGCATACATATGCGTTTTATTATTTTTTTACACAATAAAGTTGAGTTTAGAAGCAAAATGGTGTATCCTTAACGCATAAGTTTTCGGAGACGGATTTTGCTATGATAAACAAAGATATCGGATTAATTGAATATTCGGGCAGGGTAGACAGGGCAAACTGCATAACTCACGCCTTTGCCGCCTTGCTTTCGGTGCCTGCGCTGGTTTTGCTTCTGCTTAAGGCAGACGGTGTGCGCTCTGTTGTTTCGGCAGCCGTTTACGGCCTCTCGCTGGTTGCGGTCTATACTGTTTCGGCGGTCTACCACGGGCTTACGGATGAGAAAAAGAAGATTACGGCGCGCCTTATCGACCACTCCACGGTGCCTATGCTTATTGCAGGCACGGCAACGCCCTGTGCGCTGATGACGCTTTATGAAATAAGTGTTTTTCACGCCCTTGCCGTGCTGCTGCTCGGTTGGTTTAGCAACTTGTTCGGTCTGGCTGCAAAGCTGTTTTTCTTTGAGAAAACACGCAGGGCAACAGTTGCGGTTTATATCATATCAAGCTTTCTGATGATGTGCAGCGCCGTTCCTCTGCTCGGGCAGATCAACAGCGGTGCATTCGGTGAGTTGGTGCTCGGTAACGCACTTTATCTTATCGGTGCATTCTTTTGTCTGCTTGGAAGAAAACGCCCCGTAATGCACGTTGTTTTTCATATTTTTGCCGTGTTTGCAAGTGCGGTGCATTTTTGGGTTATATATGAGTTTGTAATATGAAAAGAGCCCGATGTTACGGCGTACGTATCTCAGGTTTTTTTGAAAAAAGTATTGACATTTTAAAATTGCAGGAATATAATGCAGGCATAGACAGCGAGCCAAAGGGCCGTTTGTTTATGCTAAATGCGTTGAGCAGAAACCAGTAGGTTGGAAAGAATCTGGAGAGAGTTGCCGGTTGGTGCGAGGCAAAGAGGGCGTCCTTCACGAATTCATTCTGTTAGCAGTGCACTGAACGGGAGAGATCCTCAGTAGGATGCAACGGGAGTTCCCGTCACAGAACTAGGGTATAATAGTACCCGACAAGGCTGCCGTCGCGAGACGGTGGCGAACTGAGGTGGTACCACGGGATAGCTTTTCTCGTCCTCTGTATTCTTAATCGGAATGCAGAGGACGTTTTTTTTATTCCTTTTCACTCCGAAATAACTTCAAGAAAGGGTGTTCAGAATGGCACAAAACTATTATCAGAAAGAAATTGAAACAATGTCGGCTGAAGAAATGAAAGAGCTTCAGTCCCAAAAGCTGGTCAAGCAGGTAAAGCACGTTTATGAAAACGTTCCTTACTACAGAGATCTTATGGACAAAAAGGGTGTGAAGCCCGAAGATATAAACGGTATTGATGATCTGCACAAGCTTCCTTTCCTTACAAAGGCTGACCTTCGAGATGCCTATCCATACGGCCTTCTTGCAAAGCCTCTTGAGGATTGCGTGCGCATCCAGTCTACATCGGGCACAACGGGCCGACGTGTAGTTGCTTTCTATACACAAAATGATATAGATTTGTGGGAGGATTGTTGTGCCCGTGCAATTATGGCAGCAGGCGGCACAAACAAGGACGTTTGCCAGGTTGCTTACGGCTACGGCCTTTTCACAGGCGGCCCCGGACTCAACGGCGGCAGCCACAGGGTAGGTTGTCTCACTCTTCCCATGTCCTCCGGTAATACAGAAAGACAGATCCAGTTTATGATGGATCTTAACGCTAGCATACTGTGCTGCACTCCCTCATATGCTGCATACATCGGCGAAACACTCAAGGAGCAAGGCTATAAGCCTGAGGATATTCCGCTCAAGGCAGGTATCTTCGGTGCAGAACCCTGGACCGAGGAGATGCGCAAGGGTATTGAGGCAACTCTCGGCATAAAGGCTTACGATATTTACGGCCTTACCGAGACCTCCGGTCCCGGCGTTGCTTTCGAGTGCAGCGAGCAGACAGGTATGCACGTTAACGAAGATCACTTCTATGCTGAAATCATCGCCCCCGATACGGGCGAAGTGCTTCCCGAGGGCAGCAAGGGCGAGCTTGTTTTCACATCTCTCGATAAAGAGGCTTTTCCGCTTCTTCGTTACCGCACACGTGATATCTGCGTTCTTTCACGCAAAAAATGCTCCTGCGGCCGTACGCTTGTCAAGATGGCTAAGCCGATGGGAAGAACCGATGATATGCTCATTATCCGCGGTGTCAACGTATTCCCGAGCCAGATTGAAACGGTTCTTCTCAACGAGGGTTATGAGCCCAACTACCAGATAGTTGTTGACAGAAAGAACAACACCGATACCTTTGAGGTCAACGTTGAGATGACACTTGAGAAGTTCACTGACAAGGTGAGCGAGGTGCTTGCAATGGAAAAATCTCTCGGTAACGCACTCAAGGCTATGCTCGGCATCAATCCCACAGTTCATCTTGTTCCGCCTAAAGCAATTGCAAGAAGCGAGGGCAAGGCGGTTCGTGTTATCGACAAGAGAAAACTGATCTAATTGAAAAACAGGAGGTATTGGATATGGCTATCAAGCAGTTAACGGTATTTGTTGAAAATAAGCAGGGTGAGTTGGTTAGCATAACCGATGCTCTTTCCGGAAACGGTATCAACATCAGAGCTCTTTCCGTTGCGGAAACTCAGGATTTCGGTATGCTCCGTCTTATTGTCAATGATGATGAGAAAGCCAAAAAGGTTCTTGATGATGCAGGATATATTACAAAGGTAAACGAAGTCGTCGGCGTGAAGATCGGCGATGCTCCCGGCAAGCTTTCTGCTGCTCTGGGCGTTCTCGACGAAAAGAAGATCAATATGGATTACCTTTATGCATTTATGGCTCGCACGGAAAAGCACGCTTACGTTGTAATAAGAGTTGAAAACAACGAAGTAGCCGAAGAAGCTCTTGAGGCAGCAGGCTATCACCTGATTACACAGGCAGACATCTGTAAGCTTTAATGGGCATAACTCAATAAAACAGAAAAGGCAGAGAAAAACTCTCTGCCTTTTTATGTTGTATTCTTTGATATTATGTAAGTTCGATTTTTTGTGATATAAAAAATAAAGAGCACACATAAAGTGTACTCTTTACTCTTGGTGACCCGGACGAGAATCGACCGTCTGCTGACGCATACTTATGGCTCGGCGACCCAAAGTCTTCGGCTTTCGGTACCCGCCTCACCGCTTTTTGCTGAAATTGATTCACCGAATCAATTTCTAAACGCAAAAACTCTCGCGAGTTCGATTCTCTGTGATATAAAAAATAAAGAGCACACATAAAGTGTACTCTTTATTTTTGGTGACCCGGACGAGAATCGAACTCGTGTTACCGCCGTGAAAGGGCGGTGTCTTAACCTCTTGACCACCGGGCCATATGTAGCCAAAGCGTTTGCTTTGGCCGTTGTGGTAGCGGCAGTGGGACTTGAACCTACGACACTCCGGGTATGAACCGAATGCTCTAGCCAACTGAGCTATACCGCCACAAAAAGCTTGTTTATTGTAGTATATTTTATCCCGTTTGTCAATACTTATTTTAAAAAAATATTGAAAATTTAACGGCTGAATCACTTTTCAGTGAAACAGCCGCTTCGAATCGTAGTTTAATTACTGCTCAACAGTGTAAACGCTGACCTTTTTGCGGTCTCTGCCAAGACGCTCGAATCTGACAACGCCGTCAACCTTTGCGAAGAGAGTGTCATCAGAGCCTCTGCCAACGTTTGTGCCGGGATGGATGTGTGTGCCACGCTGTCTTACAAGGATGTTGCCTGCAAGAACAAACTGACCGTCTGCACGCTTAGCGCCAAGTCTCTTGGACTCTGAATCACGGCCGTTACGTGTGGAACCCATACCTTTTTTATGAGCAAAAAGCTGAATGTTTATCTTAAGCATTTGTGTTACCTCCGTAAATTACTTTGATGCTGCGCGGATAATCCTGCGCGAGCGACCTGATGTGAGCTTCAAGCCCGTTAAGCATTTTCTGAGCTTCGTCTGATTCTTCAAGCAGAGTGAAAAGCATATAGCCGTCATCGACCTGTGCATTCGCTTTGACGTTGAATGAATCGGTGATCGTGTTTGCTGTGAGATAGGCTGCGGAGGAGACTGCGGCACAAACAATGTCTTGTCCTGCCTGTGCGAATCCTGCGTGGCCGCTGCACTCAAAACCGACCGTGCTCTTGCCCGAACGGACAAACTTAAAGCGAATCATGGTTTGATCAGCCGTTGATAGCGGCGATCTCAACCTTGGTGTAGGGCTGTCTGTGACCCATCTTGCGCTTCTCGTTTTTCTTGGGCTTGTAGGTGAAGACAACGATCTTCTTTGCCTTACCGTTCTTTACAGCCTTAGCTGTAACTGTTGCACCCTCAACGTAAGGAGCACCAACCTTGATGGAGTCGTCGGAGCCTACTGCGATAACCTTGTCGAAGACAACTTCGCTGTCTGCTTCAACATTGAGCTTCTCGATGTAAAGTGTGTCGCCGGCAGATACCTTATACTGCTTGCCGCCGGTCTCAATGATTGCGTACATTTTTCTACCTCTTTTATTAAGTCTCGCTATTCAGGGGTACCGCCCGTGAGCAGGCGGATTTGGGCACAGTTATAGTGCGACCCGTAATATGCGGCTTATGTACTATATCATAACTTGCTTACCGTGTCAACACTTTTTTGAATTTTGTATTATGCTGCCGAAAAAATTTTTTTAAAAAAGGTATTGACATTTACTGTGCAAACGGATATAATACTCCTCGCGATGGGGAATAGTGTAACGGTAGCACGACAGACTCTGACTCTGTTTGTTGGGGTTCGAATCCCTATTCCCCAGCCAAAAAGCATCGACCGGTAGGTCGGTGCTTTTCTTTTTTGTAGCGCAGCTGTTTTAGAGGGATTCGAACAGCGAAGGGAATTCGCGAAGCGAACAAACTCTCCGGTGGAGAGTTTGCCGAGTCGCAACGAGCGCAAGCGAGGCGATAAAAATCCCTATTCCCCAGCCAAAAAGCATCGACCAGTAGGTCGGTGCTTTTCTTTTTTGCGGCTTGATGATATGCAAAACTCTGCTGTGGCTTTTGACGGACTTCAACATTGTAACCTAATAATATATATGTTATAATTATCTAAATAAATAGGAATTGGCGGAGGTTGCAATGGAAATATTAAAATTTGATTTGAATAGCTCGGGCAACAAATTTAAAATTCTTAATGCGACTAACGGCGGACCTTGGCACAGAAGGCACGCAAATGACCAATTTCGCAGTAATTTTACGGATTATAAGTCAGCGCGGATTCCATATAGCAGGAATCACGATTCTGCTGTTTGCGGCATTTACGGCGGTCCGTACAGCCATGATATTACATGCATTTTTCCTGATTTCGATGCCGACCCTTATGACCCTGCATCCTATGATTTTGCGTGTACGGATGAAAGTATTTTAGTTTGTCTTGATGCAGGCACCGAAACATTTTTCAGATTAGGTCAGACAATTGAGCATCAGATAAAAAAGCATGGCACCGTTCCGCCTGAGGATTTCAAAAAGTGGGCTGTTATCTGCGAACATATTATCCGACATTACAATGAGGGTTGGGCAGATGGATATAAGCTTAATATGAAATATTGGGAAATCTGGAATGAAGCTGATCTTGACCCTGACGATTCATTGAACAAGCGCACATGGGGCGGAACAAAAGCAGATTTTTTTGATTTGTTCGAAATTACCGCAAAGCATCTTAAAGAACGTTTTCCTGATTTGAAAATCGGCGGTCCTGCACTTGCACATAACGAAGAATGGGCAGAGGAATTCCTTCAGGAAATGCAAAAAAGAAACGTACCGCTTGATTTCTTTTCCTGGCATATTTATTGCACAGAGCCTGTGCATATGGTTCAAAAAGCAGAAAGAATAAAAACACTCTTAAACAAATACGGTTATGAAAATTCAGAAAGCATACTCAACGAATGGAACTATGTAAAAGGGTGGGAAGAAGAGTTTGTTTACACTCTTAAAGCAATTCACGGCATTAAGGGCGCATCATTCACATTGGCTTGTATGTGCACTTCTCAGCGTTCTTCCATTGATATGCTTATGTATTATGACACCCGTCCCTCGGTTTTTAACGGTGTTTTTGATTTTTACACTTATGAAAAGTTAAAGGGATACTATGCTTTTTATTGGTACGGTTTCCTTTATGATTGCGAAAAAGAAATCGCTTCCCAAAATGAGATTGAAAATTTCTATTCTCTTTGCGGTGTGGATAAAAACGGAAAAGCAACAATTATACTTACTTATTACAGCGACAATGACTCTTTGCCCAACAAAAAAATTTCGTTGGATTTGGGTGATAAGGGGTCATACGAAATATATAAGGTTGATAACGAGCACAGTGGTGAGCTTATAGCAGTTACTGATAATCTTTCATTTGAACTGGATCTTTACAGCATG
>JAZUSN010000039.1:0-32963 GCA_045606785.1 Acutalibacteraceae bacterium | reverse complement strand
ACTCGGAGATAAATACGGGCTCACCCTTCCAGGTCTGACGTGCCTTGAATCTGTCGTGGAGCTCGCCTTCCTTGTAGAGCTTGTCGTAGTTTTCCTTGAATATTTCGGGATTCTGCTCGTAATCGTGGATATCGTAGATATCGGTAACAACGTGGTAGTTGCCGCTTGTGTCGATGCAGGGACGTGTGTTATCCGCAGCCTTGGTGATGAGGTAAATATTTTTGAGCACATCATCACACTGCTGTCTGCCCTTCATATCCCATGTCTCATTGAACGGACACCAGCCGACAATGGAGGGATGGCTGTAATCACGGTCGATTTCTTCAAGCCACTGCGGTGCAAATTGGCCGAGAGAATAACCCTCGGTGTGGTTAGTGCCCCAGTTGCCGTACTCTCCCCATACGATGTAGCCGAGTCTGTCGCAGTGATAAAGGAAGCGCTGTTCAAATACTTTCTGGTGAAGTCTTGCGCCATTGAAGCCTGCTGCAAGCGAAAGCTCTATATCCTTGACGAGTGCTTCATCTGTGGGAGCGGTATAAATACCGTCGGGATAGAAACCCTGATCGAGAACAAGACGCTGGAAAACAATCTTACCATTGATGCAGATTGCATTTTTGTTGAGGGAAACCGTACGCAGACCAAAATAGCCGTTTGCAGTGTCAATAACCTCGCCGCCCTTGATAAGCTCATACTTCAGGTCGTAAAGTCTGCCGTTGCCGACCTCCCAAAGATGAGCTTCATTAAGAGCTACGGAAAGATTTACGGTGTTGCACATAACGTCTGCAACAGCTGTGCCGACCTCTTCACCGTCATAGTAAGCTGTGAGCTGAAGCTCCGTATCGCTGATATCGCCGGTGATATAAACGTCGCAGTTGATAATGCCTGAAAGGTCAGCTGTTCTGATTTTTGAATTGGAGATATATGTATCGGCAACCTGCTCAATCCATACGGTCTGCCAGATACCTGTTGTTCTTGTGTAGTCGCATCCGTGCGAATAAAACTCTTCGCTCTGCTTTCCTCTGGGCTGAGTGCCGGGGAGCAGACGGTCCACCGCGTTGACAACAATCAGGTTTTCGCCGTCTTTTACCGCCTTGGTAATATCAAGCACAAAGCCTGTGTAGCCGCCGACGTGCTCGGGAAATTCAACACCGTTAACCCATACGGTCGTCTCGTAATCGCACGCCTCAAAGTGGAGCAGAGTTCTGCCCTCACCCTTTTTAAGGTCTACCTTGCGCCTGTACCATACAGCATTCATAAAATCCTTATATCCGATGCCTGAAAGCTCACTTTCGGGGCAGAAAGGAACAATAATCTTCTTTGTGAATTCAGCTTCGGGCTCATACATCTTGCGGGCCTTGCCGCTTACGCCGAAATCGAACTCAAAATCCCACTCACCGTTGAGGTTGATGTAGCTCTCACGCACAAACTGAGGGCGGGGGTATTCGCTGCGAGGGATAATAGCCATATTTTAATCTCCTATCGTATATTATTTCTTTGTTTTTGAGCTGAGTAATCTATTCTTTTCATCCCAGAGAGACTGAGAAAGATCAACATAATATTTGTGCGGGTTTTCAAAACGGGTAACCTCATCCCAGAGGGTTGCAACCTGCTCCTTACAGTAGCGCTGTGTCTCTTTGAGGTCAGGGCACTTATAGGTGCACTTGCCGTTCTCAAAAATCTTCTCGCGCAGGGGCTTTGCGGTATAATCGGTAACCGTTTTTCTCTTCCAAGTGTAGACAGGGTCAAACAGCTCGTACGGCTTGGAATCGTCGATCACTTCACCGTCAAGAGTAATTACGTCGGCAATTGCCTTGCCTGTATTGTTATCGTAAAGTCGCCAGAGATTTTTGAAGCAGGGTGTTGTGATTTTCTCAACGTTTTCGCTGATTTTGATTTTGGGGATATAGCTGCCGTCGCGCTCAATGGCAACCAGCTTGTATACGCCGCCGAATACCGGGGCGGATGAAGCAGTGATAAGACGCTCACCTACGCCGAACGAATCGACCTTTGCGCCCTGGATAAGCATATCGCGGATAATAAACTCATCGAGCGAGTTTGACGCAACGATTCCGCAATCCTCAAAGCCTGCCTCGTCAAGCATCTTGCGCATTTTCTTTGAAAGGTAGGTAATGTCACCGCTGTCGAGTCTTACACCCTTGGGACGGAAGCCACGCGGCAGAACCTCACGGCGGAACGCCTCTATCGCATTTGGGATACCGCTCTCTATTACATTATATGTATCTATAAGAAGCGTACAGTTATCGGGGTATTCCCTTGCATATGTGCAGAAAGCCTCAAGCTCGGTATCAAACATCTGCACCCAGCTGTGTGCCATTGTGCCGAGTGCGGGAATGCCGAAATCGCGTTCGCTCATTGCGCAGGCCGTACCGACGCAGCCGCCTATATATGCTGCTCTCGCACCGTAGATTGCACCGTCAAAGCCCTGCGCACGTCTTGAGCCGAACTCCATTACAGCTCTGCCGTCAGCAGCACGCACAATTCGGTTTGCCTTTGTGGCAATAAGGCTCTGGTGGTTGATGCACAGCAGCACCATAGTTTCAATCAGCTGCGCCTGAATTACCGGACCCTTTACGGTTATGATCGGCTCACCGGGAAATATAGGTGTACCCTCGGGTACTGCCCATACGTCACAAGTAAATTTGAAATTTTTCAGATAGTCAAGAAACTTCTCATCAAAACCTTTTTTGCGTAAAACATCAAGGTCTTTTTCCGTAAAAACAAGTGATTCCAGATATTCGATAAGCTGCTGAACACCTGCCATTATGGCAAAGCCGCCGCCATCGGGCACACGGCGGAAAAACATATCAAACACGGCTACCGTATCGCCTAAGCCGTTGTTGAAATAACCCTTTGCCATTGTCAGCTCATAGAAATCCATCAGAGCAGTCAGGTTTCTGCCGCGCTCACCGTCACGCTTGAAAGACATTTTGTTTCACCTCTTGGTAAAATTTGACCGCCTTAACACAGACAGTATATAATCATTGTAATTATATCACAAATCGTGAAGAATACAACATAAATTTGTAACGACTGCTCTTTTTCAGACCGTATATACATTTAGTATAGATTAACCGTCTATTTTTTCAACAATATAATTAATCGTATAAAAATTTCGCATTGAAAGTAATTGACCTTTTGGAATTATAGTGCTATAATCGTATTAAGTTAATAACTCACGGATGAATTTTCATCCGCAAATATATACCATTTGTTATTGCATTCTTCCAGGAGGTTACAGCATGAGAGTAAGAAAGCAATCGCTCGGCGACCGTAACATCGTCGGAGCACGAATCGAACAACACCGCAAGGCAATCGGCCTTAAGCAGAAGGATCTGCTCACACAGCTTCAGATCAACGGAATCGACCTCAATGCTTCCGGTCTTTCAAAACTTGAGGGACAGCTTCGTTACGTCACCGACTTTGAGCTTGTTGCAATCGCAAAGGTTCTCGGTGTCAGCATCAACTGGCTTGTCGGCCTTGAAGATGACGAATAATAGCTACATAAATAATAACAGCGTTGTGTTTTGTCAGCACAGCGCTGTTTTTATTCTATATTCACATCAGAATCGGCTGAAGCTGCTGCGAATTGAGGGCAGATTCAACAGCCTTTGCCGTCAGCGAAAAATCCGCAACAACGGAGCGTGGCTTCATAACACAGTCATCCTGCCGAAGCGGTACAAAATAAACGTTGCGGTAATTCATCAGCTGACCGATGTTTTTGGCTGAATTTCCCAATGCATCGTTTGTAGATACGGCAAGCACAACGGGTCTGGAATTACGCAGATGTGACTTGCACGCCATAGTAACGGACGTATCGGTTATTCCGCACGCAAGCTTTGCAAGCGTGTTGCCTGTACACGGCTCGACCAACAGCACGTCAAACATTTTTGCAGGGCCTATCGGCTCTGCTTTTTCTATGGTATGGATAATCAGTCTGCCGCATATGCTTTCGATGCGTGCGTTTATTTCCTCCGCTTTTCCGAAACGCGTATCGGTCGAATATGCCGTATGCGACATAATCGGCGTTACCTCACAGCCGCTTTTAACAAGCTCCTCCATAACAACCAGGGCTTTGCCGAAAGTGCAGAATGAGCCGCACAGAGCAAAGCCGATATGCAATTTATCCATTCTCCCTCACTATCCCTTCACTATGCTCAGTATTGTTTTCGCAATTGCCTTACCTGCACTCGCAGGCGAAATTCTGCCGGGCAAAGACGGTGCTTTTATAACCTTTATGTCGTGTGCTGCTGCCGCATCAAAGTCTATTCCGTAGGGTGCTGAAGCAACCTCTAGCATAACGCAGCTCTTTTTCAGTTTGGCGATAACTTTTTTATCGATCACGGGGGCAGGCACGGTATTGACAACAAAGTCCACAGTATCGGCAACTCTCTCAATTTCGTAAAGTGACGTTGCTTTACATCTATCACATATTGCAGCCGTTCTGTCCCTTTCGGAGCGTGCCGCAACCGTAACCTCCGAGCCTAAAGCAACCAACCTTTCCGCAATCGCCGAAGCCGCCTTACCGTAGCCTGTTACAAGGGTTTTTGAGCCATTAATATCTATATCGCTGCCACCTATAAGCTCATAAATCACACCCTCCGCTGTGGAAACTGAATTGAGCAGCGTGAGTGACTCGTTTTTGTAATAATCGTAAAGTTTTGCGCCTTTACAAGCTACCCTATCAGCAAATGCATCAGTAGACATACCTGCAAGCACATTCATCCCCTTTTTAAGTTCGCAAACAAACTCTTCGAGCGATATAGCCCCTTTGTCGGGCGGCAAGTTTACGTGAACACCGTCACGGCTGAAAGGCAAGGGCAGCACAGTATAATCGGCATCCCCGATAAGAGCTCGAAGCTGCTCACCGGAATAAACAAGCTCTGCAGCATCACCGTGATCTTTGATATAATCAGCGGCATAGACCTGCCTTTTGTCACCGCCGACAAAAAGAAACTTCATAGTTTGACCGCCTCCGTTTTTATCGAAAAATATTATATAAAACAAATTGCCCTGCGACATAATATGTGGTATAATGGTAAGATGTGAATAAGACAAATACAGAGAGGTGACAGTTTTGAAAACTATTGACCAGCTTCTGAAAGAAATAAAGCGTGTACATTTCATCGGTATAGGCGGCAGCGGTATGTGCCCCCTTGCAGAGATACTTCACGCACAGGGCTACGAGGTAAGCGGCTCCGATGTTAATGAAAGCGAAACACTCGGCAGAATCCGCGCACTCGGAATTCCGGTTTCAATGCCTCAGAAAGCAGAAAACATAGAAGGTGCCGAAATGATTGTTTACACAGCGGCGCTTCTGCCCGATAACCCCGAGCTGTGTGCGGCAAAGGCATCGGGAATTCCCACCTTTGAGCGTTCAAAGCTTTTCGGTGCGATAACAAGAATTTATGACAACGCTGTCTGCGTATGCGGCACACACGGCAAAACCACCGTTACCGCTATGCTCACACACGTTTTCATCAAAACAGGTATGGACCCGAGTGCCGTAATCGGCGGCAGACTTCCTCTCACAGGTACAAACGGCAGAGTCGGTAAAACAGAAAACATAATCTGTGAGGCGTGTGAATTTGTAGACACGTTTCTCGACCTTTCCCCCGACGTTGCGGTAATACTTAACCTTGATGAAGACCATATGGATTATTTCAAAACAATGGATAATCTCATTGCTTCATTCACAAAATTCTGCAACCTCACAACACGCACGCTCGTTATCAACGCATCCGACCCCGAGGTGCTTAAAGCTGTTGAAAACGCAGACAAAAAGCAGACCGTAACCTTCGGCTACACGAGCGACTGCGATTTCTACCCCGAAAACATCAGCTACACACGCGGCGCATATGCAAAGTTTGACATCTGCCACCGCGGTGAAAACGTCTGCACGGTGCAGCTCAGCATACCGGGCGAGCACAACGTGCTCAACGCACTCTCAGCCGTTGCCGCTGCATACGTCAGCGGCGTTGAGATCAAGGAAAGTGCCGCAGCGATTGAGAGCTTCGGCGGTGCCGGCAGAAGATTTGAAAAAATCGGCGAATTCAACGGAATCACACTTGTTGACGACTATGCTCACCACCCCACAGAGCTTGAGGTTACGCTCTCCGCCGCAAAGAAGATGGACTACAACAAGGTATGGGCAGTACATCAGCCCTTCACCTTCTCGCGTACATCCCTGCTCATGGATGATTTCGCACGTGTGCTTTCAATTGCGGATGAAGTTGTTATGACCGAGATCATGGGCTCACGTGAGGTCAACACCTACGGCGTTTACACCTCACAGCTTGCAGAAAAGATCCCCGGCAGCGTATGGTTCAACACCTTTGACGAGGTTGCACGGTACGTAGTTGATAACGCCAGAAGCGGCGACCTTGTAATCACGCTCGGCTGCGGCGACATATACAAAGCAGGCAAAATTATGATAAAGCTCTGGGAAGCTGAATAAGAAAGGAAACAGAAAAATTGATTCAGGCAATTAACGTTACACTTCAGTACGGCGGCAGAACCCTCTTCCAGGGTGCCGACCTTACGTTTACAAGAGGCAACTGCTACGGCATTATCGGCGCAAACGGCGCAGGCAAATCAACATTTCTCAAAATTCTCTCCGGCGAAATCGAGCCCAACAAGGGCGAGGTTGTAATCACACCCGGTGAGCGTCTTTCAATCCTCAGGCAGGATCACTTCGCTTTTGACGATTGCGATGTTATCCGTACGGTTCTTCTGGGCAACAAAAAGCTTTGCGAAATCATTGATGAAAAAGAAGCTCTTTACTCCAAAGAAGAGTTCACGGAAGAAGACGGTATGCGAATCAGCGAGCTTGAAGAGGTCTTTGCCGAAATGGACGGCTGGAGCGCAGAAAGCGACGCAGAGATACTGCTCAACGGTCTTGGCGTTACAAACGAATACCATTACGAGCAGATGAAAAACCTGCCCGGTGACATCAAGGTCAAGGTGCTTCTCGCACAGGCTCTTTTCGGTCAGCCCGATATCCTGCTTATGGATGAGCCTACAAACCACCTCGACGTTGACGCTATACATTGGCTCGAGGAATTCCTCATCGACCTGCACAGCACGGTCATCGTCGTATCGCACGACAGACACTTCCTCAACAAGGTCTGCACGCACACGGTCGATATAGATTTCGGCAGAATCACAATGAGCGTAGGTAACTACGATTTCTGGTACGAATACACACAGATGGCACAGCGCCAGCTTCGCGAGCAAAACAAGAAGGCAGAAGCCAAAATCAAGGAGCTTCAGGAATTCATTGCCCGATTCAGCGCCAACGCATCAAAATCAAAGCAGGCAACAAGCCGCAAAAAGCTGCTTGACAACATCAACGTGGCGGAAATTCCCGTATCCTCCCGCCGTTTTCCGTTTGTTTCATTCAAGCCCGACCGCGAGATTGGCAACGAGCTGCTCACCGTTGCAAACCTCAGCAAAACAATCGACGGCAAAAAGGTGCTCGACAACGTTTCGTTCACGATTCTTCCGCGCGAAAAGGTTGCACTTATCGGCGCTGACACCGTTGCAAAAACAACTCTGCTCCAGATTCTTGCAGAAGAAATCGAACCCGACGAGGGCACAATCAAGTGGGGCGTTACAACCTCACGCTCATATTTCCCCAGCGATAACAGCGTATTTTTCGACGGCGTTGAGGACAGCCTCACAGACTGGATACGCCGCTACTCCGACCTCGTGTTTGAAACCGACGTCAGAGGTTGGCTTGGCAGAATGATGTTCTCGGGCGAAGAGGCCACCAAAAAGGCAAAGGTGCTTTCGGGTGGCGAGCGTGTTCGCTGTATGCTGTGCAAGATGATGCTCAGCGGCGCAAACGTGCTCCTGCTTGATGAGCCCACCAACCACCTCGACCTTGAGTCGATAGCATCACTCAACGAAGGCCTTACGAAATTCACCGAAAGCGTTATCTTCACTTCACACGACCATCAGTTTATTCAGACGATCGCCGACAGACTTATCGACGTCACACCCGGCGCATTTGTCGACAAGAAGATGACCTACGACGAGTACCTTGAAGAACTCGCCGCCGCAAAACAGAAATAATAAACGCCGAGAAAAGGCACACTTCCTTGCGGAGTGTGCCTCTTTTATGTTTGTCTGATAATTAAATTGATATTAAAACAGAATTAAGCGCAGATAGGGCAGGAGCTTACCCCTGCCGCTGAAAAACAATATGGCAGTATAAGCCAATGTCAATCTGAGCTACGCTCAGGATCTTGATTAAACTCCCTCAATGAGGAAGCCTTGAGAAACTGCAACTGTACTCTATATAGGTGTCATTCTGAGCGTAGCGAAGAATCTAAAAATCAAAGCCGTATAAGATCCTTCACTTCGTTCAGGATGACATGGTGGGGAGAGTTCAGGATGACATGGTGGTGAGAGTTTGGGATGACATGGTGTGAGCGTTTACGATGACGTTTTTCTCACAATCCTCCGTCACGGCTTCGCCGCGCCACCTCCTTTAAAAAGGAGGTAAAATAAGCTCCTTTTCAAAGGAGCTGTCACCGCAGGTGACTGAGGATTGCAAAATATAAAAGAAAAATCACACATAAAAACGACAAATGCTGTGACCTTGAACGGAGCAGGCTGACGGTGATACGCCTCAATTAATATCCAAGCGAGTGAACCGCAGGCGACAGAGGAAGCTTGAAATTCAGATGACTTTTGTAGCCGTCGCGGTGACGGAACACACCCTTTGTGTTCCGTTAAGCCGAGCGGAGTTTTATCCGTCAGCCGTAGCGGAGTACTTGACACTTCAAAAGTTCTTTTGGTTACTTTTGTAACGCGTGACAAAAGTAACTGCAACGTGCCGTTGCATCCAATACCTCAATAAAGTTGAGGCGCAGAAGAAAAGGGATGAAACGAAATAAGTTTCTCTGAATTTGCAATCCTCCGTCACGGCTTCGCCGCGCCACCTCCTTTGAAAAGGAGGTAAAATATACTCGCGGCAGGTTGCCGCCCCTAGGGCGGAACGGTCAAGACCTTTTCTTACGATGTCATCCTGAACGAAGTGAAGGATCTTTTGGTTTCCTCGTGAGGGAGTTTAATTAAGATTCTTCGCTTCGCTCAGAATGACATAGTTTTTATATCGCTGAAATTATTTTATCAAATGTAGGGCAGAGGCTTGCCTCTGCCGTTTTAACCGTCATATTGCTTTTACGACGGCAGGGTCAAGACCCTGCCCTACACGCGATGGGTATATTAAGATTGATGTGTTTCACAATCCTCCGTCACGGCTTCGCACCCCCCTCAGCACCTCACTGTATCCGCCACTGGCGGCGTTTCGGTGCTTCGTCCTTTCAAAAGGAGGTTTGGCACAGAGAAAACGCGACAAAAATCTGTCCATACGGCAAGAAAAGAATTTGATTATAGGCAAAAAAATAAAACCCCTTACGGAGTTTTATGATTTTTTATTGAGTATTGTATCGGGCAAAACAGATGCTTTAAGCAAATCTTCAGGCGCAACGTCAAGTGCATCGGCAATGTTATAAAATACATCCAATGTAAAATTATGAGCTAGACCCGGAGCCTCTATATAGCTCAAAAGAGAACGGCTTATACCCGCTTCTTCTGCCAGCTTTTCTTGTGATAAGCCACGTATCTTTCTCAATGTTGCAATTGTAATTCCTATCTGAACAAATCTGTCGCGATTTTTAAAACTGACAATTTTACCCATAACAAAACTCCTAAGCTTTTCTAATTCAATTATATATTGCTTAGAACTTTTATCAGTATACGTTGGTTTGCTGTTGACTTAATTAGTAAGCAGAAGTATAATATCATCAACAAATGCCGACAAAGGAGAGCAATTATGTTTTATAACCCTTATGTTGTCAGCTTTTTCGGGCACAGGCGTATTTCGTCGCAGGCACGCCGCGAGCTTGAAGAAGAGCTTGGCAAGCTGATAATAGATATAATAAACCAAAAAGACGAAATTGAGTTTATTGTAGGCTACGGCGGAGACTTTAACACCCTTGCGGCATCAGCTGTAAAACGGATGAAAGATTTCTCGTGTGAAAACAACTCCGAGCTTACGCTTGTTCTGCCCTACGAGAACAAAACGGTAAACGACAACATCACTTCGTTTATGAGTTTTTACGACTGGGTCTACGTTTGCGAGGAATCTGATGCCGTATATCCCAAGAGGGCTTACGGAATCTGCAACAGGTATATGATAGATAAATCCGACCTTGCGGTTTTCTTTATAGACCAGCCATCCGGCGGTGCATATAAGGCATATAAATACGCACAAAGCCAATCTGTAAAAACAGTAAACCTCGGCGCATTAGATAAAACAGCACAGATGAAATAACCTCATCTGTGCTGTCTTTTTTATACTTCAATTTTCGTAAAGCTGTTTTATCAATATATAACTATCAATACAACGTACTGCCTTATTTCTCCAGGTTTTCCTGTGCAACGGCAAGCATAAGCTTGATTCTGTTCTCCTGGTTGACCCTTGTTGCGCCGGGGTCATAGTCGATCGGTACGATGTTTGATTCGGGGTAAAGCTCCTTGAGCTTTCTTATCATACCCTTACCGACGATGTGGTTTGGCAGACAGCCGAAGGGCTGTGCACAGACGATGTTTCCGTAGCCGCTTTCGATAAGCTCCATCATCTCTGCCGTAAGCAGCCAGCCCTCGCCCATCTTACAGCCTGCGCCGATAATCTTCGTGCACTTTTCTTTGATGTGACTGTATGGCTCGGGCACACAGAAATCGCCGTATGCCGCGGCACCCTTGCGAAGCTCGGTTTCGATTTTTGTAAGGAACCATATGGCAACCTGCATTGCATACTTTTTGATTTTTTTGCCGCCGTAGAGCTTGATATCCTCAAGCCTGTTATCCGTTTTGAAAAGGAAGAAGCCGAGGAGACCGGGCACCATAACCTCACAGCCCTGGCTGAAAAGGAACTCCTCAAGGTGATTATTGGCAAGCGGCGAATACTTAACGTAGATCTCACCGACAACGCCGACCTTGACCTTGGGTACTTTCTTCACTTCAATTTCAGCAAAGGACCTGGTGATTTCGGGAAGAATCTTCTTCATTGCCTTCATCGAGTAGCCCTTGCGGTGGCGGAACATATCGCTGATATCGTCAATCCACTTCTGTGTCAGCTCTTTTGAAGCACCTTTCTTGACCTCGTAAGGCTCAACCTGATTTTTGAGCAGCATTATAAGGTCGCCGTAGATAAGGGCGAAAAGCATCTTAAGTGCCATTGAAACTCTGATTTTGAAGCCACTGTTTTTCTCAAGACCCGAAAGGTTGAGAGATATAACGGGCACCTGCGGATAGCCCGCTTTTTTGAGCGCCTTGCGCAGAAGGTGGATATAGTTTGACGCACGGCAGCCGCCGCCCGACTGTGTAATCATAAGCGCGGTTTTATTAACATCATACTTGCCGCTGTTAAGCGCATCAATAAGCTGACCGATAACAAGAAGCGCAGGATAGCAGGTATCGTTATGGACAAGCTTGAGTCCCTCGTCAACTACTGCCCTGCCGTCGTTTTTAAGCAGCTCAACCTTATAGCCGTACTCGGCAAAAACATTGATAAGGATTGAAAAATGGATATCTGCCATATTGGGTGCAAGCAAGGTATAATCCATCATATCCTTGGTAAATTCAACTCTGTTTTCAGGATTCATTCTTCTCGCCTCCCCTTATCTGCCCGTTGCGGCAAACAGACTTCTCAGCCTTATCTTGACCGCGCCGGGGTTGGAAATTTCGTCAATTTTTATCTGTGTATAAATGCGGTTGCCATCCTCAAGAATGGAGCGCATTTCATCAGTTGTGATAGCATCAACACCGCAGCCGAAAGAAACAAGCTGAACAATGTTTATGTCGTCATCCTTCTTATCCGCAACGTACTTTGCCGCCGCATAAAGGCGCGAATGATAAGTCCACTGGTCAAGCACGTTTGTTGGGAATTTTTCGACAAGCGGGCTGACGGAATCCTCTGTAATAACAGCCGCACCGCAGGAGCAGATGAGGTTGTCAATACCGTGATTAATCTCCGCATCAAGGTGGTAAGGTCTGCCGCAGAGAATGATTACGGGCATATCCTTTCTCTTGGCTTCCTTCAGGAATTTAAGACCTGTGACGTGGATGTTGTTCATATACTGCTTGTACTCTGCAAAGGCCTTATCGCTCGCAGCCTGCACAGCCTTGAGTGATATCTCACCGAAATTATCAACGAGGATTCTGTGAATTCTCGGCACGAAATCCTTGGGTCTGTGAAGACCGAGATAATCGGAAATGAAATTAACGCTCTGCAGACCTGCTACATTGGAGCGGATAACCTCGGGATAGTAGGCGACAACGGGACAGTTATAGTTGTTATCGCCGAGTGCTTCGTCAATGTTGTAGGTCATACACGGGTAGAAGATGTGCTTGACACCCTGCTCAAGCAGTGACTCTATATGGCCGTGAAGAAGCTTTGCGGGGTAGCATACCGTATCGGACGGAATAGTATGCTGACCCTTGACGTAAAGCTCACGCGATGAATTTTCCGACAGCGCAACACCGAAACCGAGCTCGGTGAAGAACGTATGCCAGAAAGGAAGAAGCTCAAACATATTAAGTCCCATCGGCAAGCCGACTGTCTCACGCTTACCTTTAACGGGAGCATATTTTGCAAGAAGCTGACGCTTATAATCGAACAGATTGAGCGTATCCTCCTGCACCGAGTCAGAGAAAGCCTTGCTGCAGCGGTTGCCTCCGATAAAGCGTCTGCCGCCGCTGAAGGTATTGACAGTAAGACGGCAGTTATTACTGCACTTGCCGCACATTACCGCCTTTACCGTATGCTCAAAGCCTGCCAGCTCGTCGCTGCCGATTATCGTGCTCTTTTCGGGAGCCTTTGCTGCGGCTGTAAGCGCCGCACCGTACGCTCCCATAAGTCCCGAGATGTCGGGGCGGACAACATTACGGCCGATCTCCTGCTCAAACGCACGCAAAACAGCATCATTGAGGAAGGTGCCGCCCTGAACGACTATATTCTTGCCAAGCTCGTCAGCGCTTGCAGCTCTGATAACCTTATAGAGCGCATTCTTTACAACGCTGATTGAAAGACCTGCCGAGATATTCTCGATCGAAGCACCGTCCTTCTGTGCCTGCTTTACGGAGGAATTCATAAACACGGTACATCTTGAGCCCAGGTCAACGGGTCTGTCCGCAAAAAGACCGAGCTTTGAAAAGCTCTCAATATCATAATCCCACGCGCTTGCAAAGGTCTGCAGGAATGAGCCGCAGCCCGATGAACAGGCCTCGTTGAGAAAGATGTTATCAATTGCATTGTTTCTGATTTTAAAACACTTTATATCCTGGCCGCCGATATCAATAATGAAATCTACATCGGGCTTGAATTTTTTAGCTGCCGTGAAGTGAGCAACGGTTTCGACAAGACCGATATCAATGCCGAAAGCGTTTTTGATAATCTCCTCACCGTAGCCCGTAACGGCGCTGCCGCCGATTACCGCGCCGGGGAATTTCTCGTAAACCTCGGTAAGGAAGCCCTTTACGAGCCTTACGGGGTCACCGGAGTTCGGCATATATTTGCTGAAAAGAAGCTCACCGGAAGCGTTGATTACAGCCGTTTTAACCGTTGTTGAGCCCGCATCAATACCGATAAATATCTTTTCGTTTTCTGCTGTACCGTCGCTTGTTGCAACACGGTTTGCAGAATGTCTTGCGAGGAATTCGCTGTATTCCTTCTCATCCGCAAAAAGAGGCTTTGCGCTGAGATATTCGCCGCTGTTTACGCAGGAAGCGATTTCATCCTTGACCTTTGCTATGTCAAGGTCCTCCCCCTTTGCGCAGAAGGCTGCACCCAGGGCAACAAAGTAAAGTCCCTCATCGGGGCACTTGCCCGTTGTTTTGAGGCCTTTGTCAAATGCACGGCGAAGCTCTGACAAAAAGTAGAGCGGGCCGCCGAGGTAGACAACGTTGCCCTCAATTCTTCTGCCCTGTGCAAGGCCTGCAACCGTCTGGTTGACAACAGCCGTAAATATGCTTGCCGCAACGTCTGTTTTTGCCGCACCCTGGTTGAGCAGGGGCTGAATATCAGACTTTGCGAAAACACCGCAGCGCGATGCGATAGAGTAGATTTTTTCCTTCTGCTTTGCAAGCTCGTTAAGCTCAAGAGGCGTAACCTCAAGGAGTGATGCCATCTGGTCGATGAATGCGCCCGTGCCGCCTGCACAGGAGCCGTTCATACGCACCTCTGTGCCGCCTGTGAAAAAGAGGATTTTTGCATCCTCACCGCCAAGCTCAATAACGGCATCAGTACCCGGCAGAAGTCTGGATACGGAAACCCTTGTGGCGTAAACCTCCTGCACAAACTCAAGGCCGAGCGTCTGGGCAAAGCCCATACCTGCCGAGCCCGAAACTGTAAGCTTTGATTTTGAAAATTCAGGATGCTCTTTGAGAATTTCACCGAGCATCTTCGCGCTCATTTCCGCGATTTTTGAATAGTGCCTTTCATAGGCTTTATATACAATCTCTTCACTGTCGTTGACCGCAACGCATTTGAGCGTGGTCGAACCGACGTCCAAACCAATTCTCATTTCCCTTTTACTCCGATTTTACTTTTTCATTTTCTCTTCTTCCGCTATGCCCTCGCGCATAAGGCGCTCTACCTCGCTGTAGAGCTTTTCGTTCGCCTGCTCAGCGGTCATACCGTCCGCCTTAAAGGGCTCACCGTAACGCACGGCAAGTGTTTTGCTTCTGAACTTGTATTCACCGGTCAGACCGAAAGGCACTATGTATGCATCGGTTTTCTTGGCAAGGGCAGCTGTACCGGGCTTAAATTTGAGCAAAAACTCATCTGTACGGTTTCTTGTGCCCTCGGGGAAGATGCCGATTGCACCGTCCTTCTTGAGCACCTTCATAGCAGATCTTACGCTCTGTGTATCAGTTGTCGTTCTGTCAACAGGGATACAGCCCATGGCACGGAAGAACCAGGCAAACTTACCCTCAAAATACTCCTTCTTTGCCATATAGTGAATCATACGTTTGGTTGCAATTATTGTCAGGCATTGGTCCATAATGTGCTTATGGTTGCCCGCAATCACGATTGCACCCTCTTGCGGGATTTTCTCTGCGCCGATGATGCGCGGATTGTAGTAGAGCTTAAAAACAGCGCGCATCAAAGGCATAAAGAGCTTGTATCCAAGCTCTCTGTCTTCAGGTTTTTTCATTTCTTCAGTTTCCTTCCTTGATTACTTCATTAAGAACGGTTGTTTCAAGGAGCTTGTTTGCTGCCTTGAGTGAACCTTTTTCAACTTTTATTGCGGGCATAAATTTGATAGTCGGACCTTTTTTGAAAGGCTTATATTTGCCCGTAATTGCAAACGGAACGATATCGCAGCCTGTATCGATTGCAATTTTGACCGCGCCACCCTTGAAAGGCATCATCGGGTCGTCGGTACGGTTTACCGTGCCCTCAGGGAAGATAGCAATAAGCTTACCATCTTCAAGATACTGCTCGGCTTTCACCACGGCCTCTTTGCCGCTTTTGCTTCTGTCAACGGGGATAATGCCGAGACCGGGGAAGATGTATTTACCTATACCGTTCATCAGCTCTGCCTTTGCAATAAAGTGAACACAGCGCTTTGTTGCAATAGCAACGCTGAAGCAGTTGAGCACGTGAGTGTGGTTACCTGCAAGTATTATCTTGCCGTCCTTCGGGATATTCTCGGTGCCGACGGTTGTCGGTCTGTAAACAACCTTGAACAAAAACGCAAGTATCGGTTTTACTACCTTATAGAGTGTGGGTTCTTTCATTTTTACTTCCTCCTGTTACGGTTTAATTTCAATTCAGCTGTCGCTTGTTTTCTTCTGCGCCTGTGCATTAACTGCATATCGGCCGTTTTTGATCTGATGCAGAGTGCTGTGAAGAGCGCAGGTTCTGCATATGCGCTTCTTTGCATCTTCACTCAGGTCAATCTGTTTCATTACTTTGATGTATCTGTCCGGATATTTACGTTTCATTAAAAACCGTTCCTTTCCATTTCATTTTTGAGAAGCATACGCGCATATTGCAGGCGTTTTCGTACTGCAGTCGGAGATATGCCGATCAAATCCGATATCTCTCTTGTCTTGTAGCCCTCTACGTAATACAGATTGAGTATCTCCCTGTATTTAGGCGGAAGCTGCATAATTATTTCAAAAAAGCCAATATCCTCTTCAACAACACCGATCTTTTCAAATTCTTCGATGTTCTGAACGTTATGTCTGTTTCTGAAGCGCAGCATATTTTTGCTGATGTTGGTAACGACCCTAATCAGCCACGCCTTTTCGTGATCCGAATCGCGGAACAGCGGTGCTTTAGTCATATACTTGATGAAGGTCTCCTGTATGGCATCCTCCGCATCCTGCTCATTTGAAAGTATGGAGTACGCGATGCGGAAAAGCGTACTGCTGTACTTTTCTACGGCATATTCAATATGCCGTAATTCACCGTCATATTTCGACTTGATGCCCAATACCTCACATCCTCTCTTTCGGGACGCATTTCTGCCCCCTTAAATTAAAACACCTGAGAAACACAAAATGTGACATATTTTTCGAAAATTTTCAAAAAATTAAACCATTGTTAACCCGTCGTTCTTTAATCGTCAGACAACAATGTTAATAAGGTAACACATATTTCGGAAAGTTACAATCAGCAAATATATGAAAAGTTACAAGTAAATAAAGGTAATAAATTGTATAATCAGCAATATGCCTATTGACTATTCAAAAAAAATAGCGTAAAATACCCCATATGGTTGTATATACTGTTTTCTCGGTATATACTGCCAATATATTTTGCTTAACCATTTTACCGAGTAAAAGCGTTGAAGCTTTAAATCGCAAAAGACAGAAGGGAGTCCTATTTTATGGAAAAAGCAACGTTATGGATAACACTTGGTGTTTACATAGCGACGATGTTTATTATAGGTATTGTTCAAGGGCGCAAGTCGAAAAGCATTGCAGACCTCACCGTAGGCGGACGAAATGCAGGCGCATGGCTGTCTGCCCTATCTTACGGCACAGCTTATTTTTCGGCTGTTATGTTTGTCGGCTATGCCGGCGGCACAGGTCTGAGCTACGGCCTTTGGGGCATACTCGCCGGTATAGGTAACTGCATATTCGGCTCGTGGCTTGCGTGGAAGGTGCTCGCACGCCGTACACGCGACGTTGCTTCAAGACTTAAAATCAAGACTCTGCCCGAATTTCTCGAGAAGAGATACTCTTCAAAGAAAATGAAAACCTTTGCAGCTGTCGTTATATTTATTTTCCTTGTCCCCTATTCGGCATCCGTCTACAAAGGTCTCGCAAGCGTTGCTGAGGTACTGCTCGGCGTTGACGTTAACGTTTGTATGATAGTTATTGCACTCGTTGCGCTCGTGCTTCTTGTTCTCGGCGGATATCTTGTTCAGGCAAGAGCCGACTTTGTTCAAGGCTTAGTAATGATGTTCGGCGTTACTTTGCTGATTATTTTTGTAATACGCAGCAAGCAGGTCGGCGGCATCAGCGGCATTATCGAATACGCAAAATCTGACTGGGGCTTTGCACCGATGAGCGGCAACAAATGGGTATCGCTCTGGGCGACCGTACTTATGACCAGCTTCGGCACCTGGGGTCTTCCTCAGATGGTACAGAAGTATTTCGGCATCAAGGATGATGCCCAGGCAAAACGCGGCATCAGCATTTCCACGTTCTTCGCCCTGCTTGTTGCAGGCGGCGGATACTTCATCGGCTCACTTTGCCACCGTTTCTTCACAGTAGGTCAGAATATGCCTGCACAGGACTACATCGTTCCCAATATGCTCAAGGCTGCAGATATGCCCGTAATCCTGCTCGGAATTGTGCTTGTGCTTCTCATCTCTGCATCCGTTTCAACGCTCTGCTCTGTTACGCTCACAGCCTGCTCAACTGTTACAATTGACCTTATCCGCTCAAACGCAAAGAATATGAGCGACAAGAAAACAGCTGTTCTTACTAAAGTTTTCTGTGCCGTTTTCGTTGTGCTTTCATATATCGTAGCAAATACCGACACACCGATTCTTGATATGATGAGCTACTCATGGGGTATTATTTCCGGTTCATTCCTCGCCCCCTACGTGCTTGCTCTCTACTACAAAAAGCTCAGCCGCACAGCTGCCTGGAAAGGTATACTTACAGGCTTCTGCGTTGCACTTATTCCCGCAGTTGCAAAGGTATTCACAATGTTCGGCTTTGAAAACGAAAAGCTTGCATCACTTGCCGCAAAGGGCCCGACCTTTGCCTGCGCTGCAATGATTGCTTCGATACTTGTATGCGTTATTCTTTCCGAGATTGACAAAAAGCATGCTGACGATAACACATTCTTCTACACAGGCACTATCGAAAAAGAATAATCCCACGGAGGTTTAAAATATGTTCTTCCAGAAAGATATAGAAACAATGTCCCGCAAACAGCTTGAAGAAATTCAGCTTGAGAGACTTAAGTGGACGGTTGACTACTGCTACAAAAACGTACCCTTCTACACAAAGAAGCTCGACGAAGCAGGCGTCACCGCAGACAAGATCAAGTCACTTGACGATATCAAGCACATTCCGCCCACCACAAAGGCTGATCTTCGCGACAACTATCCCTTCGGCCTTTTTGCAAAGCCGATGAAGGAGATTGTGCGAATCCATGCTTCCTCAGGCACAACGGGCAAGCCAACGGTTGTCGGCTACACAAAGCACGACCTTGACATTTGGTCTGACTGTATGGCAAGACTTTGCACAGCCGCAGGCGCAACAAGCGACGATATCGTACAGATCTCATTCGGATACGGTATGTTCACGGGCGCTCTCGGCCTCCACTACGGTCTTGAAAAAATCGGCGCTACCGTTATCCCCAACTCAAGCGGCAATACGGAAAAAGCGCTTATGTATATGCGCGATTTCGGCACGACCGCACTTGTTGCCACACCGTCCTACGCACTGTATATGTGTGAAACCGCAAAGAGCCTTGAATACCCGATGAGTGATTATCATCTTCGCCTCGGCCTCTTCGGTTCAGAAGGCTGCACACCTGAAATGAGAGCACAGATCGAAAGCGGCTGGGGACTTTTTGCAACGGATAACTACGGTATGAGCGAGCTTATGGGTCCCGGTGTTTCGGGTGAGTGTGCAGAGCGCTGCGGACTTCACTTCAACGAAGACTATTTCCTGCCCGAAATCGTTGACCCCGACACCCTTGAGGCAAGGACCGAGGGAGAATACGGCGAGCTTCTTGTCACAACGCTCACAAAAGAGGGAATTCCCCTGCTCAGATACAGAACACGTGATATCACAAAGCTCAACTACGAGCCCTGCAAATGCGGCAGAACTCACGTGCGTATGGAGAAGGTTCAGGGCAGAAGCGACGATATGCTCAAAATCCGCGGCGTAAACATCTTCCCGTCCCAGATCGAAAGCGTACTTATAGGTATGGATCAGGTAAGCCCCCACTATCAGCTTGTTGTTCGCAGAGAGGGCTTTGCAGATACACTTGAGGTTCAGGTTGAGCTTGTTGACAGCAGCCTTCTTGACAGCTACGGCAAGATTCAGGAGCTTCAGAAGAAGATTGCAAAACGCATACAGACGGTTCTCGGCATCCAGTGCAAGATCAACATTGTTGAACACGGCACGATCGAGCGCTTTGTAGGCAAGGCAAAAAGAGTTATTGACCTAAGAAAAGAAAACAAATAAGGAGAAAGATACAATGGCAAAAGAGCTCAGAATAGGCAACGATGCTGTTGCACGCGGCCTTTATGAAGGCGGAGTACGCGTAGTTTCAAGCTACCCCGGCACTCCCAGCACGGAAATTACAGAGTTTATTTCTACATACGATGACGTATACTCAGAGTGGGCACCCAACGAAAAGGTTGCCGCCGAGGTTGCACTTGGTGCAGCAATCGCAGGTGCAAGAGCATTCTGCGGTATGAAGCACGTCGGTCTCAACGTCGCTTCAGAGCCCGTTTTCACAGGCTCATACACAGGCGTTAACGCAGGCTGGGTTATCGCAGTTGCAGATGACCCCGGTATGCACTCCTCTCAGAACGAGCAGGATTCACGCCACTATGCAAAAGCAGCAAAGGTTATGATGCTTGAGCCTTCGGACTCAGCCGAATGCCTTGAATTTGTAAAGAAGGGCTTCGAGCTTTCGGAAAAATTCGATTGCCCCGTTATCCTGCGCCTGACAACAAGAGTTGCTCACTCACGCAGCCTTGTTGAAATCGGCGAGAGAAATGACATCGGCGTTAAGGAATACGTCAAAAATCCGCAGAAGTACGTTATGATGCCTGCAATGGCAAGAGGCAGACACGTTGTTGTTGAGCAGAGACTTCTCGACCAGGCAAAATGGGCAGAAAGCTGCGAGCTCAACAGAGTTGAAATGAACGATACAAAAATCGGTGTTATCACATCCGGTGTCTGCTACCAGTATGCTAAAGAGGCTCTCGGCAAGAGCGCATCCTACCTCAAGCTCGGCTGCGTCTATCCGATGCCCGTAGATATCATCAAGGACTTCGCATCAAAGTGCGACAAGGTCTATGTCCTTGAAGAACTCGACCCGTTTATTGAGGAGCACTGCAAGGCAAACGGCGTTGACGTTATCGGTAAGGACGCCTTCACCGTTCAGGGTGAATACTCGCAGAGCCTTATCGCAAAGGTCATCCTCGGCAAGGAAACAGAAAGCGTTGCAACAGACCTCGAAATCCCCGGCCGTCCTCCCGTACTCTGCGCAGGCTGCCCTCACAGAGGTCTCTTCTACGCACTCAAGAAGCAGAATGTCACAGTCAGCGGCGATATCGGCTGTTACACACTCGGTGCACTCGCTCCCCTTGGTATGATGGACACCTGCATTTGTATGGGCGCTTCCGTTTCTGCGCTTCACGGCAGAAACAAGGCAAACCCCGAAAACGAAAAGAAGTCCGTTGCCGTTATCGGTGACTCCACATTCATTCACTCCGGCGTAACAGGACTTATAGATATTGCTTACAACGCAAGCAACTCGACCGTCATTATTCTTGATAACTCCATCACCGGTATGACAGGTCACCAGCAAAATCCCACAACAGGCAAGACAATCAAGGGCGACCCTGCAACGGCAGTTAACCTTGAGGCTCTTGCAAAGGCTGTAGGTATTGACAGAGTAAGAGTAGTTGATCCCTACAACCTCAAGGAGACAGAAACAGCAATCAAGGAAGAGCTTGCGGTTGAAGAGCCGAGCGTAATCATTTCACGCAGACCCTGCGCACTTCTCAAGTACGTCAAGCACGAGAAGCCGCTCAAGGTCAACGCAGACAAGTGCCGCAGCTGTAAGGCCTGCATGAAGATCGGCTGCCCCGCAATCAGCTTCCATGATAAGAAGGCTGTTATCGACTTTACACAGTGCATAGGCTGCGGCGTATGTGAGCAGCTTTGTGCATTCGGTGCAATTGAGAAAGGAGAATAAGCTACCATGGAAACAAAGAGCATAATGATAGTTGGCGTAGGCGGCCAGGGCACGCTCCTTTCAAGCCGTCTTCTCGGTGCGGTTCTCACAGCAAAAGGCTATGACGTTAAGGTTTCCGAGGTTCACGGTATGAGCCAGAGAGGCGGCAGCGTTGTAACGTATGTAAAATACGGAGACGAGGTTTACTCCCCCATCATCGAAAAGGGTGAAGCAGACTACATTCTCTCCTTCGAGCAGCTTGAGGCTGCAAGATGGCTCCCCTACCTCAAGCAGGGCGGCAAGCTTATTGTAAACACACAGAAGATCGACCCTATGCCCGTAGTTATCGGCGCAGCGGAATATCCGCAGGGCGTGGTTGAGGCTATTTCTCAAACAGGTGCAGATATCACATCAATCGATGCACTCTCACTTGCAGTTGAGGCAGGCTCATCCAAGGCTGTAAACGTTGTTCTTATGGGTGTTCTCGCAGCAAAAACAGACATCGCTTACGAAATGTGGGTAGATGCAGTCAAGGCAACCGTTCCGGCAAAGTTCCTTGAGCTCAACCTCAAGGCATTTGACCTGGGCTACAATTTCAAATAAGAAAGCAGGGATAACTATGACACCGGTAAAACAGATTTCCGTATTCGTTGAAAACAAACACGGCAAGCTTTCCGCAATTGCAAGACATCTTGCTGACAATGGTGTCAGCATCCGCGCACTGTGTATGGCAGACACGACCGACTTCGGTATTTTCAGACTCATCGTATCCGACTATGAGGCAGCAGAGAAGGCACTCAAGGCAGCAGGTGTTACCTGCTCGGTAACAGAGGTGCTTGTTGTTGAGATTGAAGATACTCCCGGCGCATTTGCCGATGCAATGGCTCTGCTTGCAGACAATCAGATAAGCCTTGAGTATGTATACGCTTTCCTCACACCTGAGAAAGGCAAGGCATACATCATAATCCGCGTTGAAGACAATGAGGCCGCCGCAAAGGTACTTCATAATGGCGGTATCAAGATCGTATCGCAGGACGAGATCAAGGCAAACGCATAAAAATATCACCAAAAAAGGCTTCGGAAATTCTACATCCGAAGCCTTCTTTTTTTATTGACTGAAAAGTGATTGTAGTTTATATTATTTGTATATTTACATAGTAAAAGGAGCCTTTTTATGGACAAGTCCTCTGCTCTCAAAAAAGCAAAAGCAATAGTATCACAGATGACGGTTGAGGAGAAAATTTCTCAACTTCTCTATAACTCCCCTGCAATTGAAAGGCTCGGTATAGATGCCTACAATTGGTGGAACGAGGGTGCACACGGAGTTGCACGCGCAGGCACAGCTACAGTTTTCCCCCATACAATAGCAATGGCATCCACGTTTGATCCCGAGCTTATACAGGAAATCGGTGACGTGATCTCGACCGAAGGCAGAATCAAATACAACAAGCACGTCAAGTACGGCGACCACGATATTTTTAAAGGTCTCACCTTCTGGGCACCCAACATCAATATCTTCCGTGACCCCCGCTGGGGCAGAGGCCAGGAAACCTTCGGCGAGGATCCCTATCTTTCCGCCACACTCGGTACAGCATTTATAAACGGTGTACAGGGTGACGGCGAGTTTTACAAAGCCTGTGCCTGCTCAAAACATTTTGCGGTACACTCTGGTCCCGAAAAAACACGCCACGGCTTTGATGCAAAGGCCGACAAACACGATATGTTCGAAACGTATCTGCCTGCATTTGAAAAGACGGTCAAGGCAGGCGTCTGCGGCGTTATGGGCGCATACAACCGCACCAACGGTGACCCCTGCTGCGCTCACCCCTACCTGCTTGTCGATGTACTGCGCAACAAATGGAGCTTTGACGGCTACATCGTTTCCGACTGCGGTGCACTCGGCGACATATACCGCGACCACCACTACACCAACACAAAGGCAGAGGCAGCAGCAGTTGCACTCAAATGCACTTGTGACCTCAACTGCGGCGATACGTACGATGCACTTATTGATGCATACGAGCAGGACCTTGTTACAGAGGACGAAATCACCGCAGCGGCAGAGCGACTTTATATGATTCGCTGCCTGCTCGGCGAATTTGAAGAAAAAAGGCCTTACAGCGACCTGCCTTTTGAAATGCTTGACTGTGAAAAGCACAAGGCACTCAACCACCGTGCCGCACAGCAATGTATGGTCATGCTCAAGAATGACGGCTTCCTGCCGCTGGATAAAACATTCGGCAAGAGAATTGCAGTCGTCGGTCCGAATGCCCTTTCCGTAACAGCGCTTGAGGGCAACTACAACGGCTATGCTTCCGAATACATAACCGTTGCAGACGGTGTACGCCGCGTGTTCAAGGATGCAACCGTAACAGTCGAAAAGGGCTGCAACTACTGCGACGAATCGCTCAACCATTGGAGCGGCTTCCAGAATATGATAAGCGACGGCATTGCAACCGCCGCAGAAGCTGACGTCACGATTCTTGCTCTCGGTCTCGACTGCTCAATCGAGGGTGAGGACACAGGCTTTGACAACGATTACACGGCATGTGGCGACAAAAAGTCACTTTACCTGCCTGCAACACAGCAGAAGCTCGCAGAGGCTGTATGCGACGTTTGCGACAACGTTATTGTTGTTCTTATGTGCGGCAGCTCAATCGACCTTGGCGAAAAGGTCACAAGCCACGCAAAGGCAATAATCCACGCATGGTATCCCGGTGCGGTAGGCGGACTTGCCGCAGCAGAGCTTATTGCCGGCGAGTTTTCACCCGCAGGCAGACTGCCCGTTACCATATTCAGAGGCGACCACAATATGCCCGATTTTGAGGATTACTCAATGAAAGGCAGAACTTACCGCTACATTGACGGCGAGGCACTCTTCCCCTTCGGCTACGGTCTTTCATTCACAAAGTTTGATTACAGCAACGCTGCGATAGATTCAATTGACGACGACAAAATCACCGTCAGCGTCGATATTAAAAACGCAGGTGATATGACGGGCTACGAGCGTGCACAGGTATACGCAAGCTACACCGACAGCCGCTACGCAACACCCCACTTCCAGCTTTGCGCTCTTAAATCGGTTGAAATCAACAAGGGCGACACAGCAAAAGTAACAATGGATATTGACCGCTACTGGATAAAGGCAGTCAACGACGAGGGTGAACGCGTTGACCCCGACGGAAAGATTTCCCTCTTCATCGGTGGACATCAGCCTGACAGCGTCAGCAACAAACTTATGGGCTACGATTGCATCGAGCTTGAAATTAAATAAAACCAGCTCAAAGGAGGTGCACGGTTGCAACCAACTCTTTTCATCCCGATAATTATTATGTTTATTGCCTTGTATATCATTATGCGAAACCGCAAGGCGGTAATAATCAGAAAGCTTATCAGAAAAAGAAAACAGGAGGGCAACACACAGATGGTTGAACTTGCAAAAAAATTCATCGGCAAAGAATGTCTGGTTTATGCATTTGACAGCAGCCACCAATTTCAGGGAATAATTAAAGAAGTCAGCAATGGCGCAATCTTAATTGAAAAAAGCGGTGCTGTCGAAGCAATCAACCTCGATTTTGTTATCAGAATAAAAGAGTACCCCAAGAACAAAAAAGGCAAGAAAAAAGCACTCGTACTCGACTAAATAAAAAAGCCTCCCGGAAGGGAGGCTTAATTTTTTTGCCTTATTGCTGAACTATTCTGAATGAGTGTACGGTATCGGGTGAATCCGTGAAATAAGTGAAGGAGAAACCGTACGTGCCGTCCTCGTTATAATGCACCGTGTAGCCGTCGTAGCCGTTGGCCGAGCTTACGCCCGCATTAACCCACTCGTTGCCGTTCTTGACGTAAATATCGGGGCATTCGAGCTCTTCGTAGCCGCTGAATCTGATGACGTTGTAGTTTCTGCCGCCTGTAACAACGACCTCTGCTACACCGTTTTCTGCGCGTACTGTGGGCACAAGTGCATCGTCCTCAACCTCACCTGTAACAGCAGTAACTGTTACGGGTTTAAGCCCGCTGTCCTCACGCACTGCTCTTACCTGATCGTCCGTTTTCTCTGTGCCCTGTCCCCAGGGAAGAAGCACAAGATTGAGCTTAATGCTGTCACCGGGCATAAAGGTAATCTCCTCTGCATCAAGTGTCAGACAACCAACCGTAAGGTTCTTTGTGGAATCATCGTGAACGGCAAGATCAATATCCTGCTTCTCTCCGTCCATCATAATCTCGCTGTCCTTTACAATAAGTGCAAAGTTGCAGCCAAAGTGTGCATCCACCTGGTGCATTGTATCTTCCGTAACATCGAAGAAGCTGAAATATGGAGAATCATTACCGAGAGTGTAGTAAATATCCTTGCCTTTACCTACCTGTGCTACCTTACAGTTGTTATCAGCATCAAGATATCCGAGCTTGTTGAAGTTTACAAATCTGCCGTCGAAGTAGAACAGGTCGAAATCGCGCTTGAAATTATCAAAGGTTATCTCTCTGTTAAAATCGATTTCGACTTCATAATATGTGCGGTTTTCATCAGTCTGCGGAAATTCAACGTGGCGGAGAGTGTATGTATATGAGCCGCAATCCGACACAAAATCAGTTGTAATATCACTGTAGTTGAAACCTACGCTGTCAATTTGTGCATTCTTGTATTCACCGACCACGTCACCGCTGTTTATGCCGAGCGTTCTCTTATTATACTGAACAAACTTGAGAATACCTACGGAGTTGAACTGAGGCTGCTCAGCCCACATAATACCGCTGCGTGTGCGGAAGTCGGGCAGATAGAAACCTTCTTTATCATACACATAGTAAGGAGCAATACAATTGGACTCTGTTGTGCCTGTTGAAAGGTGGTAGTATGAAACGTGGAACTCAATGCTTGAAAGCTGCTTGAGAGGAGCGTGGCCCCAATTCTGATAAACGTTGAGCACGGTAAAGTCGAGCTTTTCATCCGCCTTCAGAGAAAGCGGGAAGAAGCAATCGCCGTACTGATAATCCTTTATGCTGTAGAAGGGTTCACCGCCGTCACCCTGAAAGTTTTTGCAAACCTCAACATTGATGGGCACAAGCCTGCCTGCATCGTCGAGAATTGCGCCTGCTTCAAGGCAACCGTTACTGCCGTTTGTTCTTACATAAATCTCTCTGTCATCACCGTCGCAAGTGATGCTGACGGGCATTGAGAAATGATAATCGGGATTTTTGTAAGCCCAGTTGAAGTCTACACCTTTCATAGAAAAGGTATAAGTACCGCGAAGCGCATCGTAGCCGATATAAGCGCCCTCTGCGCTGCCGCCGTTAACCGTAATACCTTCAAGCGGATTACGTTCAAGGTAAGCAGCCTTTGCAACACCGTCAAACGAATGTGTATCGTCGGTATAAATTCTGAAACCGAATGTCACGCAGTTGAGGTCATATCCGCCTGTTTCATCGTTTTTATTAATGCCTGTACCTGCTGTGTAAGCGGCATACTGTCTGACATAATATGTATCGCCGAACTGCTCGACAACCGTTTCCTTTGTACTGCCGTCTGACGGAACAATAAAGCCGACAACGCCTACACCGTCAATATCAAATGCAGCATACTCAACGCTTGCGTAATCAATTGTGTTGAGGTCATTGTGAACACCGTTCTTATCCTTTACCTGAACAGATTTTACGGTTGATGCATAAAGTGTGATCTCGCTGCCGAAATTTTCAAGATCGGTTGTAGCCTCACCTGCAAAGAGTGAGTACTGTGCATAAAGTCTGTCGCCGAAAAGGTGATATGTTTTATCAACCTTGAAAAGCTTCGAATCGGCGTCAAAATCACGGACGTGACACTCGTAATAATACTCACCCAAGCGGATTGTGTTAACTCTGCCGTCATCCTTTGAGGTTGAGAAATAATGTCTGTATCCGTCCTGCTCATAGAATGAATCAAAGCTGTCTGCAACGTAAGCATTGCCCTCTTTATCTGCAAGGGTTGCGCTGTTTTTGCGCAGATTCAACGTATGAGTCAGCACTGCGTTTGCATTTTCCATTGCATAGGCAGAGCGCTCAGCATCAATATAATATGCCTGTGCCTTATTACTGACCTGTGAGGCATATTTGATTGAATCAGCCAGCGGTGTATCACCGCTGATATCGTTTATAATTTCTGTTGGTTTTCCGGGAGTTTTCTGAGGCTCAACATATTCACCGTAGCCGACGTTAAAAACAAGCATCTGCAGGAATGAAAGTATAACCGCAAACATTCTTTTGAGAGTTTCGAGCATTTCGCATATCCTCCTTATTTAGTTGTTTTTATATTATAACAAAGCACCTGTAAAGTCAATCACACAAAAACAAAAGGCAGGAGACACCGCGGTATCTCTTGCCTTGAATATGTTTTATTTTACGCTGTCATAAACATCATAGAAGTTGCCGATGAAGGCTGTTGCAGCACCGAGACCGTATGAAATAAGGCACCATGTGTCGCTGTCAAACTCACCGGACTCCTCGTTATACTGAAGACCTGCGAGAACAAAGTTTGCAGGGTTAGCAACGTAACCTGCTGCGTCATTCATAAGGTCCATAATGATGATATCTTCGCCTGTGCGCTCTCTGATGGGCTTAAGGTCAAAGCCTTCTGCACCGTTGCCGCCAAGGAGAAGCTCGCCGAATGTTTCACCGGGGCTCATATAAACCTTCATCTCGTCGCCGATTTCAAGGTAGCCTACCTCGGAAACTGTGTAGTATCTGCTTGCATCATCCTTGAGAACAAAGTTATCTGCACAGGATGTCTTACCGAGAAGAGCGATAATGTTGTTGTCGATACGTACTGTAAACTGCTTGAGCTTAATGTTGAGAACGGGCTTGACCTCAACAGCCTCAACAGTTTCCATATCCTCATACCAGATTGTGTAGTCGGGATATTCGTCGGGCTTGTTGCTGTACTGAGCAATACCGAGAAGGTCGCCTGTTGCCTCGTTGAGAGCAATTCTCTCTGCCTCTGTCATGCTCATACCGAGAAGCATATAGCCGATTTCATAGCCGTAACGGATAGCTGACAGATGAGCTGTGTGGTCGATGCCGTCACCTGTGTAATGTCTTGCAGAAGTAACTGTTGAAACGTTACCCTGGAGGAAGATGAAGTTATAGCCTGCTCTGTTCATAACCTTCTCTGCGTACCAGATAAAGTCAGCCGAAAACTTCTTATCAAATGAAATAGACTTTTCGGGGTCAGCGCTTGCCCAATCGAAGCTTGCCGATTCGGGATGGCAGCCGAATGTGGTGATGATTGTGGGAGTCTTATCTGCATCTGCGGGAACAAACTCAAGCTTGTACATATCCTTATCGAAGCAGATGGGAGCTGTTCTGTCCCATACATAATCTTCGATGTCCATCTTTGAATAGTAGAGCTTACCTGTTGTCATATCGCCGAGAGCTTCTTCAACAGCTTTCTTTGAGCCTGCAACAAGTGAATCGATAAATGAACGCTCAACGCCGTATCTTACTTCGTCGCTGAAGATGTTGTTGAGGATACAGCCTACGGGGTCAGTCCATACGCCCTGTGAGTCGATACCTGTATGTATGTGTGTGCAGGAAACATTGATGCTCACGATGTTGTTTTTCTTTGCAACTTCTGCAAGTCCTTCACGGATGCGTCTTACGTCAGAGTTTGCAAGACCCATTGCATCAATAGCGATAAATACAACGTTACCTCTGCCCGAGCCGTCGTTCATAACAACAACTCTTGCCATAAGGTCTTCCTCTTTGCCGTCTTCATCAGCATACATTTCTGTGCCGAAAACGTAGGGAAGGTATGCACCCTTTGCATACTTCTTTGTGCCGAAGTCTGCAGGAAGCACGGAAGCCTTACCGTAGCCGAGGCTCCATACCTTGTCGCCCTGAGGCTCGTCGATAAATGTATCCATACCCTTGTAGAAGCCCGGATACTTCTCAATATCGAACTCCTCGTAATCTGCAACAGCTGCAGAATCGGGGATGATCATATTGAGTGCCTTGCCGAGAACGCCGTTGATAAATACGTTGCTCAGCTTGTTGAGAAACTTGGAGAGCATGATCTTTGTCTGAACTGAATCATCCTCATTTGCCTCTGCAACGTACTCTTCGACAGAATTATACTCGGTCTGGGTCTGTGCAGCGTAAACACCTGTGGTAGCAAGAATGCTCACACACAGAACAACGCTTACGATTGCCATAAGTCTTTTCTTCATTTGCGGTACCTCCGTTTTTGTTTTTTGGAATTTTGACAAGAGTATTCTAACACATAAGTCAACACATTACAATAAACTGTTTAATATTTTTTATTTTCTCCTTTATTTTTATTTTGGTGGGTTCACTGCCGTTCTCCCCGACACAACAAGCGATTGACACCTGCGTGCAATGTAGTCTATAATGAAATTACAGTAAGATATTCACCCTACACTAATCGTGATTATCAGAAAGGTATGTTGTTTTATATGAACTGCGAAAAAGCTGTAAGCATTGTTTACACAAACTATAAGGGGGTCACGGGCACACGGCGCATTGTGCCCATAGAGATTCTATTCGGCCACAACGAATGGCACACGCAGGATCAATGGCTTATGAGAGCGCTTGACCTTGAAAAGAATGCCGAGAGAACTTTTGCCCTCAAGGATATTCAGTCCTGGTGCGCCGATACACCGAACGAATAATCAGCTCATACATAAAAAAGAAACCGCAGCGGATACACGTGGTATCTGCTGCGGTTTTTATAGGTTACACTTAAGGATTAAAGGTTGTAATACTTATCAAACTCTGCAGGGTGAGGAATAGCTGCAAGCTGTCTGACCTCGGCACGCTTTGTCTTGATGAAATTGCGGATAAGCTCCTCGGGGAATACGCCGCCCTCTGTGAGGTATGCGAAATCCTTCTCGAGGCAATCAAGAGCCTCATCAAGAGATACAGGAAGACCCTGAAGCTTTGCCTTCTCCTCTTCGGGTAGGTTGTAGAGGTTCATATCGTAGGGGCCCCAGCCGTTTGCGTGAGGATCAATCTTATTCTTGATACCGTCAAGACCTGCCATAAGGATAGCTGCATAGCAGAAGTAGGGGTTACAGGTAGCATCGGGGTTACGAAGCTCGAAGCGACGCTTATCGGGGCTCTTTGCATAAGCGGGAATACGGATAACAGCACTTCTGTTGGAGGTTGCGTAGCCGACAGTTACGGGAGCCTCAAAACCGGGCACAAGACGCTTGAAGGAGTTTGTGCTGGGGTTTGTGATAGCGCAGAGTGAGCCGATGTGCTTGAGAAGACCGCCGATGAAGTAGTGAGCTGTTTCACTAAGGTGTGAATAGCCGTTATCATCGGAGAATACGGGCTGACCATCCTTGAAAAGAATCATATGAACATGCATACCGCTGCCTGCCTCACCATAGATGGGCTTGGGCATAAAGGTAGCACTCTTGCCGTACTTGAGAGCTGTGTTGTGGATGATATACTTTATCATCATTGTGGCATCAGCCATATGTACAACTTCGCCGAGCTGAGGCTCAATTTCAAACTGGCCTGATGCAGCAACCTCGGGATGGTGGTAGTTGATTTCAATACCTGCATCCTTCATAAGCATACACATTTCGCTGCGGCACTCGTAAGAAATATCGAACGGCTTTGCGATGTGATAGTTCTTCTGCTTGGGAACAACAACACCGAGGCCCTCAACTCCTGAATTCCAGTAGGACTGCTGAGCGTCAACTTCAACAGCAATCTCTCTGCCTTCAACGTTCCATGTGACGTTATCGAACAGATAGAACTCGAACACGGGCAGAATCTTCATTTCATCAGCTACACCGCTGTTCTTCATATACTCAACAGCAGCTTTGATGATATTACGGGGATACTGTGCAAGGGGACGGTTTTCAGGTGTGTCGATAATCATTGCGTTACCGGTCATTGAAAGAGTGGGAATTGAGCAGAAGGGATCGATAACAGCAGTGTCGGGATCGGGGATGAATACCATATCGCTCTTCTCAACAACAGCGTAACCGTAGTTGGAAGCATCGAAGCCGATACCGCTCTTCATTGTGTCCTCAGAGAAATTCTCTGCAGGAATGGTTACGTGACGGTACTGGCCGTTGATGTCAACCATCTTGAAGTCAACCATCTTGATATCATTTGCTTTGATGATATCAAGTATATCCTGAACAGTTTTTGCCATAAATAACACCTCTGATTTAGATTTGTTTTTATAATATCGCAGCAATTTATTTTTGTCAATAATCTGCAAAAACAATATAAAAAATTTTGACCGTATGCATCGGATACCGTCGATTAAATATGCCTATTGTAAATTCGAGGATTTTTCAAAGGCTCTACGTCCAGGTTTATTACTGCACGGACGTATTCGGCGGAATAGTTGCTGGCACAATATGCGGACTTATTGCCTTTTGGGTAGTGAAGTTCCTTTTCCCTAACGCGGACAAAGGCCTGCTTCAACACTCAGAAAAAGCGCCTAATAACAGCCTATATCCCTTTGCAGACCTGCAGAGAGTTATTTTTTGCGCATAAATCAAGAGTCTGTTCACAAAATAAGACCTTATCAAATTCAAACTTGAATGATATAATCATATCAGAAGCTTCGAAAAAAACTGAAAAGGTGAAACTTATGAATAATATATTTGCTGATAATCTTAAAAAATTTAGGCTTGCAAAGGGATTGACCCAGGAGCAGGTCGCAGAAAAACTGAACGTCATTGCACAGACTGTTTCCCGCTGGGAGTGCGGAGTTTCACATAGTTAAGGATACCACACCAAAACCCACGCTGAAATACTTTCAAAACAATAAATCTTGGAGGTATCCTAATGAACTATATTAAATCTTGTGAATTCAACATTGATACAGCCTGTGTTGAAGTTAAACGCATTGACGGCTCTATGGTATCAATCGACTGCATCGCAGTTGAAAACGAATATGCAAATAATATGTATGAAACATCTGAACTTGATTATCTCATTTACAACGAGCCTTTGAGCTATATTGAATTGCTTTTAAGTGGTAAAATAGAAGAATATTGAGAAACAACACCGATTATACCCCATTATCAGATATGAGATAAAAGTTCGACAGGCAACATCACTTTTGTGGTGTTGCCTGCTTTTTATACCGATATCATTATCTAATATGTCAGCAAGTATCAAATATGATTTAAGTTTGTTATTTTTTGTTTGCCAGGCGGTAATTGTTTACAAGGGCGGCAAGCTCCAAACGGCTGTGAACCGCCAGAGTATAATAAATATCTTTTACATAATCCTTCACGGTATGCTCGGAAATGACAAGGGTTTTTGCAATACCCTTGTTAGTGTAGCCAAGACAGATAAGCTCCGCAACCTCACGTTTCTTCGGGCTGAGTTTTGCAAGAGGATTATCTGCATCGTCTGCCGAAACAGTTGCAGACTCGGTTTTTACTTCCGTTTCCTCGACGGGAGATTTCTCTGCTTCTTCTGCGGCAGGAACGGTATCGTCGGCAATGCGACGGCGAAG
>JAZUSN010000038.1:0-45689 GCA_045606785.1 Acutalibacteraceae bacterium | reverse complement strand
AATCGACTGTGTGCAAAGATATATCAGCGAATAATAGAACGAAATCTTGTTTTTTCTTGTAAATGCAAGCAGATTGGTTATGTCAATATTGAATGCGACGCAGTAATGCGGTGTTGCAATTTTTGAATAAAACTCAAAATGCTCTTTTCTGTCCCAAGTATTTATATCAATTTCTTTTCTCATAAAACACCTCTTAAAATTCTTGTTTGTTTATTTCTTCTTTTTTCGGTGCCGAAAGTTTGTGATATATTTCATAAAATAGCTTATCAGAAAAAAGTTTCGTTGTCTCATCACTCAAAAATATCAATAATTAATTTGCGTATTTCTTCAATCGCTATATTAAATGCCTGTCGGATAATTCTTATGGCTTTTTCAAAAAAGTTTTCTGTTTCAAGCTCGGCATTCTCTCCGTCGGCGGAATAGCAGCCGATGTTGTTGCTTGTTATTTCATTGCCGTAGAAATCGGTCATACAGCCGTCCTTAATCTCAAAACCTGCACCGATTAACGGTGAGCCTTCTGCGAGCTGATATGCTTTTATCGGGTCGTCACCCCCAACAAAGCCGGGGAGAGTGTTTAAGGCATCTTTATCAAACGACGGATTAAAAGTGTTGTAATAGCAGTTGTTTGCAAAAACATTGTTCCAGCTTTTTGCTTCTTTATTTATATGATAAAATTTATGTCCGTCTTTGAAAACTATAATGTTGTTTGCAAACAGTGAATCATAAATCTGAGTCATCTGGAATTCAGACGAATTGATTATTGTATTGTTATAAAAGCTGAAATTCCATTCGCCGTCGGATACACCGATTTTGTTTCTGCCCTGATTGTCGTTGACGGACAGGCAGTATCTCACCGTGTTGCCTCTGTTACCGCCTTTAGCAGGGTTGTTGCACATAAAGCGCATATTGTCGTGTGAATAAATATATTCGTACGTGCAGTTATATGAGCCGTGGTCAAAATCCACCGTCATTCCGTCGCCGTAGTTTTTCTGACCTGCTATTTCGCAGTAGCTGAAAGTGCAGTTTGATGAATAATGAGTCCACATTGCAGCGGTGAAATAAAGGATCTCTCCGTTTTCATCAAGGCCGACACCCTGGCAGCAGTTTATGGCACGGCAATGCGTTACCAGAGCACCGTCACAGCCTTCAAGAACAACCGCTTCACCGTCCATATTATAAAAGTCGCAGTTCTTTACAAGTGCATTTTTGTTCAAATCCTGTGAACCCGTGAAAAATATACCGTTGCCGACATCATATATTTTGCAGTTTACTGCCTGAAAATCGTTGACGGGATAAGGTGAGCCGCCGTAACGCTTTATAACTATTGCTGCTCTGCCCGAAATCGGGCCTTCGGTATAATTGTCACGTGTGGTTACGGTGTAATTCTGCATATCGTGAAATTCGCAGTTTTCTATTTTTACGCCCTTTGATTCTTTCGTAACACCGTCAACCCAGATTCCGCCGCCGTTGTGTGCTGTTATCTCGAAGCCTGAAACGGTTACATATGAGCAGTCAAAAAGCTTCATAACAGCATCTCTTGCATCGGTATTGAGATGCGGTTTTTCGCCCTCGCCGTAGGACGAAATAACAATCGGGTTATCCTGAGTGCCCGAGCAGGTGAGAGTAACGGCACAATCATAATCGCCGCCCGCTCTGAACAGAATTTTAT
This sequence comes from Acutalibacteraceae bacterium, assembly GCA_045606785.1. Classification (GTDB taxonomy): domain Bacteria; phylum Bacillota; class Clostridia; order Oscillospirales; family Acutalibacteraceae; genus UBA8612. Next base: position 44,020 of record JAZUSN010000038.1, on the reverse strand, counting down.
CACCTGCTTCAAGAGTTAAAGAGGCGATGTTATTAACTGTCTTCCAGGCAGAAGCTTCGGATAGGCCTGTGTTTTCGTCATTGCCCGAAATGCTGTCAATATAGTAAGTTGTCCCCGCAGCAAATACAAGCGGTGTAATGCTCAAAGTGATAACAACAGCAAGAATTACCGATAAAAGCTTTTTCATCACAATACCTCCAAATGTTCGAGCAGATATTTTAACAAATACTAATCAGCAGTTACTTCACAATACTTTCCGATAGTAAACGCGGTTTTCGGGAATTGCTTATGCTTTCCGTTAGCCGTGATATTGTTAAGCTCAACCTGTACGGTGTTTGTGTCGCTGTCCGTACCTGCTATTTTCGGCTTCATATATGAAGTGTAGGAAATGTTTTTGAATACAACGTTTTTGATTTCGAAATTTTCCGCTTCTTCGTCATATATCTTTACGAGAATGGGTCTGCCTTCATCGCGGAAAATTTCTATATTTTCAAAGAGTATACCGTCAATGCTGCCGGCGGTCTGTTCAGCTACGACGACAAGTGAGCCTATTCTGTCATTATCCCATATTCCGTCACGGTAAATTACGGCACAGTCACGGAATGTAACGTCTGAAATCATTTTGTTGACTTCGCCTGTAATACCAAAGCACCGTGCGTATCCGCCCCAGGCAATGCAGTTTGTGAATGTGATGTTGCGGCTGTCCATTGTACCGCCGAGCGCTTTTACTTCAAAAGTATCGTCTGCCACTCTTGCAAAGCTGTTGTTAACTGTCACGTTATGGCTGTTGCATATTGCAAAGCCGTCGCAGTTGCCGCGGTTGCCGATGATATCTACATTGTCAATGTTCAAATCGTTACAGCAGTAGGAAATGAATGACCATTCGGGTGAATTGATGATTTTTATATCCCTTACGTTTATGTTGCTGCAGCTGGTGAAAACGACCCCTCTTCTCTCTCTTCTGTCGAGTCGGGTCATATCAATTACGCCTCTGCCTGCAAGGGTTATGTTTTCGCAGTTATAAAAATTGATGAACGGATATCTTGTAAGTCCTATAGAGTTGTCTCCCGGTGCGGTAGGCTCCCAGTATTTGTTTTCATCTTCGGCGCAGTCAATATCGTAAAGGTGGTTTGCAATTACGTAAGCACCTTCGCGAAGATAAATAACAAGATTTTTTTCGCCCACAAGGTTGACATAGTCGTATTGATAGACGCCTTTATCGAGAATCCAAACACTATCCTCACCGTATTTCTCTATGTAGGCGGCAATTTCTTTATCTTCATCAACCTTTTCGCGCACCATAAGCGTGTAACCGTAATATTGATTTGCATCGTTGAAAAGGAACGTATAAACACCCGTCTTGTTGATTGAAGCAGTTACCGTGTTGTTTTTGCAAGCGGCCTTCACACCGTGTGATTCAGGTAATACAATGGCGTTTTTCAGTTCAACGTCAGCACCGGTTATCTCAATGTTGAACGAAAACTCTTCGCTTGAATCAACGTAAATTTCAGAGAAGGAGTGGAGAGTGCCTGTGTCGTCAACGCGTATGAAAACCACCGAAGCATAAACGGGTATTTCTTTTCCGCTTATCTTGGCAGTATAATACGGCGAGATTGTTATGCCGTTTATATCATCATAACCGCCGGACTGCACGTATTCCGGAAGCTCGGCTGATGCTCTGCCGACAAGCTCCTGCTCGGTAAGACCCGCTTCTTCAAGAGTGACAATTGCTTCATCCGGATACTGAAGAAATGAAAAATCAAAGTTTTCACTTTCCGGATAGACGGTAGCGGGGTAGAGCAGATTTGAGCAAAAAATTGAAACGGTTGTAAGGATCGTAAATACGAATTTAACTATAGCTTGCATTTTTATTATCTCCTTAAAGATTAATTTATGTGTCGAAACGGATCAGTTATTTGTTTACGCAGCGAAGCACCGCTTTACCGTCGCGGCAGAAATCTACAACCGTGACAGAAGTGTTATCCAGCGCAAACCTGAAAATGTGCGGCTGAACTCCCAGAGCCGTGGGGATAAGATACTCGAGGAATCCGTGGTGGCTGAAGAGCGCAACACGTTCTCCGTATGTAAATCTTCTTTTAATATAAGAAATTACTTTTTGGGCACGAATAACATTATCCTCAAACGCTTCACAGCCGAATTCATAGCTTTCGGTGCCGAAAAGCTTCTCGCACATTCTTGTGTTTTTATAATATTTCTGAAGATATTCCTCGTTGCAGCCGTAATATCCCGGCGTGCATCCGCACTCAATGAGCTCAGGGCAGATTTCAAGCAAGGGTTTATCTGCCTTTGCATTACAGACACCTACAGCGGTTTTGAAGCTGCGCAGCAGAGAGCTTGTAATATATGCATCAATCGGCAAGTCTTTAAGCTTTTCGCCAAGCTGAACACATTGCATTTCACCGTTTGGGGTAAGCTCACCGTCACAGTTATCACGGTCGCCGATATCGGTATAATCGGTTTCGGCATGTCTTATAAAAAGGACTTGCAATGAATCGTGTTGTGTTTCCATATATTTACCTTCTTAATGAATTGTTGATGTGTTCGTATTATGTAAACCATTTTACCTTATAAACAAATTATATCACAAACATCGCAAAAAACAACCTGTTTATTTCTTTTGATTAATTGCATAAGTTGAGGAAGAAAGAATTATGAAAAAGGCAAAACAAAAGTTCTGTGCGGCGCTGACGTTGTTGCCGAAAACGGATATGATTTTTAAGGTAAATGCGGGCTGATCACCAACCATACGGGCGTTCTGCGTTACCTTTCTTCAACCGTAGATATTCTCAGAAAAAGTGCGGCCTTGTTGCTCTCTTCGGACCTGAACACGGCGACTTTAAAACTCATTTGCACAACATAAAAAACAAAACGGACACCTAACGGTATCCGTTTTGCTTTTTTTAGCAGGGGCTACAAAAAGATATTTTCGGCAGTTTTGCGTATGAATTCGAACCCTAGTAAAATATAATGATTTTCGACTAAAGGGAGAAAAGCTTCATCAGCACTTCTTCACTATTCACTATTACTTATTACCTAATCGACAAGTTTCGAAAGAGAAGAGTGAAAAGTGAAGAGTTAATAGTGAAAAAGTAAAATCGACAAGTCTCTGTCGAAACTTGTCGATTTTTGGCAGGGGCAGAAGGACTTGAACCCTCGGCACGCGGTTTTGGAGTGTGATTTAAAACCGCTATACATAGCCGTTTATAAGGTATTTCACTTGCATATCACTTGCACGTTGTTTTTTGATATTTTGCACGGTTATCTGCTGATAAAAAGCTGTTAAGTTTTTCTATATTATGCGATTCTTTTTCTTTACTTAAATGCGTATAGATACCAAGAGTTGTTTTAACATCGGCGTGACCGAGAAGTTTCTGTGCTGTCAGAACGTCAACATCTGCATCGTAGAGAATGGACGCATACGTATGCCGCAGACAGTGCCATGTAAATAACTCAATCACAAACACGCGATTTTTGCTGAATTTGCTGCAGCCGGTAACGCTTGCATTCATATCAGCGAGATATTTATCAAGTAGATTGTGCCAGGCGTTTTCGTTTAATGGGCGGCCATTACGAGAAACAACAATTGCATCTGTTTTCTTTTGCTGCTTTAAAAAATCGCATAACACATCAGGCATCGGGACTATGCGAACACCTGCAGCAGTTTTCGGTGTTTTTATTTTATTTGCTTTAAAGTTGTAAGATTTATTGACGGTTATGGCTTTGTTTATAAAATCTATGTCAGACCACAGCAGTGCGGCAACCTCACCACGACGCAAGCCTGCATACATCATCAGCATTGCAGGAAGCTGTGCTTCGTGCTGAAATTCAACAATGCGTTTTTGTTCTTCCTTGCCAAGGGCTCTGCGTTCATGCTTTGGTGCGTTTTTACTTATGGTTAGCTGTTCTGCAGGGTCGAATTCTATAACACGGTTATGCATAGCGTATTTAAACACTGCTTGTACGGTACGCTTGTATTCTGAAAGCGTTTGTTTTGCCGTTGGCTTGCCCGTTGACGGATTCATTATAGAAAGATTATCAAGCGGAGCCTGAAGCTCAAACAAGCGTATTTTTTGAATATTATATGCACCGAGCGTGCGGTCGTTCTCTTTGTCCTCAAAGGTATCAAATGCAGGTGAGTATCTGCGAATTAACGCGAGCTTTACACGGTAGTTATTATAGCGTTCCTCGGTCAACTCGATTTCTTTTGATTTCAGCCAACGGTCACACCAAAAGCCGAAAGTGTCAACTGATAAAAGGTCAATTCCTGCATTGAGCTGCCGCTTTATTTCTTCAGCTTTTTTGTCCGCTTCTTTTTGCGTTTTGCCGTATGCAGTTTTGTATTTTCGTTTGCCGTCAACTTTACCGATATATACTTGAACGGCATAGAGACCGTCGGCACGTTTAGTGTTCATTTTCTTCGGCATATTTCCACTCCTTTATAATAATTATATTGACTTTTTCGTTAGGGGAGTGGTAGAATAAGGCAGACCACTCCCTTGGTTTCGTCGCTTGGGGTTTTGGTTTATATTCGCTCTCCGGTGTTGGCGCACCGGGGAGCTTTTTTAGTCTAAGTGTATTAATCGATAAGTAAGTTTTTTTGCTAATTTATTTCTTGTTTCAAATGAACAAAAGGTCTTTTTATATTCAATTAAATCATCATCTGTACAACCAATTGTATATCCTATTTTTTTTGCAAGTGAATCAAAAAAAGGGCTGTCGTTTTCTTTTATCGGTTCGTTAACATTAACTTTGTGGTAAGACAAGAGTAATACATCAAATAAAAAAAGATATACTGCAAGTTGTACGTTCTTTTGTGAGTTTTTTGTGTAATAATCTCGAAATGAAGTATAACTATGTCGCTCTATATACCAAGTATATTTTATGAGATAGTCAGGAGAGTCAAAAGAGGGATATTCTATGGGATGAATGAAATTTTTTTTAGAATACCAAGGCTTACGAGCGGATTCTATACAAGAAAGGCAATTAAATATGTATGGCTTTAAATTATTATCTGATAATGTATAGTCTGATTTAGCTAATTCTAAAAAAACATTATAAGCATAATAAGTGAAAATTGTCCTTTTTTCTTGAGCTTCAGCGAGTTTATTGCGACGATAAAGAATTAACAAAAGATTTATTTGCGATAATATTATAATTGCTATTTGCCATATTTTTATGTGAGTGTTTTGAGAACATAAAAAATATAATGACATAAAAACCATAATAGCAGTGATTATATAGTTGATATTTACAAGTATAGTATGAATGATACTAATTAGATCTTTCATAAGATTATCTCTTTTCGCAAATTATAAATTTTTTAGCAAACGATTTAAAATTTCGCTCTGAGCTCGACAACCTTGCCTATAACAGTTACGGGCAGGTTGTTTACCTCGTCGGGTGTGTAATTGAACGGACCATATTTTGTGTTAGTTGACATCAACGTGATGCCGAGAGGGGATTTGTAGAAGCGTTTTACTGTTGCTTCGTCACCGTTGATAAGTACAACAGCAATATCGCCATTCTCAACCGTTTCCTGTTTGCGTACTAAAACAACATCGCCCTCGCTTATTTTCGGCTCCATTGAATCACCTTTGACTTTCAAACCGAAGAACTCACCTGTGCGTGCCATTTCCTCGCTAATTTCTTCATAATCGATTATGTTCTCAATCGCTTCCATTGGTATGCCTGCCTTGACATAACCTAGAACAGGGATTTTTACGGCTTTGCGGAGGATGGGAGCAACGCCGTTTATAGCATCGGTTGTTTCGTCGCCGTTCATAGGAACATCAAAACCAGACAACCATACAGGAGAAACATTTAAAGCAATTGCTAATTTATACAGTTTGTCACCTTTAGGAGTAACTTTTCCAGATAAATATAAGCTAATAGAGCTTTTATCAATACCTGTTAATTTTACTAAATCTGCTTGTTTGAGCGAAGAATTAGCAAATGCACGATTTAATCTATCACAAGTAGATTCGATAATTTCTACATTCATTTTTTTCACCTCGACACCAAAATAACACATTTGTTTGAAAAGGTCAACATTTTTTTTGAAATTTACGAAAAAAGTATTGACAAAATCAAACATCAATGATAGTATATGTTTGAAAATTCAAACGAAAGGAGGCTTTAAAATGCAATTTGACTTTAATAAACTTCTTGGAAGAATAAAGGAATATGGCTACACACAGGCGGCTATAGCTAAGCTGTTGGGCATTTCTGAGAACGCTTTTACTAACAAAATAAAATGTAGGCACTATTTTACCGCATTAGAAATTGCCAGTATTTGCAATCTTTTGGAAATTGTCAAAGAGGAAATCGGAAAATATTTTTTTACAATCAAGGTTTGAAAATTCAAACTTCAAAGTCAACAAAAAATGCCAGAGTACGATTCTGACAGTTTTTGCCCAAATTTGAACCCAAAACAACTTGCAGGTAGGTATGGTGTTCTACCGTAACTTATCGTACAAGCTACTTCTGTGGGAGGTGTTGTCACTTTACAGTTCCGGTTCTGCTAAGTGCCTTATCGCTGACAACATATAAGGTTGCTCAAATGGTAATTGAGCGTGTCGGGAACTCTGTAGTTTAGAGTGATACGAGCACTGAAGACACCTTTATACAATGGGAGCAGGCAAAGTCAAAAGTTTGGTCATAAAAACCAACTCCTCTCTGCCATAAAGGCGATTATATTATACAAAAATTATTGTAGAAAGTCAATGTTTATTCACAGAAACAAGTATCTAGAAAGGAGTACATCATGAACTATCGAAATTGGGAACTGATGCCTGTTGTACTGACAGTTTCCGAATGTGCGGCTGTGCTTCGTGTGAGTGACGACACGGTACTGCGAAAAATCAAAAGCGGTGATATTCAGGCAACAAAAATAATGGGGCATTGGCGAATAGCTAAAGAACATCTTATGAAAAAATTCAACGTATAGAAAGGATAGATTTTATGTCATTAGATTACAGTAAATTATCTGAAATAACCGTTGCCACTCAGGAAGAAATGAATATGATTCCTGATGATTTTAAAGGCAGAATATACATAAAAAGTAAATTCCGCATATCCGTCAATAAAAGATACTATTGGAGCGTTGAAGCGAGGGGAAACAGCTCCGTTGTAGCGAGGGGAAACAGCTCCGTTGAAGCGAGGGGAAACAGCTCCGTTGAAGCGAGGGAAAACAGCTCCGTTGTAGCGTGGGAAAACAGCTCCGTTGTAGCGTGGGAAAACAGCTCCGTTGTAGCGAGGGAAAACAGCTCCGTTGTAGCGAGGGGAAACTCTCAAATAGTCGACAGACTATTAACCGGCAAGATACAGGTCAGCGGTAATGCGAGAATTGTTTATATGCCCAAAACCATTCACGAGTTTATGGATTTTTACGGTATCAAACACACAAAAACCAAAGCAACTTTTTACAAAGTTGTTCATAAGGATTGCGACGGCCGTCTTATATCTGATTTTGACAGTAATTTTGAGTACAAGGAGGGTGAAATCAAAACAGAAAACTGCGATACGGATATCAATGTTGATTGCAGTTTTGGTATTCATATTTCGCATCTTGACTGGGCGCTCAGATTCGGCAGTGGTTGGCATAACCTTGCAATCATCGAATGTGAAGTTAAGATAAGCGATATTGTTATGCCTAAAAACACTGACGGAAAAGTCAGAACTTCAAAAATTAAGGTTATCCGTGAAGTGCCACTTGAAGAGTGCGGAGTTTACGGAAAAATACTTGCAAAAAAGAGGAATAACAAATGAACGCAGTATTTTTAATCAGCTTAGCCGTAATCCTTTTCGCAACCATCCACGAAGAAAAGCTTATTGACCTTGAAGATTGGCTTGCAGACCGAATCGGATATATCGCTGCAAAGATCTATCTCGGTGTTACAAAGGTACGTATCAACAGACTAATTAAGAGCACTGAGGCATTAACCAAGAGGGCAGGATAATGAATAAATATATTATTGTTTTAACAATCCTTTCAGCGGTGATTATCTTAGTCCTCTTCGTGTTGGCTTCAACAGTAGAAGCTGAAGCACCGACAGAGAAACGTATTGAAAAGGCAACAGAGGCAGAATGTATGGTGCTTGAGTGCACAACGCTGTACGATGTTCCGCTGACCGATGAGCTTCAGATATTAATTCACGAGATGTGTGCTGAATACGGTGTGGACTTCAGACTCGTGCTCGCAATCATCAGCGTTGAAAGCTCGTTCAGATGTAATTCGTACAACGAAACAACAGATTGCTGTGGTCTGATGCAAATTAACCGAATCAATCTTCCGGTACTTCGTGAAAAGCTCGGTGTTACGGATTTGTTCAATGCTTATGAAAACGTAATAGGCGGTATATATCTGCTCCGAAATGCCCTTAACTATGACGGAGACACCGAACACGCTCTGATGATTTACAACTGCGGCCTTACCGGTGCGAGGAAGCTTTGGGCAAATGGCGTACATTCAACCGAATACACACGCAAGGTGCTGACTGCCAGGGAGGAACTGAAAGTCAGAGAGCGTATATACGAGGAGGTGACATATTGAGAGTAAATAAAAAAGCCGCCTGCAGCTACCGACCATAGTTTCTGCAAGCGACACAAACACCAACCACATAAGTGGTTAATTAAATTTTATCACAGCAACAAATGTTTGTCAAATAAGGAGAAAAATAATGAGTATGACTATTAAATCTCTTGAAATAGAGAATGTTAAACGAATCAAAGCTGTTGAACTTACACCGAGCCCTACAGGGCTTACGGTGATTGGCGGAAAGAACGGACAGGGCAAGACATCAGTTCTTGATAGTATTGCCTGGGCTCTGGGTGGTGACAGATTCCGTCCGAGTAACGCTGTTCGTGAAGGGTCGGTTATTCCACCGTCTCTTAAGGTGACACTGTCTAACGGCCTTATAGTTGAGCGCAAGGGCAAGAACAGCGACCTTAAAGTTACCGATCCGGAAGGCAGGAAGGCAGGACAGCAACTGCTCAATGAATTTGTTGAACAGTTTGCAATAGATCTGCCGAGATTTATGAATTCTTCCGCAAAGGAAAAAGCAGCAACGCTGTTGCAGATAATCGGTGTTGGTGATCAGCTTTATGAGCTTGAACGCAAAGAAAATGAGATTTACAACAAACGCCATGCTATCGGCCAGATAGCTGAACAGAAAAAGAGCTTTGCTGCAGAAATCCCATTCTATCCGGATGTACCGGAGATTCCTGTATCGGCAATGGAGCTTATTATGCAGCAACAGGAAATACTTGCTCGTAATGGATCCAATCAGCGTAAGCGTGAACACAGAGAGCATCTTAGGGCAGAGAGCGTTCAGCTTGCCGGCAGAATAGCTACGGCTCAGCGAGAACTCTCTGAACTGCTGGCAAAAGAGCAGCAAGTTAAGGCTGATCTTGAAACAGCAGAAAAAACCGTAGCTGAACTGCAGGACGAGAGCACGGAAGAACTTGAGCGAAGCATTGCGGATATAGACAGTATCAACGCAAAGGTACGCTCAAATCTTGATAAGGCAAAGGCTGAGGATGAAGCCAAGGAATTCCGCAGACAGTATGATGTGCTTTCGGTTGAAATAGACAGCGTGCGTAAGGCTAAGTCTGATCTGCTTAACGGTGCGGATCTTCCGCTTCCCGGGCTTTCGGTTGAAGAAGGTGGGCTTACATACAACGGTAAGAAATGGGACTGTATGAGTGGTGCCGAGCAGTTGAAATGCGCGGTAGCTATCGTCCGCAAACTCAATCCTAATTGTGGCTTCGTTCTTATGGACAAGCTTGAGCAGATGGATCTCGACACGCTTAATGAATTCGGTGAATGGCTCACTGAACAAGGTTTGCAAGCGATTGCAACAAGAGTCAGCACCGGTGATGAATGCAGCGTAATTATTTCAGATGGCTATATTCAGCCTACGGAAAACAAAACATGGAAAGAAGGTCAGTTTTAAATGGGTGCTTTCATCGATTTAACAGGTCAAAAATTCGGTAGGCTTACTGTTATAAAAAGAGTAGGCACAAAAAACAGAAGTCCATTATGGCTTTGTAAATGCGATTGCGGAAATGAAACCGAAGTTAATTCACAGAGTCTATCTACAGGCAATACAAAATCGTGTGGTTGCATTCATTCTGAACAATTGTCTAAAAGAAATACGCGAACTGCAAAACATCATCTTGCAGATACAAGGTTGTACGCTGTTTGGCGTTCAATGAAACAGCGTTGTTATAACAGTAAGAGAAGAGATTATCTCCAATATGGTGGCAGAGGAATCAGAATTTGCTCTGAATGGTTGAACGATTTTTCAGCTTTTGCAAAATGGGCTTTTGAAAATGGTTACGATTCTTCTGCGAAATATATGGAATGCACATTAGACCGTATTGATGTCAACGGCAACTATGAGCCATCCAATTGCAGGTGGGCTACAGCTCAAGAGCAAGCTAACAATAGAAGAAACTCGAAAGGAATTTATAGACAATGAAAATATCATCCGGAATTATCAAATCAGCGCAAAAAACGCTTCTGTATGGCCCTGAGGGCGTAGGCAAATCAACCTTTCTTGCACAGTTTCCCAATCCTCTGTTTATCGACACCGAGGGCAGCACAAAGCACCTTGATGTAAAACGTTTTGACCCGTGTCCCACAAGCTGGGCTATGCTCAAGGAGCAGGTCAAATTTGTAATTGCCAACAAGCCGTGTTCTACGCTTTGCATAGATACTGTGGACTGGGCAGAACGACTGTGTGTTGACCATATCTGCTCTCAGGCAGGTAAGAAAAGCATTGAAGATTTCGGCTATGGAAACGGCTTCACTATGGTAAATGAAGAATTCGGCAGATTTCTCAATCTTCTCAATGACGTAATCGAAGCAGGTATCAATGTTGCAATTTCTGCGCACTCTCAGCTTATCAAGTTTGAACAGCCCGACGAAGCAGGAGCATATGACCGTTATGAGCTCAAGCTCGGTTTCAAAAAAACCGAAAAGCGCACGGCAGCTCTGCTCAAGGAATGGGCGGACACAATGCTCTTTGCAAATTACAAAACAATCGTAATGGCTACGGACGATAAGGGCACAAAACATAAAGCCTATGGCAGTGAAAGGGTTATGTACTCCACACGTCACGCTTGCTGGGACGCAAAGAACCGTTGGGGTCTGCCTGCTGAATGTAAATTTGATTATTCTGAAATAGCCGCATATATACCGTCGGGTGTAGCTGCTTCTAAAATAACACCCTCTGCTGATTTTGAAACAGTACTTGACGATGAGGATGAAAACGAAGTCGTTCAAACAACACCGCCCGATAACATACCTTCCGGAATTCCGTCTGCATTGGCTGACCTTATGCGTGCCAACTCTGTAACAGAGGATGAAATAAGGCAGGCGGTTTCGCAGAAGGGCTATTTCCCTGCAGATACACCTATTACGTCATATCCCGAGGATTTTATCAATGGCTGTCTTATAGCCGCTTGGGAGCAGGTTTTTCAGATCATTAAATCAAACAGACCGTTTTAATTTGAAAGGAGTATATAAACATGAGTGATGTATTTAACGAAGTAATGAGTGAGCTTGACTGGGACAGCGAAATCAGCCACGACAGTGAGTTTGTGCTGCTCCCGGAAGGTGAATATGATTTCACTGTAACAAAATTTGAAAGAGGCAGACACAACGGCTCGGATAAGCTGCCTGCTTGTAACAAGGCGGTGCTTACAATCGAGGTAACAGACGGCAAGAACAAGGCGACTATAACACATAATCTGTTTCTTCATCAGAAGACAGAAGGTATGCTTTGTGAGTTTTTTACCGCAATAGGTCAACGTAAGCATGGCGAAAAGCTTAAGATGAACTGGCCCGGCGTAATGGGTGCAAAAGGCCGTTGCAAAGTCTATGTCGATAAGTGGACGGGTAAAGACGGTCAGCAGAAAGAGGCTAATAAAATCAAGAAATTCCTTGCACCTAAGGCAGCGGCTCCCTCAGCTCCTGCCGGTGGCTGGACAGCAGGTAACTTCTGATGGAACTGAGACCTTATCAGAGTGAAGCCAAGGCTGCCATTTTTGAACAATGGGAAAATGTAGACAAAACTCTGCTTGTTTTGCCTACGGGCTGCGGAAAGACTATTGTTTTTGCAAAAGTGACTGAAGACTGTGTGCGTATCGGTGGGCGAGTGCTTATACTCGCTCATCGTGGTGAATTGCTCGACCAGGCTGCGGATAAGATCAAGAATGCAACAGGGCTTGTGTGTGCTGTTGAAAAAGCTGAGCAGAGCTGTCTTGGCTCATGGTACAGGGTGGTTGTTGGCAGTGTTCAGAGCCTTATGCGTGAAAAGCGGTTGAGCCAATTCAGCCAAGATTATTTTGATTACATCATAATTGACGAAGCTCATCATGTGCTTTCAGAAGGATATCAGAGAGTACTTGAGCATTTCAGCAGTGCAAAGGTGTTGGGTGTAACTGCTACTCCCGACCGTGGAGATAAGAAGAATCTCGGCACCGTATTTGAGACTCTTGCATATGAATACACCTTGCCTAAAGCTATAAAGGAAGGCTATCTTTCGCCCATTAAAGCCCTCACCGTTCCGCTGCAGCTTGACCTTACTTCTGTGTCAATGCAAAACGGCGATTTCAGGGCGGCAGACCTCGGAAGTGCCCTTGACCCTTATCTTTATCAGATTGCGGATGAAATGGTTAAAAACTGCAAAAATCGCAAAACCGTAGTGTTTCTGCCGCTTATCAAAACCTCGCAGAAATTCAGAGACATTCTCAATGAAAAGGGCTTTTCTGCAGCAGAAGTCAACGGAGAAAGCAAAGACAGAGCAAATATTCAAAAAGACTTTGCTGACGGTAAATATAACGTACTGTGCAATTCTATGCTTCTGACAGAAGGTTGGGATTGTCCGAGTGTTGACTGTGTTGTAGTATTGCGGCCGACAAAAGTACGCAGTCTTTATTCTCAGATGGTCGGCAGGGGCACACGTTTGCATCCGGGTAAAGAGGATTTACTTCTGCTTGATTTTCTGTGGCATACAGAACGCCACGAGTTGTGTCACCCTGCACACCTTATCTGCGAAAGCGAAGAGGTAGCCAAGAAGATGACCGAAAACATTGAGGCTGCAGGCTGCCCTGTAGATATCTCGGAAGCTGAACAGCAGGCGGCAAGTGATGTTGTCGCTCAGCGTGAGGAGTCACTTGCAAAGCAGCTTGAGGAGATGCGCAAACGCAAACGCAAGCTTGTGGATCCTCTGCAATATGAAATGTCGATACAAGCAGAAGACCTTGTCAACTATGTCCCTGCGTTCGGTTATCAGATGGCACCGCCAAGTGATAAACAAAAGGCAGCTCTTGAAAAATTCGGTATATTTGCCGATGAGATTGACAACGCAGGTAAAGCAGAATTGCTTCTCGGCAGAATTCAGAAGCGTATGCAGGAGGGGCTTACCACTCCAAAGCAGATACGCTGCCTTGAACGCTACGGCTTTAAAAACGTTGGTACGTGGCAGTTTAACCAGGCTATGCAGCTTATCAACCGTATTGCCGCAAACTCATGGCGTGTGCCCGGCACCATTGACCCTGTAACTTACAGACCGAAGGAAGTAACCGTATGACAGAGATTAACCTTATTGAATGTTTAAAGTTTATAGATCCTGCTTGTCTCGATTACCAGGAGTGGATAAATATTGGAATGGCCCTCAAGCACGAGGGCTATTCCGCATCCGATTGGGAGGAGTGGAGCAGGGCAGACAACCGTTTTCATGAGGGTGAATGTGAAAAGAAGTGGCAGACCTTCAACGGTTCTGCGGCACCCGTTACTGCAGGAACCATTGTGCAAATGGCAAAGGATAACGGCTGGCAGGCTTTCAACGATGAAAGCTATGCTCTTGATTGGGACAGTGTTATCGGCGGCAAGGATGAACTGAAGATCGTCGATAAAAGCTGGATCGAGGGCACGGATATTGTTATTCCCGAATCCTGGGAGCCTTCAAAACAGATAATAACTTATATCAACACCTTGTTTGAAGCTGCTGAGGTAGTTGGATATGTAACCGAATGCTGGCAGAATAACGAGGGTAAATACCTTCCGTCAAAAGGTACATATACGCTCACAGCAGGGGAGATAATCGAAAAGCTTAACCGATACGGTGACGATATCGGCGGTGCGCTCGGTGATTACAAGGAAGAGGCGGGAGCATGGATCCGCTTCAATCCGCTTGACGGTAAAGGAGTACGAAATGATAACGTCACGGATTACCGCTATGCACTTGTTGAATCAGACACAACGGATATAGCACATCAGAACACTATTATACGTGAGCTTGAGCTGCCTATTGCTTGTCTTGTTTATTCGGGAGGTAAGAGCCTTCACGCAATAGTAAAAGTCGAAGCGGCGAACTTTGAAGAGTATCGCAAGCGTGTTGAATTTCTTTACGAAGTCTGCAAGAAAAACGGACTTGAGATAGATAGGCAGAACAAGAATCCTTCCCGTCTGTCACGCTTGCCGGGTGTTATGCGAAAGGGGCAGAAACAGTATCTTCTTGACACCAATATCGGAAAATCAAGTTGGAATGAATGGAAGGAATGGATTGAATCGGTTAATGATGATCTGCCCGACACGGAAAGCATGGCAGATGTGTGGGGCTCTCTTCCCGAACTGTCACCACCGCTTATACACGGTGTACTCCGTCAGGGACACAAAATGCTCCTTGCAGGCTCATCCAAAGCCGGTAAGAGCTTTGCTCTGATCGAGCTGTGCTGTTCAATAGCAGAGGGCAAGCCCTGGTTAGGCTTTAACTGTGCTCAGGGCAAGGTGCTGTATGTCAACCTTGAGCTTGACCGTGCAAGCTGTCTGCATCGATTCAAGGATGTTTATACTGCCCTTGGTTGGTTGCCCGATAATCTCAAAAATATAGATATCTGGAATCTCAGAGGTAAATCGATTCCCATGGATAAGCTTGCGCCTAAACTCATCCGCAGGGCGGCAAAAAAAGGCTATATCGCAATCATTATAGACCCTATATATAAAATCATTACCGGTGACGAAAACAGCGCAGACCAAATGGCTTATTTCTGTAATCAGTTTGACAAAGTATGCACAGAACTCGGTTGCGCCGTTATCTACTGTCATCATCATTCAAAGGGTGCTCAGGGCGGTAAGAACAGTATGGACAGAGCCTCCGGCAGCGGTGTCTTTGCACGTGACCCGGATGCACTGCTTGACCTTATTGAACTGCCTGCAACAGATGCGATGCGTGAGCAACAAGCAGACAAGGCTGTATGTAAGCTCTGTATGAAATGGCTCGGCAGATTTCAAAAGGAAGATGCAGCTTCACCCGATGATATGCAGTCTTATCGTGTTATGCTTGATATCTGCCGCAATGTACTCACTCCGTCAACCTTTGATCTTCTGATTCAGGAAATGCCCGAAGTGCGTGAGAGGGCACACAAACAATCGGCGTGGCGAATTGAAGGTACTCTGCGTGAATTCTCTCGCTTTGACCCGATTAATCTCTGGTTCAGCTTTCCCGTGCATATGCCCGATGAAACAGGTGTCTTGCTCGACGTTCAGCCAAATACGGGATTTACTGCAAAAGGAGCTCCGTGGTCAAAAAACTTTGATAAAAAGAAAAGCAAAGAAGAACTGAAACAGGCGAGAGGCGAGGCACTTGAAACAGCTTTTCAAGCGTGCCAGATAGACGGTGAAGTGACTTTGACTGCACTTCAGGAATACCTTGGTAAGTCGGAAGATACAATCAGAAGGCATATAAAAGAGAGCGGTAATTTCTGGATTGATGAAGGTATAGTCGGTCGTAAGTAAAGCCGCAAACTCGATAAAATGCGGCTTGCGGCTATGAGTTGCAAATTCGATAAATAATCGAAAATGCGGGTGTGACCCGCAAACTCGATAAATAATCGATTTTGCGTGAGCCGCAAGCAAACCATATTACTACGTAATATGTCTTTGCGGTTGTCTGACAGGTCAGAGGGGTGAAGTAGTTGTGCGAAGCTCACGCACAACAACTCCTTCCCCCGACCTCTGACAAAGGCGAATTTTTTTGAAAGAATCGAGGTGGAAAATGAAAGCAAGAATACCGAGCGCAAAAGAATTGCGTGACGAGTTTAACGAATATGTCAAGCGTAACTTCAATCTCTACGCCGAGCGCATCTTCCAATGTTGGGCTATGGCGATGAATGATGAGGGAGAAGACAGCGACAAAATCAGCCGTATTGCGAAAAAGGCTTACAAGCTTATGACAGAGATTGCCGAAAGGCGTATCAGTTGGAAAGATATGCAAGACACGCTGAAAGATGAAATCGGAATTGAATTTGTGTTCAACAATATCAAGTTTGTCCCGGTTGATTCAAAACGAGTGCTTGATATTATTCAGCGACACAAAGACGGCTATTGCACGGCGAATGCGTGCATTGAACAGATAGAAAGGGAGTTAAGAGATGCAGCCTGAGTGGATTAAAAAAAGTGAAACCATATATGCCTGCCCTGTATGTAACAGTGAAATTGAAGTTGAGCAGGGCGAAGAAATACCCGGTTATTGCAAACACTGCAAAACAGAGTTTGAAGAAAAGACCGAAACAAAATACAAGCTGCTGAAACTGGTTGACGGTGAATGGTATGTCGAAGGCGTTTATGATACCGTCACAAGCCTCGCCAATGCAGCGTATTATCTCGGCAAGCTCGGATACGAGCAGATAAAAATTGAAATCGAGGGGTAATAGAATGACAGATGCAGAGATTAAAAAGGCTTTGAAGTGTTGTTATATCTATGACACAGCTTGCAAAGAATGCCCATTTTTGGGAACTCCCGATTGTGGCAAGTTACCAAAAAACACTATTTCCCTTATCAACCGCCAACAGGCAGAGATTGAGAGGTTGCAGACCGAAAACCGCATATTATCTCAAAAAAGAGTAAATCTGTTTGAGCGATTAGAAATCATCGAAAAAGCAAAAGCTGAAGCAATCAAAGAGTTTGCGGAGAGGTTGAAAAAAGAGCTTATAAATTGCCCCAAAATAGATATTGGCGGTTACACATATTTCCCGATTGGATTTTCGTGTATCGACAACCTTGTAACAGAAATGGTGGGTGAATAAAATGGCATATATTGTACCTTTGGAAATACCAGAATGCTGTGCAGAATGTCCGCTTCATACACCTTTTGAAGAATTTTCAGTTCAAATAGGATTATATAAAAAAATAAGCCGTTGTGTTATCGCACCCGAAGGAATTGAAGACCCGTATCGTGACATTGTTTGGATGTGTGATAACAAAGAAAAATGGTGTCCTTTAAAAGAAATGGTGGGTGATGCGGATGTATAAATCACCGATAGAACTTTTTCAAACATCGACACAGTATTCCACTGTTTTTGACAAAGAAAAAGATTCAATAATTTACAAAGCCATTCAGGGTGTCGGGGTTAATGTTGACAAAGACGAACTTCTGAAAGCCCTAAACTATGACCGTCAGCAGTATAAAAAGGGCTATGCGGATGCTGTTGAAAAGTTTGCAACCATACTTGCAGAAATGCTTGATACTCCCTGCAATTTCTCACCAACTGATGAATGGTTGCCGTATGTTTGCGATTACAAAAACAGTTGCGATTGTGAATATAAAGAGTGCTGGGAACAGATATTCAAGCATTGGGATGAAAGAAAGTGTGGTGACACCGAGTGAAAGCAGTTTTAATCAGCATTCAGCCGAAATGGTGTGAAATCAATGAGGATAAGTGAAATTAAGAAACAAATACCGACAGAAGTTCTTAATTTATTGAAAAATAAACTTAATGTAGTCGGTTTATCTGGAGGTAAGGATAGTGTCGCAACTTGTATTCTACTTTATTATTTAGACATTCCATTTAAGACTATCACCGCAGAAGTATGGTGGAAAGAAAATGTGACAGGAGAGCACCCACGGCACTATGAGTTTATGCACGAAACATTGTTCCCAAAACTTGATTTGTGGGGAATAGAACACGATACTGTAAGGTCAAAAATTACAGCGTATGATTATATGACGACTCCCGTAAAAGCAAGCAAGGAACACCCCGAAAGAAATGGCAAACTGAGAGGGTTTGTATTATGCGGTAGATGCGGAGTTCAAAGAGACTGTAAGACGAGACCTTGCGAATCATATTACCGAAACATTCAAGAGCCGTATAATATAATACTGGGGCTTGCAAGCAACGAAAAAGATAGAGTTCTTGCTGCAAATTCAAAAAATCAAATTGCATTGCTTGATTCTTTAGGAGTTCACGAATATGAAACATTTAAACTGTGCAGTGATGAGCGATTGTTAAGTCCAACATATTGGTTTTCAAATAGGGGTGGGTGTTGGTTTTGTCCAAATCAAAAAATACAAGAGCTTGAGTTGTTATATCGTGAGTATAGAGAATATTGGGATGAACTTATGGAAATTCAAAGAATGCCAAATAAAGTGACAGAGTTGTTTAACAGAACTCAAACCTTATATGACATTGAAGAACAGATTAAAATGGGCGTGCAAATGAAGTTCTTTATGGGAGATTATTTGTAAAACAAAGGAGTGACAACAATGCCGAGTTTATTTGATGACCTTACAGAAAAAGATATGAAAAAGGCGAAACGCAAAGCCGTAAGGTGGCGTAAAAGGCAGAATTTTATTCGCAAAAACAAAAAATTGTTTAAATTCAAAAGAGGTGCTGACAATGGCTGAATTCATTGAGCGTGAAAAGATAATTAATGGACTTGAATTAAGCATAGCGTCTTGGAGTAGAGATTGTAACAGTAGTGCACCAATAATAGCGAATGCGTATCGAGATATATTATCAAGAGTGAAGAATTATCCCACCGCCGATGTGGTTGAGGTTGTGCACGGTGAGTGGAAAGAAATCGACAACATAGTTATTGAAAACGGAATGCTGACAGTAAAAGGCACAACTTGGTGTTGCAATGTTTGCGGTGAAGCACGAAAAACACTAACAAAACCCAATATGAACTATTGCCCGAACTGCGGTGCTGATATGAGAGGTGAAAGGGGAAAAGAAAAATGACTAAACAGTTTTTCTTGCCGATGATACCGCCGACAGTTACGGCACAGCAAAAGGGTGAGACTATTCGCTGCGGTAAGATCCATCACTACGAAAAGCCTGAAGTCACGGCAGTGCGTGAGAAGTTCAAGGCTAACCTTGCTAAGTATGTGCCTGAAAGATCTATGGAAGGTCCGGTAAGGCTCTTTACTCAGTGGCTGTACCCGATCACCGCAGATCATAAAGACGGTGAGTATAAAACAACAAAGCCCGATACCGACAATGCCCTGAAGCTGTTTAAGGATGTTATGACAGAAATGGGCTTCTGGCACGATGATGCTCAGGTAGCTTCAGAGATAACCGAGAAGTTTTACGGCAAGGTAACCGGAATATTTGTAAAAGTGGAGGAGATCAAAGATGAAGAGGTGTGATGTTGTTGCCAGAATCGTATTTGAGTAAGGATGTTAAATGCCCTTATTACCGGAAGGATATTCAAAACAAAATATGCTGCGAAGGTATTGACGATGATGGGACTATTCACCTCAACTTTACTTCACTAAAAAAGAGAACTGTGTACGAAAAATCCGTGTGTTGTGGCAATTACAAGCTGTGTCCTATCGCACAGGTTCTTGATAAGAAATGGGGTGAAGGTTGATGAAGAAGCTCCTTATTTAAAACCTGAAAAGCAAAAAGTAAAGCACTCCGAGTGGGTGCTTTATTTTTTTGCCGGGGGTAGGTTTACATTCAGCATCTGTCTTGAGCTACCATAGTTTCATAATACGAAAGGAGCTTCCAGATGGTTGATTGGTCAGCGATTAAAACTGAATATGTGACCGGTGAATCTTCATACAGGGAACTCTCAAAAAAAAACGATGTTGCCCTGCGAACTCTTGCGGAAAGGGCAAAGAATGAAAAGTGGGTCGACTTAAGAAATGAATACCGCAACAACGTTGCAACGAAGACCATACAAAAAAGTGAAAACAAGCAGGTGCAGAGGACTCTGAAATTGATGTCTGCAACGGACGAGCTTCTAAAAAAAATTGAATGCACAATAAATAAAATGACAGCTACTGATGCACTTGCAGACAGCAGGCTCGTGAAGCAGATTGCCAGTGCGTTGAAGGATATCAAGGACATACAAGGTTGCAAGACAGAGCAAGAACTCAGAGAGCAAGAGGCTCGTATAAAGCTGCTTGAAAAGCAGATAGAAGACGATGACTCCAATAATCAGGAGATTACGGTTGTTTTCAAGGGCGATGCTGAAAGGTGGGCAAAGTAATGCCTACGCTTGAACTTGATAGACCGAACCCGAAACAAGAGCTGTTTCTTGATTCAGAGGTGAAAAACACAGGTTTTGGAGGTGCACGAGGCGGCGGAAAGAGCTGGGTAGTAAGGATTAAGGCCGTTCTGCTATGTCTGGGATTCAAGGGTATAAAGGTAATGATAATCCGTAAAACTTACCCGGAACTGCAGGAAAACCACATAATGCCGCTCACTGAATTGCTTCATTGCTATGACGAGAACAAGAAGAACAGAATCGCTAAGTACAACGATTCAAAGAAGCATATCGTGTTCCGAAACAGAAGCAGAATCCTGTTCAGGTACTGCGACACCGATAAGGATGCTGAACGCTTTCAGGGCACTGAGGTTGATGTGCTTTTCATAGATGAGGCTACACATCAGACCGAGGAGCGAGTTAAGAAGCTCACGGCTTGTGTCCGTGGTGTTAATAACTTCCCAAAGCGTATATATTACACCTTCAACCCTGGTGGCGTAGGTCACGAGTGGGTTAAACGCTTATTTATAGACAGAAAATTTAAAGGCAAAGAGCGACCTGAAGATTATGTATTCATTCAGTCGCTTGTATCGGATAACAAGGCACTGCTTGAGTCTAACCCCGACTATGTCGCACAGCTTGAAGCTTTGCCTCCCAAGCTACGAAAAGCGTGGCTGGATGGTGAATGGGATGTATTCTCGGGTCAGTTCTTTGAAGAGTTTAGAGATGAACCTGACAATTACGCTGACAGAACCTATACACACGTCATAGAACCTTTTGAAATACCGGATGGATGGAAGATATACCGAAGCTTCGACTGGGGCTATAACAAGCCCTTTTCGTGCGGATGGTGGGCTGTGGACTATGATGGCATAGTGTACCGCATACTTGAACTCTACGGTTGCACAGAGACTCCTAACGAAGGTGTTAAATGGACACCTCCGCAAGTCTTCAGTGAAATAGCAAAAATCGAGCGAGAGCACAGGTGGCTCAAGGGCAAACAGATTATAGGCATTGCAGACCCTGCTATATGGGATGCCCAGACGGGTGAATCAATAGCAGACACAGCCGCAAAGCACGGTGTGTACTTCCAAAAAGGTGACCACGAGCGATTGCCGGGTTGGATGCAGGTACATTACCGATTGGCATTTGATGAGAACGGTTTCCCGATGATGTACATATTCAAAAACTGCAAAGCTTTCATTCGCACTATTCCTCTTCTTCAGTACGATGAGCATAAGGTGGAAGACCTCGACACATCTAACGAAGACCACGTTGCTGACGAGGTTCGTTACTTCTGTATGAGCAGACCTATCAAACCAAGAGCTTCACAGAAGCCTGACGATTATGACAACAGTCCCCTTAAGCTGTTTCTTGACATACCTAAAGAGGATATTAAAGCGGTTTCAAGGAGACCGAGAATGGAGATTATAGATGGCTGATACGAAAAAGAAAAAGCCTGAAAAAGCACCTGAAGCGGTGCAGGCAAATAACAATAAACAGCAGCAGATTCCGTCTGAAGAAGAGCAACTTCTTCGCAGACAGTCTGCTCCTCGTCCTACAGCCGAAAGTGAAGCACAGAGGCTGATACAGCTTCAGCAGAATAAGATGCTTGCTTCACAGGGAGTTGATGGTAACGGTGCCGTAAACGGCATCAAAGCTGTCAGAGAACCTATTGGTGAGAAGGAAGTCGCCGAGTTCAATGCTATTCTGCAAGATTACAAGCGTGGAAAGGCAATGCTTGAACAGAGGATAGTCGAGAACGAAGAATGGTATAAGCTCCGTCACTGGGCGTGTATGCGAAGAGAAAAAAACGGCAAAAAGGACGAAATAGAACCAGCTTCGGGATGGCTTGTTAACTGCATTCTTAATAAACACGCTGATGCTATGGACAACTTCCCGTCGCCTAACATACTGCCGAGAGAAGAGAGCGATAAGCCGCAGGCGAAGATGCTCTCGTCTATTATACCGGTTCTTCTTGATCAGAACGATTTTGAGCAGACTTATTCAGATGTTACCAACTACAAGCTCAAGACCGGTACAGGTGTTTATGGTGTCTTCTGGGATGGTTCAAAACTCAACGGTCTTGGCGATATATCAATCAAAAAGATTGATATTCTGAACCTTTTTTGGCAGTCGGGAATTACGGACATTCAGGACAGTCGCTATGTGTTCCACGTTGAGTTGATGGACAATGAGCTGATTCAGGAGAGATATCCTCAGACCGCCAATAAGCTCGGTGGTGAAACAGGTGTTGTAAGTAAGTACTTGTATGACGATACTGTCGATACAACGAAAAAATCGTGCATCGTTGACTGTTATTACAAGAAGAACGTCAACGGCAAGACAATCCTGCACTATTGCAAATTCGTCAATAATATCGTTCTTTATGCTACAGAAAATGACGATGAATATGCCAAAAGAGGTTGGTATGACCACGGTATGTATCCCTTCGTTGTTGATGTTCTCTTCAAGACAGAAGGCACTCTTGCTGGTTTCGGTTATATAGACCTTGCAAAAGACACACAGATATATATCGACAAGGGTAATCAGGCAATTTTGAAGAATGTTATTGCTAATGCTACACCGAGGCACTTTATTTCGAAGGGAGGTAGTGTCAACGAGAGCGAATACCTTGACATCAACAATCCTCTCATTCACGTTGATGGATTGCTTGGTCAGGATACAGTAAGACCCATTCAGACAAATACATTAAGCAATGTGCATGTATCAGTTATCAGCAATAAGATTGACGAGCTGAAAGAAACCACAGGTAACCGTGACATATCAACAGGTGGCACTTCAAGCGGTGTCACCGCTGCATCAGCTATAGCTGCTATGCAAGAAGCAGGAAGCAAGCTCTCAAGAGACAACAACAAAGCATCATACAGAGCTTTCCGTAAGGTTATTAACCTTGTAATTGAGCTTATCAGACAATTTTATGACCTGCCTCGATGCTTCCGTATCATCGGCGAAAACGGTGCAGCGGAATTCGTGCATTACTCGAATCAAAGCATCCGGCCACAGATGCAGGGTACTCCCTTCGGAGAGGATATGGGATATCGACTTCCCTTGTTCGATATCGAGGTCACTGCCCAGAAGCAGAGCCCTTACAGTAAGATGGCACAGAACGAGCTTGCACTTCAGTTCTTCGGTGCAGGATTCTTCAATCCGCAGATAGCTGACCAAGCTCTTGCTTGCCTCGATATGATGGACTTTGACCGCAAAGACTTCATTATGCAGAAGATTACACAGAATGGCACAATGTTCCAGCAGATGCAGATGATGCAGGCACAGATGCTACAGATGGCACAGATTATTGACCGACACGAAGAGAGTAATCTGACACAGCAACTTGCGGCAGGTTTTGGCTTAAATGTACCAGCTATGCCCACAGGCAATGTTCCTCAAAAAGGTACAGTAGAAGAGACCGAAGCGCTCGGTGGAGAGGAGAAAAAAGAATCGTCGACCACCAAAAAAGCAAGACAGAGAGTTGCTGAAGCTACATCGCCCACATAAGGAGAGCTTATGGTTACTATCAATTATGAGACTTCCCCGAAGTACAAAACATTCAGATTGTCCGTGACAGGACACGCAGGACAGGCCGAGGTCGGCAAAGACCTCGTCTGTGCTTGCGTATCCATTCTTACATATACAGCCGCTCAAAATATTGAGTTTCTGTCCGGTGTAGGAGCTTATGCTTCACCACCGACAATCTCACTTAACGAAGGAGACAGTCTTATCGAGTGCAAGGTTGCCGAGCAATCGCTATATAAGAACCTTGCCAACCGATTGGATGCCGTAGTGACAGGTTTCCGTCTCCTTCAGGCTTCATATCCGCAGTATGTCACCTTTACATTCAATGGCAAGGCTGAAAAGCCTTAATATATAAGCCACGAGTCGCCCACGATACGGGCAGAAAGGAAAGAAAAATATGTTTAACAACAGCAACAGCTTCGAATCTGTTAACCTTCAGCTTTTTGCAGACGGTTCTGGCACAGCAGGTAGCGGAGCAACAACGGGCGAAGCAGGGACAGCCGCCGTGTCCAATGGTAGAAACGCCAATCCTCTTGCGAATGTGCAGTACGGCATTCAGACAGAGACAGAGACAGGCACAGCACCAGTCACCGAGGTGCAGACAGAAGACCCTCCTGCAGAAGATACAAACGCTCGCTTTGAGGCACTCATCAAGGGTGAATTCAAAGAGCAGTTCAATCAGAGAATGCAGGACACAGTGCAGAAGAGGCTGAAAAGCTCAAAGGAAACCGTAGACAAGTTCAACGCACTTGTTCCCACCCTTGAGATGCTTGGCAAAAAGTATGGTGTCGATGCTACAGATATCGATGCCCTCACCAAAGCCATACAGGATGACGATGCTTACTACGAAGAAGAAGCCCTTGAAAAAGGTCTTACAGTAGAGCAGCTCAAAAATATCCGCAAGATTGAAAGGGAAAACGCTGACCTGAAAGCAAAAATGGATGCAGAAAGAGCACGTCAGAACGCTGACAGGCTTTATGCATCGTGGATGCAGCAGGCAGAAGAGGCAAAGCAGATCTATCCTTCCTTTGATTTCAGAACCGAAATGCAGAACCCGAAGTTTCAGGACTTACTCCGAAGTCACATTGATGTAAGAACTGCATATGAGGTTATTCATAAGGATGAAATCATCCCTGCGGCAATGCAGTTTGCTGTGCAGACCACAAAGCAGAACCTTACAAATCAAATCATTGCCAACGGAGCAAGACCTATCGAGAATGGTAATAGCTCTCAAGGAGCTTCGGTTACAAAGAGTGATGCGTCAGCACTCACCAAAGCAGACCGTGCGGAAGTTAACCGCAGGGTAGCAAACGGAGAGAGAATCACTTTTGGCTAACCACAAGAGGATTTAATCTCCGACAAAAATACTACGATTGGAGATTAAAATAATGTTCGATTACATTTACACAACCCTTAACCTTCAGCTTTTCGCTGGTAACCCCAACACAAACGTAACCACAGATGCAGGTCTCTCTGCTGAGAATAAGACTCATTACGATATGACTCTTATCGATGAGGCTGGACCGTACCTCGTTCACGATCAGTTCGGTCAGAAGAGACCCATTCCTCGCAACGGCGGTAAGAAAATTGAGTTCCGTAAGTACGCATCCTTCCCCAAGGCTCTTACACCTCTCACTGAAGGTGTAACTCCTGACGGCAGAAAGCTGTCTGTAAGCACCATCGAGGCAGAAGTCTCTCAGTATGGTGACTACGTTACACTTTCCGACGTTCTTGACCTCACTGCTATCGACAACAACGTTGTCGAAGCTACAAAGCAGTGTGGCAGACAGGCAGGTCTTACACTTGATACTGTTACAAGAAATGTCCTTCAGTCCGGTACAAACGTACACTTCTGTGGCGGTAAGACCGAGAGAACTCAGCTTACTGCTGACTGTGTACTTACTGTTGCAGAGGTCAAGAAGGTTGTTGCTAACCTTAAGGCATCTAACGCACCTAAGATTAACGGCTCTTATGTAGCTATCATCCATCCCTATGTTGCTCACGATTTGATGAGTGACCCTGAGTGGATTGATGCTCACAAGTACGCAACCCCCGAAAACATCTATGAAGGTGAAATTGGTAAGGTTGCAGGTGTCCGTTTCGTTGAGACTTCTGAAGCAGCTATCTATAAGGATGACACTTGTCCTGCCGGTCTCGCTGTATTCGGCTGTCTCTTCATTGCAGACGGTGCTTATGGTGTTACAGAGGTTACAGGTGGCGGTCTTCAGACAATCATCAAGCAGCTCGGCTCTTCCGGTGTTGCTGATGCTCTTAACCAGAGAAGCTCTGTCGGCTGGAAGGCTATCAAAACAGCAGAAATTCTCGTTGAGGCTTATCTCGTAAGAGTTGAGTGTTGCTCTGACGAATTCTCAGCAAAAGCTCTTGCAAACTGATTATTCAAACATAAGGGGAGGGTACAACCCCTCCCCGATAATTAAAAAAGGAGGCTATTATGGCTAACAGTAAAACAACAGCGGCAGCTCCCAAAGACACTGTAAGAATTAAACTTCCTCTCACAAAGACCGAAAAAGACGATGTGTACGTTTGTCTTAACGGTTACCCGTACTTGATTCAAAGAGGTGTCGAGGTAGAAGTGCCGAGAGGTGTTGCGAAGATTCTTGAGCAGAAAGAACGAATGCTTGCCCGGGCTATCAAATTCGATGAAGAGGCTGCAGGCGATGGAGAAAAATAAGCCGTGATTTACGGCAAATAAAGCAAGGGGAGCAGTATACACTCGCTCCCCAATTTACTATAAGGAGGATACCTGTATGACAATTATTGAGGCTATCCACGCTATTGATTCAATCAAACCCAATAACTACAAAGAACTGGACAAGGTAAGGTGGCTTTCTACACTCGATGGTCTTATCAAGATAGAGATTATCGACACTCACGAGGGTGCTGAGGACATCACATTTACAGGGTATGGCGAGAATACACCTACCGATACAGAGCTTCTTGTCCCTTCACCGTATGCAGAAAAACTCTATGTACAGTGGCTTCAGTCACAGATAGATTATGCCAATGAAGAGACAGCGAAGTATAACAACTCCTCGGCTGTATTTAACCACACATACAGCGAGTTTGATAGATATTACAACAGGACTCATATGCCTGTTCCCAAACAGAGAAAATATTTTTAAGGAGGAATAACGATGTATCTGCCTTCCTTAAATGAAATAAAGACAAACAGAGATATGGTCGATGTATTCGGAGGCTATAACCATAACCTCCGTATTAACAACGGCGAATTCTTTGATATGAAAAACCTTACCTCGTCATATTATCCCACCATCTCTCCGAGAGGTAAGCGAGGTGTTTACACTGTTCCTACATCAGAATCAGGCATACAAGGCATCATTGCCAAGGATAAGCTGTGCTGGGTAGATGGCAGAGACTTCTATATCAACGGTTATAAGGTCGAAATGCATCTTAATGACGAACCCAAAAGCCTTACGGCAATGGGTGCATACGTCATCATTATGCCCGATAAGAAGTGGATTAACACCTTGAAGACAGACGAAGACGGCGACAGATGGGGCTATATAGAGAACAGGGTTACGGTGCCTTCGGGAAACAACGATATTTCATTTTCTATGTGCCGTATGGATGGTGAGATATTGGACAATGTTGCTTCAGGTAATGCTGCTCCCGATGCACCGAACAACCTTGACTATTGGATAGATACATCTTCCGATACCCACACACTCAAGCAGTGGGATGCTACCACATCAATGTGGACATCGATTGCGACAACCTATATACGTATATCTTCTCCCGGCATTGGTCGAGGCTTCAGCAAGGGTGACGGCATCACGATATCAGGTCTTGCAGGACGAGAAGATCTGAAGAGCATCGATGGCAGCTTCATTATATGGAGCTTAAGCGAGGATTTTATAACCATAGTCG
The DNA here is from genome assembly GCA_045606785.1 of Acutalibacteraceae bacterium. Classification (GTDB taxonomy): domain Bacteria; phylum Bacillota; class Clostridia; order Oscillospirales; family Acutalibacteraceae; genus UBA8612. Next base: position 16,271 of record JAZUSN010000038.1, on the reverse strand, counting down.
GCATTATCGACCAATCCAAGACAATAACCGATGAGGTGACAATAAGCCGTACAATGCCCGAAATGGACTACATTACAGAGGCTGGCAACAGGCTGTGGGGGTGTCGCTACGGATTGAGTGCAAGCGGTGAGGTTGTGAACGAGATATACGCCTGTAAGCTCGGTGATTTCAAGAATTGGAACTGCTTTGCAGGTGTATCAACCGACAGCTATGTTGCATCCTGCGGTACCGACGGAGTATGGACCGGTGCTGTAACTCATCTCGGATACCCTGTATTCTTCAAAGAAGGTTTTCTTCACAAGGTTTATGGCAACTTTCCGTCCAACTTTCAGATACAGACTACAGCTTGCAGAGGTGTAGAGAGAGGCAGCCATAAGAGCCTTGCTATCGTAAACGAGACCTTATATTACATGTCGGCATCGGGTGTCTGTGCTTATGATGGTTCTCTGCCGCAAGAAGTCTCGTATGCCTTTGGTGACGAGCGGTTCTGCAACGGTGTCGCAGGTTCGTGCGGCAACAAATACTACATTTCAATGAAATCTATGCAGACTAATGAGTATGTGCTGATGGTATATGACACATCAAAAAGGATGTGGCACAAGGAAGATAGCCTTCGGGTAAATGCTTTTTGCTGCTGCGACAGTGAGATGTACTACATCGATGCTGCTGACGGCAAGATAAAGACGATGCTCGGCAGCGGAGAACTTGACACCAATCCTGTTGAGTGGATGGCTGAAACAGGTGTGCTCGGTACAGATATGCCGGATAAGAAGTACATTTCAAGGCTCACCATAAGGTTATCTCTCACCCTCGGTGCAAGGGTGCAGATATTTGCACAGTATGACTCTTGCGGAGCGTGGGAACACCTTGGAACGCTTAACGGCACAACGTTGAAGACATTCTCCGTTCCTGTAAAGCCGAAGAGATGCGACCATATGAGGCTTCGTCTTGTAGGTGTGGGCGAAGCAAAGATATATTCCATCGTAAAAGTAATTGAGCAGGGGAGTGATTTGTAATGGGAATTGACATCCGACTCCCCAATATTACCGCCGCAACAGAGCGAGGTCAGCTTGAGCAGATACGAAGCTATCTTTATCAGTTTGCGGAGCAGCTCAAATATGCGGTACAGGTAATTGATATTAACACGATAAATGCGGCACAGCAGGTCAAGACAGTTACCAACACCGTCAACAATCCTACACCAGAGCAGAAGGTTCAGCAGTTCAACAATCTCAAGAATCTTATAATCTCCTCAGCAGATATAGTTAATGCCTATAGCGAAGAGATAAGCTACAGACTTTCGGGGAGCTATGTAGCACAGTCAGAATTCGGCACTTTCAAAGAAGAGACAACAAAACAAGTCGAGGATAACTCCGAAGCTCTCACGGCATATTATGAAAACCTCCAGACTGTTGAGCAATGGCAACTGCAAACCTCTGCGTACATTAAAACAGGATACCTTGCAGATATTGATAATTTGCCTGTATATGGTGTTGAAATATATCAGCAGACAAACGATGAAGAAGGTAACATTCAACTTCAAGGAATGGTGCGTTTTACGCCCACCAAAACCATTTTTTATGATGGTTATGGAGAGCAGATGGCTGTGATGAGTAACAGAGAGCTTATTATTGAGGGTATTGTTTGCAGAGGCAATATATATCTGAACGGATTTGTTTTGTCAGTATCCCCGGTACACGGTTTTTCAATAAAACCTTCAGGAAGGGAGATATAGTATGGCAACATCTACAATCTATTTCAACAGATCCGGAACGATTACGCTCGATATTGGCACTGTTGACTTTGCACATTATGCGAAAGTTACACTCAAGATTGGTAACACAGTAATTCATACATCTGATAAACTCCCTAAAAGTCAAGATTACTATGAGTGGAATGCAAGCGAAGCAGAAAAAGCACAAATTATTAGCTTGATGTCAGCTACCTCAAAAAGCGTGGCAGGCAAAATGATTAGAGATGTTTTTTGGGTTGTAAATGACTCTGAAGCAAATCTCTATGACAAAGAATTTGATGTCACATTCGTTCTTGAAGAAACGGAAGCAACCAAGCCTATAGGTGCAGCTGAGGATAAATATCCGCTTATTTTCACGGAATATGTGCAGAGTAAATCGAAGTTCGGATGTGTTATTGATGCATCTGCAAAAAACGGTGCGTACGTCAAAACAGTAGCAGTAACGGCGGCAGGAGTTTCATGTAGTCTTATTTCAAGCGAAAACGGCAAATATACATTTGAATCGGGTCTGCTATACGGTTCGGGCACACGCAATGTTGTAATTACAATTACTGACTCAAGAGGTTTCAAAAAAACTATCAATGACAGTATTTATATCTACCCTTATGTACCGCCGACGCTTACACCGTTAAGCTCTGAAAGCGGTGTTGTATGCAAGCGATGGAGACCCGATACATTAACGATTGACGAGATGCATGGCACAGAATGCCGAATAGCTGTGAGCGTTTCATCGACATTTGTACCAAATGTACTAACTTCTTACTCAATATATTATCGCTATCGAGCTACAGGTGGTGACACGTGGTCTGATGAGGTGTTTATCGATACGAGAACTGTCGCTAAAACAGGCTCAAGCGATTTTATTGCAATTATAACGGATGGTACAGCAGCAGATGAAAACGGTGTGCTTATCGGCAAATTCAATACCGAAACAGAGTACGATATCGAAATTAAGGTAGTTGATGCATTAGACGGCACTCATACAAGGTATGAACAGCTTATGTGTCAAGAGACATCGTTCAATATTAAAAGGAACGGACTTGGTGTATCGGCAGGTAAGTATGCGACACGAGACAAATGCTTTGATTCCGCTTGGGATATTCATTCTGATGAAAGTATTCAAGCCGATGGTGACATAGAAGCAGGTGGCAAGGTAAAAGGAAGTGTTGAAGCTAATGAGTTTTATCTTGGTGGTATATTGATCAAAGCAACCGCTGAAGAAATTAATTCACTGGTTGGAATCAAAGGAGAGGTTCAGATGCGACTTATTCAGGTGTCAGATTCGGCAAGTGCAACCGCAAGTAACCTCCAACACAACTACTATAACAAGACGGCGGTTGACAGCTTAATAAACTCAATCAACAGCAGGCTTGAAAAGCTTGAAGGATAACATTCATATAAGGAGAGATGCATATGGAATTTGATAAGAAAAAACTCGATGCAGGGCTAAAAAAAGCTGTAGACATAGGCGCAAACATAATTAATACCGGTGTTCCTATAGCCGGTAAAGTTGTTAACACAGGTATAGATATTCTGTCATCGCTTCTTGGAGGTAACAACGGCACTGGCGGTACAGGTGCATCCGGTGCAGCAGATTACAATAAGCCTTATACTCCGAGCAACTCCGTAACACAGCTTGGTAAGGACTTGAACGCTGCTACCAAGCCTGTTCAGCAGCCCTCGCAGTGGCAAGACACGCTTCAGCAGACTATGGATGCAATCCTAAATAAAGGTGACTTTAAGTACGATGTCAATGCCGATGCATTATACAATCAGTATAAAGATCAGTATATCCTCGGAGGACAGATGGCAATGCAGGACACTATGGGTCAGGCATCGGCACTCACAGGTGGTTATGGCAACAGCTATGCACAGACAGTCGGTCAGCAGCAGTATCAGGGATATCTTCAGCAGCTCACAGATAAAATCCCTGAACTATATCAGCTTGCAAGAGATTCGTATGACAGAGACCTTTCCAACCTCTATAACCGCTATGGTCTTCTTTCCGATGCTGAAACAAAGGAATATTCACGATATCGTGACGAGGTATCAGATTTCTATGCCGATAGGGATTACCTCACCAATCGTTATTATAACGAGCGTGACTTTGACTATGGACAGTGGGTTGATAACCGAGACTTCGCCTATGCACAGCACAGAGATGCCGTAGCCGACCAGCAGTGGCAGAAAACCTTTGACCGAGGTGTATATGAATCAGACCGTGATTACAACCGAGGTGTTTACGAGTCAGACAGAAGCTATAACTACCAGATAGGCAGAGATGCTGAAGCTGACAGGCAGTGGCAGGCTGCTTTTGACCGTGGCGTCTATGAGTCAGATAGAGACTACAACCGAGGTGTGTTTGAGTCTGACAGAAATTATGACTATACAATCAGCAGAGATGCTGTGGCAGATAGTCAGTGGCAAAAAGAGTATGACCTTGCGGTTCAAAAAGCAAACTCATCAAATTTATCGCCAATCGTGGGCGATCAGGGTAACGATGTTAAGCCTGTTCCGGATATTAAAACTCACGATGATGCAGTTGCATTCTTAAAAAGCAAGGGCATAAGTACAAGCGGGTTATTGCCGGAAACTGAATGGATTAAGAGAAGGGATAGGTATCTGTACAATAACACCGGTGGTGCCGAGGTTACAGCATATAAGACGTATCAAGAGTACTTGCAAGCGTATTGCGAGTATGCAGCAAGCGGTAATTAACAGGAGGAAGACAAACTATGTCAAACATAAGTTTTGAAGAGTGGTCGAAGAAAAAGAAAGAGAAAGAGAAAGAAAGGCGTGCATCTTCTTCTGCCTCTTCTGTCGGCACATCTTCTTCACCCGATAAGTCTTTTGAAGAGTGGAGTCTGGAGAAAAAATACGCTTCGGATATGGTTGACGAAGATTATATCAACCAGTATATTAATGATTTCAACACCTATGCCACATCAAGTCAGAACGATTATAAGAATGCGAATTACGGTAATATAGGCTCGTTTTATAACCGATATAACGAAAGCGGAGAAGACCTTCTGCAGAGAACCAACACAATCAAGAGCTATCTCATCACGAATAAGGGCAGCATCGAACCTGATGCATATAAAGATTTTACTGCAGTCCTTGATGAGAACATTAAAGCAATTAGTACAACGAAAAAAGTGTATAGCGATGCAAACAAATACTACTCACAGTGGGAAAGTGAAAAGGATTACAACGATTATCTCAAGGGTGTTGAAGAAAGAGAGAAGCTCCTTAAGTTCGATACCAAAGCCGCCAAGACTGAGATAGATGACATTGACAGCAGAATTGCATCCCTTGAGTCAAATATTTCACAGATGCAGACCGATTATAATAATAAATATGGTTCTGGCAATGGCACTCAAAAAGAGTACGCTCCTATGCTGGGCAACAATGACCCGTATGCCAATACACCAAACAATGGCAATCCTTATGGTAGTGGTGCATACCGACCGCCTGCAAATCCCACGGGCGTGGTTTCCGGCACTTCTCACGAAGCACAGGAAATGCTCGACAAAATTGGTGCAGCACAGAACGAGCTTGCCACTCTTCGTAAAGACCGAAGTGCTAAAAATACAACGTACAACCGTGCAATGCATCTTCAGACGGCTGATAACCTTTACAATACAGCTATTAATTCCAAAGACTTTGAACTGTATAGCGAGGAGGGTGCTGACAACGAGCTTGCAAATAAGCGAACCGCTTATGATAACGGCTACGAACTCGGTGAGGCAACAACGCTTACACTTGAACAGAGGTTCGCAAAATACGCTACCAACGAAGAAATGGACATATACTCTTACTATATCGGCAAGGGTGATGAAGTATCTGCACAGGCATTTCTTACCTCAATGGAAGAGACTATCAACTCACGCAAGGGACTTGATATGTTCGAAACTCTTGAGGATAACACCGCACTCGAAATGGCATTCGGTGTTGCGGCAGGTCTTCAGCAGTTCGGCACCGGTATCGGAAATCTCTTCACAGACAAGGATTACTATGCTCCGACCGCTACTCAGATGACATCGGCAAGTGTAAGAGAGGACCTTGCTGATGATGGATTTAAGCTTCCTGAGTTTATGGGCGGCAGTTCGGTAGGTCAGATAGGCTATGATTTAATAAACACTACCGCTAATATGCTCCCTTCTATACTCACATCTGCTGCGGTGACATACGCTACAAAGGGTGTTGCCACCCCTGCTGTAGCACAGGCTTTAGGTGGTGCTGTAGGTTCTACCATCCTTGGCGCATCGGCAGGCGGTAATGCATACGCAGAGATGATTAATCTTGGCTACGATAAAGGTCAGGCAAGAACATATGCTGCTTTGGTTGGCGGTTCGGAAGCGGGCTTGCAGTACCTTATGGGTGGTATTGGCAAACTTGGCGGTATCGCAACGAAAAAAGGCTTAACCGCTATAGTTAATAATATCGATAGCGCATTGGCGAGAGGTGCAATTAAGTTCGGTGGGAAGATAGCTTCCGAAGGCTTAGAGGAGTATGCTCAGGAAATCCTCGACCCGTTTTTCAGAAATATCGCATTTAACGAAAGTAATGAGATTAATCTCTTTAGTCCCGAAGCGATGTACAGTGGCGTTCTTGGTGCTCTCTCGGCAGGATTCCTTGACGGTATACCGAGTGCCGCAACATCGGGTATAAATGCTGTGCGTACCTTGCAGACGGGCAAGACGGTGATGCAGAATAAAAACTTTGATGTATCGAGACTCATAGAACTTGGTCATACGATGTCTGCTGATTCGGTGGCATATAAGATAGCTGACAAGGTTAATGAAAAGACCGGTGCATATACCATTGGCAGGCTCTTCAATTCTATCGGTGCAGAGCTGTCTGCCCAGAATAAGGCAGATATTGTCAAATCTCTTACTCGCAAAGGTGTTGCAGAGGCAAATGCCAACACTATTGCTGAGTGGCTCGGTGCTACCGTGAGCGGAGCTAAGCTTACGAAGAATCAGATTCGTGCACTTGAGCTTAATGAAGATATTGCAAACACCTTCCGTGACGTTGTTATCAATCCGAATTCGACCATAAATCAGCGTAGACAAGCTTGGTTTGAGGCAGGCGGTTTTGATATTGCTTCAAATACAGATGCGGATATGAACGCATATTCTCCCGATGCTGTTATAGACAGAATCAATGAGTCGCAGATGCTGACAACACAGTCTGCACCGAGCCTTGAAACACAGCTCTCGCAGCTTGCACATTCAGCGGTAACAGGAGATGTTGCTGGTGAAACTGAAGCACAGAGCGGTGTGTTTATACCGCTGGCAAACCAGACCGCTCCTGTTCAGGGCACAACAAAAATAAAAGCCCTTGATAGCATAACAGTTCAAGAGCTCGATGTGTCTCCTGTTGAAGGAAAGACTATTCTTAAAAGCACCAATGAGGATGTCAACATCAAGAAGATTGCATCAGTCAAAGACGGTGCTATGAGCCTTGAGCTTGATGACGGCAGAGTTGTTTCTTCAAAGGATGTCAGCTACGGCACTCAGGGTGAAGCCCTTGTATATGAGACTGTAACAGATCTTACAGCAGATGTAAGCTCAGCTAATGCAATAGTCGGTATATTTAAAGCCGCAAAACCGAGTTCGCCACGTGCTTGGCTTGCAGGTGCGGCCGCTGTTTATACGGACGGAATGTACAATATTCCCTATGCTGAAGTTGCCACTCAGGATTTTACGGACAATCTTACCGAGAGTGAAAAACAATTTCTTTATAATCTCGGCAAAAAATATTCAAAAGCTAAGGCAAATGCAGAAGAAAACCGTCTTAAAATGCAGAAATCTGCCATTAAAAAGACTGCAAGAAAAAAAGGTAAAGTTACTCTGAATGGCAAAGAAAACTTCAATACCAAAGGATTTACCGATGTTCAGCGAGCTTCTTTATCTTATGCAAATATACTTAGTGAAATAACCGGTGTTGAGGTGCGTCTTTTTGAGAGTGAAAAGGTCAACGGCAGGTTTGTTTATACCGATGAAAACGGCGAATTGAAGGCGGCTCCTAACGGAAAATACATACCCGGCAGCAATATCATAATGCTTGATATAAATTCGGGAATAAAGGGCGAGGGCACAATGCTCTATACTCTTTCTCATGAGCTTACGCACTACATAAAAGAGTGGTCGCCTGCAAAATTCCAATCGCTTGCGAATTTCCTTATGGAGCAATACGGCAAGCAGGGCCAGAGCGTTGATGAGCTTGTTCAAGCACAGATTCGCAAAGCTAAATCCAACGGCAGAACTATCGACTACGATACAGCCTATGAAGAGGTAATTGCCGACTCAATGGAAAGCATGCTGACTGACGGTAAGGTTATTAAAAAGCTGCAGCAGCTCTATAACCAAAACAAGACTCTGTTTGAGAAGATCTCCGATTTCATCAACAAATGGGTTGATAAAGTCAAGCAGATATATTCACGCTATTCTCCCAACTCAAAAGAGGGTAAGCTCGTACTTGAGATGAAAGACTCTCTTGAAGAGCTTCAGTCCAAATTTGCCGAGGCGATATATGAAGCGAGTGGGAATGTCACTGATAGCTTGTCTGAAGAAGAATTCCAATCACAGATGTATTCGTTTAGAACATCGTCTTCTGGTATGGCTAATGATAATTTATTGCCATATTCTGATGATATGATAGCTAATTTTAATCAGCGTGGAGATATAGTTATCGATAGTTTAAATGCATTAAATCAAGCAGTAATGCTCGCTTTCAATAGACCCAATCTAAAAGCTACTGCATATTTTGGGATAATTAAATCAGATATTATCTCAAAAATAGAGAGTAAGATTCCTAACCTTCCACAAGAACTCAAAGGATATCTTTTTAAATCAGGAAAAGATTATTCAGTAGCGGCTACACTTGATAGTATTAGACATATAGTTGATGACAAAAACCTCTCGCAAGAAGATGTTATTGAATATTTGGATAGGTTGGCAGATACGATTGTTGATTTTGATTCTGTGACATTTGATTATTATACTGACAGCTACGGAAAAAAGAATAACGGGTTATTGTTCAAAAAAGTTTTTGATGATGGAGTTATTGCTTCTTTTAATTTAGTTTCTCATGGGAAGCGAAGTTTGAAATTACAGACGATTTATTTAGACAAAGCATCTTACAAAAAAAAGAAGCTTGCTACCACTCTGCCGATACATGATAGTGTCTCGGCCCATACGCCCAAAGCGAGAGGGAGTCAAACTTCCAAAAACATTATATCCAATCCTGAAGATGTTGTCAAGCTTTCTGACCGTTATTCAGATATTGACTTGAATGAACCTGCATTGTTTTATTTTGGTAAAACATACAGTTGGAAAGAAACCGGATATCTTCTTACGAATGGAAGTAAGCTGGATTTTTCGGGTAAGCATTACGGTGCATCAGGTGGTTACAGAACAGTTGATCACCGAGAAATATTGGATAGCTTTCCTGCAGATATTCAAGATGATTTTGACGGTAATGAAGCAATGGTTGAGTTTATGCGTCGAGGCAATATTCGCATAATGCCTGAAGGAGACGGTATCAACCTTTCTGTTTTGCCTACAGAAGCTCAAGAAAAAGCTCTGACAGATTTTATATCAAGAGCTCGAGGTGAGGTAACACTTGATATAGATAACGAATACGGTGAAACTGTTGTAAGCGTTGAATATCCGAAAGGTACACGCTCAGATAGAGTGTTAAGAGATATAAGACAATATTTCAAAGACGGTACCAAACCTGTTATCAGTGATTTATCAAGATTCAGATACTCCGATCGTGACTATTCCTTTGACCCGGAACTGGTTGCTGACCTGCAGGCGGATGCGGACAAGCTTAAAAGTGACGTTGCCAACCTCAAGGAGCTGCTTAAGCTTCAGCAAACTGTAACGCATGGTACGGTATTTACCAAGACCTCTGTCAATGCTGCTGCATCCAAGCTGATGAAAACTTTCGGTATGAATCAGGGTAAGGTCGAGCTTGCTACAGCTCTCAATGAGTTTTATCGGTTCGTTGCTTCCTCTGAGGATCTTAGTTGGGAGTCTGTAATGACCGAAGCCGGTAAGGTTGCCGATCGTGTGATTGAGCTTGTTCCTGCTCGTGAACAGCGCAACGATTATTCAGAAAAAATACTCAAAGAGATTAGCAAATCTCAGGTTTCACTGACCGAAGAGCAAAAAGCTGAGATTTCAAGCAAATACGGCAGCTATAATAATTTCCGTAAAAGTCATATGGGTAGTATGGTTCTTTCGGATAAAGGTATTAGCCTTGAAAAACAGTGGCAGGAATGGGCTGAACTTTATCCCGATGTGTTTGATAAGGATGTAACTGCAGCTGATATGCCCGAAGCTCTTTCAGATATTGTTTCAGACCTTCGTCTTACACGTAAGATGGTAAAGGAGCTCGACACAGCAGAAAGCCGGCAGATGATGCTCAATGAGATTTATGACAGCTACTGGAGCGTTTCAACTCTTCACACCCTGGCTGACCGCCATCAAAAGCAGGTTAATCTTCTTAAATCCAAACACAACTCTCAAATGTCAGAGCTTCGTGCAGAATATAAGGAGCGTGAGAAGAAGACAGCTCAGAGATATCAGGATATGATCAAGCGTATTCGTGAGCACAAGAACAGACAGATGGAAGAATATAAAGAGGCTGTACGTGTATCAAAGGAACGCATGAGCGAGCAAAAGAAACGCACTGTAATGCGTAACAAGATTAAGAAGGTTGTCGGCGAGCTTAATCAGTATCTCCTCAACGGCACAAAGGACAAGCACGTAATGGAGGGTATGCAGAAGGTTGTAGCTGAAGCACTTGATATCCTTAATATGGACACAGTCGGTGCAGATGAGAGAGTGGAAAAGTATAATGCACTCATAGCTGAGGCTACAGACCCGGATGTTATAGAAGCTCTGACCGCAACGAGAGACAGAATACAGGGGCAGGGTGACAGGCTTTCAGAGAAACTCACTTCTCTTAAGAGTGCATATGCGGATATCATCAATTCATCTGACCCTCTTATCGCAAACGCACACGATGATGTTGTTGAAGCAAAGATAGCTTCTGTTGCAGAGGCAATCGGCAACACTTCTCTTCGTGATATGTCCATGTCACAGCTTGAGGAGGTCTATGACCTCTACAAGATGGTGCTGACCAATATCCGCAAGGCGAACAAACTGTTTGCCGCAGAAAAGCAGGAAACTATCGAAGAGCTTGGTTTCAAGGTGGATGGAGAAGTCAAGGAAGTGACCAAGCAAAAGGATAGGATGCTTGCGATTAACAGCTTTGCCCGGAAGATGGGTTATAAGGAACTTAAGCCCATCTATTTTTTCCGTATGCTGGGTTCAGACACTATGTCCTCTCTCTACAAATCTGTGAGAGACGGACAGAATACTTGGTATAAGGATGCTTCCGAAGCCAAGGCTTTTCGATTGGAGACCGAGAAGAACCACAACTACAAGAAGTGGGATTTTAAAAAGAAGCATACTTTTGAGGCGAAGAGCGGCAAATCCTTTGACCTAACCCTGTCGCAAATAATGTCAATCTATGCATTCTCACGCAGAGAACAGGCTCTCGACCATCTTATCAAGGGTGGTATTGTATTTGATGACTCTGTTAAGATCAAAGACAAAGCCAAGAAGACGGGTATACCCCTTTCCTACACGGTCAACACATCGGATGCATTTAATCTGTCCGAGTATACGCTTGGTGAGATAATCGCTACGCTTACCGATGAGCAGAAGAGTTTCGTTGAAACAATGCAGACATACCTGTCCGATACAATGGGTGCAAAGGGCAACGAAGTATCCCTTGAGCTTTACGGAGTGAAGATGTTCAAGGAGAAGAACTACTTCCCGTTGAAATCATCGCAGTACTATATGGCTTTCACTGCTGAAGAGACAGGCGAAACTAAGATTAAAAACTCAAGCTTCAGCAAGGAAACCGTGAAGCACGCAAACAATCCTATTGTGCTGAGTGACTTTATGGATGTCTGGGCAAAGCACGTTAACGATATGTCTATGTATCACGCCTTCGTTCTTCCTCTTGAAGACTTTTCCAGAGTCTACAACTACCGAACACCTACTTCAGAGGGTAGTGAGACAACATCTGTCAAATCAACAATCCACAACCATTTCACCGAGAGCGCAAACGATTACATCAAGCAGCTTCTCAAAGATATAAACGGAGGTTCGGTCAGTGGCACGGGAACACAGCTCATTGATAAGATGATTGGCCTCGCAAAGAAAGGTGCTGTATTTGCAAGTGCATCCGTTGTTGTTCAGCAGCCTTCGGCAATAGTCAGAGCAATGGCTCACGTTAATCCGAAATATTTCTTGAATGCTTCATCGTTCAATCTGTTGAGACACAAGCGACTTTGGAAAGAATGCAAACAGTACGCTCCTATTGCAGGTATTAAAGAAATGGGCTACTTCGACACAAGCGTAGGCCGCACTGGTATCGATTGGCTTAAAGCTGACGAGTATGATTCTTGGGTTGAAAAAGCATTTGCGACATTCCACAGTGCAGAGCAATTTAAAGCAAATTTCAATGATGCATTAAGTTGGGCACCGTCAATGGCTGACGAGTTGTCTTGGGTTGCTCTTTGGGAAGCAATCAAGAGAGAAACCAAATCAACCACTAATCTCAAGGTTGGGTCAGAAGAATTCTTCAAGCATTGCGGTGAAAGATTCACAGAAGTTGTTGACCTCACTCAGGTTTATGACTCAGTATTCTCACGCAGCGAGCTTATGAGAAGCAAGGATAGAATGGTTAAGGCTGCAACAGCATTTATGGCAGAACCTACAGTTTCCGCTAATATGCTGTTTGATGCAGGACTACAGGCACACCGAAGCGACAAAAATCTGCTCGGTAAAACTGCAAAGTTTGCTGGAACAGCTTCTTTTGTTGTAGCGGCAGTCATAGTCAACTCACTTCTTAAATCAGCAGTGCTCGCAGGCAGAGATGATGACGAAGACGAGACCTATTTTGAAAAGTACGTAGCTTCATTCACAGGAGACGTTTTGAATGGTATGAATCCGTTGACACTTATCCCCTTCGTCAAAGACGTAATCTCGATAATTCAAGGCTACTCTGTTGACCGTATGGATATGTCTGTTATCGATGCTCTTATTACATCAATTATGGATTTCGGCAATGAGAATAAGTCGGTTGATGATAAGGTTTGGGGCTTTATAGGAGCTGCAGCTCAACTTTTTGGTATCCCGGCGAAAAACATATACCGTGATTATAAGGGTACTATTAATACTTATAACACCTTTACCAACGGCACCACTACTACCAGAACTGGTTTAACATCTGCTCTTAAAGAAGGTCTGAGCGGAACTGTGACCGGAACTATCGCCTCTAAGTTTGGCAGCGATGCTCTGGATACAAGCAAAGGCAAACAGTATTACGATGCTGTTATGGACGGAGATACTGCACACGCTAATAGAATCGTTGCAAGCTATGGTGATAAGAAGAAGGCTGATAATGCTATTGTAGATGCACTTAAAAATTTTGAACCAAGAGTTGTTGAGGCAGCACAGGCACACATTGATGGTAACACTACCGAAAGGGTTCGCATTTCCAAGGAGATTATTGCAGATGGCTTTGCTCAGGATTATGTGGTCAAGGCTGTCAACGGAATGGTCAGTAAGCTTGAAAAGGGTGAAGGTGAGTCAGAATCTTCTGGCAAGCCCAAGAGCCTTTATACCAAGGAAGACTATTTTAATGCAGCTTATGATGGCAATACATCCGAGGCTAACATCTATAAGGAAGAGCTTATTATGTTTGATATGGACACTAACGATAATACCCGTGAAGAAGCTGAAAGTAGCTTTAACAGTAGTTTCAAATCTGCTGTCAGAAAGGCTGTTGTTGAAGATGGTCTTACGATGGAAAAGGCTACCAGAATGCTCGCTGATTATGGCGATGTTACCGAAGAAAAGGCTTACGAGTTGGCACAAGGTTATGACTTTTTTGCAAGGCATCCTGACCTCAAGTACAGTTGGAAGGCGGAAACCGTAGCCAAATACCTCGAAAAAGCAGAACCTGCCGGTATCAGTGTAGAGGTCTATGACAACTATCTGATACAGAGGTCAAAGTGTAAAGGTTTTGACCGTAACAATGACGGCGAAGCAGACAGAGGCACGAAAAAAGCACAGATTATTCAGGTTATCAATTCCTTGCCGATAACGTCTCGTCAGAAGGCAGTGCTATATCAATTGAATGGATATTAAGTCCCATATATGACATTGGGGGAGGTTTACTTCAAGCCTTCCCCTTATGTTATTTTATTATTACAACAAACGAAAGGAGAAGTGCTATGAATTCTTCTGTATTTAAAATATCTCTTGACATCCATAAGCCTGAATCACAGGTTCTTCTCGATATGAAGAGGCGTGATTCAAGCCGTACTATACATATCAGCCTTACTGAAAATGGCAGACCATATCAGATTACACCTGACTGTTCGGCTGTGTTTACGGCAGAAAAGCCGGATGGCAATCCGATATACAATGATTGCATCATTGAAGGTAACGTTATCATCTACAATGTAACTCAGCAGACCGTGACCTGCGTTGGAGAAGTCGGATGTGAAATCAGATTGTTCAACAATGACGGTGGTCTTATTACCAGTCCTCGCTTCAGCATTCTTGTTGACCATACTATTTACAACGGTGAAGAAATCGTTGAATCCGCACCGGAATTTGATGCTTTGCAGAATCGCATTGAAAAAGCAGATGAGCTTTATAATACAATCAAATCCGCTTATGAAAACGGCGAGCTAAAAGGCGACAAGGGTGATAAAGGCGATAAAGGTGACAAAGGTGAACCGGGCGAGGGCAGCATCCCTGCTGTTCACGTTCTCCCAACCGACGCAAAAGACGGCGATATGTGCCTCTACGCACCGCAGAACACGCTCACGCTCGCAGACAGCGGCAAGAGAATTTACATTGATTGGGAGAAGTTTGCAAAGCCTGTTGGTGAAGAAGATTATACTCAGTTTAGTATTACGTGTTTGAATAAAAATTTAGAAAGCAATCCCGCATTACATATTGACTGTCATAGGTCTTCACAAGGTAGCGAGTTATATTTATATAAGTTTAAGAGCCTTGAAATAGTAGACGGCGTTCCGACTGAGGTCGGCGAAATTTTTACCTTTGTATTTGATATGGGCGAGTTAAACACAGAGGGGGGTTCGGGTCACGGAGATACAATAGGTAATGGTTCCCCTTACAACAGCATTGACGAACTTCCGATTTATTTAGACATACCCGAATTTGACGAAATACAAGATTTGAATGTTGAAGGCAACGCTTGCCTCTTCCACACCGAATACAAGCTTATGAAATATCAGGGGGGCGAATGGGTCGAAGCTGTTGATGTTCTCACGGGCAGCAATAACTTCGTAACGCGAGAAGAATGGGATGCTCAGAACGCAAGCGAGGACGAACGTATAAGTTTCAACAGCTTGCTCATAGACACAGCCCTCAAAGTATGCATCCAAAGCACGACAACTAATGTCGAGCTTTTGCCTGGTAGGCATTACGATTTCGGTGAAGTTGAGAGCTTGACGCTTGATTTCGGTGTGGTTGACTATCTTGAAGTTTATCGCAACGAGTATTCCTTCACGTTCATTTCGGGTGCGACGCCAACCGTGTTGACACTTCCCTCATCCGTCAAATGGATGAACGAGCTGACCGTTGAAGCAAACAAGCGATATGAGATCAGCATTGTTGACAACATCGGGCTTTGGTGCGCGGTGGATTACACGGCAGAGGTGAGCGAATGAGCAGACGAAGAATGATGATGCTTCAGCAGAGTAAACCCGATTTACTGGAAGGCTACAGATATAATAATATTAGCGGAATATATCAAGTGTATATTGAATGGTTAGACAATAACACACTACATATATACCACAAAACTAACTCTTTTTCTGGTCCAGTTAATACCGGTAAAGCTTTTATAGGTGGTAACAGCTCATCAAGTAATTATATTTATGTTTTTCCAAGCACGCCGATAAACACACTTAAATTAGGCAAGACTTATAAGCTTACACTAACAGTAATTGAGGTGACACAAAACACCGCAACTACTGAAAATGATGGAAATATGTTACTTGCCATTGGTAAGCAAGGTTACTACGGCACACGTGGTGAAATTAAATATAGCGATATAAAAGTAGGTGCTAAAATAGAAGCAATTAACAAACATAAGAGTACCCTTGACTATATAGCAGGTGCGGCATTTAATTTCAATAGTCCGACTGTAAAATGGGACTTTAAATGTAAGGTTGAGTTTGAGGAGGTAAATGATGAAGTGTAACTACAACTACGCTTGGCTTGACCGCGGCAGATTTGAGTACGCACCGAATATACTTATTGTCGGAGATGAGCAGATCATAAATGCCTCTGCGGAAAATTACGCTCTGCTCGGTTGGCTGCCGATTATCAAAACAGAGCAGCCCGAAAGCGGCGAGAACTTTTACTTCACGCCTGCCTATACCGAA
>JAZUSN010000037.1:0-37616 GCA_045606785.1 Acutalibacteraceae bacterium | reverse complement strand
AAAGGGAATGTGCTTGTCCGGCAGGGCAACAGCCTTCACCGTGTTAAAAAAGATTCCCTTGTTCAGTGGAAAAACGACTGCAGTGCTCTTGTTATTCCCCTCGCACCTGAGGCGCTTGCCTCAAACAGAAACACAGATCTTTTCTTTATTGATGATATAGGGTAACAATAACAACCCTGACCTGATAAGAGTCCAACAAACGCCGACATCCCATAAGGCAGTATTTCTTTAAAATGTGAAATAATTTCACAATAACGCGTTAAAAATCACCGATATGCGTCAGCATTATCGGTGATTTTCGCCTTTTCTTGCAAAGCTATTTCGCATTTTAAAGTGCTTCGCAGTTTCGTAAGAAATGAAAATTTCTTGTATTGAAGCCACAAAACGCAGCAAGGCTGTCGCCTTGCGAGGCTTTTGACAATAATACAGGGAATTTTGTTCGAGAAACAAATACTGCATTATCGGGCGTCGGCGAAAGAAGAAGTATCCCTTTTTCTACACAAAGAAAAAGGGATACTTTGAGGAAGATGAATAGCTGTCGAAAACAAAGAATATCTTTCTCGGCAGATAAAGTGATGCACACTTCCTTACGAAGTGCGCATCTAAGGTTGTGTTTTTTCTTCTATAATTTATGTAAGCTGCGAATTAATCTGTGCCCAGACGATCATGTCATCTGACTGAGCAATTTTTTTGCTGCCGAGGAAGCCTGCATTGACAAACTCATTATCCAAATAGCA
This sequence comes from Acutalibacteraceae bacterium, assembly GCA_045606785.1. GTDB lineage: Bacteria > Bacillota > Clostridia > Oscillospirales > Acutalibacteraceae > UBA8612. The sequence continues at coordinate 36,879 of JAZUSN010000037.1, read as the reverse complement.
AACGTTATCGCAGTATTTGCCGAAATAAATCCTGCCCTGAATATCCGCGCCGTCAAAGAAGCTGCCTGTGTCAACCGTATTACCGCTGAAAACCAGACCGTTTATATTATTCGCACGCATAAGGTGTGACGGAATATCGGTGAATTTATTTGAGGTAATTTCAACGTTTGTAAACACAGCCGTTTGAGCCGGTCTTCCCGCAATGTTCGTGCCGATTTCTATGACCGAGCCCCAATCGCTGTAGTTGCATTTTTCAAAGGTGTTGTTGCGAATAACAAGGTTATCTACGCCGATACCCTCCTGCCAGAGAGTGGGCTCAATATCCATAACGACCTTTATAGCCTGCGCCATCACCTTATAGAATCTGTTGTTTTCGCAAAGTCCGTTTGATGACTGAAGCAGCAGACCTCTTGCCCTGTTTTCGTGGAAATAATTGTTTCTGATAACGTAGTCTGAGCTGTTGCATTCCGTGCTGTACGCCGTCCAGCCCTCTTCCACACCCTCGGGCACACTTTCAACGGTAACTTCTTTTGTTATCCAATCAATATCTTTAACAGAAATGATCTTTGCAGTTAAATCCGTGTTTTCAAACTTTTCATTTTTGAAAGCTAGAGTGTCCCCTGCCATGAGCCTCATTGCAGAGGCAATCAACGTAAAGGTATTGCCCTTTACGTCAGAGACATAACCGAGACCGTCGTGGACGTTGACGGCATCGTCACCCATTCCGCTTATATCACAGCCGGAAATATTAAACCGTCCGTTTGTATTTACAATGTGAATCGCATCGGCGGTTAAGGACACACACCGCTTATCTTTATGCTGCGGATTTACACCGATAAAGCTGTTTATGATCTGAAAATGCGAGCAGCTGTCCTCGCAGATATACGCCATGCCGGAGCTGCCATATATGTTAACGTTATCAAAGGTCACGTTTTTACTCGAGTTTCTTAAATTGAAAACCGTGCCGTCGTAAACGTAATGCCTGAGAATATAAGTTTCGCCATTTTCAAAACCGTCCAGACAGCCGTTATGAGCAACCCGTAAAGTATTATCCGAAATCTTCTGCACGGATTTCACGGAAGTCAAATCCTGATAAAGGTAGTTTTCCTTGCACGAATATTTCGTTCCGAACGTAAACGTTTCGGGGTCACACTGAGTAATTGCGCTAAAGCGAATGTCCTCGCTGCAGTTTTCCTCATCTCTGAACACAAGGTCGAGCGTATCAGCATCGGGGTTGCTGTTTTGAACAGTAACAACGGAAGCCAGCGGGCTTTCAGCCCAGTTCCAATCGCAATTCAGGTTGCGAATTTCGACGCAGTCACTGTTGCGGATAAAAAACTTATATCCCGTTGAGGAAAAGATAAACGTAGCATCCGAGCCCTCAATCAGCAAATCCGTGCAGCCGTTTGCATCAAGGGAGGCAGTATTTTTGAAGTAATATGTGCCTTTGTTGATCACAAGCTTTGTCTGCGGATGTTCTGCACAGTAATTAAGTGCACTTTGGAAGGCAGTAAAATTATCTTCGTTGCTTTCGGAAAGTCCGAATTCGGAAGCGTTGATTTCATTCAGCTTATCAGCCTTCGGGCGCTGAATGTAAAATCTTGTTCCGTTTGCACCGTTTATTTCATCTGCAGTTCTGCTTTCACTAAGGTTTTCGAGACTCTCAACACGCACATTGCCTTTTTCGTGCAAGGAAACAGGCTGAGCAAAAAGCAAAAGCACCGTAGCGATAAACGAAACTATCTTCAACAGCATATTTATTCCTCTTTCAATAAAAGTTACTTTGCACCGCAGTCGTATTACAGCTTTAATTCTATCAAAAATAATAAAAAATTCAAGACTTAACTATAATGCCAACAAAAAACACCCCAAAGGCCGAAGCCCTTGAGGTGTTGAATGCATGTAAGATAAGTAATTTATCTCTTTGAGAACTGGGGTGCACGACGTGCGCCTTTGAGGCCGTACTTCTTTCTTTCCTTCATTCTCGGGTCACGAGTGAGGAAGCCTGCCTTCTTGAGTGTGGGACGAACAGACTCGTCATACTGAAGAAGAGCAGGGGAAAGACCGTGGCGGATTGCGCCTGCCTGGCCTGTTACGCCGCCACCGTTTACACGGCATACGATGTCGAACTTCTCGGTTGTGCCGGTGAGCTCGAGGGGCTGGCGAACAATGAGCTTGAGTGTATCAAGACCAAAGTAATCGTCGATTGCGCGGTCGTTGATGATGATTTTACCTGTGCCTGCATAGACACGGACACGAGCTACAGACTTCTTTCTGCGGCCTGTGCCATAGAAATAAGGATTAGTATCGTACATTATTCATTTGCCTCCCTTCAATTAAAGAGCCCACTCTTCGGGCTTCTGTGCTGCGTGCTTGTGCTCTGCGCCCTTGTAGACACGAAGGCGGGAAAGAGCATCACGGCCGAGTGTTGTGTCGGGGAGCATACCCTTAACTGCGAGCTGCATTGCAAACTCGGGCTTTGTCTTCATAAGGGTGCTGTACTTAACCTCTTTGAGGTTACCGATGTAACCTGTGTGACGGTAGTACATTTTCTGGTTGAGCTTGTTGCCGGTAAGAACAGCTTTTTCAGCGTTTATGATGATTACATGATCACCGCAATCAACATGGGGAGCAAACACGGGCTTGTGCTTGCCGCGAAGGAGAACTGCAGCCTGTGCAGCTACCTTACCCAGAGGTTTGCCTGCGGCGTCAAGAACATACCAGCTGCGTGTGATTTCACTTGCTTTGGGCATATAAGTTGACATAGCTTGACCTCCAAAATAGATTTTTTTCATTTAGTCGCCCGATAATATTAACATAAGTCCATACCCTTGTCAACACTTATTTTCAAAAAATTTAATTTAGCAAACGCAAGCTCCGTTTTTCTCGTTTTTTCTCGCGTTTTCATAGCATTTGCTCACTTTTAATTTTCGAAAAAGTTTGTGCGTTTTCACAAATTCAGGCACATTTTTTCGTCTTTATGCCAAAACTCACGACCTTTCAGGGTATAAAAACACACCCTCAAGCGAACTGTTACGGACGCTTGAGGGATGAATCAGCTGCTTAGCGGCAGTATAACAATATTGTTCCAGTTTCTTGATAACTTTAACTCAAATTAAAAAAAGTTTTCCGGAATCATATCACGATATTTTATAAGTTCTGTGAATGTCAGTATCCATAACCATATCTGAGTAAACCATCTTATTAACGGCAATATACTCATTGTCTGTTTCCTCCGTTGAATTCATAATTGTATATGCTTTATGACCTATTGTATGGGCGGCATAACCTAAATATCTACCATCATAATTGTATGCTGCGGTGTTAAGCACATAGTTTCGCTCAGTTCTGCAGCAACTATATTTGCTATTGCTTCACCCAAGCTGTGACCGTTTATTAGAACAATCGGATTGGTTAATCCTTTAGACGCTAAATAACATATGTATTTTTTGCAGTTAAGATTTTTGTTGCTGTGTTCCTCACAATGTTCCACACCGTATAGGGAATCAACTACCTCTTGAAAAACAGTTTCGAAATTTATATCTGGTGAGTTAACTTGGTTGGCAAGATCAATGACCCAGTCGGCAAATGTAACATAACCATGAATCGTAACCGAACCACGGATATCAACAACGATAAGAGGGCGTGTATCCGAAGAAACTGATTCTTCGGAACTTAATGCCGTCAAAGTTACAGATGAAAATAATCCTTGATCAGAGCTATCGGTATCATTATCGGTGACGATATTGCTGCTATTATATACATAATCGGATAACCTAACAATATTTGAATTGCTTGCATAAGTTCGTGTATCATTGTAAGAAAGTCCATCAATGTTGTCTCCTTCTGTATTTTCTTGCATCGTTTCTGATGTTGAAACCTCAATGCTTTTATGTACCACAACGTGTGCAACACTTTCGTCGTGATCATAGTTATAATCTCTGACATTTTCAAAACCGTGTTCAGTTAAGAAAGTTGTTGCAGGTTTATCAACATCACCCATAAAGGCACCCGGTATGAAAAAAAGCGGATCACCTTCAGGGTAATTATAAGCTGTATAGCTCAATTCCATTGCCCACGTTGCAAGTGCGTAGTTATACTCCGATGAGCTTATCACATATGAGCTTACCTCCTTTTCAAAGGAGGTGGCACGGCGTCAAGCCGAATTTGCATTATCTTTATCCAATCCTCAGTCTCGCTTTCGCTCGACAGCTCCTTTCAAAAGGAGCTTTTTGCGTACCCACACACAGCGTTTTTAATTTATCTGCCACATCGGAATCACAGCCTCTTGGATATATTAACCAAATTATAACACAATGTTAACAATTTGTAAATAAGTTTTCAAAAATCGAAAATTATTCCGTATTTTTCGCATTCAAACAGCCGCTGTACAATCAATATGGCAGCAACATAACAATGTCATTCTGAGCGTAGCGAAGAATCTAAAAAACAAGGCCGCATAAGATCCTTCACTTCGTTCAGGATGACGTGGTGGGAAGTGTTCAGGATGACATGGCGGAAAGCGTTCAGGATGACAACTCACGGCAGAGGCAAGCCTCTGCCCTACATTTGATAAAACAATCTGCAGAGAGATATAAAATGTCATTCTGTGCACAGCGAAGAATCTTAACCAAACTCCCCCCATCAACTAACGCTTACAGTTCCGTTAAGAGGAAATTTTTTGACCTCCTTTTCAAAGGAGGTGGCATTGCGTGAGCAATGACGGAGGATTGCAAAGCATATCAATTTCAATGTATTCATCGCGTATAGGGCAGTGTCAAGACACTGCCGCAGTAAAAGTGATATGACAATAAAAACGACAGAAGCAAGCCTCTGCCCTACATTTGATCAAATCGCAAACAATATAAAAAACGGCTGTGCAGAAATTGCACAGCCGCTATGATCTTACAGCTTGAGCACAATGCCGAGCACAGCGCACGCACCGATAAAAACAATCGGGTGAAGCTTCTTTGTTTTTTTGAACATTGCAAAAAACAGCACAACCGCAAAAATGATAACCGCAGGGATGTTAATTGCCTCCCAGAAGCGGGTGATGTCAAAATCAATAAGGTCAAGCAGAGCAAGCTCAATCACGCTCCAGCCTGCGGCGGCAATAAGGCCGGTAACGGCAGGGCGAAGGCCGCTGAATGCACGCTGAACAAACTTGTTTTCCATATACTTATTCATAGCTTTCGCAATGATAACAATCAGGATAAGCGAGGGCAGCACAAGCGACAGCGTAGCAAAAACAGCACCGGGCACACTCCACGCGGCACCGTAACTGCCCATTACGCGGAAGCCGACGTAGGTTGCCATATTTACGCCTATGGGTCCGGGAGTCGATTCGGAAACAGCTATCATATCGGCAAGCTGCTCGTGCGTAAACCAGGTAGGATACTTATCTGCCATATCCGAGAGGAAGGGCAGGGTTGCAAGACCACCACCGACAGCAAGCAGACCCGTTTTAAAAAACTCCAAGCAGAGTGTGAGGAGAGTAATAATTGCCTGTGTCATTTTTTCTCCTCCTTATTCTTCTTATCGATAACGCCGAATTTGCCGAGCACAAGGCCCGCAACGGCTGAGCCGATTACGACAACAACGGGGCTTGCACCGAATACGGCAATCACAACAAAAGCCGCAACCGCAATCAGAATCTGCGCAAGGTTTCTGACGTTGCTTTTGGCGAGCTTGACAACGGCAGCGGTAATCAGCGCACAGACCGCGATTCTGATGCCTGCAAAGGCGTGCTGCACTGCAGGAATATCTGCAAAGTTTGACAGCACGGCGGCAATTACCGCAACAATGATAAGCGACGGGAAGATCATACCGAGCGTTGCAAAAACCGCACCGAGCACCTTTGACTGCTTGTAGCCTACAAAGGTCGCCGTATTGACCGCAATAATACCCGGAGTGCATTGACCGACGGCGTAGTAATCAAGTATTTCTTCATTTGTTACCCATTTTCTGTTCTCCACAAGCTCACGCTCGAGCATAGGGAGCATTGCCAGACCGCCGCCAAAGGTCATTACACCGATTTTGGCAAACGATATAAACAGCTTACAAAGCAGCTTCATACGGCTGCTTTCTTTCTTATTACCTTTCATATAATATCATTCACTTTCCAGCTCTTCGTTTATTGCCGCCCTGACCGATTTCGGAATCGGCAGAGTTTTGAGCTTTTTCATAATATCGCCGTCTGCTCCGAGAAGCCTGCAGCAGATTTCTTTTTTGAGCGAGAAGCCCTGCCAGCGTGAGAAGATGCGGATTGCTCTTTCCGCACGCGTTTCACCGACGATGCGTTGTACGTTTTCGGCGCTGACAACAAAGCCGTTATCAACCGACACGTCATTGACCTCAAACACAAGCTCCTTACCGTCTACGACAACATCACGTACGCGGATTGTATAGTTGCGCTTTTGCGGCACAACGGATGCATCTCCCTCAACGGCAAAAACTTTAAAGTATAGCGTTGAATCGAAATATCTCATCTCAAAGCGAGTGGATGCAGTATGTTCGGCAAAATCAACCGTACCGTCATCCTCTGTTAGCGTAAAATCGCCATCACCGGAAAAGGCCCATATTTCAATATTTTCGGGGTTTGAGGAGGAGTTGCCTTCATCCGCAGACATCGGAATTATCGCACCCTCTTTTGCGAGAACGGGAATAGTTTCGGTTTCTCTGAAAAGCTCAATCTTCTTGCTGCCGACATATGATTTAAGCGTGAAAATATCGGTCCATCTGCCTTCGGGAATCCACGCCTCGACGCTGCCCATAAGAACCTTTTTGTCATTCGGGCTCGTAATCGGGCAGATCATAAGCTCTGAGCCGAACATATACTGGTTAGGCACCTCGTATGCCTGCTCGCACTCCGGGTAGGAATAGTACATCGGCTCGCACAGCGCAAGACCGTCGCTGTGTGTGCGGTGATCCATCGTATATATATAAGGTATAAGCTTATGGCGCAGGTTGAGCCAATATTTTGCTGCACGGCACACCTCACCGCTGTATTTCCACGGCTCTTTACCCAGAGCTAACATATTGCTCGAATGCAGGCGCATGATCGGTGAGAAAACACCGAACTGGAGCCAGCGGATATACAGCTCATCATCCCTTGTGCCAAACATATGGCCGCCTATATCGTGGCTCCACCACGTATAAGCCGCATTTGTGGCGTTGGCTGTAAAATAAGGCTGAAAGCCGAGCGATTTCCAGGTGATAAACGTATCGCCCGAGAAGCCGAGCGGATAGCGGTGAGCACCTGCTCCGCTGTATCGTGAGAGAATCAGCGGCAGCTTGCCGTTTTCGGCGTTATCAAGGAAATGATAGTGGTTGAGCGCAAGCAGAGGGTCAAGCCCCTGTGCATCGCTTTTGGTGCCCTGCTGCCAGTCGATCCACCAGAAATCAACGCCATCCTTTTCATAAGGCTTGTGGCCGATATCAAAATAGGCGTTCCAGAAGTCATCGTTTGAGCAGCTGAACTCAACCGGCTTCTTGCTTACAGGGTCAACCCCCGTTGCCTTTGCCATTGCCTCATACATATCCTCATATTCACGGAAGCCATCGGCAGGATGCAGATTGAGCGTAACTGAAAGATTCATACTGTGAAGCTGAGCAAGGAAAGCTTTGTAATCGGGGAAGAGGTCGGTATTCCAGGAATAGCCCGTCCAGCCGTTATACTTCATATCGAACTTTTCTTTTATTTTCACCCAATGCCAATCCATATCGACGGTGGCAACCGTGAGCGGAATGCCCTCTTTTTTAAACCTTACCATAAGGTCAAGGTACTCCTGCTGTGTGTAGGCGTGGTATCTGCTCCACCAAACACCGAGAGCAAACCTCGGAATCAGCGGCACACGGGATGAAATCGTATAGAAAGCGTTTATCGTTCCGCGGTAATTCTTACCATAAGCAAAAAGGTAATAATCCTTGCCTTCGCCCTCGCGTCTGACAAAGTGACCGCCCTCATCAATCAAAAGAGATGCGCTGTCATCAAAAAGATACGCTCCGCCCTGCGTGATGAAGCCGTCGTTGAGCTTTGCTTTGCCGTTAGTCATGTCAAGCGTGCGGCAGGTTCCCTTGAAATTCTTCTGCTTTGAGAAAACCTCTGTAACACCCGTATCCTTGAATTTCACGCTGTAGGGCACAAGGCTTTTAACAGCAAAAATAACGTCATCCGTTTCAACGGTAATCGTCTTGCCGCTCACTTCAACCTTCATTGCTCCGCACTCAAAGCGTCTGAACCAAACCGCAGAGCTTGGCAGATCGGTAAAGCAGCCCGCCTCAAAGCGTATAAGTCTTGATGTAAGGTAGGTCACGCGCCAGCCATCGCCGACAAAAACCTGCGACTTATCCGCCACAGCATCCGTTTTTGCAATAAGAGTTTTCTTCAGCACGGTATCTCCTCCGAATAAATAATCTATGTTGTTTAATCTAACAAATTATTATATTTTATGCGTCACGATTAGTCAAGCAAGACAGCGAATAAAACAGGCAGCCTAATCACCAAAGCAGACAAGTTACCATAGTATGAAAGTGAGCGCAAGCTCAATATTATATTGGAGATGATAAGTTTTGGCACAGTTCACCAACCAGGCACAGCTCGCTTACAACGATTCTGTGATAAGCTCAAATATAGCTGTCGGTGAGATACTTGAGGTTCTCTCCGCCACAAAAACAGCCGTGGGTGACAGCTACGGCGCAGACAGCAACGTGACCTACGTCATATCCATCGTAAATTCCGGCACAGCACCTTACACCTCACTCACCGTTACGGATAACCTCGGTGCATACGCCTTCGGCACAAGTTCACTCGTTCCCCTCACCTATAACGACGGCACCGTCAACTATTATATCAACGGTGTTCTTCAGCCTTCTCCCGGTGTGGATTCGAGCGGAATAAGCCTTGTATTCAGCCCCGTCAGCGTGCCTGCAGGAGGTAACGCAACAATCATTTACGAGGTCAGCACCAACCGCTTTGCACCGCTTGAAGCAGGCTCTGAAATCACCAACTCGGTAACGGTAAGCGGCAGCGGAATCACACCGATCACAGCCGTAGAGACCGTCACTGCCGCATCCGATCCTGAGCTTTCGGTTGCCAAGTCCATCAGCCCCGTACCCGTAGCGGAAAACGGCACGCTCACTTACACCTTCCTTATTCAGAACACGGGTAACTCACCTGCAACAGCCGACGACCTTGCCGTTATCACGGATACGTTTGACCCTACTCTCTCCGACCTCACCGTAACCTTCAACGGTGAAACCTGGACGGAGCCGGCAGACTACACCTACGACGAAACAAGCGGTGTATTCTCAAGCACGGCAGGCCTTATCACTGTTCCTGCGGCAACGTTTACACAAGACCCGACAACGGGCGTATGGGTTACAACTCCCGGTGTAAGCACACTCATCATCACCGGCACGGTATGACAAGCTTTTTCAAGGCAGCGGTATTTCTCCCGCTGCCTACATACGTCCGTAAAAATTTCACCCAATTAAAGCTTTAAAACTCAAAAATAATTATTGACACAACGGAATAAAAGTGATATATTACATACATCCTATGCCCAGAAATTGGGTAAATTTTTCAGGAGGTAACATAATGAAAAGTGTTAAAAAAATTCTCGCACTCGTTCTCGCAACACTCATGATCGCTGCTTGCTTTGCTGCTTGCGGCGGTAAAGAAGAGCCCCAGGGCGCACAGGGCGGCGAAATCGTAATCGGTGTTCAGGGTCCCCTCACAGGCGGCGCTGCACAGTACGGTATCGCAGTTAAGCAGGCTGCTGAACTCGCTGCAAACGAAATCAACGCAGCAGGCGGCATCAACGGCATCAAGCTTAAGGTTATCGCAGAAGATGACCAGGCTACACCCGGTGACCTTGCAAAGAATGCTTACAATGCTCTTCTCGACAAGGGTATGCAGATCTTCCTCGGCACAGTTACAACAGGTGCAGGCCTTGACATCGTTCCCCTCACAGCTGAGGACAACGTATTCCAGCTCACACCTTCCGCTTCCGGTGACGCTATCATCGAGTCCGGTGACAACTGCTTCCAGATCTGCTTCACAGACTCCAACCAGGGCTCACGTTCAGCTCAGTACATCGCTGAAAACAAGATTGCTGCAAAGATCGGCGTAATCTACGATTCATCCGATGCTTACTCATCAGGTATCTACAACAACTTCAAGGCTGAAGCTGCAAAGAGAGGCCTTGAGATCGTAGCAGAGCAGGCTTTCACAGCTTCCACAAAGACAGACCTCTCCACACAGGTTCAGGCTTGTAAGTCCGCAGGCGCAGAGCTTGTATTCCTTCCCATCTACTACACAGAGGCTTCTATCGTTCTCTCCAGCGCTAACGCTATCGGCTACACACCCAAGTTCTTCGGTTGTGACGGTCTTGACGGTATCCTCGGTATCGAAGGCTTCGACACCAAGCTTGCTGAAGGCGTAATGCTTCTTACTCCCTTCGCAGCTGACAAGCAGGACAACGAAACACAGGCATTCGTTACCGCTTACAAGGCTGCATACAACAACGAAATCCCCAACCAGTTTGCTGCTGACGCTTATGACGGCGTTAAGATCATCGCAAAGCTCATCGAAGAGAACAACATCACAGCTGATATGACTGCTTCTGAGATCTGCGATATCCTCAAGGTAGCTATCTGTGCTGACGGCTTCAAGTTCGTAGGCCTTACAGGTGCAGGCGCAGCTATGACTTGGGATGCAACAGGTGCAGTTTCCAAGGATCCCGCTGCTGTTGTCATCAAGAACGGCGGATACGTTTCTCTTTAATCTCTAAACTTTAACCCTAAAAGCCAATGGTTCACGCCATTGGCTTTGTTTTTTTGTTCAGTTTGCTGTTTTTTATATATTGCTTTTTAATATACTGTTGTGATATAATGGACTATATTTTATCTGTATTAAGGGGTGTCTGCCCTTTAATCCGATACAGAAGGGATGTAACACACAATGGGTTTTTTAAGTAATCTCATCAACGGTATAAGCCTTGGCAGCATATATGCGGTTATTGCGCTCGGCTATACCATGGTTTACGGCATTGCAAAAATGCTCAACTTTGCCCACGGCGACGTCATTATGATCGGCGCATACGTGGCATACGCTGTTTCTACCGGGTTGAATCTTCCTCCTGTGGTGACAATTATTATTTCAATGCTTGTCTGTACGGTGCTCGGTATAACAATTGAAAAGGTAGCATACAAGCCTCTGAGAAAGGCAAGCTCGCTTTCGGTTCTCATCACGGCTATCGGTGTGAGCTACTTCCTGCAGAACACAGCGCTCCTCTTCCTCTTCAAGGGAAAGCCTGTCAACTTCAACTCCATTATCGCAGTACCCGACCTCAAGCTTTTTGACAACCAGGTCGTTGTATCCGGTGAAACCTCAACCGCAATCGTAGTTTCAATAGTAATCGTTATTGCTCTGTCACTCTTCATCAAGAAGACAAAGACAGGTAAGGCAATGCTCGCAGTAAGCGAAGATAAAGGTGCCGCACAGCTTATGGGTGTCAACGTTAACCGCACAATCACAATCACCTTCGCTATCGGCTCTGCACTTGCAGCAGTCGCAGGTATTCTTCTTTGCTCCGCATATCCGTCACTTACGCACGCCACAGGCGCTATGCCAGGTATCAGAGCCTTCGTTGCTGCTGTTTTCGGCGGTATCGGTTCAATCCCCGGTGCAATGATCGGCGGTATCCTCCTCGGTGTTATCGAAAACCTCAGCAAGGCATATATCTCACCGCAGCTTGCCGACGCAATCGTTTTCGGTGTTCTTATCATTGTTCTTATGGTTAAGCCCACCGGACTTCTCGGCAAAAAGATCAACGAAAAGGTTTAACGGAAGGAGCTGAGTTTAAATGAACAGTAAATCAAAGCGTACCGTTAAGCCCGGTACCAAACAGAGCTTTATAACTTACGGCCTGCTCATCATCATCTTTGCTGCCGTAAACATTTTCCTTGCAGTATCCAATTCACCCAACAGAACACTCAAGGGTGTTCTCGTTACAGTCTGCGCATACGCAATGCTTGCAGTTTCACTCAACCTTACCGTCGGTTTCCTCGGCGAACTCAGCCTCGGTCAGGCAGGATTTATGTATATCGGTGCCTTCTCCTCCGTTCTTTTCTCAACAAGAATGGAAGAGACGATACCCGAAATTGTGCGTTTCCCGATTGCGCTTGTAGTCGGCGGTGTGTTCGCAGCCATCTTCGGAATTATTATCGGTATTCCCGTCCTCCGTCTCAAGGGCGACTATCTTGCCATCGTTACGCTGGCATTCGGTGAAATCATCAAGAACGTTCTCGGCTCGATCTACGTCGGCAAAGATGCAAACGGACTTCACATCGCACTTACCGAAAGCGACCTTAACCTCGCACTTGACGGCGAAAAATGGATAAACGGACCCAACGGTATCAACAACATCCCCAAAAGCTCAAACTTCACGATTGCATTCATTCTTCTGTTTATAACAGTCGTTATTGCATACAACTTTGCCAACTCACGCACAGGTCGTGCCGTTATGTCAATCCGCGATAACAGAATTGCAGCAGAATCAGTCGGCCTTAACATCACAAAGTACAAGCTTATCACCTTCGGTCTCACAGCATTCCTTGCAGGCGTCGCAGGTGCGCTTTACTCACATGACCTTTCTTCTCTTCAGCCGCAGAAGTTCGACTACAACCTCTCAATCCTCATTCTTGTTTTCGTTGTTCTCGGCGGCATCGGCTCGATCAGAGGCAGTGTCATTGCAGCAATCATCCTCCACTGTCTGCCCGAGCTTATCCTCAGAGACCTGAGCGAATACCGCATGCTCATTTATGCAGTTATCCTTATTGCAATGATGCTCTTCAGATCCAACTCCAAAATCGCTGCAAACCTTGACAGAGTCAAGGGACTTATAATCAAAGACAAGACCAAGAAAGGAGAGGTTCAATAATGGCAATGCTCGAAGTTAAAGGACTCTCCATTTCTTTCGGCGGTCTGCGTGCTGTTGACGAATTCAGCATCAAGATTGAAAAAGGCGAGCTCTACGGTCTTATCGGCCCCAACGGTGCAGGTAAAACAACGTTTTTCAACCTGCTCACAGGTGTTTACAAGCCCACATCGGGCACAATACTGCTCGACGGCAAAAACATCACGGGCAAAAACACAATCGAAATCAACCGAGCAGGTATTGCGCGTACCTTCCAGAATATCCGCCTTTTCAAGGACCTTACCGTTCTTGACAACGTAAAGGTAGGCCTTCACAACCACTACAGCTATTCAACACTTGAGGGCATCCTCCGTCTCCCCCGCTATTTCAAAAGAGAGAAGGAAATGGACGCAAAGGCTATGGAGCTTCTCAAGGTTTTCGGCCTTGACGGTGAGGCTGCCACAAAGGCCTCCAACCTCCCATACGGCAAGCAGCGTAAGCTTGAAATTGCCCGTGCGCTTGCAACAGAGCCGAAGCTTCTTCTGCTTGACGAGCCTGCTGCAGGTATGAACCCGAACGAAACCGCAGAGCTTATGGAAACAATTCGCTTTGTAAGAGATAACTTTGATATGACAATTCTTCTTATCGAGCATGATATGAGCCTTGTTTCCGTCATCTGTGAAAAACTCTCCGTTCTCAACTTCGGCCGTCTCCTCTGTGAGGGCGAGACAAGCGAGGTTCTTTCAAACCCCGAAGTTATTACGGCATATCTCGGCGAATAAGGAGGGAACAGAAATGGCTTTACTTGAAATCAACGATCTGCACGTAAACTACGGTATGATCACAGCTCTCAAGGGCATCTCCTTTGAGGTTAACGAAGGCGAGGTTATTGCTCTTATCGGCGCTAACGGTGCAGGTAAGACAACAACGCTTCACGCTCTTACAGGTCTTATTCCTGCCAAATCGGGCTCAATCAAGCTCGCAGGCAAGGAGCTGACCAAAATCCCCGCACACAAAATTGTCCAGATGGGTATGGCGCACGTTCCCGAGGGACGCCGCATATTCCAGCAGCTCAGCGTTCTTGACAACCTCAAGCTCGGCGCATTTACACGCAAGGATAAGGCTAACATCAGTAAGGACCTTCAGATGGTTTACGAGCGTTTCCCCAGACTTGCAGAGCGTAAAAGCCAGATTGCAGGTACACTTTCCGGCGGTGAGCAGCAGATGCTCGCAATGGGCAGGGCGCTGATGTCCAAGCCCAAAATCATCGTTATGGATGAGCCTTCAATGGGCCTTTCTCCCATCCTCGTCAGCGAGATTTTCGACATCATCACATCCATCCGTAAGGACGGCACAACGGTTCTTCTTGTTGAGCAGAATGCTAAAAAAGCTCTCTCGATTGCCGACAGAGCATACGTGCTTGAAACGGGCAATATCGTCCTTTCAGGCAAGGCATCCGACCTCATCAACGACGAATCCATCAAGAAAGCTTACTTAGGCGAATAAGGAGGGTTTCTTAATATGGCAAAAACGATTACAATTGCAAGAGGTTTCGGCAGCGGCGGCAGAACAATCGGCAAGATGCTTTCCGAAGACCTCGGTATGAAGTACTACGATAAGGATCTTATCCGCCTTGCAAGCGAAGAAAGCGGCATAAACGAGCGCTTCTTCGGCCGAGTTGACGAAAAGCTCAAGGGCTCATTTCTCCGCAAAGGCGGCGTATATAAGGGCGACCTTATCAGCCCCGACAGCCCCGAATTCACATCAAACCAGAATCTTTTCAACTACCAGGCAAAGATAATCAAACAGCTCGCAGACAAAGAGCCTGCCATTATCGTAGGCCGCTGTGCAGACTACATTCTGCGCGACCGCGACGACGTCATAAGAGTGTTTATTTACTGCGATATGCCTACAGCCATAAAGAACGTAGTTGATATGTACGGTATAAGCGAAAAGGAAGCACAGCGCATCATTATCAAAACAGATAAGGAGCGCAGTGAATACTTCAAGCACTACACGGGGATGGACTGGGAAAACGCCAGAAACTACAACCTTTGTCTTGATACAAGCCGCCTGTCATATGACGAGTGCGTTGAGATTATCAAAGGTTATATAAGCATCATCGACAAATAATAACTTAGACAAAACCAAAAAGCGGTCTGCCGGAACAATCCGACAGACCGCTTTTCTCATATACCTTTACAGATAAAAAACAAGGCTACGCCGAGCACGCCCCTTTTGAGCCTGCCTGCGTAGCCTTAAGCTTCGGTAGGATTAATAATCAGGAGTAACGCTGAGCGAGGATCTTGTAGATCTCCTTAGCCTCTTCCTCTGTAAGTGTAACGCCCTTGCCCATCTTCTCATGCTCAGGTGCCCACTCGCGTACGTCGAGCTTGGGCTCTCTGCCATTCCAGCTGATGAGGTTGAGTTCCTTTGTCCAGCCCTTTGCTGTTTCGGAAAGGACACCAAGTGTTTCTACGATGTTATAGGTGAATTCAGGCATTTTTGTTCGCTCCTTATGTAAATTTATTGGATTTGATTTTAATGCAGAGCTTTACCAAGCTCTCTTTTATTATAATAAAAGTTAAGTAAATATCAAGATTATAATTAAAATTTAATAAATATTTTACAATTTCCGCCATTTTATTGCCTTATATTCCGTCATAACGCAGATAATTCTGTTTATGCGATAAAAATGAATAAAATCGCTTGCATTTTGACACCAAAAAGGATAAGATAATAGAGATTAAATATCATTATAATGGGTAAGAATTTGTGTATACAATACTACCCTTAGGAAAGGAAACGATATGGCAAAAACGAAAACAGTTCAATTCACCGAAACCGTGCTTCGTGACGCTAACCAGTCACTCATCGCAACGAGAATGCCTATCTCCGATTTCAAGGAGATTCTCAGCGAGCTTGACAAAGCAGGCTACTACTCACTTGAATGCTGGGGAGGCGCAACATTCGACTCATGTTTGCGTTATCTTAACGAAGACCCGTGGCAGAGACTGCGCACAATCAAGGCAGCCTGCCCCAACACAAAGCTCCAGATGCTTCTCAGAGGACAGAATCTTCTCGGCTACAAGCACTACCCCGATGACGTAGTACGCAAGTTCGTTTCAAAGAGCGTAGAAAACGGCATTGATATAATCCGTATTTTCGACGCACTCAATGACCTGAGAAACGTTGAGGTTGCTGTTGATGAAACACTCAAGAGCGGTGCTATTGCATCAGGTACTATCTGCTACACAACAAGCCCCATCCACAATATTGAAAACTACGTCAAAGTTGCAGAAGGCTTTGCAAAGTTGGGTGTGCAGACACTCTGCATCAAGGATATGGCAGGTATTCTCGCACCGCAGGAAGCATACGACCTCGTCAAGGCTATCAAGTCCGCTGTCAAGCTTCCCGTTGTTGTTCACACACATTCAACAACAGGCCTCGGCCTTGTAACACTCCAGAAGGCAGTTGAAGCAGGCGCAGACGTAATTGATACAGCTATCTCAAGCCTTTCGGGCGGTACGTCACAGCCCCCGACGGAGACACTTGTTTATGCGCTCAAAAACCAGGGCTACAACGTTGAGCTTGACCAGAAGGCACTTTCAAGAATCAACGCTTACTTCAAGCCGCTTCGCGCAAAATACCTTGCCGACGGCATTCTCAATCCCGTTGTTATGGCAACGGAGACAGATGCCCTCGATTATCAGATTCCCGGCGGTATGCTCTCAAACCTTGTTGCACAGCTTACGGCACAGAACAAGCTTGACAAGCTTGATGAAGTTCTTGCCGAAACACCCAGAGTACGTGAGGACCTCGGCTATCCGCCCCTCGTTACTCCCATGAGCCAGATGGTCGGTGTTCAGGCAACGTTCAACGTTCTCCTCGGCGAGCGCTACAAGAACATCTCCAAGGAAGTAAAGGCTTATATCAAGGGTGAGTACGGCAAGGCTCCCGGCAAGGTAAGCAAGGAGCTGCAGAAGCTTGTCCTTGGCGATGAAAAGCCCTTCACAGGCAGATTCGCAGATACACTCAAGCCCGGCTTTGAGGCTGCAAAGGAAGAGATCGGCGACCTTGCACACAGCGATGAGGACGTACTTTCCTACATTGCATTCCCGCAGCAGGCAAAGGCTTTCCTCGAAGAAAGAGCAGAAAGAGAAAAACGCACATTCAAATATACCATCCAGGAAATCAAGGAGTGATAAAAAATGTTAGCAGGTAAGGCACTCGGCATTACCGATGCTCTCATGGTTTCAGGCGTCGGTATAGTTGTAGTTATGGCAGAGCTTGCTCTGCTTGCTGTTCTGGTGTTTTTGCTTTCACGCCTTGTAAGCGCACTCGTTAACAAAAGAAACGAGGGTATAGACGGCGCAGAGTTTTTTGACGACGGCACGGGCAAACCCGTAGCCGCCCCAAAAGCTCCCGCACAGTCAACAGGCACAAGCTGCGTAGAGCTGTACGGCGTTGACGAGCAGACTGCAGCTACAATAATGGCAACGATCAGCCATCAGACCGGCGTTGACCTCAAGCACCTCGATTTTAAATCGATCAAACTGCTTGACACACCGCTTGAGCTTATCGGTGTTGATGAGCCTACAGCCGCTATGGTTATGGCGGTTGTCAGCCACCAGACAGGTATTCCGCTTGAGAAGCTGGATTTCAAGCGAATCCGCTCACTTGAGTGGAACGGCATAGATGAGCCGACAGTTGCAATCATAATGGCACTCGTCAGCCACCAGACAGGTATTCCGCTCGAAAGACTCGAGTTCAAATCAATCAAACCTATTGAAGAATAAGAAAGGCAAGGTAAAAAATTATGAAATACATCGTATCACTTAACGGCAAAAGCTATGAAGTAGAAGTTAACGAAACAGATGCAGTTATCACAAACGTTACAACAGCAGCAGGCGCAGCTCCCGCACCCGTTGCAGCACCTGTAGCAGCTCCCGTTGCTGCTCCCGCACCCGCAGCAGTTCCTGCAGCACCCGCTCAGGAAGCAGCTCCCGCACCTGCACCCGCAGCAGCACCCTCAGCTGACGGCGCAAAGGTTCTCGCTCCCATGCCCGGCACAGTGCTCAAGGTTCTCTGCAGCGTAGGCCAGGCTGTAAAGGCAGGCGACACACTCTTCATCCTTGAAGCTATGAAGATGGAAAACGAAATCACAGCAGAGTGTGACGGCGTTGTTAAGCAGATCCTCGTTACAAACGGCACAGTTGTCAACACAGATGACGTTCTTGCAGTATATTAATCGGAGGCATAAGATTTTATGGACTTTTTAGGTGTTTTAACAGGCATCTGGGAAAGCTCCGGTCTTGCGGTTATGACGTGGCAGCAGGGTGTTATGCTCCTTGTTTCGTTCTTACTTTTGTTTTTGGCAATTGTCAAGAAATTTGAGCCCATGCTGCTTCTTCCCATAGCTTTCGGTATGCTTCTTGCTAACCTTCCTGCGGCAGGCCTTATGGCAGACCCGACGGGACTTATGGATGAATCTAACATCATACCGGGTGCCCATTGGTACGACACGGGTGTATTAAGACTTATTTATGCAGGTGTCAAGAGCAGTATTTTCCCTTGCCTTATCTTTATGGGTGTCGGCGCAATGACGGACTTTGCTCCCCTGCTTGCAAACCCCTCCAGCCTCCTGCTCGGCGCAGCAGCACAGCTCGGTATTTACGTTGCATTCATCCTTGCCATTCTGCTCGGCTTTGAGCCTGCAGAAGCCGCCGCAATCGCCATAATCGGCGGTGCAGACGGTCCCACGGCAATTCTTACCGCTTCCAAGCTGGCAGACAATCTGCTTGCCCCGATTTCAGTTGCGGCATATTCCTATATGGCTCTCATTCCGCTTATCCAGCCCCCCATTATGCGTGCGCTTACAACAAAAAAAGAGCGCGAGGTCAAGATGGGTCAGCTGCGCAAAGTAAGTAAAACAGAGCTTGTTATTTTCCCGATTATTGTTACGGTTCTGTGCGTTCTCATTCTTCCGAGCGTTGCTCCCCTCATCGGTATGCTTATGCTCGGTAATCTCTTCAGAGTAAGCGGTGTTGTTGAAAGACTCAGCGACGTTGCACAGAACGCACTTTGCAACATTATTACCATTCTTCTCGGTGTAACAGTCGGTGCAACTGCAAACGGTGAGCAATTCCTCAAACCCGAAACCCTTAAGATTATCGGCATCGGTCTGCTTGCTTTCTCCTTCTCAACTGCCGGCGGTGTTCTGCTCGGCAAGGTAATGTACATTGTCACAAAAGGCAAGGTCAACCCCCTTATCGGTGCCGCAGGCGTTTCTGCCGTACCTATGGCAGCACGTGTTGCGCAGGTTGAAGGCAAAAAGGCTAACCCCACAAACTTCCTCCTTATGCACGCTATGGGTCCCAACGTTGCAGGCGTTATCGGCTCAGCTGTTGCAGCCGGCTTTATGATGCTCCTTTTCCAGAGCTGAGGCACAGCAGACCCACCGCATTTTCTTTGGCGATGCAGCACCAGTGCTCCGCAGTATGCGCAACAGCCAGCGCACCCTCGCCAACAACTTTACCGAATTCAGACAGGCAGGGCTTCAACAGCCCTGCTGTCACCGTATTGATTTTGACCGCAAGGCGGTACTTTTCTCCTTGAACATAAAGCTTACTCTCACGCATGTCTCCCATAAGACTCAGCCTCACGGCACAGCATAAAAGCTCCCGTATGTTTTTTAACTCACACACTATGTAATCCGCTCGTCTTACAAGGCAACGACCCGCAGGCGTATTCACCGCCCTGCGCTCGACCGAAAAGAACAGCACACATCCTCCCGATTCCTTGCGCATTGCTTCAACAAGCAATCTGCCCGACGTATTTATTTCCCTGCCGAGAGTTTTGCCGGCACGTGAAAGAATCGTCCATATAACCCTTTTCGTTTCAATCTTTGAATAATCCATCTCCTCATAGGTGATGTTAAGACTTTTCATATCTTCATCAGTCAGCTCAACAATTATGGCGTCATCCGTCAGAACTTCAACCTTCACGTTTAATCCCCCTCAGAATAAATTTTTGCAAATACTATCGTACAACCGATTTGAGCATAAAATCAATGAACAAATAATGGTATTACAGAAAGGAGAATGAATATGGCCGAGAAAAGCCCTCTTGCCGCTCAGCGTGAGCTCAGCCTTGATATGCTTGCAATGCTAGCATTGCCTGCTGTCAGCTCGTGGTATTTCTACGGTACGGGCGCGATCAAACTTATCGTCGTAAGCGTGATCGTATGCGTGCTTTGCGAACTCCTTGGCCGTAAGATTCTCAGGCAAGACTCAACCGTAACCGACCTGAGCGCTGTAACAACAGGCATTATGATTGCGCTTATGCTTCCCGCAAACGCACCGCTGTGGATCCCCGCAATAGGCGGCGCATTTGCCATTATCGTTGCGAAGCTGCCCTTCGGCTCAGTCGATAAGCTGCCGTTCTCCCCTGCTGCGGCAAGCCTTGCTTTCTTAACTATATGCTACCCCAATGAAATTTTTAACTACCCCAAGATCTCTGCGGTCAGCGCCGCACTTTCCAGCACAAGCTCATCCTCGCTCGCCTCAATGCTTGCCCGCAACACTTCGGTAAGCCTCGGCTCGGTCAAGGCGATTGATATTTTTATCGGCAATTTTCCAGGCCCCATGGGCGCAGGCTGCATAATCATACTTATGGGCAGCGCACTTTATATGCTCATCCGCCGCACAAAGCTTTTTATAACCGCATCGGGCTTCCTCACAGGTGCTGCCCTTGCCGCAATCTGTGTGCCGAGGGTTACAAACCGTTTCTCCTCGCTCGTTCTCGAGCTTTGCGCAGGCTACATTATATTTGCCGCACTCTTCCTCGTTACAGAAAAAGGCACCCAGCCGTCACATCCGCTCAGTCGCCTTCTCTACGGCTTTACTGCAGGCGCAGGATGTATGCTTATGCGTCGTTTCGGTGCGTTTGAAGAGTGTTCGTGCTTTGCCGTGCTGATAGTAAGCGCCGCATGGCCGATTGCGGACAAAGCACTTATGAAGCTTATACAGAAAAGAAGGAGCAAAAAAAGTAAATGAAAAAATCCACAGTAATCGTTTCGCTCCTTGTTACAGCTATATTATGTTTCGGACTCGCTTCGTGTGATTCAAAAAAGCCCTCCCCTGAAGAAACAACCGCGGCTTCCACAACATCTGAAGAACCGGTAACCGATGAGATCACTTCTTCAGATGAAACAACAACACAGGAAAGCTCCGTAACAGACATAATCAGCACAACAAAAAGCGAAACCACAACAAAAAAGCCAAACACAACGGCCGCCGTAACTACGACCTTGCCGGCATCAAAGCCAACCACCACGCAGGCGGTCACAACCACTCAGCCACCGACAACAACTGAAGTGCCGACAACGCAGATCGTTATCACCACGCAGTCAGAAACAACTACTGCCGCTGTATCGGACGGCGAAGATTCGGATTTTGAAACATTGGTAATAAAATCCGTCAACAACGAACGCGCAAAGATCGGTCTTGCTGAACTGAGCTACTCATCTGAGCTTTCCGAAGCCGCAAAAATCAGAGCAAAAGAGATTTCGACCGACTTTGGCCACATCAGACCCGACGGCAGCCTCTCACTCACCATAAGCCCGCTTGCAAAGGGCGAAAACATCGCAAAAGGCCAGGCAACGCCGCAGGATGTAATGTCAGCATGGATGGCAAGCGAAGGCCACAGCAAAAATATTCTTTCAAAGGCTTACAAAACAATCGGTGTAGGCTGCTATTACGACAGCGCAACCGATACGTACTACTGGGTACAGCTTTTCGGAATCTGACAGCAATAGGAAACTGACGAAAGGAGGAAAAGACAAATGGCATCACACGGCAAATCACCCGGCCTGTTAATGCGTAACGCAGGCATATTCAACCCCGTGCTTGTTCAGGCAGTAGGTCTCTGCCCCGTTGTTGCAATGGCAACGTCAGTCAGGTCTGCCTCTTTGCTTGCCGCTGTTTCTGCTGTTATCATAACGCTCAGCGAGCTGATAGCTTCTCTTTTCCTCAAAAAAGTACCGCGCTGGGTGCGAATCGGCATATACATTATTCTCGGCGGCGCAATCGTCGCTCCGCTTATGATTCTCATCGAGCGCACAAACGCCCCTCTTTTCGGCGCGCTCGGAATCTATCTGCCCATAATGGCGGTTAACTCGCTCAACGTTCTGCGTTGTGAGCGATTTGCCGTTAAAATTTCACCTTTAGCCGCATTGCTCGACGGCATCACGGCATCAGTCGGCTACGCCGCCGTACTGATAGTTGTGGGACTTATCAGAGAGGTGCTCGGCAGCGGCAGTATCTTCGGCTTCAGATTCTTTGAGGGACGCACGATGACGGGACTTCTCCTGCCGTTTGGCGGCTTCATTATGCTCGGTTTTTCCGGCGCTATTCTCAGAGTGCTTATTTCAAAATTCTGGCCGAAGTACCTCGACAAAAAGCAGCCGAAGCCCGGATTCAAAAAGAAGCACAATGCAGAGAAAAAGCAGACCGTAACACCTGCAGCAGCACAGGCACCCGACTTCTCAGCAGACGAGCCTGCATTCAGCCTTGAAGATATATCCGCATACGACGATGAGCAGGTAACGGTTGCTGAAACTAACGAGCTGATGGCAGAAGAAGTTACTCAGAAAGCTCCTGCAGCTGAAACAGAAGTTCAACCCGGAACCAATACAGTTCACGATTCACCGCAGGAAGATGAAAAAGAAAAAGAACCTGCACCAATTAAAGAAACTCCTGCAGAAGAAGAGCCCGCAGCTCAGGAAGAACACCATGAATACAAAGAGCTTTCAATTGAAGACCTCGATTCGGTTACAGTAACAGCCGCAAGCGGCGACGATGAGCTTGAAAAGCTTATGAGCCGCTCAATCGGCGACATACTCCACACTAACGAAGCTCCGACACAAGACGGCTCTGATGAAGGAAGCGAAAACAAGGAGGATGATGAAGAATGATTTTTGCATTTTTTAACGCCTCGGTTTTTGCTCTGCTTTTGCAGAACCTTGTTTTCAACGGCGGCTTCGGAATGAGTGAAGCTATAAGAATTGCAACAAAGCCGAAGGATTTCTTTCCCATTGCTCTGCTTGTTGCATTCTTCACAAGCATGACTGCCGCAGTATGCACCCTGCTAGACAGCATCAGCTTCATAAACTCGCTCTCTACAGCCGAGCATCTTGGCATATACTGCTTTGTTCTTGCCGCTGTTTATCTCATATTCACGGCAGTTGTCATCCTCACCTCGCGCAAGAGAAAAAAGGACACACACCGTATCGGTATGGCAGCCGTAAACACTCTCGTGCTCGCTGTTCCGATAATCAACCGCCGTGCCGCATTTGACATTCCGGAGTCGATAGGTCTCGGTCTCGGTGCAGGTGTTGCGTTTATTATTGCTGTTATGCTCATATCCGCCGCAGAGGAACGCAACAGCGCAAACGACACAATGAGCAACGCATTCAAGGGCAAGCCTGCCCTCTTCATCTACATCGCGCTGATTTCGTTAGGCTTTGCAGGCCTTTCCGGTCAGTCTCTCTTTGTCTGAGGTGATATTATGGCAGATAATGAGTTTGATAAGAAAAATGAGGAACAGCTTCCCGAGGATTTCCGACCGATTATTCCCGAGCCCGAAATTCACCGCAGAGCGATAATAGGGTTTCACAAAAACTATCCCGTCCAGGAAAACCCGACCTCCACACACACGGAAAGCTTTGCGCAGGAGGAATTCAAACGCAAGGTCAGGCAGGGCGTTATTTACGGTGTTGCGCTGGTGCTGCTGTTTATCGTGACCTTTATAGTCACAGATGCCTGCATCAAAATTTCCAAAGCACCGATCCCGCCGACAACAGCAGTTGTCACGCAGGCACCTGCAACACAGACTCCTACACAGGAGACTACACAAGCACAGTCACATACCGAATAAAAGAGCTGTCTGCCCGACAGCTCTTTTTTATTGCTTTTCTGCATCTTTTTGTCCGAAAAGATTTGACAAATCATCGAAACATATATATTATAAATTATATATACCCTACTTCAAAATAAGGTGGTTAAATTATGTCCGAGCGATATGAATCAGCAAAAAAAATCTACGCATCAATCGGCATTGATACCGATGCCGTGATTGAGGAGCTTGACAGTGTACGTATTTCCCTCCATTGCTGGCAGGGTGACGATGTCAGCGGCTTTGAAAGCAGCGGCGAGCTTTCCGGCGGTATACAGGCTACAGGCAACTACCCCGGTAAGGCACGCAATGCACAGGAGCTTATGGCAGACCTCGATAAGGCACTTTCCCTTATCCCCGGTGCACATAAAATAAATCTTCACGCAACCTATGCAATACTCGGTGACGAAAAGGTCAGCCGCGATAAGCTCCGCCCCGAGCATTTCGCACCCTGGGTTGAGTTTGCAAAGCAGAGAGGTCTCGGCCTCGACATCAACCCGACTCTCTTCTCACATCCCCTTGCCGCAGACGGCCTCACACTTTCTCACCCCGATGAAAAAATCCGCCGTTTCTGGATTGACCACTGCAAGGCAATGAGAAAGATTGGCGAATACTTCGGCAGAGAGCTTGGCATCACCTGCGTCAACAATATCTGGATTCCCGACGGCTACAAGGACATCCCTGCAGACCGTATCGGCCCGAGAAAGCGTCTTATGGATGCTCTCGACGAAATTCTTTCAGAGCAGATTGACCCGAAATATCTTGTCGATACCGTTGAATCGAAGGTATTCGGAATCGGTGTTGAATCCTATACAGTAGGCTCACACGAATTCTATATGAATTACGCTGCAACAAGAGGTTGTATCTGCCTTCTTGATAACGGCCACTACCACCCGACAGAGGTTGTATCCGATAAGATCCCCTCTATGCTTCTCTTCAGCGACAAGGTAGCGCTCCACGTAACAAGAGGCGTACGTTGGGACAGCGACCACGTTGTAACCTTCGACGATGAGCTTAAAGAAATCGCAAAGGAAATCGTGCGCTGCGACGCACTCGACAGAGTGCTTATCGGCCTTGACTACTTTGATGCAAGCATCAACCGTGTTGCCGCCTGGATAATCGGTGCACGCAATATGCGCAAGGCACTTCTCAACGCAATGCTTATCCCCCACGCACAGCTCAAGGCTATGCAGGACAGCGCAGATTTTACGTCTCTTCTCGCTATGACAGAGGAGCTCAAGCTCTATCCCTTTGCCGACGTATGGGAAGAATACTGCGAACGCAAGGGCGTGCCCGCAAAAGAGGGCTGGCTGACAGAAATCAAGAAGTACGAAGCAGACGAGCTTTCAAAGAGGGTGTAAGAAATGCCCACTGTAAAGGAAATACTCGACTTTATAAACTCGCTTGCACCGTTTGACACGCAGGAAAGCTGGGATAACAGCGGACTGCTTATCGGCGACCCCGACAGGCAGATAAGCCGCGCAGCCCTTGCACTTGATGCAACCTGCGCCACCGTAACAGCAGCAAAAGAAAACGGTGCCCAGCTGCTTATAACACATCATCCCGTAATCTTCTCACCCGTTAAAAAGATTCTTGCAGACAGCATCCCATACCGCCTGCTCTCCGGCGGCATAAGCGCAATCAGCGCACACACCTGCCTTGATTCAGCGCAGGGCGGTGTCAACGATACTCTTGCCGCAATACTTGAGCTTGAGGATATCAAACCTCTTGAGCTCGACGGCACGGACACTCCGCTTGTAAGAATCGGCAAGCTCAAAACACCTATGAGCGGTGATGAGCTCGCAAAGCACGTTGCAAAGAAGCTCGGCTGCAGGCTAAGGCTTGCCGACTCGGGCAAAACGGTAACCACTGTTGCAGTATGCGGCGGCTCACTCAGCTCACTTGTTTATGAGCTTATCGGCAAAGCCGATGCATTTGTAACAGGTGATTTGAGCCACCACTACTTTATCGATGCGGCAGACAGCGGCCTTACAGCGATTGCCGCAGGCCACTTCGAAACGGAAAACCCCGTTGTTGCCGTGCTGGCAGATAAGCTCAGCGCACAATTCCCCGACGTTGAATTTACCGTAATCAATCAGGAAAATCCTGTAGTATACTATTGAAAGGATCTGGCAAAAAATGCTTGATATTAAAGTAATCCGTGAAAATCCCCAGCTTGTCAAAGAAGCAATGCACAAGCGCAATAAGGATATGGACGCTCTCGTTGACGAAGTTCTCGCAATAGACGCTGAGCGCCGTGAGCTCACACTTAAGCTCGACCAGCTCAAGCAGGAGCAGAACGCAGCAAGCCGTGAGATTCCCAAAATCAAAAAAGAGGGCGGCGACATTTCCGCCATTATGGCCCGTATGAACGAAATTAAGGAAACCGTCAAATCGGGCGATGCACGCCTCAGCGAGCTTGAGGAAAAGCAGCAGAAGATTATGTACGAGTTCCCCAACATCCCCAACCCCACAATTCCCGTTGGTAAGGATGACACAGACAACGTTGAAATCCGCCGTTGGGGCGAGCCCACAGCGTTTGATTTCGAGCCCAAGGCTCATTGGGACGTCGGCGCTGACCTCGGCATTCTCGACCCCGAGACTGCCGCCAAGGTAACAGGCGCACGCTTCCACTTCTACAAGGCTGCAGGTGCAAGACTTGAGAGAGCTGTTATCAACTTCTTCCTCAACACTCACACAGAACACGGCTACACAGAAGTTTTTCCGCCCTTTATGGTTAACCGCGCATCAATGACCGGAACGGGTCAGCTCCCCAAGTTTGAGGAGGATGCATTCAGACTTGAGCGTGAGGATTATTTCCTCATTCCCACAGCTGAGGTTCCCGTTACAAATATGCACCGCAACGACATTCTCGACGGTGAGCAGCTTCCCATCAGCTACTGTGCTTATTCAGCTTGCTTCCGTGCAGAGGCAGGCAGTGCAGGCCGCGACACAAGAGGCCTTATCCGTCAGCATCAGTTCAACAAGGTTGAGCTTGTAAAGTTTGCTGATCCCGAAACATCATACGACGAACTTGAGAAGCTCACAAATGACGCAGAGCGCGTGCTCCAGCTTCTCGGCCTGCCTCACAGAGTAGTTTGCCTTTGCTCCGGCGATATCGGCTTCTCCTCCGCAAAAACTTACGATATCGAGGTATGGATGCCCTCTTACAACAGATACGTCGAGATTTCCTCCTGCTCAAACTTCGAGGATTTCCAGGCAAGAAGAGCAGCTATCCGCTTCAAGAGAACACCCAAGGACAAGGCACAGCTTGTTCACACACTCAACGGCTCCGGTGTTGCAATCGGACGTACTGTTGCCGCAATTCTTGAAAACTATCAGAACGCTGACGGCAGCGTAACAGTACCCGAGGTGCTCCGTCCTTATATGGGCACAGACATCATTAAATAAAAGAGGCGCATACTATGCTTAAGAATAATTCTCTCTTACTTTTCCAGGGCGACAGTATCACAGACACAAACCGCACAGCCGCACCCGACCCCTCGGTCAGCCTTGGCGACGGTTACCCTGCAAAGATTGCCGCAAAGCTCACAGAGCGCTCAATCAAGGTTATCAACCGCGGTATCAGCGGCAACCGCACCTGGGATCTGCTCAAGCGTTGGGATAAAGACTGTATCGACATTCAGCCCGACTATATCTCCCTGCTTATCGGCGTTAATGACACATGGCGCAGCTTCGACTCAAACGATGTAACAACAGCTGAGCAGTACGAAAATAATATGCGTCAGCTGCTTGACCGCATCACAAAAGAGACAAAGGCTCAGATCATTCTTATGAATATCTTCCTGCTTGACGTCACACCCGACAAGGCACAGATGCACCCCGACCTTTGCCAAAAGCAGGAGGTTATCAGCCGCCTTATCAAGGATTATGACGTAACTTTTGTTGACATCCAGGCTCTTTTCGACAAGATGGTAGCCGACGGCACACCGATGGAAGAGCTCTCTGCAGACGGTGTTCATCCCACGGATTTCGGCCACGAGGTTATCGCCGAAGAGTGGCTCAAGTGCGTACTTTAATCTGAACAGATACCCAAAATCGGCGTTTCACAACGCCGATTTTTTCGGATTACTTAACTTTACGGAAGGGATGATTAAAATGGCAGACCTGCTTAACGACCTTTACTGCCCCCTCAGTCTCAAGGGCATTGCTGCCTCACTTACGGGCGCACTCGGTGTTAATGCACCGAATCAGGCTGAACCGCCGCTTGATATAATGGAAAAATTCACCGCAGGCAAAAGCATAGACCGCGTGCTTATGTACAACCCCGATGCTGTGGCACTATGGCTTTTTGATAAATATACGGATATTTTTGCACCCGTAATGCTCAACACACAGCTTACCATGCCGTTACAGACGGTTATGCCGAGCGTAACACCCGTTTGCTTTGCAACAATGTACACGGGCACAGACCCCGATATTCACGGCATTAAGGCTTACCGTAAACCCGTAGTGAAAACCGACAGCGTTTACGATGTACTCATACGCGCAGGCAAAAAGCCGTGCATAGTTTCAACGGGTGAAGACAGTATGTCAAAAATCTTCCTTGAAAAGGATATGGACTACTTAATTGTCGGCACACCCGACGAAGCTAACGCCAAAGCGATCGAGCTTATAGAGCAGGATCAATACGACCTCATCAGCGTATACAACGGCAACTATGACTCGGTTATGCATAAGGTAAGCCCCGAGGGTGAAGAGGCAATTGCCGCACTAAAGCACAACACAGCCGCCTTTGCAACGCTTGCTGAGGCTGTACGAAAGCATTGGAAAAACCACACTACGCTCATCGGCTTTGCACCCGACCACGGCTGTCACGAGGTTGACGGCGTTTCGGGCGGTCACGGGCTGATGATGCCGGAGGATATGAACATAATACATTTTTACGGAGTTATCTGATGAAAGCTACAGATATTCTTATCATCGGCGGCGGTGCAAGCGGACTTGCCGCCGCAATAGAAGCGGCTCGCACCTCACCCGACAAATCCGTTACCGTGCTTGAGCATCTGCCCAAGGCAGGCAAAAAGATACTTGCAACGGGCAACGGCAGGTGCAACCTCGGCAACCTGAATGCCGCCGCACATAAATACACCAACGCCGCATTCGCATTGCCGGTTATCGAAAAATACGGCACAGACAGCCTCATTGTTTTTTTTGAGTCGATGGGGCTTTACACCCGTGCAGACAGCGAGGGCAGACTCTACCCGATGAGCAACTCTGCCGCAAGCGTGCTTGACGCGCTGAGATTCGAGTGTGAAAAACTCGGTGTTAATATCATCTGCGAAGAAAAGGCAACGCAGATAAAAAAGGCAGACAGCGGTTTCAGCGTTAACGGCAATATAACGGCAAAAAAATTAATAATCGCAACGGGCGGCAAATCCGCACCGTCACAGGGAAGCGACGGCAGCGGCTATCCCCTGCTCAAGTCGCTCGGACATACGCTCACACCTCTTGCCCCCTCACTCGTACAGATCAAAACCGATACAGCGAA
The DNA here is from genome assembly GCA_045606785.1 of Acutalibacteraceae bacterium. Taxonomy (GTDB): domain Bacteria; phylum Bacillota; class Clostridia; order Oscillospirales; family Acutalibacteraceae; genus UBA8612. The sequence goes on along the minus strand of JAZUSN010000037.1, from coordinate 7,491 downwards.
CATAAAATCGCTCAAAGGAGTGAGAGCAAAGGCCAAGCTGACACTTTCTACGTCAGGCAGCAGCGAGGGCGAAATTCTTTTTACCGATTACGGAGTTTCGGGCATTGCCGCAATGGACCTGAGCAGATTTATAAAGCAGGACAAAAAAGCGGAAATTTCGCTTGACCTTCTGCCCGACTTCACGCAAGAGGAAGCAAAGGAAATCATCACCCGCATTGCAAGACATAACCCCGCAGTCCCTGCCGACGGTATACTCGGCGGCATAATCCACAAGGCGATCGGCACGGCAGCCATCAAAGTCGCTCTGGGCTTTCTGCCTAAAACCGCAGAGGAAATCAAGCCTAAGCAGGCGGCAATAATCGCCGCAACGCTCAAGGATTTCCGCTTGAGGGTAACGGGCACAAAAAGCTACAACGATGCGCAGGTAACACGCGGCGGCGCTGACGTGAGCGAATTTGACAACGGTACGATGATGTCAAAAAAGGTCAACAATCTCTTCGCCTGCGGAGAGGTGCTCGACGTTGACGGTGCCTGCGGCGGCTTCAACCTCGCGTGGGCATTTGCCTCGGGCAGGCTTGCAGGCAAATCAGCCGCAGAATAAAAACAAAGAGTACATTTCCGAGCGGAAGTGTACTCTTTTTATATTGCTTTATATTCTTTTCATCAGCTTTAAATACTCGCCGTCCTTATCCGCACCGTCAAAAAGCACCTCGGTAAAGCCGAATTTGCGGTAGAGGTGAAGTGCATTCACGTTGTCTTTATCAACACCGATTGTCATTTCGCTGTAACCCATTTCTCTAGCCTTTTCTGTAAGGAAAGAGAGTATTTCGCTTCCTATGCCTTTGTTACGGTACTCTTTTTTTACGATCATCCTCGACACATATACCCTGCTGCCCTCAACCGTATAATCGGGGTCACCTGCATCAAGCACTAACGCACCCTCGCCTATGAATTCGCCGTTTATTTTGTAGATAAAAACAAGTCTGTTGCCTGATTTTATCTCTTCAAGCCACTTATCTGTAAGAGGCTGCGTTTTCATATTCCAGATGTTGGCGCATCTGCCGTAATCCTCTGCCGCAAGAGGCTCAATAACCTTTGATGCATACTCCGTGAACTTCTGATTCAAGGTTTTATAGCTCATATTCGCAACTTCTTTTAACGTTTTGTCTTTCATAAGATAACGTATAAACTTACAGCCGAGGAAATAGCCAACGTCCGAATGACCTTTATATGCACACCAATCGCCGAAAAAATCCTGTACACTTTCCTTTCCGTCAAGACGGCGCAGATACTCTGCTTTTATTTCATTCTCGTTTTTACGACACCAATCAAGCCAGCCGTTTTTATCCTGATGGTAGAACTCATCGTCGCCGCAAAGAATATTCTCACAAACCATAGCAACACCTTCCTGATAAAGCTGCTGTATAGCTTTTCTTCGTTTTGTAAAATCACGGATATACAATTGTACGTTCATCTTATGCCACAGATGACCGATTTCGTGCAAAATCAGAGCGCGCATATTTGTTTCGTCGCCCCAACCAAGCTCGATAATTTTTTCAACGCCAAGAAGAACGGTGTTCTTGCCGTCAAGCATTGTTGCCCAGCCTGCACCGTTGCACAGCCCGAGATACAAAACAATATTTATGTCGGGCTCTGCGTCAAACAGTTTCAAAAGATTGCTGTTCAGCGTATCAACCGTTATCTGAAAATTTCTGCTGACAAAATCGATTTTTTCTCGATCCAATGCCGCATCAAGCACGGGTCTGACTTCTTTTTCAAAATCATACTCTGCAGAATCCCTTTCACATTTTTCCGCAAGCTCTGCAGAAACACCCGACGCATACCGCCGCCACAGATCAATACTGAAGCCGTCAGTAAAGACCGCCTTTATTTCATTACACGTGTTTATATATTTCATCTTTACACCAACTCAAAAACTGCCGTGCCGTATTTTTCCATCGTCAGCCTCACGGTATCGGTCTCGCATTCGGGTATATCCGCGCCGAACAGCGGCTTCACCGTGTATTTTTGCGGCAGGCTGATTTCGATTTCGCCATCCCTGACCGCGTGAACGGCAAGGAAACCCTCACCGCAGTATATAATGTTATCCTTTGCATTGTAGCAATGAACACCGCAGGAAACAAAAAAGTCACGAAGCTCACGGGTAGTGTATGATTGCTTTTCAACGCTTGCGGAAATATAAGGTATACCAAGCTTTTTACAAAGCTCAACAGCCACCTTGCCCGATTCCGACGGAAAAGCCGAGGTGAAAACAGCCGCAGAATAGTTTCCGAGCACTTTTTCGGCATCCTCAACCATACAAAGGTCAAACGGAACGCCTGTGTTGCCTGCCGCAACCCTTATGTTATTCACGCTGTCAGCAAAGCACGTGCCCCTCGGAATATTGATATACGCTTTTTCATCAATAAAAATCACAGCTTCGGCGCGTGGACAGTCCGCCGCGTCTTTATCCGTTGCCTCCGCGGCAATTCTTTTCATTTGGGCAAGCTCAGCCATTATCGCCTCATCGTGATACCAGCCTCCCCACATATCAAACCACCATATGCCGTTGCCCTTTGTGAGCTGATGTGCGTATGCCTTACGGATTGCAGAGAGCGAAAGCTCACACGTATCGGGGCCGCACCAGACGGTTTTGTTGCCGTGCTCGTCGTACTGCAGGTAGATGCCGTCGGGGTATACACCAGGCCGTGAAGCCTGCATAGGCTGTGTGAGATGCGTTCTTATATCGCACTCGACAAAATACAGCTTCCCGTGCTGTTTGACAGATTCGCCCGACAGCATATCTCCCCAATCAACACCGAGCTGTCTGCCGGCATCATAGCAGCAGGGAGAGGAGAAAAAGTCAATATACGGTGAATCAATAATAAACCTCAATCCGTGCAGGCCGAGCAAGCAATCGTTAACAAAAGCGTGGTAGCCGTAAAAAGCGCCGACAATCTGCTCGCCGCCGATAAAGCCTTTGAGCTCCTTTGCAAAATACTCAACAGTTTTTGCCGCAGTCTCACCGCAGAATTCAAAATAGCGGCTGACATCACGGCTGTATCCCGGCTTTGTAAGGTCTTCTTTTTTTATGTCGGGCACATTTTCTGCGCCGTATTTTTCTTTGAGCCACAGCGCAAATTTCTTCAGCCCCAGCTCGGAATACGAGCCCGACATATCTTGGTGCATCCACTCCTGAGTTGTGCCGCCGCATACCTGGTAGCCTGCAATATTATCCGCATAATCTGCCGAGCGTATATGGTCAACCAGCGTTTTGAGCAGCCTTGCACCGTCACGCCTGAATAAATCAGAGCTGAACGATTCCCTATTGCCGCACGTAGTAGATACTGTTTCATACGGGTGTGCGGCAAGCCACTTACGCGGCATTGCAATATTTATTCTCGGAAAGATAAACGCATCAGGACACTCTGCCACTACCCTGCGCACAGTTTCATCAAACTCGCTGTAGTCGGGCTCATTCCCCTCAAAAACACCTTTTTTGAAAGGTGAAAATCCCGTGTTGTTGTTAATCGGCAAATCGGTGAAAGAAACGTTTATAAAGTAAATTCTGTAGCCCGCGGCGATAAAATCTGAGTATTCGCCAAGCTCTTCAAAGTAGGTAGTGTATGCCATTGCTGTGTTGAGCGATGAGCCGATACGTATATACGGCCTTGAATTTCTGAATTCTATGCTGCTTTTCGGCATAAACGTCACCTCACTTTTGTTCTTACCAGCTACATAATAAACCTCTTTTATCAATAGGTCAACTACCGTAGCACCGCACAAAACAAAAATTGGCAAAAGGTATTGATTTTTAATGCATTTTGTGAGATAATGTCACCGTGAAAATTATTTACGTGGAGCTGTTTGTATGATATTCCGAGAAAAAACGTATTACAAAAAGCTATATATGTACACGGCTACGCTTGATAACGGCGTTTCGGTTGACGCATATGCCGACGGGACAGGCAAGGGAGACGACGGCAACAGCTACCGCCTCGTGTCGCACCTTGATGAGGACGAGGACGTTGTTATCGACGGGTGGGAATTGACTGAAAACGTAAAAAATCACCTTGACACAGACCGCCTAATTTAATATAATAAGTCACGGTTGCCAACACAACAGCGCAACGCAAAACTGAACAGCGGGGTGTAGCGCAGTTGGTAGCGCGCCTGGTTTGGGACCAGGATGCCGGGGGTTCGAGTCCCTTCACTCCGACCACCTAAGTACAACGGTTTTAATACAAACTGTTGTACTTTTTTTGTGTTTGTGTTATAATATATTTATAACTATGGTTTTATAACTTTTGTTCATGGAGGAAAAATGAAAAACAAAACAACAATACGCAAAACATTGAATTTTGTGCAAATTATTTTTTATACAATCATCTTGCTGATTATGGTAGTTTCTCCTTATACATCATATAAGGTGTATAATAAAAGGGTGGTAGCCTATAATTCTAATGAAGGGATTCCTGTACTCTCTACAGACTATACTGAAGTCGTGGAAGAGGGAACGATCCACCTATGGGATTACTTTGAGCATACATTCACCCTGGTATGGAGTTTGCTTCCTGTTATTTTGGTCTTTACGGGTATTATTATTTCCGGATTTTCAATTATCAGAAAATCTTTTCATCGGGATAGTAAATTACATTTAGTTATCCCAGTTTTAACTTTTTTTAGTTTTTCTTTTTTAACCTTATTTTGTGATGCAATTAATTATTCTGCTCCATCCTATCACGTTGAAAAAACTGGTGCTACTCCATTGTTACCTGTAGGTGTATTGCTACTAATTACTTTTGTTCTTGCGTTAATCAAACGTTCCAAGTCATTCAACCCGGATCCGGTTGTTAAGGTTGAAATGCTACAAACAAGCAGTGCAAATGAAATAAAACAATATAAAGAATTACTGGACAGTGGTGCGATTACTCAAGAAGAATATGACGTAAAGAAAAAAGAACTTTTAGGTTTATAGAAAACAAATATTCAAATAAATCTCATCAGATTACCTTCCGCAACCTACATATTGGTTTTGCAACCCACCATCACGATTTGCAACCTGCAACATCAAATTGCAACCTACTCCCATTTTGTATCATAGGTGAAGTAGTTAAACAAAATTGCGGATTTGTCCGCATACAAAAGGCCGCAAAGCATTTCTGCTTTGCGGCTTAATTATTTAAATCTCTTTCGTTTTCCGCCGTAGTCTTGGGAATAAGCTACCTTTACATATGTTTTCTTTTATCCTATACAGGCATCCGGCGCCGGATTTTCGCAGTTTTTTCGGATGCTTGTGATTACTTCTTACAATAGATTTTAATAGCTTCGGAAGCAAATTCCGCAGTACCTTCACCGTAGCTGTCGATATTGTTTTTGAACCGCTCGTCGCAAGTATACACCTGACCGAGCCCCGCAAGGATATCATCGGTGCAATGATAAAAATTCGCGGTAATATAGTCCTGCAGTTTTTTCACGAGCCGCTGTGAAGTTTCACTGCTGACACTCTCACCGCATTTCTTGCACTCGGCAAACTCCGCAAAGACACCGTTCATTCCGGCAAGAACATCGTTCCATTTCTCTTTGGAGTAGCCTGAGGTCTTTGCTTGGCTTTCTTTATATGCGTCGGTGGAGCCCCAACGCTGCTTTGCCTCGTCCTCGTATTGTTGACGGGCGGTTTCGTATTCGCTGTTGTCAAATGCGCTCATTGTAATCTCTCCTTTTTCTGCTTGTTCCAGAGCTGCGATCAAACGTGTGAGTCGTTCTTTCTTCAGCGTCAGCAACCGCTTTTGCTCTGCAAGCGCTTTTTGTTTATCGTAATTCGGCGAGGCGAGGATCTCGGCAATGCTCTTGAGCGGAAAATCCAACTCGCGGTAAAATAAGATCTCCTGCATCCGTTCCAAAGATGTTTCATCGTAAAAACGATAGCCGTTTTGCTCGTCCACATAGCTCGGCTTCAGCAAGCCGATCTCATCGTAATAATGCAATGTGCGCACGCTGACACCGGTCAGCTCCGCAAATTCTTTGATCTGCAGTTTCATATCTTCACCTCGGGTATATCATACACTATAACGTTACGTCAGAGTCAATACTATTTTACAATATTTTTGCAAAAGGTAAAGGGCGCGGCACCCACAAAAATGATAAAGCCGATGAGGAATCGTTTGATTCTTCATCGGCTTTTCTCATAGCATATTTATTTACAGTCTTTGCACGAGTATTCGGGGACGGTGCGCTCGTTGATGACCGATTCATAGAGCCGCCAACCGCCTGCAAGATTATAGCAGTCGTAGCCGTTGCCTGTAAGAATACGGCAGGCCAGGTAGGAACGAAGTCCCGAATGACAATGAACGTAGACAGGTCTGTCTTTCGGGATTTCATTTATTCTTTGACGCAGGGAGTCAAGCGGGATATTTACAAAGCCGTCTATCTTGCCCTGCATCACCTCAAACGGTGTACGGGTGTCGAGCAGGAACACGCTGCCGTCACGGGGAAGGTTTTCCACGTCGTGCCAGAAGAACTGCTTGAGCTTTCCGCTGACGATATTTTCGGCAACGAAGCCTAACATATTGACGGGGTCTTTCGCACTGCCGAAAGGCGGAGCATAGCACAGTTCAAGGGTGGTAAGGTCGGTGATCTTCGCACCGAAACGGATGGCGGTGGCAAGCACGTCCATGCGTTTATCCACGCCGTCAAAGCCAACGATCTGCGCACCGATAATCTTCAGCGTTTTCTTATCCCATAGCGCTTTGATTGACATCTGTGCCGCACCGGGATAATAGGTGGCATGGGATGCCGAATAGGTGTAGGTCTTATCGTAATCAATGCCTGCCGCCGTAGCCGTCTTTTCATTAAGGCCCGTGGTGGCAACCGTCATATCAAAGAGTTTAAGCACCGCCGAGCCTTGCGTGCCGGTATAAACACTCTCATATCCTGCGATATTGTCAGCGGCAATTCTGCCCTGCTTATTGGCAGGCCCGGCAAGAGGAATAAAGGCAGACTTCTTTGTGATAAAATCCTCCACCTCTACCGCATCGCCCACGGCGTAAATATTGGAAATATTGGTCTGCATTTTGTTGTTTACAATGATGCTTCCGCGCGGATTAAGTTTTATTCCTGCATCTTTTGCGATGGCGGTTTCGGGACGGACGCCCACCGACATAATGATCATATCGGCGGTAATCTCACCGTTTTGCAAAATGACGGTGTTTCCGTTGATCGCCTTTACGCCGTTATTCAGGTGCAGATAAATTCCTTTAGATTTGATATAGCGGTAAACGTCTGCCGCCATATCAAAGTCGAGAGGTGCTATCAGATGGTCAGCAAGCTCGACGATGGCGACCTTTAACCCTGCTTCGACCAAATTTTGCGCCATGTCGACGCCGATATATCCTCGGCCGATCACCACAGCCGATCTCGGCTTTTCGGTATCAATATAGTTCTTGATCTTTAAGGTATCGGGAATGTTGCGAAGGGTGAAGACGTTGCTGC
>JAZUSN010000036.1:0-2620 GCA_045606785.1 Acutalibacteraceae bacterium | reverse complement strand
CCTCACGCGGCGTTGCTGCATCAGGCTTGCGCCCATTGTGCAATATTCCCCACTGCTGCCTCCCGTAGGAGTCTGGGCCGTGTCTCAGTCCCAATGTGGCCGTTCAACCTCTCAGTCCGGCTACCGATCGTCGACTTGGTGAGCCGTTACCTCACCAACTATCTAATCGGACGCGAGTCCATCTCTCACCGATAAAATCTTTGATAGCAAAGCCATGCGACCTCGCTATGTTATGCGGTATTAGCGTTCGTTTCCAAACGTTATCCCCCTGTGAAAGGCAGGTTACTCACGCGTTACTCACCCGTCCGCCACTAAACTCAAATTTCAATCAACCGAAGTCTCAATCCGTAAGAGTTCCGTTCGACTTGCATGTGTTAGGCACGCCGCCAGCGTTCATCCTGAGCCAGGATCAAACTCTCTAAAAATTATATCTAAACGGGCTAAGCCCGTTCAAATCATTCTCAGAGCTTTAATCGCTCAGATGTCTTCTGACATCTTATCATTCTCGTTCTTCACAAGAATTACTGTTGTACTTGAAAGTACTCTCAAATTAATCTTCAAGGGTTTTTTCTTCTTCTCGTTGTTTAATTTTCAAGGTGCGGTGCGCTGCTGTATTTCAGAGCGCTCCGATATAATACCAAACCAAAACCATTTTGTCAACACCTTTTTTCATTATTTTTTATCCTTCTTCTCAACGTTTCCGTGTGTTTCACGATTTGTTGGAAATGTTGCATAAAATCAGTCGACATAATGTTGGTTTTATATTAATGTTTTATATATAAGGCATTTTTCGCTGAAATGTGCAGGTGAACTTTTTATTCTGAAATATCTAGTTTTTTAGTTTTGCCCAAAAATTTGCTGACTTTTTATCAATGGATAAATAACGATTTTCTCGCCGTTCAGGTTCACTTTATTCATATTAACAGCAGTAATCTGCCTGTTGTCATAGGTAATATAATAGTATATTCCTTTATCTGTGTTGCAGCAACTGCTGTAAAGAGTAAACTCATACTCATTGTCACGGACACAGTTAAGCCCTTTCACCTGTTCAACGGAACCGAGAATATGAAAAAACTGACCTACGCTTTCTTCTTCGGTATCACCCGAAACGGAATTGACCTTTGTGAAAGCTGCCCTGACAAATCTTGAGGCAGACGATAAGTCACCCGGCAAGCCGATTGCGCCCATTCCGAGAGAATACGGTTTCATATTTGCGCCGAATCTGTTTTCGGGTTGTGCGGTTGTTAGATTAATATAGTTTGCAAGATTGTGCATATGGTAGTCAAACGGCGGATTATTTGTAAGCACGCCGATGGGATTTTCGTAAATCTTCAGTCCGTCTTTCAGCGGTTCAAGCGTGACACATCGGTTTTTATCGGCAAGCATCCAATGAAGCGGTGACAAAGGGTATTCATTGCTGAACGGAATATTCCATAGATTCAGCCTGTCAATTCTGTCCAACGCTTCATCAACGGTTGAACACTGACCGAGAAGCCACGGAATCAGTTCAAAAGGTGCGATGTTATCTTTTGCATCGGATTCAGGACAGTAAACAGCGTTATCAGGAAAATTCAGACCCGCAAGGCTCAGTCCTTTTTCGTTAGTCGCTTCATAATAGAGCGGATATCCGTTGCTGACGGTAGCCATACCTATCATTGCATAGTGGCTGTCAAGCACAGAGCCATTTCTGAATCTGAACGCATAGTTGCGTGGTGTAACGGTAACGGTTTCATTATAATGATATTCAAGGTCAAGATTTCTGCCGAAATAAAAGTCTTTTGTCTTATAGGTTATTGCGGTACACATGTTTGTTCACCTTCTCTTTTAAGTTTATTTTGCCACGAGAAGCAAATATAATATGTATTATTTTAAATTAATATAAGGTAACGCCACATAATTGATGATAGCCAAAAAGCAGTCCGCTTTTGCGGACTGTTTTTAGCTTAATCAGATCAGGCTATACTATCAGTTTTCAGTCAATTTCGTCGGCTGTAAATCGCAGCATATAAATCCGCTGCAACCACTCAGGCTGCAAAGCAATTTCTTCTTTCAACTTGATTAGTGTTCGCTTGCCGACACGTCTGTCAAGAATCGCAAACATTCTGATTAACGGATTAATTGAATTTATGCTTTCGTTTATCTCTTGATTGCGGTATTTTTTGAGTGCTTCGCAAAACTCCTCGTCAGTATACTCGGTGCGTTCTGTAATGGGGTATTTATTCAGCAAATCAAAGAATTCACCGCCCCAGTAGTCAGCTGTGCTCATCGGGTTTTTGACGTTCTTATATCCTTTATCAATAAAATACGAATTTACTGTTTCCCACGAAAAGCGTTTAAACTGTTTTTCGTCAACGCAGATTTCAAAAACGCACTTGCCGTCCATACCTGTGTATGAAGTGCAGCCGTAACGGATTCTGCCTTTCAGGGAGTCTGCCAGCATTTCTTGCTCTAAATATTTCCGCATTCCGCTCCAGGAGCCGAGGATTTTACTCATTTAAACACCACCTTTATTTAATAATAACACAAAAGCTATGCGACTGCAATATGCGTACGGATTGCGGCGCTTCGCATTGCTCCTTGTTTCTTCATCTCACCGCCTCGCTGTTTCCGCCGCAGGCGG
>JAZUSN010000035.1:0-3805 GCA_045606785.1 Acutalibacteraceae bacterium | reverse complement strand
TGTAAGCGTATTGCCGTTATCGAGCACGAACTGAATCTTGGCTATTTTCGGGTCGGTAACTACCTCAAACGTAGCGATACCTTTTTCGTAAGTGATATCAAACGAGCGTGCTTTGGGTGTATCGTAAGTGACGGTAAAGGGAACGGATGCTTCATCCCAGACCTTGCCGTACTTTGCGCGGATAGAGTGCTCGCCTGCCTCAACGCGCATATTTACGACCCAGGTTTCAGTTTCGCCGTTTGAGGTGATAGTTGCCTTGCTGCGGTCGATAGTCGTTGTAGCGCCGTTTTTACGCACGACCTGAATCTTGCTCGGGCTGCCTGTCAGCTCAAGTCTATAATCTCTGTTACCGTAGGAAAAATATGGAGTGTCGGTTGCAGGCTCGATTTTCTGAACGCCGGAAACAGGCTCTGGCTCTGTTGTGACTTTGACCGTGCAGGTATCGACAAAGCCGCGCTCGCAATGCGTTGCGGTGACTGTGACCGTACCTTCTTTGAGAGCTGTGATTCTGCCGGAATAATCGTCGATTTGGACTATGCTCGGGTCGCTGACCTCGTAATCGCACGCCGTCCAGACAGCCTCAGCAGGATATGTCTTCGCCTCAAGGTCAACAACATCGCCGACACATACATTCACCGTTTCTTCCGGGAATTCGATATACTCGGCAGGTACTACGTCGGTGATTACGGTGTAATAATTGTATTCCGTAGCTTGACTAAACAGTTCTAAAAATTCGCAATCCGGCGCACAATGGATTATTGTATCTTCACCAAAGCCTTTATTCTCGTCACCTACTATCGGAGAATCGACGGAATCATCGTGATTGGCTTGAAATAGTGAATATCTTATTGTTTCATAACTGTAGTTATAAGGGATATACATTGTAGATGGATAAAATTGCCCTCTGTCCAAGAGCCATTCCGAACCAAGCCTTGACGGGAAATAAATATCCCCGTAAAAACTGAAAGCAATATTACCTCCATCATAATATTCAGGTGAATATTGACATTCGGGCAATACGGTGTATTTTTCACCGTTTTCATACACGTGAGTATATGGCATATACCAATCAAAAATTTTACCGCTGATTTTTCTTAAACTTTTTGGGAATGATACAGAGCAATCAATAGCACAGAGTGAATTATTGTATATCGTTCTATAGCCTTCAGGTATAACCAACTTTGAAATATATCTCAAACCCGGATCCCATTCCGGATAAGACTCATATTCCAGATATCCAGGATATTTTTCAAAGGTATCTTCACCGTAATGAATATACCAAGTTACATCAATACCCTGACCATCTTCATATTCATAACCTATAGCCGTAACGGGGTAACCTCCAAGTGTTGTCGGTAAAACGAATTCGATTTTTTCATCGCCTTGATATGTGATGTGAAAATTTACAATTGAAGCTTCACCGTCTTTGACAATATATGAATACTTGGCATAATCGTCACTTCCATAAAACACCGTTTCCTCAATCGGCTCGAACCAATACTCTGCGCTGTGTAGCATTTTCTCATACTCTATCCAGTCAGCTTCTGCTTGTACGCCTATGCTTACAACCGAAAAAATAAGCACAACCGATAATAAGACCGAAAACAGTTTGAGATTTTTCTTCATAACCGACACTCCTTTAATAAGAATATCTTTGATTCTAATATATCAATAAAGAGATATGATGTCAACAAAAACGATGCGATGCGAAACAACGTGCGACAGAGGATTGCAATAATTGCGGGCGACCGGTAATCGGCCGTAAAAGCGATATGACGGCACAAGCGGCAGAGGCAAGCCTCTGCCCTACGTTTGATAAAGCAATTTACAACGATGTAAAAATGAAGTCTAACCTCCTTTTGAAAGGAGGTGGCGCGGCGAAGCCGTGACGGAGGATTGAAAAAACGGCTACACGAATTATGCAGCCGTTTAGGTTTGGTTATGTTGTTGCTTTAAAATCGGTTGTTGTCCAGGTGTAACCGAGCTTTGTTTTGAGGGTGTAGTTTGTGCCGGCAGAGGCTTTACGCATAACCGTCCAATGGCGCAGTCCGTCCTCACCGATATAGCTGATGCTTTGAGTATATGTGAGCGTATTGCCGTTATCGAGCACGAACTGAATCTTGGCTATTTTCGGGTCGGTAACTACCTCAAACGTAGCGACACCTTTTTCGTAAGTGATATCAAACGAGCGTGCTTTGGGTGTATCGTAAGTGACGGTGAAGGGAACGGATACTTCATCCCAGACCTTGCCGTACTTCGCGCGGATAGAGTGCTCGCCTGCCTCAACGCGCATATTTACGACCCAGGTTTCAGTTTCGCCGTTTGAGGTAATCTGCGCCTTGCTGCGGTCGATAGTTGTTGTAGCGCCGTTTTTACGCACGACCTGTATCTTGCTCGGGCTGCCTGTCAGCTCAAGCTTATAATCTCTGTTACCGTAGGAAAAATAAGGAGTGTCGGTTGCGGGCTCGATTTTCCGAACACCGGAAACAGGCAAGTTTAAATCAGTCCAAGGTTTGTAAACAATGACAGAATCCATTTCAAAAACACAATCACCCAAATACTCAATGCTATCCGGAAGATAAAAAGTATTGTCAAAACACGCAAATGAATATCCGCCAATATATTTATATCCTTCAGGTATTACTATTGCAGAAACATAATAAAGCCCGGGATCAACATCATAATTACCACTCGGATTTGCAGGCCACTCCTCATTAGGAAGTTTCATATAGGCAAAAACACCGATGTTTTCATATTTTATATCGCCGAGTGTTGTTACAGGATATCCTCCCAAATGTGTCGGAAAAACATATACGGTTTCATTCGGACCTATATAGTTAGTACGCACATTAAGTATGGTTGCCTCGCCATTATCTACAATGTATATATAATCTACACCGTTTAAAGTCTCAAAGCAAAGATCTTCTTCTTCAAAAATACCACTATTATGACCATATTCTAAGAAATCTTCATAAGTTAATGAAAACCAAGCATCATCATAGATTGTTTTAGCCGATGAAGAAAAAGCCAATGATGTCAAAAGCAACACTATCGCCATACACAATGATAATGCTTTCCTCGCTTTTCTCATAACCGACACTCCTTTAGTATGAATATCTTTGATTCTAATATATCAATAAAGAGATATGATGTCAACAAAAACGATACGATGCAAAACAACGTGCGACAGAGGATTGCAATAATTGCGGGCGACCGGTAGTCGCCCGTAAAAGCGATATGACGGCTAAAGCGGCAGAGGCAAGCCTCTGCCCTACATTCGATAAAATATTTTTCAGCGATATAAAACTTATGTCATTCTGAGCGCAGCGAAGAATCTTGATTAAACTCACTCGCAAGAGAGACTAAGATCCTTCACTTCGTTCAGGATGACAATGCGCTGTTTCTTTTGGCATGACAATGTAGGGGCAATTCACAAATCACCCCATACGAAAAAGGCGGCAACCTTCCACCCGTATGTTTCGTTTTTGCAATCCTCAGTCACCTGCGGTGACAGCTCTGACTGAGCCGTCCCCTTTGTCACTTCGTGACATTTCCCCACACTGTGGGGAATCACCTTTCAAAAGGAGCTTTTGACAAAGCAATTTACAACGATGTAAAAATGAAGTCTAACCTCCTTTGGAAAGGAGGTGGCATTGCGGAGCAATGACGGAGGATTGAAAAAACGGCTGCACGAATTATGCAGCCGTTTAGGTTTGGTTATGTTGTTGCTTTAAAATCGGTTGTTGTCCAGGTGTAACCGAGCTTTGTTTTGAGGGTGTAGTTTGTGCCGGCAGAGGCTTTACGC
>JAZUSN010000034.1:0-6475 GCA_045606785.1 Acutalibacteraceae bacterium | reverse complement strand
TCGGCTATGCCACCGGTTATCGCCGCTAAGGTATCGCTGTCGCCACCGATTGAGATTGCGTTTCTTATTGCATCCTCAAAATCACTTGATTCCAGAAATGCCTTGATTGCCTGAGGAACGGTGTCCTGGCATATTTCGTTGAACTCGTAGCTGTCTCTTATTCCGTCGAGCGTGAAATCCATCGGATAGTAGTTGTCGTTTATGTACTTTCCGATTTCTTCGATGCTGCTGCCTGTGCGTGCCAAATAAATCGCCACGGCTGTAGCCTCTGCTCCCTTGATTCCCTCGGGGTGATTGTGGCTTACCTTTGTTACTGCCTCGGAAAGTTCCTTTGCCTCTTCAAGGCTTTTTGCTACAAATCCGCAGGCACTTACCCGCATCGCAGAGCCGTTACCAAAGCTGTTGTACGGCTGCGGGTTGTCGGTATAAATCCAGTAGTAGAAGTTGCCGCCGTATCCGCAATGGGGATAAGGTCTGCCGATTGTCTGCATCGATTTTATCGCCTGCTCAGGAAGCTTGTCGAGGTCATTTCCTGCCTTCATAAGTGCGTCGGCAACTGCAATCGTCATAACAGAATCATCGGTAAAAAAGCATTTGTCGGTCAGCAATTCAAAGTCCTTGGTTTTGATGTTGTTCCACTCAAAGCGGGAACCTACGATATCCCCTATTATTGCACCCAGCATATTTGTGCCTCCTTGATTTGTGAAATATATCTGTGATTTCATTATAAAAAGCATTGCCGCATCTGTCAAGACGGCTCAGTATTCATGGACTAAACTGTGCAAGATGAAGGACTGTAGGCATAAATCCGTTGCTGTACAAAATATTTTCCCACAAGTAAACTGGTTTGTGGTATAATATCTATACACACATCAAAGGAAGTGAGTCAAGCATGAACTATCGTGAGCCAATCTCAGTAACTCACCCTCAAGTAGCTAAAGAATGGGATTATGACAAGAACGGCGAATTAACGCCGCTGTGTGCAACTAAAGGTCAAACTAAAAAAGTATGGTGGAGATGTATAGAAGGTCACTCATACGAAGCGAGAATAGACCATAGATGCTCTATGAACTCAGGGTGTCCGTATTGTGCCGGAAAAAAATAGTGATTGTATTCTTTACTGCACCCAGCAGTCCAGAAAAATTGAGCATTTGCAAGAAATCCGAATAAACGTAGTTCCCCCCGACAGTAAGAATACTGTCGGGGGGGAACTACTACAGTTTTCAAAAACGCATCTGCTTCGTTGCGGGTTCTGAAAATAAAAACATTTTTGTGAGAATACTTGTCCGGAAGCTCCATTATGTCCGGGACAACCGATTACCATAACTCTTTTCATTGCTGTAGTCCTGTACATTTCATTTTAGCATGTAAACTATACCACAATTTCGTATCCATTACAATACTCCGGCACCTGTGAAAGTTTTCATATAGTCATATACAGTGACAAAAAATTCAAAATAATGATTGCGTATCGACTTGCATTGTGTTATAATGTTAAAAATAGGGTCAATACATATTGAAGACATTTTGAAACTATCACTCCAAGGAGGTAACAATGAAGAAACAACTGTTAAGCATCCTGCTTGTACTGGTTATGGTAGTCGGTTTAATGCCGGTAAATGCGTTTTCACAGGACACAGATTCGGACAGTTCCCAGTCGGAAAACGCCGTAGAAACCATCGACGGTGCAAAAGTAATCAGCGATATGATTGAGAAGAACGGTATGTACGCTCATCCGCGTATCATTATGTCAGAGGAACGATTTGAAAAGCTGAAAAAGAGCATCGACGATGACTCGGTTACAGCAAGTCTTCTTGACAAGCTTCGCAATGAGGCGGACAGGCTTCTCAACACACCCGTAGCAGAATACGAAATCCCCGACGGTATACGCCTTCTCGAAACATCAAAAAGAATACAGCGCCGTGTTGCCGCACTTGCAATGGCGTACAATATTTTCGGTGACGAAAAATATGCAAAGCGATGCTATGCTGAGCTTGAAGCGGCGTGTAATTTCAAGGATTGGAATCCGAAGCATTTTCTTGATACCGCCGAAATGTGCACAGCCTTCGCACTCGGTTATGACTGGCTCTATAATTGGATGAATGACGAGCAAAGAGACTTCATCAGGACAAATATGATTGAAAAAGGGCTTACTCAGGTCATGGATGATTATGAGGACAAGCCACGAAGCCGTACCTACCGCTGGTACCAGGATTATCCCGGAGACAACTGGAAGCTTGTCTGCAACGGAAGTATGACAATGGCAGCACTTGCTATCGGCGATGAAGCCGACGCAAAAGACATAGCTGCTGATGTTCTCTCCTATGCTTACAAGGACGCTTATCCTTTTGTTCGCCGTGCCTACAGTGCAAAAGACGGAACATACAGCGAGGGCCTCGGCTACTGGGATTACGCAACATATTATCTTGGTCTGTATTCCTCCTCACTGACAAGTGCTGCGGGAACCGACTACGGTCTTGCTGATTTTGAGGGACTTCGTAAATCTGTTGATTTTGTCAGATATATGAGCTCCAATACATCAAAATCCTTCAGCTTCGGCGACGACGGAGACAGCCGTGATACAGCCTGGGCAGTTCTTCTGTGGCTTGGCGATTATCTTGATTCATACGATATCGCGGCCATTCGTGTAAAGAAACTCAAAAATGAAAGCTTTAACTACCTTGACCTTCTGTGGATTGAAGAAGATAAAATACCCGATTCATCTGCAGAAAATGCAACCGACTGGGGTGAAGTGGGAGCATCAAATGCCAGCTTCAGAAACACCTGGGATGAAAGCGGAATCGTAGCGGCACTTCACGTCGGTGCAAATGTATATAAGTATCATGGGCACTACGATTTAGGCTCGTTCTATATCGAGTCAAACGGCGAGAGATTTTTTACCGACCTTGGAAACGAGAATTATGAGCTTGACAACCGTCAGTATTCCTACAGAATAAGAGCCGAAGGGCATAATACTCTTGTGATAAATCCATCTGCGCAGCTTGACCAGAAGGAAGGTGCAGAATGCCTTATCAGCAGCTTCAGCAGCGGAATCGAAGCCTATGCTGTCTCAGACCTGACTGACGCATACGAGCCAAGCGGCGCTGAAAGTGTTGTCCGTGGACTGAAAATGATAAAGGACAAGCAATGCGTTATCGTTCAGGATGAAATCTCACTTGATACCCCAGGTGACATATACTGGTTTGCCCACACAAAGGGGCAGATTGCGGTTGCCGATGACGGGAAAAGTGCTGTCGTTACCGTAGGCTCCGAAAGACTTTGGGTTGGTCTTTTGAGCGACGGTGGAAAGCTTACTGTTATGAATGCTCAGTCTCTGCCGACCTCACCTGTCGTGCCTAATCAGACTGACAACAGCAGCTACAGAAAGCTTGCTATCCATCTGACAAATACCAAGGACGCAACAATCTCCGTTGCCTGCATTCCTCTGAAGCAGGGAGAAACAATGCCTTCGTGGATTCCGTCTGTGCAAAAAACGTCTGAATGGAAGCCAAAGAATTACTGCAAATGCACCGTTCAGAAGGATTCAGATAACGACAGAAGATGCGATAATTGCACTGCATTGATATTCGGTGAAAAGCTTGCAGGCTACACCCTGAGCCTTAACGGAAATATCGGCGTAAACTATTACTTTGAGCTTGACGATACCCTTACCGCCGACAAAGATGCATATATGCTCTTTACCATGCCTGACGGCACACCAAGGAAGGTTTTTGTTTCTGATGCCGTAAAGGATACAACTATCGCTCAGGGCAAGACCTACTATATGTTCTCCTGCGAGGTTTCGTCCTTTGAAATGACACAGCAAATCAAGGCTCAGATGTTTGACGGCAACGGAAACAGCGGTGCTGAGTACTCCTATACCGTCAGAGATTACGCCGAGTATATCATAAACCATACCGATTCGTACAGCGAGGACGATGTAGCCTTTGCAACGGCACTTCTCAATTACGGTACGGCCTCTCAGAAGCTGTTTGACAGCAGGACAGATGACCTTGCAAACAAAAATCTTTCAGCTGACCAAAAGGTTATACCTGAGCTTGAGGCAAATAAGCTCGAAGGCTACATTTCATACGCTACAAATAGTGAGCTTGGTACATTTGCAGGCTACAATCTTGTTCTTGAGTCCGAAACAACCTTAAAGGCTTACTTCAAGCCACAGGCAGATATTGACGCAAATGCCCTTAGCTTCACAATCAACGGCAAGCCAGCCACTGTTGAACGGTCGGGAGAATACTACGTTCTCTGTGCTGAAAACATAAAGGCGTGGAATCTCGATGAGCAATACACATTCAAGGCAACAGACGGCAAGAACGAGCTTCACTTCAAGGCAAGTGCAATGTCGTATGTATATAGCGTACTCAACGCAGAAAACACATATTCTAAGGAGCTTGTACAGCTTGTATGTGCACTTCGTGAGTACCAGCTCAGGTCTGAAATCTACTGCCCGAACTGAAAGGAGAATATAACATGAAAAAGATATACACAACACCTGATATTGATTTGATTTCTACTGTAGCGGTAGACGTTATCAGAACAAGCGACGAATTTCCTGAGGTTGACGAAACTCCGGGAAACACTCCGTTTGTTCCGGCTGAATAAATCAAAAAAGCAGATGACACATCGTCATCTGCTTTTTCGTTTTCCCCCACCGTCTGGCGGGGGAATTTTGTTGTTTTTAAGAAATTTTATGTTCCTCCCTTGACAACACCAACGCATTAAGCGATACTGCTCTGTTTGTTCTTACATAGCCACCGATTATCTTAAACCATTTGAGTTGAAAAATTCTCATGGCTACCGCCGATTGGTGAGGGCATAATTTATTTTACAACGGGAGTTTCTTTAACGATTGTTTCACAGTATGTTGAAGCCAGAAGGTCTGCGGCATCAAGAACGATTTGCTCGACAGGTGTACCCACAAGATTTTCAGGGATAGCGGCACCCATATGATAAGGCATTCTGCGTTCAACTCCACGCTTGAAGTGATACAGAACATACTTTTCATTGAATTTTGAATGAGTTGTCTTACAGATAATCTTGCTGTTTCCTTCAACCATCTGGATAGATGTTTTCGGCGGAAGTGGCTGTTTTCTGTTGTAAGCCATCAGAATGTTGGAAGCCATCTGGTCGTAACCTACAAAAATGTACGGAGTGCCACTCTCCCAATCGAGAATATCGTCGCTGTTTTCTTTATAATCAGGTGCATAGATGTAAGTTACGTCAAACTCAGCCGCACCCGAATCATACTCGTGAAATCTGTTGTCGATTGAAACGGAAGCCTCAATTTCATAGTCAGCATTGCCGTCTCCGTTAAAAAATGTGTATGTGCATACCCTTGAAGGAATACCCTCAGGTGATTTTACTGTAATTGTGTCAGCCACCATAGCAGGTTGTGCAGCTACAGGTGCTGTTGCGGCAGGCTTTGGTGCAGCAGCTTTTTCTTCTGCAGGCTTGTTTGAATTCACCTCGTTTGGTTTAATCTGATTTTCAACCGCAGAACTGACAGCTTTGCCTACTGCCTTTAAAACGCTATCCAGAAATCCCATAATATTATCCTCCTATAAAAAATTTCAAGAAAATTATAACACAGTATATTTTAAATGTCAACAATTCCCGAAACATATAACGCCGCAAAAGCCCCGCAAAAGGCAAACCGCCCTATTCCTCTGGTAACGCAGAAAACACGCTATTAATATCAAATCCATGGTGCATAGGCCCGCTGCCGTTTCCGAGGTCGAGCATAGCCGATAACGCACCAGAAATGTATTTCTTCGCAAGCTGTACAGACTGCTTTAATTCATACCCCTTTGCTAGATTTGAGACAATCGCAGAAGAAAGCGTACAGCCTGTGCCGTGGGTGTTCTTGTTGTCAATACGCACACCCTTAAGCCAGGTAATTGTGCCGTTTTCGTAAAGCAAGTCGTTTGCATCGTTGATACTGTGTCCGCCCTTTAAAAGCACCGCACAGCCGTAGGCTTTGCTTATAAGCTCTGCGGCTTTTTCCATATCGGACTTTTGCTCTATTTTTATTCCCGACAAAACCTGCGCTTCGGGGATGTTCGGTGTAACAAGAGTTGCAATCGGCAGAAGCTTTTCACAAAGCGTATTTACAGAATTTTCTGATATGAGCCTTGCTCCGCTTGTTGCAATCATCACGGGGTCAACGACTATGTTTTTCGCTTTATAAAAGCTCAGCCTTTCTGCGATTGTTTCGATAAGCTTCTCGTTTGCGACCATTCCCGTCTTTACCGCATCGGGGAAAATATCGGTGAACACGGCATCTATCTGCTGTCTTAAAAACTGAGGAGTTACCTCTGAAATCGCTTCAACTCCCGTTGTGTTCTGGGCGGTGAGGGCTGTAATGGCACTCATCCCGTAAACGCCGTTTGCAAGCATTGTTTTTAAATCCGCCTGAATGCCTGCTCCCCCGCTTGAGTCACTGCCTGCGATGGTGAGG
>JAZUSN010000033.1:0-19832 GCA_045606785.1 Acutalibacteraceae bacterium | reverse complement strand
GCTGTCCCCATATTTACCGATACAGACTGCACTTTCCCAGATCCCACCGTCAAAAGCAACTCGCGAATACCGGACAGGGTCTCAATGGTCAGATGCGTTTTGTTTGTATAGCCCTTGTCGTAGACATACTTGCCAACACATCGGATGCCGTTTCCGCACATTTTTGCTTCGCTGCCGTCAGCATTGAAAATACGCATTTTAAAATCCGCACAATCTGACGGAGTAATAAGAATAATACCGTCAGAACCGATTCCGAAATGACGCTCCGAAAGTTTTATTGACACATCGGCAGGTTTTTCTATTTCTCCGTAATGATACAGATAATCGTTGCCTAAGCCGTGCATTTTGGTAAAGTGCATATTAATCCCTCCTTAAGAGTCTATTGTTGATACGCTGAACGTTGTTTCTTCAAGAACATCAAGAAGAACCTTAACCGTATCAAGAGAAGTAAGCATTGTGATGTTGTTTTGGCTCGCACAGCGTCGGATTGCCACACCGTCCTCATAGTGAACACCCGAAAGCACGGCACGGGTGTTTATAACATAGCTGACATATCCTGCCTTAATGGAGTCAAGAATTTCTGTGCTGCCCTCACTCGGCTTGCCTCTTGAGCGTGTTCTTATTCCGTTTGATTTAAGAAATTCCGCCGTCATGCTCGTTGCTTCAATATTAAAGCCCATATCGTAAAATCTTCTTACAAGAGGCAAAGCTTCTTCCTTATCTTCATCGGCAAGTGTTACAATAACCGTTCCGTAATTCTGAAGCTTCATTCCCGATGCGGTCATTGCTTTATACATCGCACGGTGGAGCTTTTTATCGTAGCCGATTGCTTCACCTGTTGATTTCATTTCGGGCGAAAGATAAGCATCCATGCCGTTAAGCTTTGAGAATGAAAAAGCAGGAACTTTAACATAAAAACATTCTTTTTCTTTTGGATAAATTTCCGTAATTCTCTGCTCTTCAAGGCTTTTACCGAGAATTGCATAGGTTGCAATATCCGCAAGACTGAAACCCGTTGCTTTTGAAAGAAACGGAACTGTTCTTGACGAACGCGGGTTAACTTCGATGATATAAACATTCTCGTTTTCATCAACAATAAACTGAATGTTGAAAAGGCCGATAATTCCGATGCCTAATCCAAGTTTTTCAGTATATTCAAGAATAGTGTCTTTAACCCTTTGAGAAATGCTGAAAGAGGGATAAACACTTATTGAGTCACCGGAATGGATGCCTGTTCTTTCGACAAGCTCCATTATTCCCGGAACAAAAACTTTTTTTCCGTCGCAGACAGCATCAATCTCAACCTCTTTGCCTCTGATATATCTATCAACAAGCACGGGCTTATCCTCATCAATCTCAACGGCGGTTTTCAAGTAATGGCGCAGATGCTCTTCCTTCGCCACAATCTGCATAGCTCTGCCACCAAGAACAAAGCTGGGTCTTACAAGCACGGGATAGCCGATTTCTTCAGCCGCTCGTATGCCCGCTTCAATGTTTGTGACTGCCCGACCCTTGGGCTGAGGAATCTCAAGCTCCGAGAGCAATTTTTCAAATGCATCTCTGTTTTCCGCTTTTTCAATGGCCTCGCAGTTTGTTCCGATAATATTCACGCCTCTGTCACGGAGAGGCTGAGCAAGGTTGATTGCTGTCTGACCGCCGAGAGTTGCGATAATGCCCATCGGCTTTTCAAGCTCGATGACATTCATAACATCTTCAACGCAAAGCGGTTCAAAATAGAGCTTATCGGAGCAGGTGTAATCGGTTGAAACGGTTTCAGGGTTGTTGTTAATGATTATTGCTTCATAGCCGGCCGCTTTTATGGTTTTGACTGCGTGAACGGTTGAATAATCAAACTCAACGCCCTGACCTATTCGGATAGGTCCCGAGCCGAGAACAATAACCTTTTTATTGTCGGATACGACCGACTCATTTTCTTCCTCGTAGGTTGAATAAAAATAAGGAACATAGCTGTCAAATTCCGAAGCACAGGTATCAATCATCTTATAGACAGGAATTATCCCTGCATATTTTCTGATTTTAAATATTTCAGTTTCGCTCATATTCCACAGTTTTGCGATTTCTCTGTCAGAAAAGCCCGTTTTCTTTGCAACACGTAAAACATCCGTGTTAAAAGGGTTGGTTTTGATTTCGGTTTCTTTATCAATAATGTTTTTTAACTTGTTGATAAAGAGAACATCAATTCCCGATGCCTGTGCAATTTTTTCTTTGCTGCAGCCGATACGCAAAAGCTCGGCAATGGCATAGATTCTGTCATCCGTTCCGACTTTAATATATTCGGTAAGCTCATCTTCGCTCATTCCGTCAAACCTTTTGTTTTCAAGGTGATACAAACCGATTTCAAGCGAGCGTATTGCTTTTAACAAGCTTTCCTCTATTGTTCTGCCTATGCTCATAACCTCACCCGTTGCCTTCATCTGAGTACCGAGAGAATTGTTGGCATCTGCAAACTTGTCAAACGGAAAACGGGGCATTTTTGTTACAACATAGTCAAGAGTCGGTTCAAATGATGCCGGTGTGTTTGCAATTCTTATTTCATCAAGCGTCATTCCTATTCCGATTTTGGCAGACACCCTTGCAATCGGATATCCGCTTGCCTTTGAAGCAAGAGCTGATGAGCGTGAAACTCTGGGGTTGACCTCAATCAAATAATATTGAAACGATTTGGGGTCAAGTGCAAACTGAACATTACAGCCTCCCTCAATTTCAAGTGCACGGATTATTTTGAGAGCACTGTCGCGCAGCATATGATATTCTTTGTTTGTAAGTGTTTGTGACGGACATACAACGATTGAGTCTCCTGTGTGAATTCCGACGGGGTCAATATTTTCCATATTACAGATGGTTATTGCCGTGTCGTTGCTGTCACGCATAACTTCATATTCGATTTCTTTATAGCCTTTGATGCTCTTTTCAATCAGCACCTGACTGACAGGAGAAAGAGAAAGAGCATGTTTCATAAGAGGAACAAATTCATCCTCATTATCGGCAAATCCGCCACCTGTACCGCCCAAAGTGAATGCAGGACGAAGAACAACCGGATAACCGATTTCTTCTGCGACCTTCAGGCCTTCCTCAACCGAATTTGCAATATCTGACGGAAGCACGGGTTCACCCAGACTTTCGCAGAGTTTTTTGAACATTTCACGGTCTTCAGCTCTTTCAATGCTTTCGCTCTTTGTACCGAGAAGCTCAACACGGCACTCGGCAAGAACTCCTTTTTTTTCAAGCTGCATTGCAATGTTAAGACCTGTCTGACCGCCTATTCCGGGCAGAACGGCATCGGGTCTTTCGTAGCGGATAATTTTAGCAACATACTCAAGTGTCAGCGGCTCCATATAGACCTTGTCCGCAACTGTTGTGTCGGTCATAATGGTTGCGGGATTGGAATTGCAAAGAATAACCTCATAGCCTTCTTCTTTAAGTGCAAGGCAAGCCTGAGTGCCTGCATAGTCAAATTCTGCCGCCTGCCCGATAACAATAGGTCCTGAACCGATTACAAGAACCTTTTTAATATCCGTTCTTTTAGGCATTGCTCTTTTCCTCCTCCATCATCCTTATGAAGCGGTCAAACAGATATGCACTGTCCTGCGGACCGGGTGCACTCTCGGGATGATATTGCACACTGAATATTTTATCTTTATCGCATTTCACTCCTTCAACCGTGCTATCAAGCAAATTGATATGGGTAACTTCAAGCTCCGTTGACTTAACACTTTCGTAGTCAACCGCATAGGAATGATTCTGCGAGGTGATTTCAATTTTATTAGTTTCAAGATTACGAACGGGATGATTCCCGCCCCTGTGACCGAATTTGAGCTTATAGGTTTTTGCACCGTAGGCAAGAGAAATAATCTGATGACCCAAACAAATTCCAAAAATCGGATATCTGCCCTTAAGAGCTTTGATAGTTTCTGCTACAGGTTGAACATCAGTCGGGTCGCCGGGCCCGTTTGAAATAAACACACCGTCGGGGCAAAGCTTTTCAATTTCATCAGAAGAAGTATTCCAAGGTACAATTGTTACCTTGCAATTTCTTTTGTTGAGTGAACGTACGATGTTCATTTTCATTCCGCAGTCAATGGCAACAACATGATATTTTTCGTTTTCGCACGGTGAAACCCATATTTTATCACAGCTCACGGTTGAAACCGCATTAGTCGGGATATCCGCTTTTTTCAGTATGTCCATACAATATTCATGGGAAACATTGGCATCTGTTATTATTACCTTACAGCTTCCGTTATCTCTGATAGAACGGGTAAGCTTACGAGTATCAATGCTGTAAATGCCCGGTATTCCGTGCTTTTTCATAACTTCGGAAAGAGTTGCCGTGCTTCTGAAATTTGAAGGCAAATCGTTGTATTCACGAACAATGAGTGCACCTATAGTCGGTGTTTTTGTTTCAAAGTCATCATCTGCCATTCCGTAATTTCCGATAAGCGGATAAGTCATAACAACCGCCTGATACGTATAAGAAGGATCGGAAATTATTTCCTGATAACCGACCATTGAAGTGTTAAAAACAATTTCGCATACCTTGTCGGATGTATCGCCGAAAGCATAGCCGTAGTATTCACTTCCGTCCTCTAAAACAATTTTTCTGTTATATTGTGTAACCATACCGTTACCTCTCTTTTTTAGCCTCTGAAAGCTTTTGTTCAAATCTGTTTTTGCATGTATCGGTCGGAATCTCTGTCGGATAATCACCGTTAAAACAGGCAGAGCAATAATCACAGTTGCCCGTCAGTAAAGAAAGCTGAGAAACGGGCAGATATCCCAAGGTATCAGCACCTATTATTTTCGCAATATCTTCAACTGAATGATTGCAGGCAATCAGATTCTCTCTTGTATCAATATCCGTGCCGTAATAACACGGATTCAGAAACGGAGGTGAAGAAATACGCATATGAATTTCTTCAGCTCCCGCTTCACGCAGAAGAGTTACTATTCTGCCGCAGGTTGTACCTCTTACAATTGAATCGTCAATAAGAACAACCTTTTTACCTTTAACGCTTTCTTCAACTGCACTGAGCTTTATTTTTACCTGATCAAGCCTCGTGCTTTGACCGGGCGAAATAAAGGTCCTTCCGATATATTTGTTTTTTATAAGACCTATTCCGTAAGGAATGCCGGACTGACGGCTGAATCCGAGTGCCGCATCAAGCCCCGAATCAGGAACACCTACCACAACATCGGCATCCGCAGGATGCTCCCTCGCAAGTATTTTGCCGGCTTCGATTCTTGATAAATGAACGGAAACACCGTCAATCTCGGAATCGGGGCGTGCAAAATAGATATATTCAAAAATGCAGAGTTTTTTCTTTTTAGAATTACAGTGTTCCTTTCGGCTGACAATTCCGTTTTTGCTAAAAACTATTATTTCGCCGGGTTCAACATCACGGATAAATTCCGCACCCACAGCCTTTAACGCACAGCTTTCAGATGCTATAACATACATTCCCTCCTGTGTTTTGCCGTAGCAAAGTGGTCTGAAGCCGTAAGGGTCTCGGGCACAAATAAGCTTTTGCGGCGACATCAGAACAAGCGAATAGGCTCCTTCAAGAATACTCATTGCCGAGCTTAAAGCATCTTCTATCGAGGGCAGTTTCAGGCGCTCTCTTGTTACGATATATGCAATGGTTTCGGTATCGCTTGTTGTGTGAAAAATAGCTCCGGATAATTCGAGTTCATTGCGGAGTTTTGCGGCATTGCTCAGATTTCCGTTATGAGCAAGTGCCATTCTGCCTTTCTGATGATTAACTTCAATGGGCTGGCAGTTGGTGCGGTTTGTACCGCCCGTTGTGCCGTATCGGACATGTCCCACAGCCATTGTGCCTTTCGGAAATCTTGACAGAACTTCGGAATGAAAAACCTCGCTGACAAGTCCCAAATCCTTGTGAGAACTGAAAAGTCCGTCATCATTAACAACTATTCCGCAGCTTTCCTGTCCTCTGTGCTGCAGGGCATATAAGCCGTAATATACAACACCCGCTACATCGGCAGGCTCGGCTGAAATCACTCCGAAAACTCCGCATTCTTCATGTATGCTCATTCTTTTCCTCCGTTTGAACGCTTAAGTGCCGCACCTACAAATCCCTTGAACAGCGGATGAGGCTTGTTGGGTCTGCTTTTGAATTCGGGATGATACTGAACACCTACATAGAAGGGTCTTTCTGTCAGCTCAACGGTTTCAACAAGTCTTTCATCAGGAGAAAGTCCGCTTAAAGTAAGTCCGTGTTGTGTAAGCAAATCACGGTAATGGTTGTTGAATTCATAGCGGTGTCTGTGGCGTTCGCTGATATGATTTGTTTCATAGCAACGCTCCATTGTTGTGTCGGGTTTTATTTTGCAAGGGTAAGCGCCCAAACGAAGCGTACCGCCCTTGTCAATATCATCACTCTGACCGGGCATAAAGTTGATTACTTTGTGCTTGCAAAGTTCGTCAAACTCACCCGAATCAGCATCTGAAATACCGCATACATTCCGTGCGTATTCGATAACGGCGATTTGCATACCCAAACAAATTCCGAAATAAGGAAGGTGGTTTTCTCTTGCGTATTTTGCAGCAAGAATCATGCCTTCGATACCACGGCTTCCGAAACCGCCGGGAACAATAATACCGTCGAGCTCCGAAAGAAATTCCGAGTAATTTTCAGCGGTCAGCTTTTCGGAATCAATCCAACTGATTTTTATATGGGTGTTATGGTGATATCCTGCGTGCTGAAGAGCTTCCGCAACCGAAAGATATGCATCGTGAAGCTCAACATATTTGCCGACAAGACCAATGTTTACGGTATAAGGTCTCGACTTGATGCGTTCCACCATTTGTGTCCATTCCGCAAGGTCAGGCTCGGGAGCATCTATGCCGAGCTCACGGCAGACAACGGATGAAAAATCAGATTTTTCGAGCATTAAAGGGGCTTCGTAAAGGTTTGGGAGAGTGATGTTTTCAATAACACAATCGGGTTTGACATTACAAAAAAGAGATATCTTTTTAAATATGGATTCTTCCAACGGCTCATCACAGCGAAGTACAACAATGTTCGGGTTGATGCCCATGCCTTGAAGCTCCTTAACGGAATGCTGCGTAGGCTTTGATTTGTGTTCATCGGAACCGCGAAGAAACGGAACAAGAGTCACATGGATAAAAAGGCTGTTTTCTCTGCCGACTTCAAGCGAAATCTGACGTACCGCTTCAATAAAAGGCTGTGATTCAATATCGCCGATTGTTCCGCCGATTTCAGTTATAACAACATCTGCATTTGTCTTTTTGCCTACGCTGTAAACAAACTCTTTGATTTCATTTGTAATATGAGGAATCACTTGAACGGTTGAACCGAGATATTCTCCTCTGCGTTCCTTATTCAAAACATTCCAATAAACCTTGCCCGTAGTCAGGTTTGAATATTTATTCAGATTTTCGTCTATAAATCTCTCGTAGTGCCCCAAATCAAGGTCGGTTTCCGCACCGTCTTCGGTAACATAAACCTCGCCGTGCTGATAAGGACTCATCGTTCCGGGATCAACATTTATATACGGGTCAAGCTTCTGCGCAGCAACCTTTAAGCCTCTTGCTTTGAGAAGTCTTCCGAGCGAAGCGGCGGTTATTCCTTTACCGAGACCCGAAACAACGCCTCCGGTTACAAAGATATATTTGGTCATATTATCACTCCCATTCAACTGTGGCAGGAGGCTTAGAGGTGATATCATAAACAACCCTTGATATGCCTTTAACCTCGTTTGTTATTCTGCTGCTTGATTTTTCAAGAACCTCATACGGCAGCCTTGTCCACTCTGCAGTCATAAAATCATCGGTTGAAACTGCACGCAAGGCAACGGTATAGCCATAAGTTCTCGCATCACCCATAATACCGACGGTTTTTGAATCGGTCAGCACTGCAAAATACTGGCTTGCCGATTTTTCGAGACCTGCTTTTGATATTTCGTCACGGAATATCGCATCCGCTTCGCGGAGAATATCAAGCTTTTCTTTTGTAATTTCTCCGATTACTCTGACTGCAAGACCCGGACCCGGAAACGGCTGACGCCATACGAGCTCATAAGGTATGCCGAGCTTTGTTCCTGCCTCACGCACTTCATCCTTAAAAAGTTCACGAAGAGGCTCTGCAATTTCGTCAAAGGATATAACATCGGGCAGACCGCCCACATTATGGTGACTCTTAATAACCGCTGAATCACCTTTGCCGCTTTCAATTACATCAGGATAAATCGTGCCCTGAACAAGCACATTGATTTTTCCGAGTTTTTTTGCTTCATCTTCAAACACACGGATAAATTCTTCGCCGATTATTTTTCTTTTTTCTTCGGGATCGGCAACTCCCGAAAGCTTATTTAAAAATCTTTCTTCGGCATTTACCCTTATGAGATTCAGTCCGAATTTTTCCCTGAAAGTTTGCTCAACAAAATCACCTTCATTTTTACGCAAAAGACCGTGATCAACAAAAACGCAGGTCAGATTTTTGCCTATTGCCTTGTGAAGAAGAACAGCGGCAACCGATGAATCAACTCCTCCCGAAAGAGCGAGAAGAACCTTTTTATCTTTAAGCTTCACACGGTATTTTTCAACGGATTGTTCAACAAAATCATCCATTTTCCATTCACCTTTACAACCGCATATTTCAAAAAGAAAATTGCTCAGCATTTCTTTTCCGTATTCGGTGTGGGTAACTTCGGGATGAAACTGAACTCCGTAAAGCTTTCTTTTTTCATCACACATTGCAGCACAAGGACATTTCGCTGTATTTGCAATGATTTTGAAGCTTTCGGGAGGAGTTTTCACATAATCCGTATGGCTCATCCAACAAATACTTTCGTACGGAACATTTTTAAACAACGGTTTTTTCTTTGTGAACACAGCGGTTTTTCCGTATTCGCTGCCGTTTTCAGCACTGCGTATTTCTCCGCCTGCCATATACGCCATAAGCTGACAGCCGTAGCAGATACCGAGAATCGGAATACCTGCATTGAGAATATCCGCAGAATAATGGGGCGACAATTCATCGTATACGCTGTTGGGTCCGCCCGTAAAAATTATGCCATTATATCCGATATCTTTTATCTCATCAACGGATATTTTGTTATACGGCTTTATTTCGGCATAGACATGCTGTTCACGCACACGCCTTGCAATCAGCTGATTATACTGACCGCCGAAATCAAGCACAAGTATTTTTTCACTCACCGTGTTCACCTCCGTTTTCATAAATCTATTTCCGTATTTTCGTGCGAAACACCGACAAGCAGCGGTTTTATCTTGCCGAGAAATGCATCAACCTGTTCGGGACATCTGCCGATATATGCAGACGGTGTGAGAAGTGTGTTCATCTCTTCTTCGGTTAAACCGAATTCTTTTTCTGCCGCCAGACGTGAAAGCAGGTCGCATTCTTCACCGTTTTTCATTTTTGCAGTTGCCTCCATAGAGCATTTGCGGATTGTTTCGTGAAGCTGCTGACGGTTTCCTCCTTTTTTGACCGCTTCCATCATCAGATTTTCTGTTGCAATAAACGGCAGATATTCTTTAACTGTTTTTTCAACAATTTTTTCATTGACATGAAGTCCGTCGGTAACATTCTGTGCAAGACGAAGAATCGCATCGGCGCAGAGGAAGCCTTCGGGCATTGATATACGGCGGTTTGCGGAATCATCCAGAGTACGCTCAAGCCACTGTGTTGAAGCGGTCATCGGTGCATTCATTGCATCCGCCATAAGATAACGAGCCAACGAGCAAATACGCTCACTTCTCATGGGATTACGCTTATATGCCATAGCAGATGACCCGATCTGATTCTTTTCAAACGGTTCTTCAAGCTGTCTGTCGTGCTGGAGAAGCCTTATATCATATGCCATTCTGTAACAGCTCTGTGCAACCGAAGAAAGAGCGTTAAGAATCCTGCTGTCAACCTTGCGGGGATATGTCTGACCGCAAACATCAAAGCATTCATCAAAGCCGAAATCCGATGCAATCATTCGGTTCATTTCATCGATTTTTGACGTGTTACCCTCAAACAAGTCAACAAAGCTTGCTTCTGTTCCAGTTGTACCTCTGCATCCGAGAAATTTTATGTTTTCAATCGCAAAATCAATCTCGTTGAGGTCGGAAAGAAAATCCTGTATCCAGAGCGTTGCTCTTTTGCCGACGGTAACAAGCTGTGCGGGCTGATAGTGGGTATAGCCGAGAGTCGGCAGAGCTTTATATTTTTCTGCGAATTCCGAAAGGTTTGCAACAACCCTCAAAAGTTCTTTGCGAAGATAAATGAGTGCATCACGGTAAATAATCAAATCCGCATTATCGGTTACATAGCAGCTTGTTGCACCGAGATGAATGACGCCTGCCGCTGAAGGTGCAACCTTGCCGTAAGCATAAACATGAGCCATAACATCGTGGCGCACTTCTTTTTCTCTTTTGCTTACGCATTCGTAATCTATGTTTTCGATATTATTTTCCAAATCCGAAACCTGCTCTACCGTTACGGGAAGACCAAGCTTCATTTCCGCCTTTGCAAGTGATACCCAGAGTCTGCGCCATGTACGATAACGCATATCCGACGAAAAAAGCTCAAGCATATATTTTGATGCGTAGCGTGATGATAAGGGGGATTCGTATTGATTTGTCATTTTTGAGTTCTCCTTATTTTCTTAATATTATGCTGTCTCTTTCCGGACCAACGGAAACATAGGTTATTGGACAGCCGATGGCTTTTTCGATAAATGTTACATAATTCTGTGCCTGCTCGGGCAGGTCATCCCATGAACGGATATCGGAAATATCGCATTTCCAGCCGTCAAGGTATTCAACAACAGGCTTTGCATTATTTAAAGCAACAGGGAACGGAAAGCGGTTTGTTTTTTCATCGCCAACAAGATAATGAGTACAAACGGGAATCTTATCCATATAGCTCAGAACATCAAGCTTCGTAAGGGCAATTTCCGTTGCCGCCTGAACCTCAACACCGTATTTTGTTGCAGGTAAATCAATGGGGCCGACTCTTCTCGGTCTGCCGGTTTTGGCACCGTATTCAAACCCTGCTTTGCGAAGCTCTTCCGCTTCATCGCCAAACATCTCGCATACAAAAGGACCTTCACCAACACAGGTTGAATATGCTTTGACAACACCCACAACATCATTGATTATTGCGGAAGGTAAGCCAGAACCGATGGGTGCGTATGCCGCCGTAGTGTTTGACGATGTTGTGTAGGGGTAAATTCCGTAATCAAGGTCTCGCAGAGAACCGAGTTGAGCTTCAAAAAGAATGCTTTTACCGCTTGCCTGTGCTTCTTTCAGAAACGCTCCCGTATCGCAGACATAAGGCTTGATTTTTTCGCAATATTCTGAAATCCATTTATCAAGCATTCCTTCCGTATAAGGCTTTGCACCGTATACTTCGGTTAAGGTGAGATTTTTCCATTCTGCCAAATCTGAGATATGTGCTTTAAGCTCTTCGGGATAGAAAAGCTCACCCGCAAGAATTGTTTTCTTTTGGTATTTATCGGAATAAAACGGAGCTATTCCTTGTTTTGTTGAACCGTATTTTTTATCCTTGAGTCTCATTTCCTCAAGCTCATCCAAATCACGGTGCCAAGGAAGAAGGAGCGATGCACGGTCGCTTATTTTGAGATTTTCGGGGGTAAGTGAAACTCCCTTTTCCATAACATCCTGCATTTCGTTCCAAAGATTTTCGGGGTCAAGAGCAACGCCGTTTCCGAGAATATTCACGACACCTTCTCTGAAGATACCCGATGGAAGAAGGTGCAAGGCAAATTTTCCGTGCTCATTGATAACGGTGTGTCCTGCATTTCCGCCGCCTTGATAGCGGACTACTACATCATAGTTTTCAGTCAGCAAATCAACCATTCTGCCTTTTCCTTCATCGCCCCAGTTGATTCCGACTATTGCACAGTTTGACATTTCAAATCCTCCCTTATATATGCTGCTCAAGGCGTTTCATGACCTCTGCATAAGCATCTTCAACGCCACCCAAATCACAGCGGAATCTGTCCTTATCAAGCTTTTTTCTCGTTTTGGCATCCCATAAGCGGCAGGTATCGGGGCTGATTTCGTCGGCAAGAACTATTGTTCCGTCAGCAAGTCTGCCGAATTCAAGCTTGAAATCAACAAGTGTAACACCGCATTCAGTCCAGAAAGCTTTCAACTGTTCATTAACTCCAAAAGCATATTTTTTGATTGTTTCTATTTCTTCGGGTGTCGCAAGCTTCATTGCAATTGCGTGATATTCATCCATAAGAGGGTCACCCAAATCATCGTTTTTATAAGAAAATTCAATGGTAGGAGTTTCAAACACAAAGCCTTCCTCCACTCCGTAGCGTTTGGAGAATGAGCCTGCTGCAATATTTCTTACAATCACTTCAAGGGGTACAATGGAAACCTTTTTAACCAGAGTTTCCCTTTCCGAAAGCTCTTTGACAAAATGAGTGGGAATACCGACTCGCTCAAGCCTCTGCATTAGAAGGTTGCTCATTTTGTTATTGATAATGCCTTTGCCTGCGATTGTTCCTTTTTTCAAACCGTTAAATGCAGTTGCATCATCCTTATAGGAAACAATCAAAAGCTCGGGATTATCGGTCTTAAAAACCCTTTTCGCCTTTCCTTCGTAAAGCTGTTCTTTTTTTGTCATTTCCGTGTACCTCCGTTCAAAATTAAAAAAAGGCAATGACACCTTAATGAATAAACATCAAGACGCCATTGCCTATATCTGCTTGTTTAATTTTCGATAAAAAAGAAGGCAGAGACACTTCGAGAATCAAACTCAAAGACGCCTTTGCCTTTAATGCAGATATTATACTCCAACAGACGGCAATTTGTCAACCTCTGATAAAAGATTATTTTTAATACTCACAGCTTCCGGGTGTTCTGTGGAATGGAATAACATCACGGATATTCTCCATACCTGTTACATACATAAGCAACCGTTCAAATCCCATGCCGAATCCTGAATGGTCGCAGCCGCCGTATTTGCGCAGATTCAGATACCACCAAAGACTTTCTTCGGATATGCCGAGCTCATCCATTCTGTTTTTAAGTAAATCATAGCGCACTTCTCTTTGACTGCCGCCCATAAGCTCTCCCGCACCGGGAACAAGAAGGTCAACTGCAGCAACGGTTTTGCCGTCATCATTCTGATACATATAAAAAGCTTTAATATCCTTTGGCCAATCATAAACAAATACAGGTGCTTTGAAATACTTTTCCGTAAGATACTTTTCGTGTTCCTTGGCAATATCCTGACCGTATTCGGGCTCAAATTCAAAATTTTCTCCCGCTTCTTTAAGGATACTGATCACTTCTTCGTGACGAACTCTCTCAATTTGCGACTCAATAACAGCTTTCATTCTTTCACGAAGCGGAAGATTTGTGTATTTTTCAAGAAACGCAAGTTCATCGTCACATTGCTCCATGATATATGACAGCACACTTTTCAGAAAATCCTCTTCAACATCCATCAGCTGCTCCAAATCGCAGAACGCCATTTCAGGCTCAATCATCCAGAACTCAGCCATATGAGTTTTGGTGTTGGAGTTTTCTGCACGGAATGTGGGACCGAATGTATATACATTTCCGAATGCCATTGCAAACACTTCTGCTTCCAACTGACCCGTTACCGCTAATGAAGTATGGAGTCCGAAGAAATCGTTTTTATAGTCGGGCTTGTTACCGTTTGCCTCGAGCGTAGTAACCGTAAAGGTGTTTCCCGCACCTTCGGCATCGTTTGCCGTTATCAACGGTGTATGCACATAGAGAAATCCCTGCTCGGTGAAATATCGGTGAACTGCCTGTGCCGCCACGCTTCGTATTTTGAATACTGCCTGAAAAAGTCTCGTTCTCGGTCTGAGATAAGCATTTTCTCTCAAAAATTCAACCGAATGGCGTTTCGGCTGCATAGGATAATCTTCGGGGCAGTCGCCGAGAAGATCTATTTGCGAAACATTAAGCTCAACCGTCTCATTCTGAAAGCCTTGTCTTACGGTTCCTGACGCTTCAACGCAGGAGCCGTTGCGAATTGACTTGATTTTTCCGTCGACATCACTCTCGGCAGAATATACAAGCTGCAGGGATTTGAAGCAGCTGCCGTCATACAGCTCAATAAAGCCCATATTTTTCTGCTTGCGGTGGTTTCTTACCCAGCCTCTTACGGTGACTTCTTTTCCGATTTGCTCTTCGGATTTTTGAAATAAATCTTTGATTTTTATTCTTTTTTCAATACTCATTATAAAAGCACCTCTTATTTACCGCTGTCGCCGTAGTTTGAGAGAACTCTGGCTGACGGGTCGTTTACATTGCATCCTTCCCACTCTTTGTTGGGCATCCAGAAATCTGCAATCATTTCTGCCTGACCGGGATAATATTTTTCAAAAAGCTCTCTGTAAAGAAGAGATTCCTTCGTAAACGGCTGTGCGTGAGAATATTTTGATTTTTTCACTTCATATTCCTCATCTGTGTAACATGTTTCGGCGTATTCTTTAAGATAATCCACCATTGAATGACCTACAGCATCCGAAAATGCAGCCTTTTCACGCCACAGAATTTCATCGGGAAGATAATCTCTTTCAAAAGCATGACGGAGAAGGTATTTTCCCTTTCCGTATTTATTAAGCTTTTTATCGGGGTCAACAGACATAACATACTCAACAAAATCAAGGTCACCGAAGGGTACTCTTGCTTCAAGAGAGTTTGATGAAATACACCTGTCTGCACGAAGAACATCATACATATGAAGCTCACGGATTCTTTTTTGCGCTTCTTTTTGGAAAGCACGAGCATCGGGGGCAAAATCGGTATATTTATATCCGAAAAGCTCATCCGAAATTTCTCCCGTAAGCAAAACTCTTATATCGGTCTGTTCATGAATTGCCTTACAGATAAGATACATTCCCATGCTTGCTCTGATTGTCGTTATATCGTAAGTTCCGAGAATATAAATGACCTCTTCAAGAGCATCAAGAACATCATCCCTTGTTATGATGATTTCCTTATGCTCGCTGCCGATATAGTCCGCAACCTGCTTTGCATATTTAAGGTCAATTGCATCCTCGCTCATACCGATTGCAAATGTTTTAATGGGCTCGCTGCTTTTCTTTGCAGCTACAGCGCATACAAGAGAGGAGTCCAGTCCGCCCGAAAGAAGAAAGCCTACCTTTGCATCGGCAACAAGTCGCTTTTCAATGCCCGCAACAAGCTTATCGTGAATGTTCTTACAAACGGTTTCAAGATCATCGTTGCATACCTTTTTGACCGCCGCTATATCTCGGTAACAGATAAATTCTTCATTTTTATAATAGCATCCCGGAGGAAACGGCATTATTTTATCCGCAATGCCGACAAGGTTTTTCGCTTCGCTGGCAAAAAGAATATCTCCGTTTTTATCGTATCCGTAGTAAAGCGGTCTGATTCCGATAGGGTCTCTTGCCGCTATGTATTCCTGTTTTACCCCATCAAATATAACACAAGCAAACTCAGCATCGAGCATCGCAAACATATCTGTGCCGTATTCTTTATAAAGCGGAAGCAGTATTTCGCAGTCGCTCTCGCTTTTAAATGAATATCCTTTTTTTATTAAGCGGTCTTTCAGCTTTTCAAAGCCGTAGATTTCACCGTTACAGACAACATAGCTTCCGTCAAGCTCAAACGGCTGCATTCCTTCGGGGTGCAAGCCCATAATTGCAAGCCTGTGGAAACCTACAATTCCCTTACCGGTATCGATTATTTTAGTATCATCAGGCCCTCTTGAAATGGTTTTGTCAAATCCTTTTTTAAATTCATCGGCAGCTGCCTTACTGCTGCACCAGCTCATAATTGAACACATAATATCACTATCCTTATATAAATAATAAATCACTACGAGCCAAGGCAGTTTTTTCAACTGCCTTGGCTGCAATCAAGCGGGGTCAATCCCAAGTTGTAGTGTTTTGAGAATATTCGCTGCAAACTTCATCTTTTATCGAAAGAAAAGCCTTTTCGTACATCGAATCGATTTGTTTTCTTTCAAGAAGCATATCCGGAGTCTGCTCTGTGAATGTTATGTGAGAAATAAATTGAACTTCTGTTTTTTGCATAAGATTATGCTCCTTTCACAAATTTATATTTATCATTCAACATCCTGAAGTGCATCATAGCCTTCTTCTCCGGTTCTGACCTTAACAACATTTTCAACATCATAAACGAAAATCTTACCATCTCCGATGTGTCCCGTATAAAGAATCTTTTTTGCTGTTTCAATTACCGAACGAACGGGAACCTTGCTGACTACAATATCAACCTGCACCTTTGGAAGAAGATTTGCTTCAACCTGAACACCTCTGTAGTATTCGGGTTTACCCTTCTGAACACCGCAGCCGAGAACATGAGATACCGTCATACCTGTAATACCTATGTTCATCATTGCGGTTTTAAGAGCTTCAAACCTTGATTCTTTGCATATAATTTCCACTTTCGTCATTTTAGGCATACTGTCATCAAAGGTTGGAATCTTTTTTACGGGTATCGCCTCTGCAACGGGGACATCGCCTGTAACCTCAATCGGCTTATCTTCATCAGCAACCGTCGTGTCAGGAAGCATTGCAAAGCCGGCATAAGCGGTGAGTAAACCATGTTCCGAAACATCAAGACCTGCAAGCTCGTCTTCAGGCTCTGCACGAAGTCCTATCGTATGCTTGATAGCAAGAAAAACAACGGTAATCACAACCGCAACGTAACCTGCAACCGAAACCACGCCTAAAGACTGAACTCCGAGAAAATGAAGACCGCCGCCATAAAACAAGCCTTTTTCGGTTGAAACACCGGTTGCGAAAAATCCGGTAAGAATTGTTCCGAGTGCACCGCAAACACAGTGCACGGAAACCGCTCCGACGGGGTCATCAATTTTTGCGATTTTATCAAAAAATTCAACCGCAAAAACAACTGTAACACCACAGATAAGTCCGATTATCGCTGCACCTACGGGACTTACCGCATCACATCCGGCCGTTATTCCGACAAGACCTGCAAGAGCTGCGTTGTATGTCATTGAAACATCGGGCTTCTTATAGCGAATCCAGGTTACGATGAGTGTTATGCAGCATGCAACTGCAGCCGCAAGATTTGTATTGAAGAACACAAGACCTGCGCTTTCAACAAGCTCGTCGCTGTCCATGCCTACAGTTGAAGCACCGTTGAAGCCAAACCAGCAGAACCATAGAATAAATACACCGAGAGCCGCAGAAGTCAGATTATGTCCGAGAATTGCACGAGGCTTGCCGTTTTTATAGTATTTTCCTATGCGGGGTCCGAGAATTTTTGCACCGATAAGAGCACAAACTCCGCCTACCATATGAACCGCTGTTGAACCGGCAAAATCGTGGAATCCGAGTTCACTAAGCCATCCGCCACCCCAAATCCAATGTCCTGAAACAGGATAGATAATGAGAGAAATTGCTGCCGAATAAATACAAT
Source organism: Acutalibacteraceae bacterium (assembly GCA_045606785.1). Classification (GTDB taxonomy): domain Bacteria; phylum Bacillota; class Clostridia; order Oscillospirales; family Acutalibacteraceae; genus UBA8612. The sequence goes on along the minus strand of JAZUSN010000033.1, from coordinate 2,347 downwards.
ATGCGCTGAATTTTGTCCTTTCAGCCATGGCTCCCGAAACAATCGTTGCCGAAGTAGCACAGAAAACCGTCTGAAATATCGCAAAAGCCCAAAGCGGTACGCCTTCAGGTAATATATTGCTGTAATCACCCAGAATAAGAGGGTCTATTCTGCCGAACAAAGCTGAACCGCTTCCAAACATAATTCCGAAGCCGACAAGCCAAAAAGCAGGCGTTCCTATACAAAAATCCATAAGATTTTTCATCAGTATGTTGCCTGTGTTCTTTGCTCTCGTGAAACCGGCTTCACACATTGAAAAACCTGCCTGCATAAAAAATACAAGAGCTGCGCCGATAAGTACCCATATTGTATTAACCGCACTGTATGTCATAAAAATCATTCCCTTCCTTTTTACTTCACGCCGAAAAGAAGGTCGCCGTAAGTCGGGAACGGCCAATACTTTTTAGCTGTTATTTTTTCTGCTTCATCACAAGCTACTCTGAGCTCACACATTCTGACGAGAACCGAATCACGGATTGTGTTTGCTTCTTCACCAATGTTTTCGGCTTTATGAAGAACAACCAGAGCATCCTCAAGCTCATCCGCCTTTTCTGCTATTCTGTCGGTCAGTGCCGAAAGCTTTTTAACAAGACCGCATTCATAGCTGCAGGCAACGCTTTCATCAAGAGCCTTCTTTGCCGCAACAGATTTTGCAAGCTCTGCAGCATAAGCTTCAACTGCAGGAGCAATTTCTGTTTTTGCCATATCCGCCATGGTATTTGCTTCGATAACAACCGTCTTACAGTAATTTTCAAGAGTAATCTCATAGCGGGAGTTAAGTTCCGCTTCGGAGAAAACACCGTGAGAGGTAAGCATCTGAACATTCTTTTTATCAAGAAGATGAGGCACGCAGTCGGGAGTTGTACGGTAGTTCAGAAGACCTCTGTTTTCGGTAGCTTCTTTAATCCACGCATCATCATAGCCGTTACCGTTGAAAATAATATTTTTATGGTCTTTGATTGTTTTGCGAATCATTTCGTGAAGAGCAGATTCAAAATCGTCCGCTTTTTCGAGCCTGTCGGCATAAATCTTAAGGCTCTCCGCAACTGCGGTGTTAAGCATAATATTTGCACATGCAATGCTGTTTGATGAACCGAGCATACGGAATTCAAATTTATTGCCCGTGAACGCAAACGGAGAGGTACGGTTTCTGTCGGTAGTATCTCTGTTGAACTTCGGGAGAACGTCAACGCCCAGCTTCATCTGCGTTTTTTCTGCGGCATTGTAAGGAGTGTCAGCCTCAATGGCATCAAGAATAGCAGATAATTCATCGCCAAGGAATATAGATACAACTGCGGGTGGCGCCTCATTTGCACCTAATCGGTGATCGTTGCCCGCCGTTGCAACAGAGATACGAAGTAAATCCTGATAATCGTCAACCGCTTTGATTACCGCACAGAGGAAAAGAAGAAACTGTGCATTTTCATAAGGTGTTTCACCCGGAGAAAGAAGGTTTGCACCTGCATCGGTTGCGAGTGACCAGTTGTTGTGCTTGCCGCTGCCGTTTACGCCTGCAAAAGGCTTTTCATGAAGCAGACAGACAAGTCCGTGCTTTGCCGCAACCTTCTGCATAATTTCCATAGTCAGCTGATTATGGTCGGTTGCGATATTTGTGGTTGTATAAATAGGTGCCAGCTCATGCTGAGCAGGAGCAACCTCGTTATGTTCTGTTTTTGCAAGAATGCCGAGTTTCCAGAGTTCATCATTAAGCTCTTCCATATATGCTGCAACTCTGGGCTTAATTACTCCGAAATAATGGTCATCCATTTCCTGACCCTTGGGAGGCTTTGCTCCGAAAAGAGTTCTTCCTGTAAAACGAAGATCCCTTCTCTTTTCATACATTTCCTTATCAACAAGAAAATACTCCTGCTCGGGTCCTACCGAAGTGCGGACACATTTTACAGTGTCATTGCCGAAAAGGCGGAGAATGCGGAGTGCCTGCTTATTGAGTGCTTCCATTGAGCGTAGAAGCGGAGTCTTTTTATCAAGCGCCTCACCGCAATAAGAGCAGAATGCAGTGGGAATACAAAGTGTTTTTCCTTTGATAAATGCATATGATGTGGGATCCCATGCGGTATATCCTCTGGCTTCAAAGGTTGCTCGCAGACCTCCCGACGGAAATGACGATGCATCAGGCTCGCCTTTTATGAGCTCTTTGCCCGAAAACTCCATTATTACTCCGCCGTGGGGTGACGGTGAAATAAAGCTGTCATGCTTTTCGGCAGTAATTCCTGTAAGAGGTTGAAACCAATGTGTGTAGTGGGTCGCACCGGTTGGAACCCCCCAATCTTTCATTGCGGCGGCAACT
>JAZUSN010000032.1:0-64810 GCA_045606785.1 Acutalibacteraceae bacterium | reverse complement strand
CTGACCAGGCAAGAACTATACGTATTCCCGTCCATATGGTTGAGCAGATCAACAGGGTAAAGAAAGCCAACAACCAGCTCGTTCATCAGCTCGGCCGTGAGCCTACAGCTGAGGAGATAGCACGTGAGGTTGATCTTCCCGGAGATAAGGTGCGAGTTATCAGACGTGTTTCTCAGGAGCCTGTTTCTCTCGAAACACCTATCGGCGAAGAGGAAGACAGCCATCTTGGCGATTTCATCCCCGACGATGATGCTCTTGCACCTGCTGATGCAGCTGCTAACGTGCTTCTCAAGGAGTCACTCGAAGAGGTACTCAATACCCTCACTCCCAGAGAAAAGAAGGTTATCATTCTTCGTTTCGGTCTTGTTGACGGTCACTCCCGTACTCTTGAAGAGGTAGGTAAAGAGTTCAATGTTACACGTGAGCGTATAAGACAGATTGAGGCAAAGGCACTTCGCAAGCTTCGCCATCCCAGCAGAAGCAAAAAGCTCAGAGATTTCCTCGATTCATAAGTAATATAACCATAATTAGGCTTTGTAGGAATATTTAAGGTTACAAATTTGTAAAAATTTCCTTAACTGTTCTTGACAAAGCCTTATATATTAAATATAATGCTCTTAATAGTATGTGTTTCTATGTGCACATACAAAAAATAAGGAGATGAAATCAGTGAAGACAAGCAAACGTATTCTCTCAGCGCTTCTCTCTCTGTGCATGATTCTCGGTTGCATCGCAACAGGTTTCACTGCACTCGCTGCTGACACCGATCTTCAGGCAGCCATCAACGCAGCTATCGCTAACGGTGAAGCTACCTACAAGTGGGACGGCGGCAACGTAACACTCGAAGATGTTCTCGTTATTAACGGCAACATCAAAGTTGACTTTAACAACGCAACAGTTACCGGTGCTCCCGGCAAATCAGTTGTCAATGTTAAGGGCGGCGAAGTTACTCTTTACAACGGTACATTCTACGCACAGTGCGAAGATTACCAGGGTGTAAAGGGCTTCATAAGCACACTTATGGATTACAGACCTGCTGTTTCAATCAACGGTGGTGACGTTGTTCTTGAGTGCATCACAGCAATCGGTTCTACACTTCGTATTCCCAACAATGCTACATACGAGATTACAACCGGTAACGGTATCAATGCTAATGCAGGTAAAGTTGTTCTCAAGGACGTACTTGCTGTTGGTATGAAGGCTCTCGACAACACAAAGGCAACTGTTGTTGTTGAAGACGCTATTCTCGTTGGTATCTACAAGGCAGCTAACATCCTTTCAAAGGTTCAGTTTGCTGAAGGCTACACACAGTACAGAACAATCGATATCCTCAAGGAGTTCCTTAAGGACGGCGTTTCTCTCTCTGCAACAGAAGAGAAGTACCTCGATGCTCTTACAAACAGCCAGGGCGACTTTTCCGCAGCTTCTGTTATCGCTTCCGGTAAGGATCCCTCTTTCGTAGCTCCCACAAGCGAGTACGATGCAGAGAACGATGTTCTCACAGTTATTGCAAAGGCTGACGTAACAAACGAAAAACCGGCCGGTGTTCCCAACAGATATTCCTACAGATACACACCCAACACCTGCACGATCGACGGCGTAACAGCTGATTTCGTTGAGCAGGAAAACGGCACATTCGCAGCTACATTCGAGAAAGTTCCCGCAAACGCAACACTTAATGCAGAGCTTGATTATGAGCTTTCCGTTAAGATGGGCGCAACACAGAAGAAGGCAGTTCTCGATGCACTCGATATGGTTGCTAAGTATGCTGATAAGGCTCCCGAGATCATCAGCAGATTCATCAAGGATTTCGAAGGCGACAGAGCATACGGCAAGCTCAACGAGTACTTTGACCTTGCTTACAATGCATATGACACCGTAAACGGCCTTAAGGACAAGGACGGCATCAGTGAGTTCATGGGCGTTATCTATGCTCTCAAGGGTATGGATTTCACAGGTAACTCAGGCAAGACAGGTCTTGTTTCTTCTGTTAATCCCAACTGGAAGGAAGATATTAAGAAGAAAGCAATCAGCGTCGCTCTTGGTAACCAGGAAGCTGAGTTTGGCAAGATCTTCGATACAGACGGCGACGGCGTAGCTGATTCCCTCTACGCATTCAAGGGCGACCTTGGCGAAGGCGTTGGCCTCCTCGAGCTCTTCGACAAGCACTATGCAAAGGTTAAGGAGCTTGCTTTCACAGCTGATTACAAGGAATTCAACGATATCGGCGCAGCTGCTTACTATGTAGGCGAGAATTACGAAGAGATCATTGCAATCGTTGATGCAGCTATTGAGCTTGTTGAGTACGCATACGATCTTCTTGAGACTCCCGGTCTCAGAGAGCTCCTTGCTGATACCTTCGGCGACATCGGTGTTCTTATCTCTTACGCAGACAAGCTTATGGCTCCCAACGGCTACTACTGGACAATCAAGTCCAAGTACGAGGATGCTAAGGATTCCGGTCTCATCGAGAAGTATGCAAGCAGAGCTCCCGAGCTTTGCGAGAGATATGCAGAGAAGGTTCTCGATATCGCTCAGAATCCCACAAAGTATTTCGACATCAACAGCAAGGTTAAAGGCGATTACTTCAATGTATTCAGCTTCGCAGACAATGCTGTTATCACAACTCCCGCTGACGAGAACGTTGAGTACTGTAACGTTACTGTTAAGGTTGCAGGCTACGGTAAGTTCTCAGTTAACGGCGAAGTAGAGTCAGTTCTCAAGTCATACAAGGTTGAGAAGGGTGAGTTCTTCACTGTTGATCCCGTAGAGTATGACGATGCTGATCCTCTCTTCCGTGATTACGTTTATACACAGCCCAACGGTGCATGGCAGGTTGTTTCCTCTCTTGCTAATTTCCGTGTAGGTAGTGACATCACAATCACACTCAACTTCTCCGCAAGAGGCAGCCAGGCTGATGAAGACGTCAATATTGTTGTACTTACCGACGATAACCTCGGTTACAACTGGATCGGCGATTTCGACGGCGCTGTAGCAGACCTTGATCTTGAAGCATATACACTTCCCGAGTATAAGGGTATGGAATTTGCAGGCTGGTCACTCAAAAAGACAGCTACTGCTGATGTAGCTCTTTCCGACGACGAGCTTTATGCTGAAATCGAAGGCAGAACAGACGACTTCTTCGTATATGCCGTATACGATGCACAGCTTGACATTGAGATTCCTGTTGATCAGGATATCGTTGTAAATGTTGACACAGCAACAAGCCGTGTATACTTTGGTACATACGTTAACCTTCCCGATAATATGAAGGCTATCGAAGTTGGTATCATCGCAACTAAGAATGCAGACTATGCAACAAAAGAAAAGATGACACTCGACCTCAACGGTGCTTCCGGTGTCCTTATCAAGAAGTCTGATAAATACGGCGATGACGGCTACCTTCTTGATAACCTCTACTATGAGCTTGGTGTTAAGACTGCTTCCGGTACAGTTTACGGTCGTGGTTATGTCATCTGCAAAAACCTTGATACCGGTGCTGTAGAAACTGTTTACACAGGTATTGCTTCCGGTACACTTTAATCTTAACCGATTAATTATCTATTCCCTTTTAGAATGGAGATGAAAATAATGAAGAAGTATGTTACACCCGCTGTTGAGGTTGAGAAGTTCACTGTTGTTGATGTTATCACAGCAAGCACAAACATCGACACTGATATCGGTGAGCTTTCAAACGGCGTTGTCGTCACAGGCGATGTCGACACAAGCGACGAATTCTAATTAGCAAAACCCACGTTACGGGCAGGCAGGTTTCTGTCTGCCCGTTTTCCCTTTATCTGTTAATTGATGGAGTAAATATGAATTACTATTCGATTGCCGACATAATTGTCGGATACAATGCAAAGTATGATATGCTTAAAAAGCGCAGCGAGCCTTACAGATGTAACGATGCTCAGTGTGCGCAGTTTACCTTTTCTGTTGATTACAATAAACTTGAAAAATCGTTGCCTCAATTTCCTCTTCTGGATATTGAGAGCCTTGAATATATGCACGTCGGCAGCCTTTTTTATACCGCTCTGATTGATGACGGCGGTTTCCTTCTTCACGCTTCCGCTGTTGTTGTTGACGGTGTTGCTTATTGTTTTTCTGCCCCCAGCGGTACGGGCAAATCAACCCACACCTCTCTCTGGCTCAAGGAGTTTGCCGACAAAGGCGCCTACATCATCAATGATGATAAGCCTGCAATTAAGCTTGTTGACGGTGTGCCTATGGTTTACGGAACACCGTTCAGCGGCAAGCACGATATCAGCGTGAATACCTGCGTGCCTCTTAAGGCGCTTTGCTTTATTGAGCGTGCGGAAACTAACTCTATCCGTCCTGTTACACCTTTTAAAGCTGCTACTATGATTCTTGATCAGACTATTCGTCCGGATGATGAACTGCTTATGGATAAGCTCATTGAAAACCTTGAAGCAGTTGTGACTGCGGTACCGTCCTATATCCTTTCCTGCAATATAAGTGCTCAGGCAGCACAGCTTGCCTATAATGAAATGAGTGGTGAATAATGTTTTCAAAGCTCAAAACTGAAAATAAAAACGTCATTCCCTGGCTTAAATCACGCATAAGGCCGTATTGGGTAAAGATTATAATTCTTATACTAATTAATTCTCTCGCTTCTCTTTTTGTGGCTGTTAATGCGTACGTCTGCCGCGATCTGATTGACTCCGCCGTAGCAGGAGACAAAGACAGGCTGATAAAAGTGAGTGTTGTTGTTATTTCAATAGTCGTAGCTCAGATCCTTTTGCGCCTTGCTTATCAGCTGCTTAACAACCATCTGCATATTAGGGTAGAATCTGATCTGCGCACATATTTTGTGACTAATGTTTTTCAGAAAGATTATCTCAAGATCACCTCATATCACAGCGGAGATCTGATGACGCGTTTTTCAAGCGACGTCGGCTGTGTTGCTGACGGAATGATAGCGCTTCTTCCGACTGTTATTGGTCTTGTTTTTCGTATTGTTGCAGCGTTTGTTGCGCTCCTTTTCCTCGATAAACGTCTTGCAGTCTTGTTTTCTGTTCTTGGTATTGCTGCTTTCATTGCGGCAAGGCTGATGCGTAATTTGCTTAAGAATTTATATATAAAATCGCAGAAATCCGAAAGTAAAGTGCGTTCTTTTACCCAGGAAATAATTGAAAACATTCTTGTTGTAACAGTTTTTGGAGCTTCCGGAACTGTAGTCTCGAAATTTAAAGAGATCATGGATGAACATAATAAGAATAAATGGAACAGAGCGGGCTTCCAGGCGGCAGCAACTACGGTTATGGCGTTCGGTTTCCGTGCAGCTTATATGCTGGCTTTTGTTGTATGCGGCTTTAAGCTTCTTGCAAGTACTATTTCATTCGGAACGCTCACAGCTGTGCTTCAGCTCATCACACAGCTGCAGACCCCGTTTAAGAATCTTTCGGGCTTATTGCCCGCTTATTATCAGATGATAGCTTCTGCAGAACGTCTGCTTGAAATTATGGATATTTCAAGTGAAGATGATTCTGACGAAAACTGTGATACAAAGAAGTTCTATTCTCGTCTCAGAAGCGTTGATTTTAATAATGTCACCTTTAAATACGACAGAGATACCGTGCTTGAAGATGCTTCCATAACAGTAAATAAAGGCGATTTTGTGGCCATCACGGGTATTTCCGGTATCGGTAAAAGCACGATGCTTAAGATGATGCTAGGCGTTATTTATCCCGAGGCAGGAAGCGTTGCGTTTAAGACAGATGACGGCAGCTTCAGCCCCTCGAAAAAATACCGCGAGATGTTTTCGTACGTACCGCAGGGCAATATGCTCTTGTCCGGCACGATTTATGAGAATATTACGTTTATGAGCAAAGGTAAATCTGACGAAGAGGTTAGAAAAGCTGTTGAGCTCAGCTGTTGCAGCGATTTTGTTGATGAGCTGCCGGAAGGTCTGCAGACCGTTATCGGTGAACGCGGCAGGGGACTTTCGGAGGGCCAGGTTCAGCGAATCGCAATTGCACGTGCGATTTTGCGCAATGCGCCTATAATGCTTCTTGATGAAGCGACCTCAGCGCTCGATGAAGCAACGGAAGAACGCGTTTTGCGCAATATAAAAACGCTTGAAAGTTGCACTTGCGTGATTGTTTCGCATAAAAAAGCAGCTTTGAATGTGTGCAATAAAGAAGTAATGATTGAAGATAAACGCTTTGTGGTTAGAGAAAGGTGAATAGATATATGAAAATCAAGCCGGGATATAAGCTGAGAAAAATGTGCGGCAGCAGCATTGTTGTAGCTGTCGGCAAGTCAGCATCTGATTTTAACGGAATGGTAACGCTCAACGAGACTGCTGAACTTCTCTGGAACAGACTTGTTGAGGGCGCCGAAGAAGCTGATCTGGTATCTCTTCTTGTTTCTGAATACGATATTGATGAAGCTTCAGCTTTGAATGATGTTAAAGCTTTTATAGAAAAGATAAAAGGGGAAGGTTTCATTGAGTAACAGTCTTTCTTCCAATCTTCCCGATATAAAAAAAGCTCTGGACACAGGAAAAATTGTCGAGTTTGAAACTCACGGTTTCAGTATGATACCTCTGCTGCACGATGGCGGAGATAAGGTTTTGCTTCGAAAAGCCAAATTTCTTAAGCTTAATGACGTTGCGCTTTGCAAAACTGATGAAGGACGGTACGTGCTTCACAGGGTTATCAACTTAAATAACAGCGGATATACCCTCAAGGGTGATAACTGCGTCACAACCGAGCACTGTGCAGGCAACGATGACGTCATTGGTGTGGCTGTAGGGTTTATTCGTAAGGGTAGGAAGATTTCCGTAAATAGTTGGAGCTATCAGTTTTATGTACGCCACCGCACTCTCTTTCTCAAGCTCTGGCGTGTATTCTGGCATGTAGTAAATTTCTTTGTCAAACTGTTCCGCAGATAGTTCTTGAATTCTGGTGATGTTTTTGAAATTAAGGGCAGTTTTTTCTTCGCTTATTGCGTTGATTACAGTTGTTCTTTTATCTTTTAACGTATTTGCAATAAAGATTGATGGCGTTACGGATGAACGTGAGTGGAAGTCTGCTGAACCGAACGTTCTGATTTCCTCGTCGGATATTTCAAACGGCAACATACGCTTCGGCGTTGTTCATATTATCCGCGATGAAGCAAATGATAAGCTGATTTTTGGCTTTAAGGCTACGCTTTCCGAGTCTTTACAGCAAGGTTCCGATTACGGAGTAGGCGTTTCGTTTAATTCCGATGAATTTATCTATGTCCGATCATCCGGTATTTCTGATTATGATACTTCAGAATACGGTGTTGACGGTGCTGTTGCTTCAACACATGAGATGTCGTTTAGTGCTGAGGTTGTTGTTAGCCTAAAATACGGTCTTGATTCTGTTAATAAACTTGATTTAAGGTTTATTGACGGTAACTCCGTTCCGACTAAAGTTTATAGTCTTTCGTTGGAAAGAGTTATATTTACTACGGAAAGCACTACGCTTACCCATACGCAACCAGTTGACAGAACTGAAAAACCAACTCCTCCAAAGACAACCAAACGTGTAAAGCGTACGGTTTATTCCGATGAAGAAGTAACGGAAACTGTCAGCAGGCAGCCGCTGAACACCGCGGAATATGAACAGAATACTACTGTACATAGCGAAAGGTATGCGGAAGAAACTACCGTAATGACGCTGCGCAGTTTGAAGATTCAAAGAGGTTTTTCGTATGCAGCAATTGCCGCCTTGATTATTCTTGCGCTTGCAATTTGTGTAGTGGTTAATCTTAAAAACGATAAAGAAAAAAGCGGTAAATAATATGATTCGGCGACGAAATCATATATAATGTAATTAAAAGGGGAAATAAAAATGGCAATTATCAAAGCGTTTATTTCGGCATTTATGGCAGCATTTATGGCTGTTGCTCCCACTCTTAGTGTGTTTGCACCCTCGGCATTTGAAGCCAAGGAGGACGGAATACTTCTCAATATGTCTGTCGTTTCTGATACTCATCTTGATGAGAAGTTTTCTCCCCTTGCTTGGTTTCTGGGTATAGGTCTCAGGGATATGGACAGAGCTAAAACTCCCGTTGACGTTGTTGCAGTAACAGGTGACCTTACAAACTACGGCGATGAAGGCTCAATTGATGAGTTTTTCAGCACAATGGAGAAAAATTGGGACGGTAAAGCCATTATCGCGATGGGTAACCACGATATAGGTCACGTTGAGGATAAAGAAGCCGAGGAAGCAAGACGGTATTTTGTGGAGAAATATAACGCATATCAGGGCATCGGTATTGAAAAATCATATTACAGCACTGAAGTAAACGGCTATAAGTTTATCGTTCTTACCGATCAGTCTGATGATTCGTGGGATCATCCTGATCTTTTCCAGGATCAGCTTGATTTCCTTGATGCAGAGCTTGCAAGCAGCGGCTCTGATACAAAGCCCGTTTTCGTTATCTGCCATTGGCCGCTTGTCGGCACTCACGGCGAGGAAGTAGCCTGGGATGACGGCGATATAGGTGAGCCTTATTCAACACAAATCCAGCAAATTCTTGAAAAATACGAGAACGTGTTCTTTATCAGCGGACATATTCACATCGGCCTCAACGGTAACTTCACAAAAGAGCATTTCGGTGTATCAAGCTATGATCGCAGAAACGGCGTTAACTACCTTAATCTGCCTTCTTACGGTCTCTTCAGCCGTTACGGCACTCTTTTAGGCGGTAGGGGATATCAGGTTGAGGTTTATGAAGATAAGGTTATTCTCCGTGCAAGAAACTTTGTCACTCACAACTGGTTTGACCTCTACGAAACCGTAGTTGAACTTGATTGATTTTTGTTAAAAGAACTGCGAAGAGCGATTGAATTTGTTTTTCGCAGTTTTTTGCTGAAAAAAGCTGTTAAAAACACCAAAAAATATCACAAAAGCTCTTGCAATATGCCAATCTCTGTGGTATAATTGCTCGTGCATTTCGCACGCAGAGCGCTATGCCTTGGTGCAATCCAAAGGATTGTTCGGTAAATTTCACTGCTCTGCGGAGGAAAAACTAAGGAGGAAAAACAAAATGGCAACAGTATCAATGAAGCAGCTGCTCGAAGCAGGTGTGCACTTCGGTCACCAGACCAGAAGATGGAACCGCAAGATGGCTCCCTATATCTTTGCGGAGCGCAACGGTATCTACATCATCGACCTTCAGAAGACAGTAAAGAAGCTCGATGAGGCTTACAAATTTGTTGCAGATATCGCAGCAGAAGGCGGCGAAATTCTCTTCGTCGGCACAAAGAAGCAGGCACAGGATTCAATCCGTGAGGAAGCTGTCCGTTGCGGTATGCCCTTTGTCAACGCACGTTGGCTCGGCGGTATGCTCACAAACTTCAAGACAATCCAGAAGAGAATCAAGAGACTCGCTCAGCTCAAGGCTATGGAGGCTGACGGTACATTTGAGATGCTTCCCAAGAAGGAAGTTATCAAGCTCAACCTTGAGATCGAAAAGCTCGAGAAGTTTATGGGCGGTATCACAGGCATGAAGAAGCAGCCCGCAGCAATGTTCATCGTTGATCCCCGCAAGGAGAAGAACGCAGTTGCAGAAGCAAAGAAGCTCGGTATTCCGATCGTAGCTATCGTTGACACAAACTGTGATCCCGATGAGATCGACTATGTTATCCCCGGTAATGACGATGCTATCCGTGCTGTTAAGCTCATCGCTGCAGAGATGGCAAACGCTGTTATTGAAGGCAGACAGGGCGAGCAGGTAGCTGTTGAAGAAGCAACAGAAGAAGCTGCTGAATAATTAAAACATTAACCTATTTTTTGATACAGGAGGACTAATACAATGGCATTTACAGCTAAAGATGTCCAGGCTCTTCGTGAGAAGACAGGCGTTGGTATGATGGACTGCAAGAAGGCTCTCGCTGCAACAGACGGCGATATGGAGAAGGCAATCGACTTCCTCAGAGAAAAGGGCCTTGCTGCTGCTACAAAGAAGGCAAGCAGAATTGCTGCTGAAGGTATGGTTTATCCCTACTACGATGCTGACAAGAAGGTTGGCGTTGTTGTTGAAGTTAACGCAGAAACAGACTTCGTTGCTAAGAACGATAAGTTCACAACATTCGTAAAGGCTGTAGCAAACACAGTTGTCAATGAGAATCCCGCAGATCTCGATGCTCTTCTTGCTTGCAAGCTTGACGGCAGCGACAGAACAGTTCAGGAAAATCTTCAGGACAACATCCTCTCAATCGGTGAGAACCAGAAGGTTCGCCGTTTCGAGAGAGTTGAGGGCGTTTGCGCAACATACATCCACGGTGGCGGCTCCGTTGGTGTTCTTGTTCAGTTTGAGACTGATCTTGACGCTAACAGCGAAGAGTTCGTTGCAATGGGCAGAAACATCGCTATGCAGGTTGCTGCGATGGATCCCGAGTATCTCAGCAAGGAGAGCATCTCCGATGAAGAACTTGCTAAGATGAAGTCCATCACAATTGACAGCTCACTCAACAAGCCCGAGTCTCTTCCCAAGCCCATTCTCAGAAAGCTCTTTGAGACAGCTTGCAACGAGAAGCTCTTCAGCGATGAGGATATTGCTGCTTATGAGGCTCAGAAGAACAACAACTTCCTCTTCAACTTCCTTTCAAAGGAAGCAGTTGCAACTCTTGCACAGCTTGCTGTTGCAGGTAAGGATGAGTATGTCAACGACAAGATTTTTGCAGGCGCTGTTGAGGGCCGTATCAAGAAGCAGCTCAAGGAGATCTGTCTTCTTGACCAGGCATTCGTTCGTTCTGACCTCTTCGACGGTACAGTAGCAGGCTATGTTGCTGACGTTGCTAAGAAGCTCGGCGCAGAGATCAAGGTTACAGGCTTTGTCCGTTACGGCAAGGGCGAGGGCCTTGAGAAGCGTGAGGACAACTTTGCAGACGAAATCGCAAAGATGGTTCAGTAATCAATCATAATTGCTAATAGGGCAGAGAGCATTGTTTTGTTCTCTGCCTTTTTGAATTTTGTGTATGGGAGGCAGGATAATGTCGGTTAAAAATAATAAAAGCGTACATAAACTGACCGCTTCAGCTTTTTTACTTGCCATTTGTTTGGTTTTGCCCTTTGTTACCGGTCAGGTGCCGGAAATCGGCAATATGCTGTGTCCTATGCACATTCCCGTTATGCTGTGCGGCTTCCTTTGCGGCTGGCAATACGGCCTTGTTACAGGCTTTATTGCGCCTTTATTGCGCTCGTTTGTGTTTTTTGCGCCGCCGCTGTTTCCGCAGGCTGTTTCCATGGCGTTTGAGCTTGCCGTTTACGGATTTATGACGGGCTTTTTGACAAAGCATCTGCCCTCTAAGCCTGCATTTATATATGTGAATCTGATAGTTTCAATGCTTGCGGGCAGAGCAGCCTGGGGACTTGTGCGTTTTGTTATCTACGGCTTGGGCTATACCGAGTTTTCACTCAGCTTGTTTTTGGCAGGTGCTTTTGCTCAGGCAGTGCCGGGAATTATAATTCAGTTGATTCTTGTTCCGATTATTGTTATTACGCTCAGACGTATAAATTTAAAGAGTTTTTTGAGGTGAATATAATGAAATTCAGCGAAAAAATCAAAAGAAAAGTTTATAATCTTGCAGGTAAGGTTTCCAATTCTCTTGCTCAGAACCAGGGGGGCGGCGACAAAGGGGATAAAAGCGTAACACCGGGTATGCCCGAGCTGATAAGAGCCGTTGCAGCCGAGGGTGCCGTTTTGCTTGAAAACAACGGTGTTCTGCCTTTTAAGGCTGATGATAACGTTGCTTTATTCGGCAGAAATCAGATTGAAACATTCTTTGTCGGCTATGGCTCAGGCGGTGACGTAAATGAGCCTTACAAGGTCAGCTATCTTGACGGTCTTAAGGCGTGCGAGAGCATCAGAATTAATGAAAAGCTCGCAGAAAAATATACCGCTTGGTGCTCTGCAAATCCAGTCGATGAGGGCGTATGGGGACGTTGGCCGCGCTATTTCCCCGAAATGCCTTTTGATGCTGATATGATTCACCAGGCAGCTTCGGAAAGCAACAAAGCAGTTGTATTTATAGGCCGTTCATCGGGTGAGGACAGAGAAAATGCGCTCGAGGAAGGCAGCTACTATCTCACAGCCGAAGAGAAGAAACTTATCCGTATGGTAACCGATAAGTTTGACAGCGTGGTTATTGTTCTCAATATAGGCTGTATTATCGATTTTTCGTGGCTTGATGAATATGTCGGCAAAATCGGCGCTGTGCTTATTTCCTGGCAGGGCGGTATGGAAAGCGGCAACGCTCTCGCTGACCTCCTATGCGGTAAGGTTTCACCCGGCGGTAAGCTGACAGATACTGTTGCCTGTGCTTTTGAGTATTATTCTTCATCTGCCGATTTCGGTGCGAAGAAGTTTAATAACTACGTTGAAGATATTTTCGTAGGTTATCGCTATTTTTCTACCTTTGCTCCCGAAAAGGTGAGATATCCGTTCGGTTACGGACTCAGCTATGCCGATTTTGAAATTGATTGCATCAGCGCAGAAACAGGCGAAGAAGATGTAAAAATAAAGGTTGATGTCAAAAATATATCCGGGTCTTTCTCGGGTAAGGAAACGGTGCAGGTTTACTATTCTGCAGGCGGTACCGACCTTGTCAATCCCGACCGTCAGCTTGCAGCCTATGCAAAAACAAAACTTCTGGCTCCGGGGGAAATGCAGGAGCTTGATATCTGTTTCCCGCTGTCATATCTGGCTTCATATGATGACAGTGGTGCTACCGGCTATGCAAATGCCTGGGTGCTTGAAAAAGGCGAATATACGGTGTTTGTCGGCTCGGATTGCGTCAGCGCAAAGTCTGTTATGACGTTTGAAGTGGCAAAAACCAGGTGCCTTGAGCAGCTTACACAGGTTTCTGCTGCCAAAGAGCCTTTTGAGAGAATTGACGGCTTTACGGAAAAGAACGGTAAGAAATACCCCGTTAAGCACACTACACCTGAAAGCAAAACAAAGCTTAAGAAGATTATTCTCGCTGATTTGCCCAAGGGTAAGGCAATCACGGGCGATAGGGGATATAAGCTTGATGATGTAAGAAACGGCAAGGTTTCTCTCGATGATTTTGTTGCACAGCTTGATACGGTTGAGCTTGAGGCAATAAGCCGCGGCGACTATGTAATGAACAGCTCGCTTGGCGCAAAGGGCAATGCAGGTGTGCTCGGCGGTGTGCTTAAGTCACTTCGTGATAAGGGTATTCCTGCAATCACCACAACCGACGGTCCCTCCGGTATCAGACTTCATGCAAGCTGCTCGCTTCTTCCTATCGGCGCAATTCTCGCTTCAACCTTCAATGATGCGTTGGTTGAGGAGCTTTATACTCTTGTCGGCAAAGAGATGGCGGCAAAAGGTTCCGATGTGCTTCTGGCGCCGGGTATGAATATTCACAGAAGTCCGCTTTGCGGAAGAAACTTTGAGTATTTCTCTGAGGATCCGCTGGTGAGCGGTAAAATTGCAGCTGCCGTTGTAAGAGGTGTTCAGGCGAGCGGCCTTAGTGCCTGTCCGAAGCATTTTGCCTGCAATAATCAGGAAACAAACAGATGCCATAACGACTCGAGGCTGTCTGAAAGAGCGTTGCGTGAGATCTATCTCAAGGGCTTCGAAATCTGTGTTAAAGAGGCTGCACCCAAGTGCATTATGACCTCATATAACAAGATAAACGGCGTGTGGGGTCACTATAACTACGAGCTTTGCACAACCGTTCTTCGTAAGGAATGGGGATATAAGGGTATGGTTATGACCGATTGGTGGATGAGAAAAAGTGCCAGCCCCGAATTCCCGAATCTCCACGATAATGCTTACCGTGTGCGCTCGCAGGTTGACGTGCTTATGCCGGGCGGTGGAAGAACAGGAAAAAAGAAGCCCGACGGTACACTTCTCAAAACCTACGGTAAGCCCGACGGTATTACTCTCGGCGAGCTTCAGCGCACAGCAAAGAATGTTATTTCTCTTGCTCTGAATATCAATAAATAATCGTTTTATCATTGACAATATACTCTGTCGTTAATATAATAACTATTTAGGGTATCTCTATTATTATTTTTTCGGTGATGTTATGAATAACGGTAAACGCCGTTTAATTGCTCTTGCAGAATTCTTTGAAACAAAAACAGATGAGGAGCATATTTACTCGGCTTCACAGATAATTGAGCACCTTGTTTCACACGGAATTGACGTTGAGCGCAAGGCTCTTTACTCTGATATTGAGGCACTCAGGCTTTCCGGCTACGATATTGTCTGCACAAGAAGCCCAAAGGCAGGCTTTTTCCTGGCTTCGCGTGATTTTGAAGAGGCGGAAGTCAGGCTTATGATTGATGCTGTGCAGGCTGCAAAATTTATCACCGTCAAAAAGACTGATGCACTTGTCAACAAAATGGGCTCTCTGCTCAGTGAGCCGCAGGCCCAAAAGCTCAGATCGCAGGTGTATATTGACAAAGGTCATAAGCGCAAAAACGAAGAGATATATTATACTATCGACGTTCTTCATAATGCCATTGCAAAGCACCGTAAAGTTACGTTTACTTACTCTAATCTCAGCGTTTCAGAGGATCTCAAGCCTTCGTTTGTTGAGCGTGAGTTTACTGTAAGTCCTTATGCGATGATATGGTCAAACGACCATTATTATCTTGTATGCAACAACTCAAATTACGATAACCTTATGCACGCGCGTATTGACAGAATGAAGAGCGTAAAGTGTACCGATGAGCCCTGGCGCCATTTCAGCGAGGTCAGCGATTATAAGGATAAGTTTGATTCTGCCGATTATGCGGGCAAGCTTTTCAATATGTTTTCCGGTACACAGCAGGTGGTTGCAATCCGCTGTGCTAACCGATTCCTCGAGGAAATACTCGACAGATTCGGTGAAAACGTGCGCTTTTCAGCCCGTAACAGCGAAAATTTCACTGCAGAAATCGTTGCTGTAACAGGTGAGGGATTCATATCCTGGCTTCTTCAGTACGGAAATTCTGTTGAGGTTTTGCGTCCTGCGTCGCTGCGTGCGCTGGTTGCACAAAGGGCGGCTGATATTGCTGCTCTGTATTCAGATAAATAAATTCAGAAAGGGAGTGAGGTTTCTTCATAATGCAGTATATAGTTTTTGATCTGGAATGGAACAATGTGTACGGCAGAAAGATTCAGGGATTTATCAATGAGATAATTGAGATCGGTGCCGTAAAGCTTGATGAAGACCTCAATGAAATATCTTCGTTTTCAAGCTTCGTCAAGCCTTGTATAGGCAAAAAGCTGCGCGGAAGTGTCAAAAAGCTGACCAACATCACAAATGATGATGTTCTCGGCGGAGAACCGTTTACTCAGGTGTTTGCGGAATTCCGCAAGTGGATCGGTTCACAGCCTACGGTTATTCTCACCTGGGGCGACGGTGATATAAGGGTGCTTATAGATAATTACAAGTATCTCAACGGCATTGCATATATTCCTTTTCTTACCGATTATGTCGATCTTCAGGCGTTTGTTCAGCGTAAGGTTCAGATGGAGAAGGGTCAGCAGATAGGTCTCGGTAAGGCTGCCGGGGCTCTTGGCATAGACGATGAAACATATTCTCATCACCGCGCGTTAGATGACAGCAGACTCAGCGCAGAGTGTTTCAAAAAGGTGTTTGATGCCAATGACTTGCAGAATTATATCAAGCATTGCGGCACAGAGTTCTATGCAAAGCTCGCGTTCAAGCCCTATCCGATAAGTAACCTCAAAAGTCCGCTTGTCGATAAAAAGCAGCTTACTTATATTTGTGCGGATTGCGGTGTTAATGCACAGCGAGTTAAGGAGTGGAAGTATTCCAACCGATTTTTCAGAACAATATTCAGGTGCCCTTATTGCGGTAAAATGACAAAGGTATCGGTAAGATTTATGCGTATGTATGACAGAATTGATGTCAAAAAAACCGCTGTCCCGTATATTCCGCCTGTAGAAAACACCGAAGAAGAATAAAAAAACAGCGGTTGCTTTATGAACATAAGCTTTAATGATCTTATGTCTGTAAAGCAACCGCTATTTGTAATAACAGTTTAAACAACTCAGCAGTATTTGATATACATCAGTCCGATTATGCCGAGGGCGTGAATCAGAATAATTGCGGGTAAGCCAAGCATAAACTTGTTGTGCTGAGTTTTGTGGTTAATTATCTTCATTGTGATGAGCATAGGTATTGCTCCGCCGAAAAATGCGACAAGAAGGAGTATGTTTTCGGGAATCCTTCTTTTTCTCTTTTTTGCTGCTTTTTTGTCATATACTGTTATTGCAACCGAAAAGACGGCTATTATCGCATATGCGATTAAAAGTATTGTAAGTTTCATAATTGATACCGAGGCAATCCTTTCCAAGGAATATAGCCTTTATATCTTAATATATATTTTCTTTCTTGTCAATAAATTTTACCCGGAGTTTATTATGGTGGTTAAAAGAGTTGTTTGTATTTTACTTTGCTTTTTATTTTTGCTGTTTACAGCTTGTTCGGGGGAGAGTAAACCCGACGATACTGAGGATTCACAGCAGTCAGCTGAAAACCTCGAAATTTGCGGTGTGTGGCTGACTTGCTATGAGCTGTCGGCTATGCTGTCAGAAGGTACAGAAGAAGCATATACAGAGCATGTTGTTAAAATGCTTGATAAGTGCACACAAGCAGGTATTAATACTGTGTTTTTTCAGGTGCGTCCCTTTGCAGATGCTGTTTACCCGTCTGCATATTTTCCTGTTTCCGAATATGCTCTTTCTTCCTCGGGTGATGTTCCCGGTTTTGATCCTTTTGAAATATTCATTTCACTTGCTCACGAGAAAAACATAAGTGTTCACGCATGGATAAATCCTTACAGAGTTTCTTACAAAACAAGTGAAAAAGAACTGCCCGAAAACAGCATTGCCAGAAACGAAAAATATAAAAACTTTGTTGTTTATACGCCCGTTGGCGTATATCTTGATCCCTCATCTCTTGAAGCTCAGGCACTGGTTCTCAGCGGTGTGCGCGAGATACTGAGCGGCTACAGCGTTGACGGAATACATATCGACGATTATTTTTATCCCACAACCGATAAGAGCTTTGATGAAGAAAGCTTCAACACCTACCGCAAGGGCGGCGGAAGACTCAAGCTCGATAAATGGAGAAGAGAGAACGTAAATGCGCTTGTCAGCGCGATTTACAGCATTGTTCATACTTATAACGGCGTGATTTTCAGTATCAGCCCGAGTGCGGATATCAGCAAAAACCGTAATCAGCTTTATGCTGACGTTGAGCTGTGGCTGAAAAAAGACGGCTATGCTGATTTGATTATTCCGCAGATTTATTTCGGATTTGAGCATGAGAAGATGCCTTTTGAAGAGATTGCCGAAAAGTGGTCAAAGCTCAGGCACTCTGATACGGTTTCACTCGCTTGCGGGCTTGCACCTTATAAGCAGGGTACGGTTGATGATTTAGCAGGTGCAGGTTATGATGAATGGGTGACAAACAGCAATATTATTGAGCGGCAAAAGCAATACATAAGATCGCTTGATTACTGCGGATATGTTCTGTTTTCATATTCCGATATATAAGATTTTCAAAACGAAAAACTGTTGTAATAATAATGTCGGTGTGATATAATTATTCTGTCGGGTTTTGCTCGCTTTTACTGAGCAATCTGCAGAAAGGAAATGAAAATGGAGAAGAGTAAGGGTAAAAAAATCGGTATGGCGGTATGTATTACCGTTATTATCGTTGGCATCATCGGTCTGGTGCTCTACGTCGGCGGATTTATACCGCGGATAGCTGATCTTTTTGCTTCTGATGAGACCACTGAAACGCAGGCACCAACGGAGCCTGTATACGTTGCTGACGTTGAGGGACCTTTTGGCGGTATGAGTTCCGTTATGATTGAAAAGGGAACGGATTTCAGTAATCTTACAGATGCTTACGGTGCAGTAGACAATATCGCGCAATGGGGATTTAATACGGTTATTTTCAGCGGCTATGATTTGCCTGAAGCGGCTCAGCTTGCGACACGGGCAAAGAATAGCGGCCTTTTCAGCGTTTATATGCTGGATGCCAACAGAATTGTTTCTGCAGGTGTTCCTAATAAAGATACTGCCGCATCTCTTGGCGGCATCGGCGTAGATTCCGTTCTTATATCGGTTGTTGACTCGGTTACACAGAATGAGGCTTCGCTTGCTGCAAAAGCAATCCGTGAAGCTGACAACACGCTTTATATCGGTGTATATACTTATGCTGAAAAACGCTATGCTCCTGTTTGTGAGGCGGATGTTTTTGATTATAAGTTTATTGACCTGAAAATTCCGACCTCTGAAATTGCAGGAGGATACGATAAGTTACTTACGGAATATATTGACGGCACAACCGAGGATACTGTTTTCGGCATTCATACCGAGCTTGTAGGCAACGCCAAAGGCTACGAAAAGCCGGATGAAATTATGAATCAGTTTTCTGCCGTTACGTCTGTTGCTTCTTCCGGTTATTCATTCTATCGATACGGTATACTTGCAAAGAATGAAGATCTGCGCAATGCAATAACAGACTATATGAAAAACGGCATTATGAAGGACTACTTCAAAGAGCTTGTTATTTCTTCGCCCAAAAAGAATAAATTCGAAACAAATCAGTCAAAAGTATCCTTTGTCGGTACGGGCGATATCACTAAGCCTCTTACCGTCAACGGCGCAAAGGTTGAAATGATTGATGACGGCTATTTTACCTTTGAACGCACACTCAAGGCAGGCGAGAATGTCTTTGTCTTTGAGCACGCAGGTAAAAAGCTTACGTATACAATAACATACAAAATGAAGCTTATCCAGTCCGTTTCACCTCAGGGTGATGTTTCCGCCCCCGGCGGGACAACCCTTGACGTTGTTGCGGTTGCACATAAGTCAGCTAAGGTCACGGCTACTCTCAGCGGCGTAACGATCAATCTTACACGCTCTGACGATTATGACGACAGCGAGTCGGCCGATATAGGCTCAGACTATACCTATTTTGTCGGTGCGTTTACTTTGCCGCAGGCAGCTTCATCCAACAGAAATCTCGGCAACGTAAAGGTGAATGCATCGTATCAGGGAATCAACGAATCAAAATCTGCAGCTTCGGTTACGGTAACTGCAAATCAGAGCTTCACACCGCCTGTTGAGATCATAGCTACAACTACTTCTCCTACGACGACCAAGGCTCCTGAAACATCTGCAACTACCGAGCCGATTTCATCTGAAATAAGTTCGGGTACAGCTTCGACGAGTCAGAATGAGACATCAACAACACAGAAACCTACTACGACTCAGAAGCCTTCAACAACACAGAAGCCACAGCTGTTTGAGCTTCTGACTCCATACAAAAATAACGGAGTTTCCGGCAAGTCCAAGATGATCGTTGTTAAGAACAATTACTCTGAAACTCTGCCGTCAACAACAATGAACGATGTTTCCGTGCCTTACTTTGTGGCTCTGCCTAAGGGAACGATCGACTATGTTGTCAATACAAGCTCGTATGACGGAATAAAGTACTATGTTCTTTCTTCGGGCAGACGTGTTTATCAGAAGGATGTTGAGTATCTCGCTTCGGGATATAATATGCCTTCAAACGAAATCCGTACCGTCGGTGTTGTAAAAGAAAGCGATGAAACAAAAATCACGCTTACAACAAGGTGGAAGGTGCCCTTCAATATAAGGGAGTATCCTCAGTCATACTATACCCAGACTTCCGGCAGACCCTACAGCGTCAAGAGCTTCACGGCTGAGTATATCGACATTGTCTTTTATCACACAACAAAGGTCGATACCGCACCGCAGATTAAATCTTCTGTAATTTCAAAAGCTCAATGGCTCACAAACAGCGACGGCACGTGCACACTTCGCCTTTACCTTCAGAAAAAAGGCGGATTCTACGGAATTAAGTACTACTACAATAATGACGGCACGCTTACCTTCTCTGTCAAAGAGCGTGCATCAGGCGCATTGAGCGGCAAGGTGATTATGCTTGACCCCGGTCACGGCGGTAATGATCCGGGTGCGATCGGTGCTGCAATTGTCGGCAATAAAAACGTTCACGAGGCGACGATCAACCTTGCAATTGCGAACAAGGTTAAATCAAAGCTTGAAGCACTCGGCGCAACTGTAATTATGACACGTTCATCTGCTTCAACAACAATGAGTCTTGATGACAGAGCATTACTCTGCCGAGGCAAGAACCCCGATGTATTCGTTGCAATTCACTGTGATGCATCGGAAACCTCATCATCCGCTTCGGGTACAACTGCTTACTACTATAAGAGCTATTCTTATCCGCTTGCGCATTATTTGAGCATAAGTCTTGTTTCCGCATACAAGAATAATATCTATGCTTCAAATCCGACAATGGCAGGCAAAGCTGATAAGGGTACAAAATTCAAGGGCTTCAGAGTAACCCGTATTGAGGAATGTCCGAGTGTTCTTATTGAGTATGGCTTTGTGACAAACGTTGTCGAGTGTAAAGCACTTGCAAACGACAGCACTCAGAATATACTAGCTCAAGCTACCGTTGACGGACTTGTCAAATACTTTAAGAACAGCTAATTTTTCCCGTCGGAACTTCCCGAAAAAAGTCTTCCTTTGATGAAAAATGAGAGCAGCATCGCAGGAAAGCTTATAAGAAACCATATGGCTGAAAACAGCGGACAGATCTGCCCGAGCAAATGACCCGGTTGATTTGAGTAATCCCATACGTTCATATGCAGCTTTCTGTTTACAATGCAGCCTACGGCAAATTCAAGTGCCGTTATGATTGCGCAGCCTGCCAGGCATCTGAGAATCAGGCTGCGGGTCTTGGCTTTGATGTTCACAATATATATGAGCATATATGCAAGTCCGCCTGTCAGCGCCATTGTCCAGTGCGTGAATCCGCGGAACGCAACCTCAATAAGGCTGTAAACCACAGCGCCGAGCAGATAAACAAATGAGTATTCTCTTAGTTTTTTGATCATACTTTTCACCGTTAAATTTATTTTCGGAGGTATCGCCATGCAGAATAAGCTTACCGAAATTCAGCTTCTTCCCGATACGCAGGGCAGGATAATTGAGGCCGGATGGGCGCCCGAGCTTATCTTCGATTATCAGTCGCGCAATATAAAGCTCGAACGAATGAAGATAAGAGAGTGGGACAGCTATATTCTTATCAGTTCAAACGGTGATTATGCACTCACAATGCATCTTGCCGATAACAGAGCATTCGGTCAGGCAAGTGCGTACTTCTATGATATTAAAAACAGGATGAAGTATGAGTGCTACAATCCCGTACCACTTCACGGCAGCAGTATCACACTTCCCAAAACAAGTGAAAAGGGCAGCAGCGTATATAACGGTCTGTTCTGCAGCTTTATGTATCTTGTAAATGATTCGGACAGACACCTTTACTGTAAATATTCCAACGTGCTTAATGCGCCTCTTGAGGCGAATTTACATCTCACTTATGATTCCTCACTTCAGTCGGTTTCCGTACTTATACCGATGATTGACGATAAAACTCAGTTCTGCTGTAATCAGGTTATAGGATGTATGCCAGCAAGCGGTAGTGTTACCGTCGATTCTCAATGCTTCGAGTTCAATCCCGAGTGTGACTTTGCCGTGCTCGATTGGGGCAGGGGAGTCTGGACCAAAAACTGCAGACGCATTCACTGTGTAGGTAATGCTCTTGTCAACGGCAAGCCCTTTGGCTTTAATATCGGCTACGGCTTAGGAAACACTGATGCCGCAACGGAAAATGCGTTCTTCTATGACGGAGTATGCCATAAGCTTGATAAAGTTTTTATTGATTATCCGTCAGCTGACGATTGTTACAAAACCTGCGAAGTACGTTCAAATGACAAACGGTTTGAAATGCAGATTGAACCTCTTTACTGCTGTGAAAACGAACACGGCTTAGCTTCAGTAAAACAGAGCGAAAAGATAATGTTCGGCAGAATGAGCGGCTTTGTCGTTACCGATGACGGCACAAAGCTTGAGATTGAAGATATGATCTGCTATTTTGAACAGTCAACAGGTAAATATTGAGCTATGAAAAAATTTACTAAAAAGCAAAAACTTACTCTTTTGAAAATTACACCTTTAACGTATGCTGTAGCCGCTGCGGTTGTTATTATCGCCTTCAATCTTTGCATGATTGCGAGCTTGCTCTATGTTATTGCTACGCCAAGGTTTGATCTTTTTTCTGTAGGCACGTTTATAACAATGGGTATAGCGTTGGCACTTAACGTTGTTGTTCTTATTGTCCTTCTTGTTTTCAGAAAGATATATGAGTCGCTTGTTCGCAAACAGATCGTAATTCCTTTGCAGGAGATAGAGCGTCATATAGTCAATTTTGCTCAGGGCAACTATGACGAGCCAGTTGTGCATACTGCAGATAATGCAATCGGTGACCATTTCAAGGCTGTTGAGCGTGTGCGTAATCAGCTGATTGAATACCGTGAGAATGAGAAAAATGCAGAGCGTGTCAAGCAGATATATTTTAGCGGTCTTATGCACGATATTGCAACTCCCGTAACCCGTATTAACGGCTGTGCCTCAATGATTGAGGACGGTATGGTTAAAGATGAGGAGAGTATTAAGCGCTTTGCGTCAATAATTTTGCGCAATACGGAAGATATCAACATAATGCTTAAAAGTCTTGCAGCCATAGAGAAATACAACGAAGCTGATATCGAAATGGATTTGCAGCCTGTTGATGTAGGCAAGATTCTCGATCGCTATGTTTCCGATCTTGACCTGGCAATGGGTAAAAGCGCTACGTTTTCTTTTGAAGATAAATGTGAAAAGCGACCTGTAACTATGATGGATATCAAGAGCTGCAAGCGTGCACTTGCAAATCTTATCAATAACTCCATCAAATATAAAAAACCAAATGTGGATTGTGTAATTAAAATTGCCCTTGAGGACAGCGACGACGGAAGAATTCTGTTTTCGCTTGCCGATAACGGTGTAGGGGTCGAGCCCGGATCCGAAAATATGCTGTTTGAGATGTTTTATCGCGGCGACCACGCAAGGCAGAATATTAACGAAGGCAGCGGTTTAGGGCTATTCCTTGCCAAACAGATTTTAAGCCTTAACAATGTAAAAGTCTGGGCCGAAAACAATGGTGACGGACTTACGATATTTGCTTTGATGGAGCGCACGGATAAAACACCTGTAGAGTGGTATTAACAGGAGAATGCGAATATGAAAGAGAAAATTCTTATAGTTGAAGATGACGCTATGATTGCAGAGCTTGAACGTGAATATCTTACCGCTAATGGCTATGATGTTGATATTTGTAATGATGGCTTGATCGGTTATGGTTCAGCTTTGCAGAATGATTACAGTCTTATCTTACTGGATGTTATGCTTCCCGGAATTGACGGCTTTGAGTTTTGCAGAAAGATGAGAGCTGAAAAGGATACACCTATACTTTTTGTTACAGCGAGGCAGGAACCCGATTATGTTATTGAGGGCTTTTCACTTGGTGCGGATGACTATATCACAAAGCCGTTTAATTTCAGAGAGCTTGCAGCAAGGGTTGAGGCCAGAATTGAGCGCTACAAGGTGATTTCTTCGAAAAAAAACAGCAATATTGACATTCTTGATTTCGACGATCTTAAGCTTTGTAAAAGCTCAAGAAAAGTGTATGTTGACGGTAATGAAGTTGTGATGACCAACAAAGAGTTTGATTTGCTTTGGTTCCTCGCCTCCAACCCGGATATCGTATTCAGCAAGGGCGATCTCTTCTTCGAAATCTGGGGTCAGGATTCTATAGGTGAAACCTCTACTGTTACCGTTCATATCAACAGGATACGCGAAAAAATCGACAAAAATAAAGCAGGTATTCAGCATATTGAAACCGTCTGGGGTACAGGTTATAGGTTTATTCGCTGACCGCAAAATCGGTTTTTAACATATTAAGATTTTTTAGGAGAAAAGTTGCTTGAAAAAGAAATTTAAAAAATTTGTATGTTTATTGATATGTTTGTCAATTTTGCTTTTATGCTTTGGATG
Organism: Acutalibacteraceae bacterium; assembly: GCA_045606785.1. Taxonomy (GTDB): domain Bacteria; phylum Bacillota; class Clostridia; order Oscillospirales; family Acutalibacteraceae; genus UBA8612. The sequence continues at coordinate 40,813 of JAZUSN010000032.1, read as the reverse complement.
CTCCGGCACGGGTGTAAAGAATAAGACCATAGATGCGACGGCAGAGCCGATTTGTGTTCAGTCTGCTGAGCTTTCCGAGCATTACTGCGCTTCCGAAGGGCTTAAAGAAATTGACACATCAGGCCTTATTACACTGCTTTTTGATGAGAACAGCGGTGCTGTCGGCGTACGCGTTGCCAACAGCGAAGAAAGTAAGCTTTGGTCTTCTCTCCCTCAACAGAAGGGATACAGCTCTTTTTCTGACGAAGCCGTTGTGGTTTCTTTAAATATCGTACATAATAATCAGCGCTACATTCTTAATTCACAGGACAACAGCGTTGCCCTTGGCGGTATGTATACCAATGAAACAGACGAGGGCTTTGAGGTTATATATCTCATAACCGATAACGGCGATTGGCTTAAGAATATTGATCTTGGCGCAACGGACGAAGCATACCGTACTGCAGCAAAGGGAAATATTCTTTACAAGGTTACTGCAACATACTATCTCAAGGACGGCTGCTTCTATGCCGACCTCTCGTGGACTAACCTCGGAAATGACGACGATGTACTTATAAATATCGGATTCCTTGAATATTTTGGTGCTGATGATACTGCTCAGCAGGGAGACTATATACTTGTTCCCGATGGCAGCGGTGCTTTGATCGATACTGCATCACAAGAAGAAATTCCACCTGTGGATATTGCCGTATACGGTAACGATATCGGAGGTTCATCACCGCTTTCAAGTGTTGTTGCTGCCTATGGTATGAGAAGCGGAAATGACGCTTTTGCGGCAGTAATCGGTTGCGGTGAATCCGTTGCCAGAATTACCGCTGATAAAGCAGGTAATGCAAGTGCGTATAATCGCGTAGGTCCTGTGTTCTCAACTGCGCTCTACCGTACCGATGAAAACGAGTTCACATATACCAACGTTTGCTATTCGGGCGATATTTCCATTTGCTTCCGATTCCTTAGTGGTGCCAATGCAACGTATGCCGGTATGGCTGCTGCTTGCCGCGAACAGCTCATTCGCGATTATACTTTGTCTACAAGAAGTGTTGAAGAAACGGAATATATGCCCTTGCTTGTCAATATCATAGGTAAGGTTGAAAAGGGTGGCTTTTTCCATTTCGGCAAAGAGCTTACCGATTACAGCGAAGCTGTTGATGTTCTTGCCAGAATTAAATCCAAGGGTATAGATAATGTGTATCTCAGGTATTCAGGAGCTCTTACGGGAGGCTTGAATTCACGTAATGCCGCCAAGGCAAAGCCACTTGGTTCTCTCGGAGGAGAATCGGGCACACACGAGCTTGATAAATACGCTTCAAGTCTTAATTTTAAGGTGTTTTATGATATTGATCTTGTCAGCGACACGGATTCTTCGAATGCGCTGAAAAACCTGAATAATGACAAATTTGCCATCGCTTTTGATGATCCTCTTACAACAGCAGGCTTTGGCATCAATCCGAATGAGAGGCATTTTGTAAAATCATCTTTGCTCGAAGATACCGTACTTACCGTGCTTGAGCGTTTTGACACTTTTGATGCATCGGGTTACTGTCTGACAGATGCCGGTAAGTATGCTTTCACTGAACTTGAATCGTCCGTCAGCAGAGAGGATGTTATAGCTCAATACGTTGAAAAAACAGCGCCTTTATCTACAGAGAGTCCCGTAATGGTTAGCGGCGGTAATTTCTATTTGCTCAAGAATGCAGATATTGTCACTATGCTTCCTATGAGCTGCGGTCGTACCGCTACGGAATCCTACGTGCCTGTGCCTTTTGTGCAGATTATTCTACACGGTATCGTTGATTTTTCATATGACGGAATAAATATGGCTTCGGACAGTAAGAAAGCTCTTCTTCGCTGTGTGGAATTCGGTGCGATTCCCGGTTACGTCATTACTAACGATTCATTTGATGACAGCGAAGAATACGCTCAGATGTTCTCTGCAGACAACCTGCTTGCCTCTATGTACGATTCGTATTTTGCAGCAGGTGAAGTTCTCAATGAACTCAGATCCTCCAGAATAACAGATCACTACAAAGTGTCAGAGGGCGTTTATTGCACGGAATATGAGTCCACAACAAGAGTTTATGTTAATTACACGGATCAACCGGTTATAGTCAGCGGTATTACAGTTGAACCTATGAGTTTCTTCCGAGTCAACTGATTTGTTACGTTGAATTTTGAACTATATTTGAATTTTGCTTTTTAGCTATTTACTTATACTCTTTTATAAAGTAAAATATAATGGAATAGTTATGAAAAGAAAGGGTGAGCAGAAATGAGCACTGTATACAAAAGAATACTGCTTAAAGTAAGCGGTGAAGTTCTTGCAGGCGAAAAAGGACACGGAATAGACAACGATATGACAATGTCAGTTTGCCGAGTTATCAAGGAGTGCTGTGATCTCGGCGTTCAGGTCGGTGTCGTTGTCGGCGGCGGCAATTTCTGGCGTGGCAGATCAAGCGAGAATATGGACAGAACAAGGGCTGACCACATAGGAATGCTTGCAACAGTTATGAATTCACTCGCTCTCGGTGATGCGCTCTCTCAACTCGGTGTTGACGCAAGAGTTCAGACTTCACTTACAATTCCCCAGATTTGCGAAACATATAACAAAGATGCTGCCGTACGTCACCTCGAAAAGGGCAGAGTGGTTATTTTCGGCGGTGGCACGGGTTGTCCCTTCTTCTCGACCGATACAACTGCTGCACTCCGTGCTGCGGAAATCGGCGCAGAAGTTTACTTTAAGGCAACAAACGTTGACGGTGTCTACGATAAAGATCCCAACAAGTTTGATGATGCAGTCAAGTACGATGAGCTTACACATACCGAAGTTCTTGCAAAAGGCCTCAAGGTTATGGACAGCACAGCTTCATCTCTTTGCCGCGAAAACGGTATTGCAATTCTCGTATTTAACCTTAACGACCCCGAAAATGTTCTCAGAGCCGTTAAGGGTGAAACAATAGGCACAATCGTAAAAGAATAAATTATTAAGGAGAATAATTTGAAATGAAAACAGTATACAGCTTAGCAGATGAAAAAATGACAAAGACTATCGGTGCACTCAAAAGCGAGTACGCTACAATCAGAGCAGGAAGAGCTTCTGCTGCTGTGCTTGACAAAATCAGAGTTGACTATTACGGCACACCCACACCCGTAAATCAGCTTGCTGCGGTTTCTGTTGCAGAAGCTAGAATTCTTACAATCCAGCCCTGGGATAAGAGTGTTCTCGGCGGTATCGAAAAGGCTATTCAGACGTCTGATCTCGGTATCAATCCCCAGAATGACGGTTCTGTTATCCGCCTTACATTCCCGCCCCTCACGGAGGACAGACGTAAGGAAATTGTAAAGACAATCCGTGCAACAGCTGAGGATTCAAAGGTTGCTATCCGTTCAATCCGCCGCGATTGCATTGATAAGCTCAAGAAGATGGAGAAGGCTTCAGAGATTACTGAGGATGACCTCAAGGAAGGCGAGAAGCAGATCCAGGATAAGACTGATAAGTTCATCAAAGAGATCGAAGCTATATCGGCTGACAAAGAAAAAGAAGTTATGGAGATCTGACAATGAGCATCGTGTTACCAAGCCATATCGGATTTATTATGGACGGTAACGGCCGCTGGGCTACCTCAAGAGGCTTGTCCCGTTCAGAAGGTCATATTGCCGGTGCGGATACGTTTCGCAGAATTTGCGAATACGGCTGTGATCTCGGCATCAAAAGTATGACGTTTTACGCTTTTTCCACAGAAAATTGGAGACGTCCTCCGCAGGAGGTTGCGGCTCTTATGAATATCTTTCGCGATTATCTGCACGAAGCTCAGGAACGCAAAGCGGAAAATGAGCAGAAGGGTATGCATATGCATTATATGGGAGAGCGTGAGGGTATGCCTCAGGATATTCTCGATTTGTTCGATACTGCCGAGAGTGAATCTCGCTCAAAGACACGGACAACGGTTAACATCGCTGTCAATTACGGCGGCAGGGCAGAGATACTTCACAGCGTCAAAAGCCTTGCTCAGCGTGTAAAAGACGGTGAACTGAATCCCGAAGATATTACTGAGGATATGATTTCTGACGGTCTTTATACCGCAGGTCAGCCTGAGCCCGATATTATTGTTCGCCCCAGCGGAGAACAGCGCATCTCTAACTTTATGATCTGGCAATCTGCTTATTCAGAGTTCTGGTACATCGATAAGCTGTGGCCGGATTTTACTACAGACGATTTTGATAAGGTGATTGAGGATTATTCCCGTCGCCACAGACGCTTTGGCGGTGTCTGAGAAATTGGGTGATTTTATGAAAAACAGAGTTCTGTTTGGTATTTTGTTTGGCTTGCTCGGAATAGCGATAGTCGTTTTCCCATTTACACCTCTGCCTGACGTAGTTGTTTTTGTTGCAACTTTAATGGCGGTTTACGAATTGATGAAAAGCATCGGCGTCACTAATAAAGTGCTTTATGCTTTTTCTCTCATTTTTTCGGGGCTAGTGCTTGCATATCACGGCTATTCATCAATGATAAGCTTTGAAATTCCTTTGCTCCCGATACTTATCGGCTACTTTATGATAACGCTGATAATAATTGTTATCGACTTTGGTAAAACAAAGTTTGAGCACGCAGGATTGTCGATCGTTTTTTCATTGTTGATGCCTACGGCAATCGGTTGCTTCCTTCGTATGCGCAATATGGTTGACGAGTATGCAGGCGTTTTAACAAGAGGGCATTTCAGATTCATTATCTGGTTCTGTCTTGCGGGCGCTGTTTTTGCCGACACGTTTGCGCTGTTTGCAGGTCTGAAATTCGGCAAACGCAAGCTTTGCCCCAGAGTTAGCCCAAAGAAAACTGTTGAGGGTGCCATCGGTGGCGTTTTAGGCTCTGCTGTAATAAACATAATCGCAATTTTTGTATGTAATTGGGTTTGCTACAAGGATTTTCCGATCCCGGTATGGTTTATGATTATTCTTTCATTTGTCGTGCCTGTGGTAAGTATGTTCGGTGACCTTATGGCTTCTACCATAAAACGTAACTACGGCATCAAAGATTTCGGCAGTCTGATTCCCGGCCACGGAGGAGTAATGGACAGACTCGACAGCATAAGTATAGTAGCACCGTTTGTTTACTGTGTTTTGTATTTTTCTCTCAAGGTATTTTCATAAGTGAATTTTTTGCGGCGAAGTTAGCTTTGGGAAAAGCAGCTTCGCCTTTTTGAAAGGATAGGAGAAAATGGCTGAAAAACTTATAACCATCCTTGGCTCAACCGGCTCAATTGGTGAGCAGGCGCTTGACGTTGCCCGTATGCACGGCTACCGTATAAATGCGCTTACAGCGTCAAAAAATACTGATATAATTGAAAAACAAGCCCGTGAGTTCAATCCGAAAATGGTTGCAATGGCGGATGAAAAAGCTGCAGGAGAGCTGAAAATCAGATTGGCTGACACGGATATAAAGGTGCTTTCCGGTGTGGAGGGTGTCAGCGAATGTGCTGCTGATAACGGTGATGCGATAGTGCTTAACAGCATTGTCGGTATGGCAGGCCTTGTGCCCACACTCAGCGCTATTGAATCCGGCTGCAAATTAGCTCTTGCAAATAAAGAAACGCTTGTCGCAGGCGGTCATCTCGTGATGAACAAGGCTAGACAAAAGGGTGTAGACATACTGCCTGTTGATAGCGAACATTCTGCGATTTTTCAAGCGCTTCAGGGAATGAACAATAAAAGAGAGCTCAAACGTATCATCCTTACGGCTTCGGGAGGCCCTTTCTTTGGCAAGAAGAGAGATGAGCTTGAAAATGTAACCGTTGCTCAGGCGTTGAAGCATCCTAACTGGAGTATGGGTGCCAAAATCACGATAGATTCCGCATCTATGATGAATAAAGGACTCGAGCTTATTGAAGCTGTCTGGCTTTTTGACGTTCATCCGCGTGATGTTGATATTGTCGTTCATCGTCAGAGTATAGTTCATTCTCTTATAGAGTTTGTCGATAATTCGGTTATTGCTCAGCTTGGTGTACCCGATATGAGGATTCCGATTCAGTATGCACTGACTTATCCCGAGCGTTTTGAATCTCCCGTAAAACAGCTTAAGCTTGATGAGTGGCAGACGCTTACTTTTGATAAACCCGATTATGATACCTTTGAGTGTATAAATATCTGCAGAAAAGCAATAGAGCTTGGCGGCCTTTGCACAGCAGCAGTAAACTCTGCAAATGAGATGGCAAATGAGCTTTTCCGTGAAGGAAAAATTGGTTTTCTTGATATTGCTCGCCTTGTCGGTAACGCACTCGAAAACTGTGTCAGAGTAAATGATTATTCTCTCGAAGACGTCCTGGAAACAGATAAATGGGCGAGAGAGTTTGTAAGAAACAGTATTTAGGAGGAAATCTCTGTTGTTTTCACTTGAAACATTGTCTGCCGTGTGGCAAAAAGCTTGGCCTATCATTTTAGCTATTTTGTTTTTTGGCTTTATAATAATGTCGCATGAGCTCGGCCATTTCAGCCTTGCAAGGCTGTTTAAAGTCAAAATAAACGAATTTGCAATTGGTATGGGCCCTGCAATTTTTAAACGCAAGGGTAAGGAAACTCAGTATTCCCTTCGTCTTTTTCCGATTGGTGGTTACGTCAGTATGGAGGGTGAGGATGAGGAAAGCTGTGACGAGCGCGCCTTTTGCCGCAAATCGCCGTGGAAACGATTCCTTATTGTTTGCGCAGGTGCAGTTGTAAATATTTTCCTCGGCACAGTTCTGCTTGCAATTCTTATCTGTCAGCAGGACCTCGTCGGCACTAATCAGATTCATTCATTTGCTGAAGGCTCACAGCTTGAAGCAAGCGGATTGAGAGCGGGCGATGAGATATATAAAATAAACGGAAGGCTCGTGTTTTCCGATTCTGATCTGACGTATCTTATGTTCACCGATACGGATGGCTCGCTTGAAGTTACCGTAAAGCGTGCAGGCGAGAAAATCACTCTCAACGACGTGCGATTTACAACCGTAGAAAAAGACGGAGAAAAGCAGATAGTTTATGATATGACAATTCTCGGTGTTGAGAAAAATCCGTGGACAGTAGGCACAGCCGCAGTAAAACAAACAGCATCTGTTGCCAGAATGGTATGGATGAGCCTCGGCGACATTATAAGCGGTAAATACGGGCTGAAGGATATGGCCGGCCCTATAGGTACAGTCGGTGTAATTGCCGATATCGCCGAGCAATCGTCACAGAGTATGGATTATTCAGCGCTTATAAACATTATGGCGTTTATATCAATCAATATTGGTGTGTTCAATCTTTTGCCGATTCCTGCGCTTGACGGTGGCAGACTTCTGTTTATTATAATCGAGATGATTTTCCGTAAGCCTGTTCCTGCAAAGTATGAAAATTGGGTTCACGCGGCTGCATTGGTGCTGCTGCTTGGATTTATGGCGATAATAACTTTCAGTGATATATTTAAATTGGTTAAGGGGTGAGTGCGGTGTTTGAAAGACGTTCAGCTCGCAAAGTGAAAATAGGTAATATTTTTATCGGCGGAAACGAGCCTGTTGCTGTTCAGTCAATGCTGAGCAAGCGTTCGGATGATTTCGTGGGCAGTATTAAACAGGCAAAGCAGCTTGAAGCTGCCGGCTGTGACGTTATTCGTGCCGCAGTTCCCGATATGGCTGCAGTTAAACTTATTTCCGAGCTTAAAAGTAACGTATCCGTTCCGATAGTAGCGGACATTCATTTTGATTATCGTCTGGCTCTTGAGTGTGTAAGTGCAGGTGTTGACAAGATTCGCATTAATCCCGGAAATATCGGCGCTGAAGACAGAGTGAAGGCTGTAGCTGCGTCGTGTGCCGCTGCAGGTGTTCCCATCAGAATCGGCGTAAATTCCGGCTCGGTAGAAAAAGAAATACTCGCCAAATACGGCTCTCCTACACCTCAGGCTATGGCTGCAAGCGCAATGTATCACGCCTCTTTACTCGAGAAGTTTGATTTTAACGATATTGTTATTTCTATCAAATCATCCAACGTTCAGAATACCGTTGCGGCTTATGAAACTGTGGCTTCAATGTGTGATTATCCGCTTCACCTCGGTGTTACTGAGGCGGGCACAAAGCATATGGGAATCATTAAGTCGGCCGCCGGTATAGGTTCACTTTTAGCTCACGGAATCGGTGATACGATCCGTGTTTCGCTGACTGATGAGCCTGTAGAAGAAGTAAAAGCAGGCATTGATATACTTAAAGCTCTGAATCTCAGAGAGAACTGCGTAGAAATCGTTTCTTGTCCCACCTGCGGAAGAACAAGAATTAATATGATTGAAATTGCAGGCAAAGTTACCGAGCTTCTGGCTGATTGCAAAAAGCCGCTTAAGGTTGCTGTTATGGGCTGTGCCGTTAACGGACCCGGTGAGGCAAGAGAAGCTGATATAGGTATTGCAGGCGGTGACGGATGCGGCCTCATCTTCAAAAAAGGTGAAATCATCCGTAAGGTAAGCGAAGATAAGCTTGTTGAAGAATTGATGAATGAAATTGAGAAAATGTAATTGAAAGGGACGGATAAATGAACGGCAAAACATTGGCGGAGCTTTTTACACCGCTTGTCGGTGCAGAGCTTTGCCGTGAGTTTCTTGAATATGAAAATATCGAAGTTAATATAAATGCCAGTGACCGTGTTCTCGTTATGGATGTTTTCGATGCGCCCTATGATGCACCGAATAAATCAGTAATGGAGCGTGAGCTTTGCACTGCGCTTCAGCTCGAGCGCGCTATAATCAACATAAATCTACTGACTCTTCCCAAGGTTGATCCGTTGCCGACGGATTCGCATTTCGAGATCGACCCCGAAAAAGTGAATGAACTTCTTAAAAAGCGCATCATTCCCGCTAACGGCTTCCTTACCGATTCAGAGTCAGAGCTTGACGGCAATAAGTATACGCTTACCGTTTCGGCGGCAGGTGCAGCCGTGCTCAAAAGTATGGGTGCGGAAAAAGAGCTTGCTGCCATAATCGAGGAGCTTTACGGCATACGCGTTAACGCTTCCGTATTAGCCCGCGAAGAGCCTAATGCAGTTTCAATTGAAGAAATGCAGCGCATTGAGGATGAAAAAGTAACGGTTAAACCTGTGGAGGTCAAGGTGATAAAGCCCACCTTTGAAGATCTGCCGATCTGCACAGACTATGCGAAGATAATTTACGGCGAAAGAATTCCTGACAGACATCCCGTAAGAATTGCCGATATTTCCCAGGAAAGCGGAACGGTCATTGTCTGGGGCGATGTTTTTTCACTTGAAACACGCACGACCAAGGATGGACGCAACAGGATAATTACTTTTAATTTTTCTGATAACTCAGGCTCTTATTCCGCCAAGATCTTCGGTACTGTGTCTGATACAGATTATCTTGCGGAGAACCTTAAAAACGGTATGACAGTTCTTATCAGAGGCGTTGTAATGTACGATAAATACGCCAGAGAGAATACCGTTGACGTGCGTGCAATTGCAACTATAGATAAAATAACAAAGACAGACGATGCGCCCGAAAAGCGTGTAGAACTGCATATGCATACACGTATGTCCGCTATGGACGGTATGACAGATGTCAAAGATTTGGTTAAGCGCGCAATTAAGTGGGGACATAAGGCTGTAGCAATTACTGACCACGGTGTTGTTCAGGCGTATCCCGATGCGGTTAAAGCTGCAAAGGGCAGTGATATTAAGCTCATTTTCGGTATGGAAGGCTATCTGGTAAATGATATTGACGGTGATGAAACAGATTATAAAAAGCTTTCAACGTATCATATCATTATCATCGCCAAGAATAATACAGGCCTCAAAAATCTCTATAAACTGATTACGATGTCAAATCTCGAATACTTTTATAAGCGTCCGAGGATTCCCAAGAGTCAGCTTATAAAACACCGAGAAGGCCTCATTATCGGAAGCGCTTGTGAGGCAGGCGAATTGTTCAGGGCTATGCTCAAGGGCGAGCCCGATTCCAAGCTACTTGATATCGCATCGTTTTATGATTATATCGAAATTCAACCTCTCGGCAACAATGATTTCATTGTAAGATCAGAGGAATTTCCGCATATACAAAGCTACTTCGACCTTGAAAAGCTTAACAAAAAGCTTGTTCACATAGCAGACAAGCTCTCAAAACCCGTTGTCGCAACCTGTGACGTGCATTTCATCGACCCTGAAGACAGTATTTACAGAGCCATACTTATGGCAGGACAAGGCTTTAAAGATGCTGATGAGCAGGCACCGCTCTACTTCAGAACAACGCAGGAAATGCTGGATGAGTTTGCATATCTCGGCGAAGAAACAGCACGCGAGGTTGTTATAACTAACCCCAATAAAATTGCGGATGCTGTTGACAGAATAATTCCCATTCCAAACGGTAACTTCCCGCCTGATATTCCGGGTTCGGAAGAAGAGCTTACCCGAATCTGTTGGGAAAAAGCCAAGAATATGTTCGGTGACCCTGTTCCCGAGTATGTTGCTCAGCGACTCGAAAAAGAGCTTACGTCAATCATAAAGAACGGATTTGCCGTTCTTTATATGATTGCCCAGAAGCTTGTTAAAAACTCAGAGGATCACGGCTATTACGTCGGCTCACGAGGTTCAGTCGGTTCATCATTTGTTGCCTCAATGGCAGGTATTTCGGAGGTTATGCCGCTTGCACCGTTCTACCTTTGTAAGGAATGTAAGCACAGCGAATTCTTCCTTAAGGGCGAAGTCGGTTCCGGCTTTGATCTGCCTCCCAAAAACTGTCCCGTTTGCGGCGCACCGATGATTCGTGACGGACACGATATTCCTTTCGAAACCTTCCTCGGTTTCAAGGGCGATAAATCACCCGATATCGACCTCAATTTCTCGGGTGAGTATCAGTTCTATGCTCACCGTTATACCGAGGAGCTTTTTGGTAAATCCTACGTTTTCAAGGCTGGTACTGTATCAACCGTTGCCGATAAAACTGCTTTCGGATTTGTCAAAAAGTATTTTGAAGCCAAGGGTTTGTCGCTCCACAATGCTGAAATTGACAGGCTTGTAAAGGGCTGTACGGGTATTAAACGTACTACGGGTCAGCATCCCGGCGGTATGGTTATCGTACCTGACAGATACGAGGCGGAGGATTTTACCGCTGTTCAGCATCCTGCAGATGACGTTGATGCAGCCTCTATCACAACTCACTTCGATTTCCATGCACTGCACGATACGATTCTTAAGCTTGATAATCTCGGCCATGATGTGCCGACGCTCTACAAGTACCTTGAGGACTTTACAGGCGTTTCCGTGCTTGATGCCGATGTTTGTGATAAGCAGCTTTACAAAATGATCGTCAGCCCCGAACCGCTCGGAATTACGGCTGAGGATATTGACTGTGAAACAGGTACGCTTTCAATTCCCGAAATGGGAACAAGTTTTGTTCGCCAGATGCTTCTCGAAGCTCAGCCCAAGGGCTTTGCCGACTTGCTTCAGATTTCCGGCCTTTCCCACGGTACTGACGTTTGGCTCGGAAATGCGCAGGAATTGATTCATAATAATGTCTGTACTATTTCCGAGGTTATCGGAACCCGTGATAATATTATGGTTTACCTTATGCATAAGGGCCTTGAGCCGGATATGGCTTTCAAGATTATGGAAATTGTCCGTAAAGGTAACGCTACCAAGTTGCTTACCCCCGAGCATATGGCTGCTATGAGAAAGCACGGCGTTGAGGAATGGTACATTGATTCTTGTATGAAGATCAAGTATATGTTCCCGAAGGCTCACGCTGCGGCCTACGTTATTGCAGCCCTTCGTCTGGGATGGTATAAAATTTACCATAAGGTTGCGTATTATGCCGCTTATCTTACTGTTCGCGGCGGAGATCTTGATGCAACGCTGATCATGTCAACGATTGACCAGGTCAGACGTAAAATGAGAGAAATCACCGATAAGGGTAAAGAGGCAACTCCGAAAGAATTATCACAGTATACAGCGCTTCAGGTTCTTCTTGAAATGAAGGCAAGAGGCATTGAATTCCTACCGATTGACCTTTATAAATCCGATGCAACTGTATTTAAGATCGAGGATGGGAAGATCCGTCTTGCTTTCTCATCGCTTAACGGTACGGGTGAAAACGCTGCCAAGGCTATTGCAGCTGCACGTGACGACGGCGAAGGTGAGTTTATGTGCGTTGATGAGTTTCAGCGCAGAGCAGGTGTTTCAAGCAGCGTTATCAATGCTTTGCGTGAAGCAGGAGCACTTGAGGGTATTCCCGAAAGTATGCAGATTAGTTTGTTCGATTTTTAATTTGGTGTTTAGAGAATGGATATTTCAAAATATTTTCAACGTTATACTTTGATTCCCGTTGTCGTAAAAAGCAAAGATACGGGTAAGGTACTTAACACGGGCTTTATGAGCCGTGAGTCACTTCAAAAAACAATTGATACGGGCTATGTCTGGTATTGCAGCAGGTCAAGCCATAAGCTTTGGAAAAAGGGCAGTGAATCCGCACAGCATCTTGTCAGTATCTATGCTGATTGCGATAATGATTCTCTGCTTATCAAAGTTCATCAGACCGGTTTTGCCTGCCATAAGGGCAGAAGCAGCTGCTTCCACCACAGAATATGGCCTGCAGATGAGAAATAATGATTCAGAGAGGTGTAATTTATGAAGGCAAAAACTAAGATTGCTTTGGGTGCATTGGGCGCGGTTACGGCATTAAATTGTGTGAGGGCTGCCGCTTTTAATCCCGAAAATACAACGGTAGAAAAGCTTCCGGATGAAAACTGTAATGAAGAGCTTGCAATTAAGCACATCAGTCAGGCTATTACTTACAAGACAGTTTCTTATCCCGATCCCGATGAAATGGATTGGGCTGAATTTGAGCGTTTTCACGCATTCCTTGATGAAGCGTATCCTCTTATTGCATCTACACTCGAAAAAGAGGTTGTTGACAGAGCGAGCCTTCTCTATCGCTGGAAGGGTACGGATTCTTCACTCGACCCGATAGCTCTTCTCGCTCATCAGGACGTTGTTCCGATATCAAAAGGAACAGAGCAGGATTGGGAGCATGAGCCTTTCAGCGGTGATGTGGATGACGGCTTTATATGGGGCAGAGGAGCAATGGATATGAAAAACCATCTCATCTGCGTTATGGATGCCGTAGAAACACTTATTGCCGACGGTTATAAGCCCGTACGTGACGTATACCTCTGCTTTGGTCATAATGAAGAAATTGTCGCTTCCGAGCATTCGGGCGCCAGAGCAATTGCTGAGCTTCTCAAATCAAGAGGTATACATCTTGACTGTGTAATTGATGAGGGTGGAGCGATCCTCCCTGTAAAAGTTAAGGGTATAATTGACGGATTTATAGCAGGTATCGGTATAGCTGAAAAGGGTTATGCTGATTTTGAAATAACCGTAGAAACAAAGGGCGGTCACTCTTCACAGCCGCCTAAGCACAGCGGTCTGGGACAGCTCGCCGAAGTAATACGCGACCTTGAAAACAATCAATTCAAGGCACAGATGTTGCCTTTCCTTACTGATCTGTTTGATAAAATCGGCAGAAGAGTAAGCTACCCTGCAAAGCTTATCACCTGCAATCTTCCTCTTCTCAATCCGGTAATCAAAGAGGTTCTTAAGCTTATTCCTCCGGGAGCAAGCCTTATCCGCACTACAACAGGTGTAACTATGGCGCAGGGCAGCCCTGCCGCAAACGTTCTGCCTCAGCGTTCGAGCATTGTTGTCAACTTCCGTGCAATGCCGGGCACAACAACCAAGGATATCGAAGAGCATATCCATAAGGTTGTCAAAAATAAGAAGATTATTGTTAAGTGCCTCAAGGCGAAAGAAGCATCAAACTTCTCGCCCACAGACTCCCGAGCATTTAAAGCACTTGAGCAGATTACAATGTCTGACTATCCCCAGGCAATCGTAGCGCCGTATCTTGTTATGGGCGGTACGGATGCGTATTATTACGAGCGTGTATGTGAGAATGTTTACAGATATTCACCCTTTATTGCGGATACAAAGCTTCTTCTTTGTACCCACGGCACAAACGAACGTCTGCCTGTAAATACAGTAGGTGAGGCTGTTGTTTTCTTCAAGAGATATATTAAAGCGCTTGCAAGCGACTGATTATGGTCGGGCAGATTAAATTCTGCCCGATTTTTTTCTTATATTTTAAAATATATCTTGTATTTAATTGTATTTAGTTATATAATTAATCCATATGTGTGAATCTATCTTGATTTTTATGAAAGGAGAAAAACTGCCGAATGTTAGGTAAGTATGTACGGGTAAACGTTACAAAGCCCTATCACTCTCAGGACAGAGAAAGCGGCCTTATTTATGAGCTGAATTTTGGCCGTGTTGAAAATAACACGCATTCTTCTGTTCGCTTTGCGTACATAATGGGCATTGATCATCCCGTTCGTAATTTTGACGGCAGAGTGATTGCGATCATTCACCGCAAAAACGGTGAGAGAATTTGGGTCGCGGCTCCGAAAAGCACGAGATTTATTGTTAATGATGTCCGCCGTGCAGTAGCATTTGCGGAGGGCGATGAGAAGGATTATACTATAGAATGCTTATACGAAAGCAGCTGCGGTGCAGTTGTATTTCGCAATATAGCAGGGGAGACACGATATCTTCTAATAAAAAACAAACGCAGCGCCAACTGGGGATTTCCAAAAGGTCATATAGAAAACGGCGAAACTAAAGAAGAAACCGCAAAGCGCGAAGTTCTTGAGGAAACTGGTATTCGAATCAAGATAATTCCCGGCTTTGTTTCAACGTCCGAGTATACAATTCAAGGCAAAGTTGAAAAATCCGTCTCTATTTTTGTTGCTTCAACCACAGATACTCAAACTAAAATTCAACAAGAAGAAATCGAAGATTATATCTGGCTTAACTATGCAAAAGCTATTAAAACACTCAAATTTGAGAATGACAGATCAATTCTTGAAAGAGCAAACGAATTCCTAATCAGAACAGGTGTTATCAGCGAAAATTAACGGAGGGTAAAATGGCAGAGTCACTTGCACAAAGCATTGTAACTTTTTTTCAGGATAAGATTCCGGAAGAACTTATTGTATTCATAGTTTCTTTGCTTCCGATTCTTGAGCTGCGTGGCGGAATTATTGCGGCAAAACTTCTTGGTGTTGAGCTTATTCCTGCATTTATCATTTCTTATATCGCCAATATGATCCCGATTCCGTTTATCCTGCTGTTTATACGAAGAGTTTTTCAGTTCTTGCGCGATAAACCCGTTTTTGGTAAAATGATAAAAAAGCTTGAGTTGCGTTCTGAAAAAAAGAGCGATACCGTTAAAAAGTACGGTATATGGGGCCTTTTGATCTTTGTCGCAATTCCGTTGCCCGGTACCGGCGGCTGGACGGGTGCACTTATTGCTGCCCTTATGAATATGCCTGTCCGCAAATCCACAGGCGTTATTGCTTTAGGTGTTCTCATTGCCGGTGTAATTATGACCGTTGCAATGTACGGCCTGTTGGCTCCGGTTCTTTCCTTGGTAGGCATAGGTTAAACCTTGCTGTATAATTTTGTACTTTTTGCAAATTCCGACAGTCCGGTGTGATAGCACGGGTCGGGTTGCATTTTAGTTAATATTACAATTTGTATAAAGGAGCGCGATTTTATGAACAAATTTTACGGTGCTTATTGCCGTAGCTATCAGGCTGTTTTCAGAGTAGTAAGCAAGGCACTCGACTGGACTGGTCCTCAGACTATTAAGGGCCCCGGCAGTGTTAAAAAGCTTCCTGCTGTGCTTAAAGGCAACGGTATCAAAAATGTTATGATCGTTACCGATAAGGGTCTTCACGGTCTTGGTCTGCTCAATTCACTCAAAGAGGGTCTTGAGGCAAAGGGTATCAATTATGTGGTTTACGACGGCACACAGCCCAACCCCACAATTCCCAATGTAGAAGAGGCTCGAGAGCTCTATATAAACCACAATTGCGAAGCAATCATTGCTTTCGGCGGCGGTTCACCGATGGATTGCGCTAAGGTTGCCGCAGCAAGAGTTGCTGCTCCCAATAAGATGATTCCTGCAATGAGAGGTACTCTCAAGGTGCTTACAAAACTTCCGCCTCTTTATGCTGTACCCACAACCGCAGGTACGGGCTCTGAAACCACAATTGCCGCAGTTATCGTTAACCCTGAAACTCACGAGAAGTTCGCAATCAACGATCCTTGCCTTCGTCCCAAGATGGCTGTTCTTGATCCCGAGCTTACCGTTGGTCTGCCTCCCCACATTACTTCTACAACAGGTATGGATGCTCTTACTCACGCTGTAGAGGCGTATATCGGCCGCAGCAATACTCCCGAAACAAAAGCTGCTGCTGAAAAAGCAGTCAAGATGATTTTTGCTAACCTTGAAACTGCTTACAACGAGCCCAAGAACATTGAAGCCAGAAACAATATGCTCAATGCTTCATTCCTTGCAGGCATTGCATTTACTCAGGCTTATGTAGGCTATGTTCACGCTATCGCTCACAATCTCGGTGGCTTCTACAACGTTCCCCACGGACTTGCAAATGCAATTATTCTTCCCTATGTTCTTCGCTATTATGGTGAGGATATTCACGACAAGCTTGCAGAGCTTGCTGATATTGCAGGTCTCGATACAGCCGGTATGTCTGCTGCAGAGAAAGCAGTGCTCTTTATCGATGAGATCTGCGCAATGAATTCCAGAATGAAAATTCCGGCATCTTTTGATTGTATCAAGGAAGAGGATATCCCGACTATTGCAGAGCGTGCAATGTTCGAGGGCAATCCGCTTTATCCTGTCCCCAAGCTTATGGATGAGGAGCAGTGCGAGCAGCTTATCCGCTCTATGATGTTCTGATTTTGAATAGCTTTTCATGCTTTTATTGATGCACCTTGTGTTGCTTTTGCAGCACAAGGTGTTTTTTTATAATTTTTTTATAAAAATAATATTAAAATGCTCATTTTTATTTGCATTATAATAATACGCGTGTTATAATAAAAGCTCAAAGAATGGAGTGGTATTTTTATGAGTTATCGTGACGGAATAACAAGCTTGTTTCAGCAGATATTGGGTGTCATCAGCTCTTTCCGTATTAATGACCTTTTAGATATATGTCTTGTTGCTTTTGTTGTGTTCAGCGTTGTTAAGTTTATTCGTGAAACAAGAGCAATTCAGCTTTTTAAAGGAATTCTGCTTTTCGGTATAGTTTATGTTGTAATAACTGTTCTTGATATGCAGGCAACATCATTCCTTTTTAAAAGCGTTGCTTCAAATGCGGTAGTTTTTCTGATTATCATATTTACTCCTGAAATTCGTCATGCACTTGAGAGTGTGGGTCGAAGCGGATTTACAAACTTTTCGGTTTTCAATATCGGCAAAAGTTCACGTCAGCTAACAAATGAAAAGCTCAACACAATGATTACTGAAGTTTGCCGATCTGTTTCAAAGATGAGTGAGGAGAAAATCGGCGCTCTGATTGTGTTTGAGCGTCAGACGCTTCTGGGGTCGGTTATCGAAACAGGCACAACGGTTGATGCACTTGCAACTGAAGAGCTTATAGGTACGGTGTTCTTCCCTAAAACCCCACTCCACGACGGTGCGGCTATTATCCGTGCGGACAGAGTAGCTGCTGCCGGCTGCATCTTGCCGCTTACAAAAAACAATGCTCTGAGCAAGGAGCTTGGCACACGCCACCGTGCCGCTATCGGTATGACTGAAGAAAGCGATGCAGTAGTAGTTGTTGTTTCCGAGGAAACAGGCACTATCTCAATTGTCAACAAAGGCAGAATTCAGCGTGGTCTTACTTCTGCTCAGCTTCGTGACAGCCTTCAGAATTATCTGGTATCGCGTGAGGACGAAAAGAATAAAGGATTCCTTACAAAAATAGCATCAAAATTCAAGAAAACAAAGTGAGAGGAGGCGAAAAAGCCTGATGAACAAAATAGCCAACATAACACATAAGATATTCTACGATAACAAAGTGCTGATGGTTTTTTCCTTCATTCTTGCTGTCATTATTTGGCTGGCAGTAGTAATTCTGTTCAGTCCCATAGACACAGCTGTTATCAACGATGTTCCTGTCAGTATTGACCTTACAAACAGCGTACCTGCACAGTTTGATCTTGAAATATTCGGTCAGTCGGATTTTACGGTAGATATCGAGGTTTCCGGTAAGAGATATTTTGTCAATTCATCTGCCGTCAATAAAGATTCTTTCAAGGTAATTGCTCAGACTGCTTACGTTGATTCTGCAGGAAAACACACCCTCGTTCTTAAAACAACAAAGGTAAACGAAAACGATGAGTTCGAAATTGTTTCTGTTTCCGAACAACAGATTGAGGTTTATTTTGACGTATATAAAGAGCTTGATTTCCCGATTGAGCCCAGGGTTATTGCAGACGGTGATCTTGTAAAATCAGGATACATCGCAGGTGCTCCTTTCCTTTCAGTTGACAAAGTCACCGTTTCGGGTCCTGCAACTGAAATTAACAGCATCAAGAGCGTGTTTGCAGAGATGGTTGTTGACAGACCTCTCGATGCTACCAAAACTCAAGCTGCCGATGTAAAGGCTTACAACGAAAACGGTGGAGTTCTTCATTATCTCGGTTTTAATTACGGCAATTCAGAGGTTACTATTACTCAACCGGTTTATTTTGAAGCAGAAAGGCCTACTGCTGTTGAGTTTATAAATGTGCCTCTTGCCTATATTGAAAACGGATTTAGCTATACTGTATCTCCGTCCAGCATAAAAGCAGGTATCCAGGGTGTTGATAAAAACAGTGTACCCGATAATATTGTCGTTAATATTATTGACTTTTCTCAGCTTAAGCCCGGCAAAAATGTCTTTAAGGTGGATGCGGCCTCGGCTTCCGCTGAATATCTGATTGATGAAGCAGAAAGTTTTGAGATTGTCATCAATGTAACCGATTGTTCGCAACGGACAATTAATGTGCCAAATGAAAGTATCTCGTTTATAAATGCGCCTGACGGATATGAAGTTACCGAAATACAGGAATCCATAGGTTCGGTTACTGTGGTCGGTCCTGCTGATTCACTTGATAAGATCCGGGCTACGGATATAAATATAGTTGTGGATTTGACCAATATTGACGTTACCGCAGTAAGTCAGAGCGTTCGAGCAAAGCTCAGCGTAAAAAACAGTAACGACTGCTGGGTAAGCGGAAGTTATTACGTAAGAGTGAAGTAATAAGTTTGATTGTTCAAAGAGGAGGTGTCGGATTTGAAAAAGATAACAACCGCTGTTGTTTCAGTTTTTATTCTTATGAGTGTTTTTCTCGGTGGCTGTTCATTCGAACTCAGATCCATAGAGAGCCTTATGCGACCTCCTCATACATCGGTTGAAACGGAGCTTGAAAATTCTATTAAAAAGCTTCTCGGCAGTCAGATATCATATCGCTCTCCCGAGTCGGGTGAATATCATTCGGCAATCACGATCCGCGATATTAATGCTGACGGTTCAGATGAAGCAATTGTGTTTTATGTAAACAACGATGATATTTCGGTTGTCAGAATGTGTGTGATGACAAAATCCGGTGAAGAGTGGATTCTTGCATCAGATTTTGCAGGTAATGGCAGCGGTGTGCTTAACGTCAGCTTTGCGGACCTTAACAGCGACGGCGATGATGAAATTATGGTCACTTGGTTCCTGTTTGACGATAAGTCGCAGAAGGTACTGTCGTTATATACTTGCAGCAAAGAACAGTCTGCGCTTACTGTTTCTGCTTGTATCAGCGAGCCTTATGACCTAATGCTTCTTGCAGATGTATACGGCACAAACAGCAAACAGCTTCTTGTAGCTTACCACAACGTAACCCGTTCATTAGGTGCTACAACTCTAAGGCTGATAAATATCAGTAAAAATGATGAAGTAATGCTGCTCAATGAGTTTCTGCTTGATAATAGGATAATTTCTCTCTCGTCAATGCTTTTTGACCATCCGCAGGGAAGCAGCTCTCCGAGATTCTTCATTGATGCCGATATCGCGGAAGGTCAGTGTATAACTCAAGTAGTTTCATGGAATCCGGATTCGCATAAGCTCGAATTTGTCCTGAACGATTCTGAATCTCCCGATCTGACACTCCGAAGCAGTGATCTCATTTGCAGAGATATTGATAACGACGGCATTATTGAGATACCTATTCGTAAGCTCATGTCTGAAAGTATAAACAGCGATATGTCGTTCGGTTATCTTCTTGCATGGTGTAAGGTGACAGAAGACGGCCTGCAAGAATGTGAGTATTTCGTTGTGAATCTTCTTGAGAACTATATGCTTTATTATCCCGAAACTTGGAAGGATAAGGTGTTTGTGCACAGCGACAATGTTGCCAGAACATGGCACTTTGTCAATACCGATGAAGAAGAGCTGTTCTCAATTAGTGCTTGTGATTTTGATGAATGGGATAATATAAGCTCTGATGTTACGCAGATGCTTTACGTTCAGAATAACACGGTCTATTACTGTTCTCTCACACAGAAAGGCTCAGATGCAGGTGTTGATTCGGTTGATTTATCAAACTATTTCTCGTTGAACTTTTGATTATGGGGTGTGAATTATGAAACATATTCTTGTTGCCGAAGATGAAGCAGCCATCAGAGAATTTATTGTTATAAATCTGATGCGAAGCGGTTATAAAGTAACTCAGGCGGAAAATGGTTTGCAGGCGCTTGACGCTTATAACAGCGCAGATGAGGAGATTGATATAGCGATCCTCGATATTATGATGCCCGAAATGGATGGGCTTGCCGTTTGCAAAGAGATCCGTTCGAAAAACGAGAATGTAGGCATTATTATGCTGACGGCCAAAACACAGGAAATGGATAAGATAACAGGCCTTATGATGGGTGCTGACGATTACGTAACCAAGCCGTTTTCTCCCTCTGAGCTTATGGCGAGAGTTGATGCTCTGTACAGACGTGTAGGCATTGCAAATAAGTCGTCCGAAAAAACAAACGACAGCGAGTATATCCTTCGCAGCGGCGAGTTTGCCCTTAATCTTCGCAACCGTACTCTCACAAAAAACGGTGTACTTATTGAACTGACACAGGTTGAATTCCAGATTATGGAGTATTTTCTTTCTAACCAGGGTGCAGCACTTGACCGGAACGATATTCTCACCCACGTATGGGGTGAAAACTACTTCGGTGAGGATAAGGTAGTAGACGTCAATATCAGACGCCTGAGAATGAAAGTTGAGGACGTGCCATCAAATCCCGTTCATCTCACAACCGTTTGGGGTATGGGCTATAAGTGGATATCATAAACTGATCTACAGTTGAAATTACGAGAGGAGGAAAAGCAGTGAAGCGAATCAGTGGCATTTCAAAGCGTTGGTTTTTCGGTACGTTTTGCGTTATTGCAGGAATTATCCTTGCGTTTGCTTTTACATCTGTTTTTCTTATTCTCGGTCATTATTACAATTATGTTGAGATGACTCTTGATTCTAGAGCATCTGACCTTGTGAATTCTTACTTCTCACAGTATATCGGCAGTAATGATGATACTTTTGTTTCCGGCGCAATCAATTTTGTTGAAGACTTTTCCGATAAGAATCTGATGGAGGTTTGGGTTATCGACAAAAACGGTAAACCGATTGTTTCTTCTTCGGGTTTCGATATAGAGGCTGAATCGGTTATGCCTGACTATGAGCTTGCAAAAACATCCGAAACCGATAAAGGCAAATGGACGGGCAGGCTTTCAAGCGGTGAAAAGGTTATGGCAATTACTGCTATGATACCTAACGTAAAGGGTGAGTATGCCGGTGCTGTGCGATATATTTCATCGTTAGAGGATGTTGACAGAACTCTCACATTTATCGCATTATTTGTTTTTCTTATTGCGGCAATGGTTTTGCTTCTTGTTTTCGCCTCGGGAAGATTTTTTATCAGGTCGATTGTCCGTCCCGTGCTTCAGGTGAATGAAACTGCGGAAAAAATCGCTAAGGGTGACCTTACGGCTAGAGTAAACACAGGCGGTATGCACGATGAGATAGATCAGCTTTGTGCAACGTTCAACAATATGGCAGATGAACTCAGTCAGACAGAGAGCCTTAAAAACGACTTTATTTCTACAATTTCTCATGAGCTTCGCACACCGCTTACAGCAATTAAAGGCTGGGGCGAAACCATTGTTCAGTTAGGCGACAGCGACCCCGAAACTACACAAAAAGGTATGTCGGTTATTATCAGCGAATCACAGCGTTTGTCTGATATGGTTGAGGAGCTGTTGGATTTTTCACGTATGCAAAACGGCAAGATGCAGCTGAATAAGTCAAAAATTGACGTTCTTGCTGAGCTTGATGACGCTGTGTTTACATTTAAGGACAGGGCAGTCAGAGAGGGTATAGAGGTAACTTATAACGTTCCTCATCTGCCTTTGCCGATGTACGGTGATGCTCCGAAAATCCGACAGGTTTTTGTTAATCTGCTTGATAATGCTATCAAGTACAACGAGCACGGCGGAAAGGTTATTGTCCTTGCGGAAATTCACGACAACGAGCTTGTTATATTCTTTACCGATACAGGCTGCGGAATATCTCCCGAGAACATTCCGAGGGTAACTGCAAAGTTCTTCCGTGCTAATATGTCAGTTCACGGCACGGGCATCGGCCTTGCCGTTGCAGACGAAATCATTAAGCTTCACGATGGAAAATTGGAAATCAACAGCGTATTGGGCGAAGGTACTACCGTAAAAGTGACGTTGCCGGTCGAGCCGGTGGAAACCGCAGAAATAACGCTTGAATAAATTAATAAACTAATCTCATAAAGGAAGGATAAAAAGAAATGAGCAAAGACGGAAAGATTAAGTACTCCGGTGTCGGCGGTGAAGCGCTGATAGAGGGTATTATGATGAAAGGACCATACGGTGCTGCAATGGCTTGCAGAATGCCTGACGGATCAATTGACCTCACTCGTAAAGAGGTGCATTCAATAACCGATAAGTTTAAGTTCCTTAAGGCTCCGTTTATCCGTGGCCCTATAAGCTTTGTTGAGCAGATGCTTTTCGGCTACAAGTGTATGATGGAATCAGCCGAGAAAACAGCTTTTGATACATCCGACACCAATGAAGAGGAAATGTCAAAGCTTGATAAATGGCTCAGTGATCACTTCGGTCCTAAAATGATGGCAGTAATAGGTGCTGTTGCAATGGTTCTTGGCTTTGGCCTTGCTTTTGTGATCTTCTTCTATCTGCCGACACTGACATCGGACCTTATTAATAAGTATCTTGCACACGGTACGCTTGACCGCTACATTCCGATAATTGAGGGTGTAATGCGTATGATTATCTTTATAGCTTATATGTGGGCTGTTTCTCAGATGAGTGATATAAAAAGAGTTTTCAAGTACCACGGTGCTGAACATAAATCAATCTTTTGTGTTGAGCACGGACTTGAGCTTACTGTTGAAAATGTACGTAAGCAAAAGCGTTTTCACCCTCGCTGCGGTACAAGCTTTATATTTATCACACTTATTTTAAGTATCGTTATTTCTTCGGTTATCAACGTTTTATTTCCTGAACTGAGACAGACCAGCCTCTGGCTCTGGATTGCTGTAAAGGTTGCAATGCTTCCTGCGATAATGAGTATCGGTTACGAGTGCATACGCCTTGCAGGCAAGCACGATAATGTTTTTACCAGAGTTCTTTCAGCACCCGGTCTGCTTATGCAGAGAATAACAACCAAAGAACCCGAAGATGATATTATCGAGGTTGGTATTGCTGCAATAAAGGCTGTTATTGAGCCTCCTACAGAAGAAAAGAACGAAGAAGCTTCAGAAGAAAATCAGCAGAATGAATCCGATGAAGCTTAAAGATTTAAGAGAAATTATCAGCAGTAAGCTTGCTTGCTGTTCTTTTGAAGAGGCTGAATTTGAAGCTGACTGCATAATTGCAGATATTATCGGCGTTACTAACTCGGTGCTGAGAATTATGGGCAATAACGAGGTTGATACCGAAGCGGTAAAAAAGGCAGAAAGCTTTGCCGCACGTCGTGTTAACGGTGAACCGCTGCAGTATATACTCGGCAAGTGGGAGTTTTACGGACTTGATTTTTTTGTAGGTGAAGGTGTTCTGATTCCGCGTCCCGAAACGGAGCTGCTGGTTGATATAGCGCTTGATTTTGCAAAGGATAAGCAAAATCTCACTTGCTTTGATTTGTGCTCGGGCAGCGGATGCATAGGTATCACAGTATCAAAGCTGCTTACGGGTGCAGATGTAACAGCTCTTGAGAAGTCTGATAAAGCTCTTGAATATCTGAATAAAAACAAAAATTATCACAAGGTTGATAATTTGTCAGTTGTAAAAGGTGATTTGTTCTATGGTGCCGATTTGTTTGGCGGAAAAACCTGCGATATTTTACTGTCTAATCCGCCTTATATCAAAACCAATCTCATATCGGGTCTTCAACGAGAGGTTCTTTCAGAGCCGTATATGGCGCTTGACGGCGGAGCTGACGGGCTCGATTTTTACCGTGCCATTGCAGAAAAATGGTTTAGTGCCGTAAAGCCTGATGGTATGGTTGCAGTTGAAATCGGCGAGGAACAGGGGAACGATGTTAGTCTCATTTTCAGCCGATACTTTAAAAAAGTTGAAGTAATAAAGGATTATTACGGTAACGACCGTGTTGTTATCGCAAAAGAAAAGATTACGGAGTAGTGAAAAATGATAGTTGATTTAATTCGATCAATCACCGGCGACGGAGACTTAATTGAAGTGGTAATGAAGCTTCTTGTTCGTGTTTTCGTTGTTATCTGTGTTCTTCCGATTCACGAGTTTGCTCACGCTTTTATTGCGGACAAGCTGGGTGATAAGACAGCGAGACTGAAAGGCAGATTGACTCTGTCACCGTTTGCCCATATCGATCCAATTGGTGCACTTATGATAATGCTGTGCGGATTCGGTTATGCAAAGGCGGTGCCGGTCAATATGCGTAACTTCCGCAAAAAGAACAAAAACAGTCCGGCAGATAACGTTTATATGTTTGGTCGTGATACGGTTTATGATCCCGGATATGCCAAAAGGTGTATGGCTGCTGTTGCTCTGGCAGGTCCTGTATCAAATCTGATTATGGCGCTGATTTCTCTTGTTTTGCTCAATGTGGTTACAGTAATCAGTTTTTATGTCAGCACTGATTTGTTCTTGCTCATGCAGATTATAATGTATTTCTTTGCCTTTTGTGCTTCTATAAATATTAATCTTGCAGTATTTAACCTGTTACCTATACCGCCTCTTGACGGCTCAAGAATTATCAGCGTTATACTTCCGGATAAGATTTATTTTCAGGTAATGAAGTATGAGCGAATCATTATGATCGTCATTATGGTTTTGCTTTTCACTAATATTCTTTCCGGTCCGCTGTCGTTCATTTCGGGTCTGGTTTACGATGCGCTTAGCTTTGTTGCGGGTTTACCGTTTATATTTATCGGCTGATTATCTAAAAGGGGTAGAATTTTTTGGAACCTATTCAGTATAAAACCGAAGTATTTGAAGGGCCGCTTGATTTGTTGCTCTTCCTTATAAGTAAGCACAAGGTCAGTATTAACGATGTTGTTATTACTGAGCTGATTGATCAGTATATCGAATATATTCGTGTTATGCAGCTTGAAAATATGGAGGTTGCCAGCGAATTTCTTGAAATGGCGGCCAGACTTGTATATATCAAAACGGTTTCTCTGCTTCCTGTCTATGACGATGGCGAAAAGCTGCAGGAAGAGCTCAGAGGTGAGCTGAGTGAATATGCCGACTGTCAGCTAATGGCAGGTAAGCTTTCACAGATAGCAAAAGGATTCGATTATATCGAAACACCGCCTGAGAAAATAGAGGCTGATATGACTTATACGCGTACCCATGCACCCGATGAACTGCTGAAAGCTTATATTTCGGCGATCGGTAAAAGTATGCGTAAGCTTCCTCCGCCTGTTGAAGCTTTCACAAAAATTGTTGCAGCAAAAATTGTTTCTGTCGGTTCAAGAGTAAGTGTCATACTAGCGCAATTGAGAATAGGCGAGAAGCGCAGCATAGAGCATTTCTTTGAAAACTCTACGTCCCGCTCGGAAATGGTTGCAACTTTCCTTGCAATTCTTTCACTTGTCAAATCCAAGCAGATTTATATCGACGGTGAAAAATCAAATGCAACCGTTGAACTTATTGAGGAGGTTGATACACAGTGAATGCAAAAGAACTCAGTGCGGCAGTTGAAGCAATGCTGTTTGCTTCCGGTGAGCCGCTTGAAATAATAAGAATAGCTGAAGTGCTTGGTTGCGATGCCGAGCAGATTGAAAGTATCATAATTAATCTTGCTGACAAGCTCGATGAAAACGGCAGCGGACTTTGTGTTATGAAGCTCGGCGATAAGGCTCAGATGTGCTCGCGTCAGGAGTTTGCACCTCTTATCCGTGATATTCTTGACCTTAAGAGAAACACGCCCCTTTCCGGTGCGGCATTTGAAGTGCTTGCCGTAATAGCTTACAATCAGCCCGTTACCAAGTCGTTTATTGAACAAGTCAGAGGTGTTGACTGCTCGGGTGTTATATCAACTCTTTGTCAGCGCGGTCTGATTGAAGAAAAGGGCAGGTTAGAGTTGCCCGGCAGACCTTTGATATATGGTACAACCTCTGACTTCCTCAGATGTTTTTGCGTTTCGGATTTAAGTGAGCTTCCGCCTCTTCCCGAAAAGAATGAAGACGAGCTCAAGCAAGCTCTCACATCCGGTGAAACTTCTTCCGACTCGAAAGGAAAAACGGAAACTCTCGTTATTCCCGAAGATGATGAAAATCTTGTTTCCGAAGCTGATGACGACGTCTTTAACGAAGATTTTACTTAATATGTAGCAGATTATAGAAACGGGGTGACGTGTTTGGTCGCGTTATACGTAATTTTAGCGATAATAGCGTTTATTGTTTTAATTTTTTCAATCAGATTTACGCTTTATCTTTCATACAACGAAGAGTTTAAGGTCGATGTAAAATGGCTCTTTATCAAAAAAACCGTTTTACCCGGCCCTGAAAAGAAAAACGACGAAGAAAAGCCCAAAAAAGAAAAACAGAAGAAAGAAAAGAATAAACCCGAAGAAACAGTAAACGAAAATAAAGCAAATAAGCCCAAACAAGACAATATTCTTGTGAAGTTTTACAAGAACCAAGGCTTTTCCGGTGTTATGCAACTTCTCAATGATACTGTTTCAGCTATGCGCGGTATGTTCGGTTCGGTTTTCAAGCACCTTATTTTCCGCGAACTGAAGCTTTACCTCACAGTCGGTGCAGGTGATTCGGCAGAAACAGCAATACTTTACGGCAAAACGTGCTCATATGTTTTTCCGGCACTCGGATTTATCACAAGCACGTGCAAGGTAAAGGATTACTGCTGCGATATTCAGCCGAATTTTATGGCAAAAGACAAAACAGCTGTATTTAAGACAGTTATTTCAATCAGACCGATTTTCATAACAAATGCTCTTGTTGTTTTAGCATTTAAGTTGTTATTCAAAGTGGTTTTCAAACTGCTTAGTAATAAATCATCGGAACCCGCGAATAATTCACAGGCAGTAAGTTCCGAAAATAAACAAATCAATAATTCTCAAGGAGGAAAATAAACATGAAAGAACAGTCAGCATCAGGCATCCTCGGTACAGCAATCGAAAAGATCCGTGACCTTGTAGATGTCAGCACAATCGTTGGCGAGCCCGTATTTTCAGCAGAAGGTATCACCATCATCCCCGTTTCAAAGGTTACATACGGCTTTGCATCAGGTGGCTCGGATTTCCCCTCAAAGTCAAATGTTGAGCTTTTTGGCGGTGGCGGCGGTGCCGGTATCACAATCACACCTGTTGCATTTGTTGTTATCAACAACGGTAATGTAACAATCAAGTCTGTCCCTTCAGGCGATAACCCTGCAGAAAAGATTATCAGCGTAGTTCCTGAAGTTGTTGATACTGTATCAGGTCTTATCAACAAGAATAAGGAAGCAAAGGCTCAGGCTGCTGATACAGAGATTCTGTAATCATTCTTATACCGCCGCATATAGTTTAATAATTATATGTCGGCGGTGATTGAATGAAAAGATTTGTTGCGGTTGTTTTATTATTTGCTGCGTTTTCGTTTACCTGTTTTGCTGCAGAGCCCGATGTTTCTGCAAACTCTGCGGTGCTTATGGTTGCGGATACCAAAGAGGTCGTGTTTGAAAAAAATTCGCGAGTTAAACGACCAATGGCGAGCACAACAAAAATAATGACAGCTTTGCTAACACTTGAGTGTGCAACGCCTCACAGAACAGTTGTCACAACTGATCAGATGGTAAATGTTGAAGGTACCTCGATGGGTCTGAAAAGCGGGGACAAGGTTACATTTCACGATCTTGTCTACGGTATGCTTTTAGCATCGGGAAACGATGCTGCAAATACTGCCGCTGTTTCAATTGACGGAAGTATAGAAGCATTTGCCCGCCGAATGAACGCCAAAGCAAATCAGCTTGGGATGTCAGATACAAATTTTGTAACACCTTCAGGTCTTGATGACAAAAATCATTATTCTACAGCTTATGATATGGCATTATTGGGCTGTTATGCTTTACAGAATCCGCAATTCCGTGAAGCTTGCAGTGCGGTTAGTGCTAAGCTTTGCTATGGCAAAGAGCCGTATGTGCGCTATTTATCAAATCATAATAGGCTTCTCAAAAGCTTCGACGGAGCGATTGGAATCAAGACAGGGTTTACTAAAAAAAGCGGCCGCTGTCTTGTTTCTGCTGCAGTACGCGACGGGGTTACGCTGGTTTGCGTAACTCTTAATGCTCCTGATGATTGGAATGATCACCGAAAGCTTTTGGAGTACGGATTCAGTAAAGTATCGGTTAAGGATATAAGTGTATCCCTGCCGGAACTTGATGTTTACGGTGCAGAAAAAAGCAGCGTCGGTTTAGTAACTGCTATGCCTGTTCAAATCGCAACACTCTGTGATGCAAGTGTTCTTTCAACTCAGGTGTTACTAAAGAAATTTGAGCTTGCACCTGTGGAGTTCGGCGAAGTTGCAGGCCGCGTGCGTATTATGGCAGGCGATAAGGTTGTTGCGGAATATCCAATTATAATTAATGATTCCGCAACTGCTGTTACAGTGCCGACAGAGCACAAAACGACTGCATTATCCCGTGTCAGATCATTTTTCGGTAAAATGTTGCTGAAAATTAAGGAATTATTTAAAGAAAGGCAGACGGTCAGTATGACTGTCGGTGAATGAAATGCCCAAAAATCTTGTCAGATTACAGAAATTTATGGCGGATAACGGTGTCGCTTCTCGCAGAAAATGCGAAGAAATGATAGAGCTGGGATTTGTCAAAGTCAACGGAGTTACTGCAAATATCGGAGATAAGGTTGATTCTAAAAGAGATAAGGTCACCGTCCTAGGCAAGAAAATTGCTGTTCAGGATAATCTCCGGTATATCGTTCTTCACAAGCCCAGAGGCTATATAACCACTATGCAGGACGAGCAGGGGAGAAAGTGCGTTGCCGAACTTATTAAAGACGTGGGCGTACGTGTCTATCCCGTCGGCAGACTTGACCGTGAGTCGGAAGGTATGCTTCTGATGACTAATGACGGCGCGTTTTCCAATGCAATGACTCATCCTACACGTCACGTTCCCAAAACATACCGTGTAACTATCCGTCCGAAAATAACTGATGAACAGATTGCCGCATTCCAGGACGGCATTGAGATTGACGGTAGAATTACTGCTCCTGCAAGTCTAAGGGTTATTGATAAATCTGAGGGACGTGTTGTAGTTGAGGTTATCATTTACGAAGGCAGAAACCGTCAGATAAGACGTATGTTTGAAGAGCTTGGCATTGAGGTAGCAAGGCTCAAGAGAACAGCTGTCGGCTCAATAAAGCTTGGTATGCTGCCGCAGGGCAAATGGCGTGATCTTGATGAAGAAGAAGTTCGCAAGCTTATGCTTGCCGCAGAAAGGGGAAGTCGTCGCGATGATTGAGTTTAAGCCCGATATCAGCGGCAATACAGTAATATACCGCTCGTATGAAAACGGTGAGCAGACAGGCTGTGTTTCATTAAATTTGGATACACCGACGCATTGCTCATTGAATACAATTGAAGCGATTAACGATGAAACAGCAGAAGGCCTTATCCGAAGTGCGCTGACTGCTGCCTCCAATCGTAACAGCTACGCCTGCAATTATCTTTCCGATGCTTTTGTGAACGTTGCAAAATCGCTCGGATTCGTTGCAAAGAATGATGTGCTTTACGGTGAGATACCTTTCTTGCTTGCGGGCTGTTGCGGATGTAAGCAAAATCAGATGTCATAAAATGTCATTTTATTGACTTGTGTTAAGTTGTTTTGTTAAAATTGAAAATAATATTATAATGTAATGTTTTTATATAAGGAGTTTGAAGCGTAATGATCAAAAGCATGACGGGTTTCGGCAGAGCGCAGAAAGAAATTGACGGTATGAGCATCTCTGTTGAGCTTAAAAGCGTTAACCACAAGGGCTTTGAGTTCAGCTGTAAAACACCCAGGACATATGGCTTTCTCGATGATAAACTCAAATCTTTGTTTCAAAGTGTTATATTCAGAGGTAAGGTCGAGTGCTACGTAATTATAAGCGCTCTGGATACCGATGACTGCATTGTAGAGGTTAATCATTCTCTTGCAAGCGGATATTATAAGGCACTTAAGGAGCTTGCTGAAAGATATGACCTGCGTGATGATATCTCTGTTTCATCACTTTCCAGATGCAGCAACGAAATCTTTGTTGTGCGCAAGGCAGCTGCTGACGAAGAGGCTGTATGGGAGGCTGTAAAAGGCGTGGCTCTTGAAGCTGCCGATTCATTTGTTCATATGCGTGAAGCAGAGGGCGAAAAGCTTAAGGCAGATGTAATTTCGCGCAGTAAAACTATAATTTCCGATGTTGAGTTTATTGAGGAAAGATCTCCGCAGACTGTCAAGGAGTATAACGATAAGCTCCTTGAAAGAATAAAGACTCTTATAGGTGATGTTAACATTGATGAGCAGCGCTTACTCACAGAGGCGGCAATTTTTGCCGATAAGGTAGCCGTTGCGGAAGAAACTGTCAGACTTCGCAGCCATATAGACCAGCTCCATACGCTTCTTGAAAGTAGTGAGCCTATTGGCAGAAAGCTTGATTTCCTTGCTCAGGAAATGAACAGAGAGGCTAACACTATCGGCTCTAAAGCACAGGATGTTGACATTACAAAACGTGTGCTCAATATTAAGGCTGAGGTCGAAAAGATAAGAGAGCAGATCCAGAATATCGAATAAACGGAGAATACTAAAATGAAACTGATAAATATCGGCTTTGGTAATCTTGTCAATGCCAACCGTCTTGTTGCTATAGTGAGCCCTGAGTCGGCTCCGATAAAGCGTATAATACAGGACAGTAAGGAACGCGGAATGCTGATTGATGCAACTCACGGCAGACGAACCAGAGCGGTCATAATAACCGACAGCGATCACGTTATACTTACTTATCTGCAGTCGGAAACTGTTGCTAACCGTCTGAATGATTTTGATGACGGAATTGATGACGAGGAGACAGTTGATGATGAATAAAAAAGGAAATCTGGTTGTAATTTCAGCACCGTCAGGTTGTGGCAAGGGTACAATTATCAAGGGCCTTTTTGAGCGCGATAAAAGCGAAGACAATTTGTTTGTTCTTTCTGTCTCGATGACCACAAGACCTCCCAGGGGAGAGGAGAAGGACGGAGTAGATTACTTTTTCGTAAACCGTGAGCGTTTTGAAGAATTGATTAAAGAAGATCAGTTCATTGAATACGCCCAGTTCAACGGTAACTATTACGGCACTCCAAAACCTTTTATCGAAAAATGTATTGCAGAGGGCAAAACAGTTTTTCTTGAGATTGAGGTTCAGGGCGCTGAGAAAGTAAGAGAAATATTCCCTGAAAGCGTCAGTATCTTCATTATTCCGCCTTCACTTGAGGAGCTGGAAAAAAGACTTCGCGGCAGGAAAACCGATTCTCCCGAAGTCATTGAAAAACGTCTTAAAATTGCACCTGTTGAGATAGCAAGACAGAATGAGTTTGATTACCGTGTTGTCAATGATGATGCTCAGCGTGCGATTAACGAAATATATAATATTATTAAAAACCTTTAAAGGAGAAATGTATTATGTCAGAAACAAAGAAAACAGAAATGAAATTTAATCCCGACCTTCGAGGTGTTCTTAAGGATCACACAAGCCGCTATTCTCTTGTTATTGCAACAGCAAAGCGCGCTCGCGAAATTTCCGATGAAGCAGTAGAGAATAAAGAATCTATGATTGAAAAACCCGTCAGCCTTGCTCTTCACGAGTTTATTAACGGTGAGACTGTTCTTGTTGAGCCCGAAGAAATCAGAAACATCTGAGTGTTATGTCTAAAGAAATTACTGTAGGAGTTGCACTTGAAAATACGGCGTATCACTTTGATAAGCTGTATGATTACGCTGTGCCTGTCGATCTGGCAGACAGAGTGTCGCTTGGCGTTCGTGTTATCGTCCCATTTGGTAACGGTAATGCAGGCCGCCAGGGTGTTATCCTGCGTATAAATGAAGAGCATCCTGGCGGAAGACTTAAGAAAATAACAGAAATCAAGGATGAAAAGCCGTTAGTTGGAGCGGATTTGTACAAGCTGATTTTCTGGCTTAAGGACAGAACCTTCTGCACTTATTTTGATGCTTTTCGTTGTATACTTCCCACAGGCTTTAACCTTAAGCTCAGCTATTTTTACGGTGCTGATCCCAAGGCGGATGAGACTGTTGTAAACGATCTTTCTCCTGATGAAAGAGAAATTTATCTGACTCTAGCCAAAACCTGTAAATTTGTTGAAAAATCAAAGCTTTTAAGTGCGTTCGGCTTTAAATCGGATAGCGCAATTCTTGAGAAAATGTATAAAAAAGGTTTGCTTCTGCGCAATGTAGATGCTCAGCGCAACGTCGGTGATCGTACGGAGCGGCTTGTGCGCCTTGCGATAGATTCTCAGGAATATGAGCGTATTGAGCCGTCGCTTACAGCGAAGCAAAAAAGCATTTGCGAGCTTTTGCTTTCAACAGGTGGTGCAAGTCCCAAGGAAATATGCTATTTTCTCGGTGTAACCGCCGCAGTAATAAATACTCTTAAAAAAAAGAATATAATTGAGCAGTTCGAAAATGAGGTTTACCGAAGCCCCGTCAGCGGAAGAATTAAGGAATCTTCGGCTGATATCATACTGACTGACGAGCAACAGTCGGCGTATGATTCACTTTTAGCGCAGTACAATGCGCATGAAAAAAAGGCATCTTTACTCTACGGCATTACAGGCAGCGGAAAAACTCAGGTTTATATTAAGCTCATAAAAAATATGCTTGAGAGCGGTAGGGGAGCTATAATGATGGTTCCCGAAATCTCGCTTACTCCTCAGATTATCGACCGCTTTTATTCACATTTCGGTGATGAGGTTGCAGTTTTTCATTCCGCGCTTTCTCTTGGTGAGCGAATGGATGAGTGGAAGCGTGTGAACCGCGGTGAAGCGCGTGTTGTTATCGGCACACGTTCTGCGGTTTTTGCGCCGGTTAATAATCTCGGTCTTATTATCATCGACGAGGAGCAGGAGCACACCTATAAGTCGGAGCAGTCACCGAGATACAACGCAAAAGAGGTTGCACGCTTCAGATGCGATGAGAATAACGGCCTCCTTGTGCTTGGCTCAGCCACACCGAGTATTGAAACGTTTGCACGAGCTCAATGCGGTATTTATACGCTGAATACCCTGACAAAACGTTATGCAGGAGCTAAATTACCTGAAGTAATAACTGTTGATATGGCGTCAGATTTTAGCGCTGACAGCAGCCGCGCCGTCAGTAAGTCGCTTGCCGATAAGCTATGCGAAACTGTCAGACAAGGTAACCAAGCGATTCTTCTATTAAATCGCAGAGGTTATAACACTTTCGCTTCCTGCACCTCTTGTAAGAGTGTTGTTTCGTGTCCGAATTGCAGCATATCGCTCACTTATCACCACGCTAACGGCAGATTAATGTGTCACTACTGCGGATATTCACAGCCTATTACTCAGGTTTGTCCTGAATGCGGTAAGCAGGATATACGCTACGCAGGCTTCGGTACACAGATGGTTGAGGATGAGCTTGCACGGTTGTTGCCCGAGGCTCGTATTCTTCGTATGGATCAGGATACCACGATGCGAAAGCACGCCCACGAAAACGCTCTGAAAGCTTTTTCAAACCACGAGTACGATATATTACTTGGTACTCAGATGGTTGCAAAAGGCATCGATTTTGAGAACGTTACCCTTGTCGGTGTTATTTCTGTTGATCAGCAGCTTTATAATGACGATTTCAGGTCGCTTGAGCGTACTTTTTCGCTCTTGACCCAGGTTGTGGGCAGAGCAGGCAGGGGCTCACACAGCGGAAGTGCTGTAATTCAGACTTTAACCCCCGAAAACGAAATAATAAAGCTTGCCGAAAAGCAGGACTATAACGCATTTTACGATACGGAAATTCAGATGAGAAAGCTTATGACTTATCCTCCGTTCTGTGATCTTTGCGTTGTCGGTTTTTCGGGGTATGATGAAAATAAAACCCGTGTCGCATCAAAAATGTTCTTTAACAGCTTTAAATCACTTGCGGGCGAAAAATATCCTGACCTTAAGTTGATAGTTCTCGGACCTTTACAGCCCAGACTATCAAAAATCAGCGGTAAGCACAGGTACAGAATGATAATTAAATGCAAAAACAATTCCAATTTCAGAAGCTTTATGTCAGAGCTTCTTGTATCTTTCGGAAAAGATACGAAATTTAACGATGTCAGTATTTTTGCGGATATAAATCCGGAGAGTATACTGTAAATGAGGCGAAAATATGGCTATCAGAAATATTATTACCAAAGAAAACCCACTTCTGAGAAAAAAGAGCAGACCTGTTGAAGCTTTTGACGAGCGTCTTGCAACACTTATTGATGACATGGTTGAGACTATGTACAAAGCTCAAGGCGTAGGTCTTGCTGCTGTGCAGGTAGGTATACTAAGACGTGTTGTTGTTATCGATTGCGGCGACGGTTTGATTGAGCTCGTAAACCCAGAGATCATTGAACGCGAAGGTGTTCAGGAGGAGGTGGAGGGCTGCCTTTCACTTCCCGGTGAAAGCGGTGTTACTCTACGTCCTATGAGCGTTAAGGTTAAAGCTCAGAACAGAGAGGGTAAATGGTTCTTCTATTCGGGTTCAGGCCTTAAAGCAAGAGCATTTTGCCATGAGATCGATCATCTCGACGGCAATCTGTATATCGACAGACTTTCACCCAATAATCAGTAATCATCTCAAGGAGGTCTAGGTTATGCGTATAGTTTTTATGGGCACTCCCGATTTTGCAGTTGACTGCCTTGATATACTTGTTGAAAAAGGACACGATGTTGTCGGAGTGTTTTCGCAGCCTGATAAACCTCAGGGAAGAAAACAGATAATGACACCGCCTGCAGTTAAAGCGCGTGCACTTGAACTTGGCCTTGACGTTTATCAGCCCGATACTTTTAAAAATGGTGAAGCTGCCGAAATACTCGAAAAGCTTGCTCCCGAGCTTATTGTTGTTGTTGCTTACGGCAAGCTTATTCCTCAGCGTGTGCTTGATATTCCGAAGTACGGCTGTGTGAATGTTCACGCTTCACTTTTACCAAAACTCAGAGGTGCTGCACCTATTCAGTGGTCAGTTATAAACGGTGAAAAAGAAACTGGTGTAACTACAATGCAGCTTGATGCAGGCCTTGATACAGGCGATATCTTGCTTGTAAAAAAGACAAAAATCGAGCCGAATGAAACATCGGGCGAACTGTTTGACAGGCTTAAGGTTCTCGGTGCAGAGCTTTTGATTGAAACAATCGATGCTATGCTTGAAGGCGCACTCAAACCCGTGAAGCAGGATGATTCTCAGTCAACCTATGCTTCAATGCTCAATAAAAGTTTGTCACCGGTTGATTGGTCAAAAACAGCCCAGCAGGTTCACGATCATATACGCGGCCTTGAGCCGTGGCCTGTTGCAACAACTGTAATAAATGAAAAAATTGTAAAGCTTTACGGCTCGTATCTCGGCGGATACTGCGGCGGCAAAGCAGGAGAAGTTATCTGCTCCGATAAAGAGTTTAAGGTCTGTTGCGGTGACGGCAACTGTGTTATCGTCAATTATCTTCAGGCTCAGGGAAAAAATAAGCTTTCTGCCTCGGATTTCCTCAGAGGTTTTAAGGTTGAAAAGGGAACAATAATATAAAATTCATTAAACAGGGGGGAATAAATTATGCCGTATTACGGTTTCTTTTACGATTATTACTATTTAATTCTCGTTGTGCCGATGCTTATTCTTTCTGTTGTGGCACAAATTATGGTCAAATCGACCTATGCAAAGCAGTCCAAGGTTTTATCTTCGCGCGGCATTACAGGTGCTCAGGCAGCTGCCCGCGTGCTCTATCACTACGGTATTAACGATGTCAGAATTGAGTTTTCCCCCGGCGGAAAGCTTTCGGACCACTATGATCCCAGAGCTAAAGTGATACGTCTTTCTGACGGCGTCTATAACGGCTCAAGCGTTGCTGCAATCGGTATCGCTTGTCACGAAGCAGGTCACGCTGCACAGCATGCGCAGGATTATGCACCCATTAAAATCAGAAACTCTATTCTGCCCGTGTGCAACGTCGGCTCCTATATCGGTATTCCGCTTGCTCTTGTAGGCTTCTGGCTTGGTTTTGAGCCGCTTGTAACAATTGGATTACTTTTGTACTCATTTATTGCACTGTTTCAGCTTGTCACTTTGCCGGTTGAATTAAACGCCAGCAGAAGGGCAGTTAAGGTTATTGAAGAAACAAATATGCTTGATGTAAGCGAAATCGGTGGTGCCAAAAAGGTTCTTACCGCTGCCGCGATGACTTATATCACTGCTCTTCTTGTTTCACTTGCTAACCTTCTCAGACTGATTTTGCGTTTTAATCGGAGAAAATAATGAAGAATGCACGACAAACAGCGTTTGAAATACTGAGCAAAATTCAAAAAGATTCATCATATTCCAACTTGACGGTTGACAGCGCTTTAACTTCATCTGAACTGAGCGATGCTGATTCTGCGTTTATCAGTGCACTGGTTTACGGTGTGCTTGAGCGCTCATATACCTTGGATTATCAGCTTACTTTGAATCTGAAACAGCCGCTTAAAAAGCTTAAGCCGCAGGTACTTACGGTGTTGCGTTTAGGAGTTTATCAGATTTTGTTTATGGATAAGGTGCCCGATTCTGCCGCTGTTAACGAGAGTGTTAAGCTTGTTAAAAGCAACGGCTGTTCATTTGCCGCTTCACTTGTCAACGCTGTTCTTCGCAATGTTTCCCGAAACGGTCTTAGTTTGCCCGATGAATCTGATGAAGCCGCATATTATTCGGTAAAGTTTTCGTTTCCTGAAGAACTTGTCAGATTCTGGATCAAGCACTATGGACTCCAAAATGCTGTCGGAATTATGAGTTCGTGTGTTGGCAGACCTCCTCTGACGGTTAGGGTAAACACTCTTAAAACACAAAAAGAAAAGCTTGCTGGTATTCTTCGTGCAGAGAATATTGACGTAGCTTGTTCTGATATTGATAATTCGCTGAGCCTTGGAAAATGTGGCTGTATCGAAAAGCTTGACGCATTTGCTGACGGATTGTTTCACGTGCAGGATAATGCATCACAGCTTTGTGCGGCTGCGCTTGCACCCGAATCGGACGACACGGTAATTGATCTTTGTGCCGCACCGGGGGGTAAAAGCTTCACACTTGCTCAGATGATGAACAATACAGGCAAAATCATAGCCTGTGACATACATAATCATCGCCTTGAGTTGATACGTCAAGGCGCGGCAAGACTTGGTGTGACTAATATTGAGTGCCGATGCAACGATGCATCCGAGTATTCGGCTCAGTTGCCGCTTGCCGATAAAGTGCTTTGTGACGTACCTTGTTCGGGTCTTGGTATTGTACGCAGAAAACCTGAAATCAGAAACAAACCCCTTGATGAGCTGAAATCACTTCCGCCGTTGCAACTTCAGATTCTTGAAACTGCGTCGCGTTATGTTAAAAATGGCGGAAGGCTTGTATATTCAACTTGCGCACTTAACCCGAATGAAAACGAAAAAGTATGCAGGTCATTTTTGGCTTCGCATACTGATTTTAAAGTTAAGACACCGGATTTTTTACCGGATTCTACATTTATTCGGGACGGATTTGTAACACTTATGCCTCATATTAATGATACTGACGGATTCTTTATTGCCGTTTTTGAAAGGAAGTGATAGCCGTGACTGATATTAAGTCTATGTATTTTGATGAGCTTTCTGCTTCTCTTAAAGAATTCGGACTTCCTGCGTTCAGAGCAAAACAGGTGTGGCAATGGCTTCATCAGAAGGGTGTAGGCTCTTTTGACGAAATGACAAACCTTTCAAAATCACTTCGCGATTCGTTAACAAAAGAGTATGTTATAAAGTCCTGTGAAGTTGAAAGAAAGTCTGTCTCTGCACTTGACGGTACTGTCAAATATCTGTTCAGACTATATGACGGTGAATTTATTGAAAGCGTACTCATGAAGTATAAATACGGCTACTCGCTGTGCGTTTCCACTCAGGTAGGCTGCCGTATGAACTGTGCTTTCTGTGCAACGGGAGTTGGAGGATTTATCCGCAACCTTTCTGCTGCTGAAATCCTCAGTCAGATTCATGCAGCGCAGAACGATATGGATATAAAGGTGTCGCATATTGTGCTGATGGGTATGGGCGAGCCTATGGATAATTATGACAATGTTATTCGTTTCCTCCGACTTGTCAATAATGATGACGGACTGAATATCGGTATGCGCAATATTTCTCTTTCAACCTGCGGAATCATTCCCGGAATTAAGAGGCTTCAGGAAGAAAATATGCAGTTGACATTATCTGTTTCGCTGCATGCACCTAATGATGAAATCCGTTCGAAACTGATGCCCGTAAATAAAAAATATAAAGTAGACGAGCTTCTTGAAGCTTGTAAGACATATGCTGACTCTACCTCCAGACGAATATCGTACGAATATGCGATGTTTTGCGGAGTTAATGACAGCGACGAATGTGCAAGAGAGCTTGCCGCAAAGCTTAAAGGTACACTTGTACATATAAATCTGATTCCTGCAAACGATGTTACTGAAAGCGGATTGCGTTCAAGCACTCCGGAGCGTATAAAGCGTTTTTGCGAAATTCTTGAACAAGCCGGCAGAAACGTGACCGTCAGACGAAGTCTGGGCGGAGATATAGACGCTTCTTGCGGTCAGCTTAGAAGTAAACATATTAAGGCTTGATAACATAGAGCATTACTCAAGAAAGGAGATGCGATTGAACAATCGCGATCTGAATTTATGAGAATTACTGCTAAAACAGACATAGGTCTGGTACGTGCTGAAAACCAGGACTCTTATTCGGCGGGTGAACTGTCGGGTGGTGTTGCATGGGCTGTCGTGTGTGACGGTATGGGTGGAGCTGCCGGAGGAAGTGAGGCTAGCTCAACGGCGGTAAAACTGATATCGCACACAATAAACGAATGTTACCGTGACGGCATGAAATCTTCTTCGATTTATAATATGCTTGAAGTGGGCATTGCGGGTGCAAACGCCTGTGTTTTCGATAAGGCTAAGAGTGACGAAGCGCTTGCCGGAATGGGTACAACGTGTGTTGCAGCCATAGTTGTCGGTTCAAAGGTATATATAGCTCATGTCGGTGA
This sequence comes from Acutalibacteraceae bacterium, assembly GCA_045606785.1. Classification (GTDB taxonomy): domain Bacteria; phylum Bacillota; class Clostridia; order Oscillospirales; family Acutalibacteraceae; genus UBA8612. The sequence continues at coordinate 1,081 of JAZUSN010000032.1, read as the reverse complement.
CAGTCGTGCATATCGCATCTCTAAAACAAACGGCATATGTCAGCTTACCCGTGACCATTCTATGATTCAGGATCTTGTTGACAACGGCACTCTTACCATCGAAGAGGCAAAAAATTTCCCGGGTAAAAATATAATTACTAGAGCAATCGGTGTTGAGAGCAGGGTGCCGGTAGACTTTGTTGAAGATGATTTTGAAGATGGCGATATTCTTCTGCTTTGTACTGACGGTCTTACTAACTTTGTGACTGATGAAGAGATACTTGCTGCTTCAACAGAAACAGAATTTTTCAAATATTCCGAAAACCTGGTGAAAATGGCTAATGCAAACGGCGGCGGAGACAACATAACAGTTGTTTCAATTACTGCGTGAGGAGGTGCCTGAAAATGGAGAGTTATGTTAATAAACGAATTGATAACAGATATGAAGTTCTTGAGATTATCGGTGTCGGTGGAATGGCTGTTGTATACAAGGCCTATGACTCTATTGACGACAGAATTGTTGCAATTAAGATACTCAAAGAGGAGTATCTGGCAAACGAAGAGTTTAGACGCAGATTTAAAAATGAATCGAAGTATATTGCCGTTCTTTCGCATTCTAATATCGTAAAGGTTTACGATATGAGCTTTGGTGACAGGCTTCAGTATATCGTTATGGAGTACATTGAGGGTATTACTCTTAAGGAATATATTGAGCAGCAGAAGGTTATTCAGCCTAAGGAAGCTGTTCATTTTGTTACTCAGATACTCAGAGCACTTCAGCACGCTCACGATAAGGGCATAGTTCACCGCGATGTAAAGCCTCAGAATATAATGGTTTTACCTGACGGTACAATTAAGGTTACCGACTTTGGTATTGCCCGTTTTGCAAGAAGTGAACAACGCACTATTACTGATAAGGCAATAGGCTCTGTTCATTATATTAGTCCCGAACAGGCAAGGGGAGAAAAGACCGACGAAAAGACCGACATATATTCTGTCGGTGTTATGATGTATGAAATGATTACAGGTCAGTTGCCCTTCCAGGCAGAAAGTGCAGTTTCGGTTGCTATTATGCAGCTTCAAAGAGAACCGCAGCTTCCTA
>JAZUSN010000031.1:0-2728 GCA_045606785.1 Acutalibacteraceae bacterium | reverse complement strand
AGAATCGGGCATCGCCACGCCGCGTTCCCATTTGGATATTGCTTTATCGGTGATACCTAGTTTTTCTGCCAACTGCCTTTGTGTTAAGTTTGCTTTTTTTCTGCACTCGGCAATAAATCTTCCGATTTTTATTTGATTCATAGGCTGCCTCCTTTCGCATACAGTGTAACGGCTATTTCAAATAAAGTACACCTACCATTGGTTTAGCGAGGAGAAGTAAACCGTTGGTAGAGTGGCTTTGACCATCAAATTCTAATTTATCGAACTGTCCAACATGTTGGGATTTACCAAACAGAGTTACATAAACTGAATTGTAACTCCGGCAGGATCTTTGGCAAAGAAGAAGCGAATCTGCGGCATGGGGGATATCATTTCCGACACTTCATATCCTTTTTTCATCAGTGTTTCTCTCATTTTTACCACATCGTCCGTTTTGTAGCCCATAGATAAAAATTGATTTCCGCTGTTTTCGGCATCAGGTCTATCGATAATTTCAATAGGCATCCCGCCCTCATTATCACCTAAAAATACGATATGTCGTCCCATTCCGTTCATTTCATGTTGAATGGAAAGACCGATGATCTCTTGATAAAATTTGATTTCCTCATTGAAATTTTGAGTTTGGATGGTTATGTGCATCATTTTCATAGTGGACAGTCTCCTTTAAATTCTTATTTTCCGAACTTTTTGACAAATTGAAATTTAGCAGATACGATTACTCGTTCAGAATTTATCGGCAGCTCTTATGCGCAGAGCCATATCGGTTGCCTGCGGTCTGTCGCCGATATAATATGTGCCGAATCTTGTAGCGGTAAATTCATATTCTTCGGAAAATTCACCGCTGATGGGGTTGAACCATTGATAGGTATATCTTCCGTTCGGAACGAGGCTTCCGATTGTACCCGTTTTTATTCCGCCGTAAAACTTGGTGTTTACATTCTGCGCAACGGTTTCATCGGTGAACGAATAGAAATAAATAACGATTTCGGTGTTATCTTCGTTGCCTGCATAAACATAATAAACATTGTTTGCGGGAACGAAATATGCCTTGTTGTCAAATCTGGGAATAAGATTATACCATTCTGTGTTTTCAAGGAAATCTCGCATATATCCGACCTGATATGAGCTCTCATATTCGAGCGCATCCTGCCAGGTTGCATTGATTTTTTCTTCGCTCGTTATTGTGTCAACGCCGTCGGAGCTGTCGTTTTCTTCATCATAAACATTGAGGTAGCTCCAGGTATCGTGACCGCCCCAACCGTAGCCGTACATGCCGTTAAGATACGCTGTCCAGCCCTGCATTCTTGAACCGAAGTTCTTTGTCCAGAGATAGCAATACTGGCCTTCATAATTGATTGCGGGTTTGCCTTGTGAGTTATACCAGCAGTCTTTTTCAATTCGGAAATCGCTTTGCTCTGTTTTGTCGGTGTGCCATTGAACGGCATAGAAATTGTGTGCTTTTATATCTCTGAAACAGGACGGCATTGCATCTTTGAAATAAACCTTGCAATTATCCGTTGCTCCCTCACCGTTGCCGTAAACCGACGTTGAACCGACGTTTTCCATATGAGCAGAAAGCGGATGGTCATATGCATCGTGTTTTGCTAAATACTCCGCAACAAGCTTGTAAGGGTTGTTATCCAATCCCCATTCGGGATGGTTTGTTTCGCTCCAATAGAAATCATTGTCAACTTCCTGACCGAGTGTCCAGACAACGGGATAAGCTCCGTATCTTGCGACCCAGTAACGGCTGACTTTTTCAAGGTAAGCTTTTGCAGAATCAGACGGCTCATTGCCGTTGAAACCGCCGTTGTTTGAAATCAGGGGCTCAATAAAATAGGAGAAAAAAAACTGTGCATTTGCGTGAACGAACCCGTTTTCTGCAATAATGCGGAACTTTTCATCATAGTCCGCAAGACCTGCCATATCCTCTTCGGTTATGCCGTTTGTAAAATCAAACTTTGCTCCGATGGGTTCACTCTGATACACGGTAAAACCCTGTGAAACACGCTTTTCGCATATTGTTTCAACCATATCAACTGTTTCGTCGCCGAGGCTCCAATGAGTATCACCGAGCCAGAAAAACGGTGTTCCGTCGTCATAAGTGAAATACTTTTCACCTGCGTTTGTTGTGATAAAACCGTGCTTATAAATATCGTGCTCACCGCTGTATCCGGTGCAGATAACAGCACCTGTTCTACCGTCAAGCGAAGTGTTTTCGGCATCCGTGCAGACGGTCTTGAAATGCCAATTACCTTCGGAGGGACAAACGAACCGGACTTTCCAGACATTACCACCGTCCCAGAAAGCAGGGATTTTATAAAGTCTGCCGTTGCCCCAAAGGTGAAGTTCCACATCAACGTCATTGAACGGGTTGGTATATGATTTTTCGCTTTCAAAAGCAATTTCATTTGCAACCCATGTTTCTGCGTTCAATCTCTGTTCGGGATTATCAATCGGTTCGCCGTTATATTCAATCCACGAGTGAGGATTTACCGCTGCAGGGGGTATAGCAGTTTCATCTGTGCCTTTGATGTTGTTGATCAATTTTGCAAAATAATTGATAACTAAGCCTGTGATTTCTTCCGCTGTGTTTATTATTGCAGGTGTGCCTGCGTTTGTTCCGTCAGAAGCATAAGATGAGAGTGTAGCGGATAAAAATACCATTACAACACAAAGAAGCAATGAAATTTGTTTTTTAAATCTCATAATTACCTCCACAAATTCT
>JAZUSN010000030.1:0-114198 GCA_045606785.1 Acutalibacteraceae bacterium | reverse complement strand
TTTCTGACAGTTTCTTTGTATCCCATATGATGTTCTCGCATATCCATTATAACATGTAATTTGAATTCCGCACTATAAACTTTATTTGTTCTTCCTGTTTTACCCATAAAAATATGCACCTACAAAAGTGTCTAACTTTTGGGGTGCATATCATTATGCGGAGCTTTTTCTATATGTAGTTAAATATAAACAAAAAATCCGAACCCTTTTCCTATTGGGAAAATTTGGTTCGGATTTTTCAGGTTTGGTGCGAGAGACGGGACTTGAACCCGTACGGGATTACCACACGCCCCTCAAACGTGCGCGTCTGCCGATTCCGCCACTCTCGCTCGAACAAATGGAATTATAGCAAATACATTCTCAAATGTCAACACTTTTTTAAAAATTTTTTCGAAAAATTTCGCAGCTATTTTTAGTGCTTTTTTAGAATCTCATTACAGCACTTCAAGGGCGGCTTTTTTGTTTAAAAATAACATATTTCCGCACCGCCGCACATAAATAATTGTCGCTCAGCTTTTTCATCTTCATTGACACTATAGGATAATTTGTTATATAATAATTATAATATTTGCAGCATCTAAACACATCACGAAACAAGAATGAATCCTATAGGCACTTTCAACCAAAATACGTTTGAAAGCGCTTATAAGCGCGGTCTTTCAGGCAAGGCATAATCACACCACAAAACAATTTGCGAGCGGCGTAATTAAATGTCGCTCGCAATTAAAAAAATGCGGCAAAAATAAATTAAACCGAAAAGGAAGAATCAGAATGAAAAAGGTTATTATCTCTACAGACAGCCCTGCAGATATCACGGCAGAGCTTGCCGAAAAGTATTCGGTTGCCATCTGTCCCCTTCACGTAATTCTCAACGGCGAGGATAAGCTCGACGGTGTGAACGTTACACCTGACGCCATAATCGACAACTACAAGCAGACAAAGGCTCTGCCCTCGACCTCTGCTATTCCCGTTGGTGAATACAGCGAAAAATTTGCTGAGCTTACAGCCGACGGTTCAAGCGTTGTTCACATCTCGCTCAGCTCAGGTGTATCTTCAAGCCACAGAAACGCAGTTATTGCGGCTGAGGAATTTGAAAACGTTTACGTTGTTGACAGCAAGCTTCTCACAACGGCAATGACGATTCTCGTTATCAAGGCTGCTCATATGGCAGAAAGCGGTATGGAAGCAGAAGAAATTGTAAAAGAGCTCGAGGTGCTCCGTGAAAAGGTTGATATCAGCTTTGTGCTTGACAACCTTGAGTTTCTAGCAAAGGGCGGCCGCTGCTCTGCTGTTGCTGCACTCGGCGCAAACATCCTCGGCATCCGTCCCAGCCTTGAAATGCGTGACGGAAAGCTTGGCGTATGTAAAAAATACCGCGGTAAAATCGAAAAGGTTCAGCTTCAGTACCTCACGGAAAGACTTGAGGCTATGGGAGAAACAGATGACGAAATCGCCTTTATGACCTATTCCCCCGCAGATATGGCTCAGGTTAACGAGCTTGCCAAAGTTGTCGAAGCAAGCGGCAAATTCAAGGAAGTTGTAATCGCGCCCGCAGGATGCACTATCACCTCTCATTGCGGCCCTAACTGCGTGGGTGTTATTGCACTCAAAAAATAAAGCATAAAACAAAACGCCCGATTCCCCTGCTCAAGTGCATGGTGATCGGGCATTTAAATTTTTATAAATTATTCGGCAAGCGAAGAAAAAATCATATCAACGCCGGAAATAAAGCTTTCATACTCACAACGCATCTGAGCAAAATATCTCTTGCCTTTTGCCGTTATACGGTAAAACTGACGGCGACGGTTATCAGCGACACGCTTATCGCCCTCAACGATATAGCCTTTTTCAAGCAGCTTATAAACCGTTGAATAAGGGAAGGTTATTTTGCACTTACCCTCAGACCCGTCATCAAGCCCTCTGACAATGTCGTTTATGGTCATATCAGCTTTGCTGAAAAACGCAAGAACCAACATTTCCGTAATGCCTTTTTTCAGATTATCGGTAATACCTGTTGTTGCAGGTTTTTTCGCACCGGATTTCTTCATAATAACTCACCTCGATACAACTTTTATCGGATGAATTTATTATACAGTACAGACCAGTAAATTTCAATACTTTTCTAAATAAGAATTATTATTTCGCATTATTTATTGACTTATCTTCGCACTCCGCAATACAAAAGTTGAATTCCGAAAAAACAAGTGCTATAATAAGCTCAATTTGAGATGGAGCGAAAAATAATGAAAAGCAAGATAAAAGACGGTAACTTTTACAAAACGTTTTTTGCAATGACACTTACAATGGCCTTACAAAACCTTATCGTTTTCGGAGTCAACCTCGCAGATTCCGTTATGATGGGTGCATACAGCGAAACAGCACTCAGCGGTGTCGGAATATGCAACAATATTCAGTTTTTTCTGAATATGGCAGCTTCCGGTATTGCCTCGGGTATGACAGTCATCGCATCACAATATTGGGGTAAGAAAGAGAAAAAACCTATTTACAAGGTATCGGCGGTTGCCATATGGATAAGCATTGCGTTTTCCGTGATTATTTTCGGATTTGCCGCCATAGCACCCGAAGCTCTGATAAGGCTTTTCACAGACAAAGAAGCTGTTATCGAGCAGGCTGTACTTTACCTTGACATAATAAAACATACATACCTGATGTTTGCACTCACAACCGTAATGCTCGCCATTCTCCGAAGTGTCGAAACGGTTAAAATAGGCTTTTACGTATCACTTTCATCCTTTTCAATCAATATTCTGCTCAATTATACGCTGATTTACGGCAAATTCGGTGCACCCGAAATGGGAATCAGAGGCGCAGCACTTGCAACGCTTGTATCAAGAGCAATCGAGCTTGCAGTTGTTGTGGTATACATACTGTTTGCCGATAAAAAGCTGAAAATGAGGCTGCGTGACCTTTTCGTAACCGATAAGCAGATGTTTAAGGATTACTTCAAAACAGGTCTTCCGCTTATGATGAGCAGCGTTTCCTGGGGTATTGCAATGAGCATTCAAGGTGCAATCATCGGCAGACTGATTGAAAGCGCAATTGCCGCAAACAGCATTGCAACAACAATTTTTCAGGTTGCAACGGTTATCTGCTATGCTTCGAGCAACGTTGCCTGCGTGCTTATAGGCAAAACCATAGGTGAAAACAAGCCGCTTGACCTCATCAAACGCCGCAGCAAAAACCTGCAGTTGCTCTTCCTGCTTATAGGAATTGTATCGAGCGGAATACTTCTGCTGACCAAAAACCTTATAATCGACTTTTATAATGCAACCGAGCAGACGGTTGACATCACAAATCAGTTTATATGGGTGCTTGCCGTCACAATCATCGGCACAGCGTATGAAGCACCAAGCCTTTGCGGAATCGTTTCGGGAGGCGGTGACACTTCATTCGTCCTCAAAAACGATATTATTTTTATGTGGCTGATTGTGTTACCACTCAGCTTCCTGAGCGCATTCGTGTTCAAGCTACCCGTTGTGGTTACCTTCGCCTGCCTTAAGGCAGACCAGGTACTCAAATGCGCAGTTGCCGTCGTAAAAGTAAACAGATTCAACTGGATTAAAAAAGTTACACAAAGCTCGTGATAACTCGTGATAAGAAGAAAAGGGATGCTGCTTGAAATCAGCATCCTTTTTTATTATGTCTTATCATTCAAGAACGGTTAAGTGTTTTTCGCTGAGTTCTTCAAAGCTTCTGTTCTAACTTTCAGAGAATGGCTTTGTTATAAAACATCCGGTGACAAACTTCAACACTTTTCAGCTTTATGATTTGTAATATTGCCGTTCATTGCAGCATCCAGCAAAACCTTGCAACCATCGTAAATGTCGTTATATGCTGTGCTGAAATCGCCGCTGTACCAAGGATCGGCAACATTCCTGTTATCTCCGGTAAAGCTGAGCAGCTTCACAATCTTCCCATCAGAATCTCCGCCCATTATACGCAACGCATTGCGATAATTATTCTCATCCATACAGACAAAAACATCATAATCTTCATAGTCACTTCTTTTTAGCTGAACAGCCCTTTTACCATCGCACGATATACCATGCTTTTTGAGTTCAGCCCTTGCAGGAGGATAGACGGGATTGCCTACTCCGTTCCATATTTCTTCAGAGCTTGTGGCACTTGAAGCCACGGCAAAGTTATCACCTATCCCCTGCTTTTTAACCATATCTTTGAAGATGAATTCTGCCATAGGAGAGCGACAGATATTGCCGTGGCATACAAACATAATTTTTATCATAAACTTTATCTCCGTAATATTTGTGACTTTGTCACTGAAATTGAATCAAAAACCGGATATAATAAAACCACAAAACAAAGAAAGGATGTGCCAAAAATGTCAGCACTCAAAATAAACAAAAACAACTTCGACCTTGTTATCAACAGCGACAAACCTGTTCTCCTCGATTTCTATGCAGAATGGTGCGGCCCATGCCGTATGGTTTCCCCTATAATTGAGCAGATTGCAGAAGAAAACCCACAGTACCTCGTGTGCAAGGTAAACGTAGACGAAGAACCTGAGCTTGCCGCACAGTTCGGAGTATCGAGCATACCGTTGCTCGCTGTTGTAAAAGACGGCAAAATTGTAAACAAATCCGCAGGTGCAAAACCTAAGCCTCAGATACTCAAACTTTTAGAAGGCTAATTTTCTGAGTCGGCTTTTATCAAGTATTCTGATGCCTTTGCGTGAAGATTCAACAATACCTTCGTTTGAAAAATATTTGAGCATACGGGAAACAACCTCACGGGCAGAGCCGATATACCTGGCTATCTGCTCGTGAGTTAAATTTATTGTGTCTGAATTTTTTCTTGCAGATTCTTCGTACAGAAATATCGCAAGGCGCTTATCCATACTCATAAAAAGTATTTGCTGCATAACCCACATAACGTCGGAAAAGCGGCTGACCGCCATCTCAAGCATAAAAATTTTCACATCAGGGTTTCTTTCGTTAACCTGAGACAGTGCGCGCCCGTTTAAAACGTAGCACTCGCTGTCTTCCTCCGCATCAATAAAAACGTCAAAAGTGATACTCTGAAGAACACACGAAGCGGCAAGCATACACATATCACCCGGATGAAGTCTGTAAAGGGTTATATCTTTACCCTCTTCAGACATAATGTAAACGCGCAGACATCCGCTGCGGACAAAAACTATGCCCAAGCACTCGTTACCGTCATGTATTGTTGTGCCCTTGCTATAGCTTGCAGTAACGGTATTTTCGCAAACAGTTTGTTTATCCTCATCAGATATTTTGTCCCAGAAAGGGAACAAACTTTTATAAGCAGATTCAAAATCTTTATTCACAAGCCTCGCCTCCTTTATAGTGTATACATTATACAACCGTTTCATTTTACAGTCAACAAAGTGACAAAGTCACAGAAAAAACTTGACAAAAGTTATAAAATGAATTCAACAAAGCATAAGGAGATGTTTTTATGGAGCATATTTACGACGTAATAATCATCGGCGGCGGCCCTGCAGGATATACGGCAGCCCTCTATGCGGCAAGAGCCGGTCTGGATACGCTCATTGCTGAAAAATTGGCACCCGGCGGGCAGATGACGCTGACGGGAGATATAGATAACTACCCCGGATTTGACGAAGGAATAGACGGATTCACTCTTGGAATGAAAATGCAACAAGCTGCAGAAAAATTCGGAGTCAAAACGGAATACTCAGAAATAACCGGAGTCGATTTTTCAGAAAGAATCAAGCACATAAGTACAGATGCAGGTATGCTGCACGCTAAAGCGATAATTATATCCTCAGGTGCTCACCCCAAAAAACTCGGCATACCTGACGAGGAAGAACTAACGGGTATGGGAGTACACTACTGCGCACACTGCGACGGCAGGTTTTATAAAAACAAAACGGTAGCAGTCATAGGCGGCGGCAACTCTGCAGTTGCTGATGCACTGTACCTGGCAAGGCTTGCAAAAAAGGTTTACCTGATACATCGCCGTGACAGCCTGCGCGCTGAAAAGATTTACCTCAATCCACTCAGCCAAGCGGAAAATATCGAGTTTATTTTTGAAAGCAACGTGCAACAAATAATACACAACGACGGTGTAAAAGGTTTAGAAATATTATCGACGGATAACATTAAAAGAGAGATAGAATGCGACGGTGTATTTGTTAGCATAGGCAGACAACCGACCACAGCTTTCCTCGGCAATGCGGTTCTGTTGGACAGCAACGGATATATAATCGCAGACGAAACGACAAAAACAAATATTGACGGGGTTTTTGCTGCAGGCGATGTAAGAACAAAAACGCTCAGGCAAATTGTTACCGCGGCAGCTGACGGAGCGGTTGCGGCTCACTTCGCAGAAGAATATATATTACAAAATTAATCATAGCCACCATAGAACCGGGGTTTGTCTTCGCTGAAGAGACAGAAAAGGGATGCTGATTTCAGATTTCAATCAGCATCCCTCATAATTATTATTCGTTACTCAAGAACGGTTAAGCGTTTTTTCGCTGATCGGCTCAAGATAAGCCTCATCGCCCGAACCTCTCTGCCTGAAAATTTGATCGCTTGTCGGGTAATACATCGGTGTTACGCCCTTTTTCGCACCCATTATCATAACCTCAAGAATTGCTATTGCAGGTATGATCATCGGGATAAAAAAGTTATCAGAATTATCGTTCCAGATCGAAAAAGCGAAAAACGTGCAGTTGAAAATAAAGAACTCCCACATATTCGGATAGTTTCTGATACTTTCGCTGAGCTCTTCAAGCTTCTCCCGAGTCAGTTCAATTGTCAGCGAGCGGCAGTTTGCAATGTTATCATCTCTGTTTTCGCGGTAAGCCTCCACGTTGTAGTAGATGCCCCAGCCGTCATTGACAGAAAACGAAAATGCACCGACAGACACGCCTTGTCCTACGGGTACCTCGTAAAGGCCTACGGTAATAGGCTCATCGCTGAGATTTTCAACGTAAATCCACGTATGACCTGCAACAGGGAAAAAGTAAAGCGCAGTAAACAACGACGCTTTTGCGACTATTTTTTCATCCGTAGCATCCGTATTTTCTTTTCTCTGAGTGTTTTGCGTTTCATCAGCCGCAACATTTTCATCCGTAACGTCTTGTGCAAATGCGCTCACCATACAGCCAAGGCCAAGCAGCAGAACAAGCAGCAACGATACTGATCTTTTAAAAACAATTGGCATAATATTACTCCTTTTCATTTCTCCTTGCGCACATTATACACGTTTTATTCGAACTTTGCAATAAAAAAGCTTTTACAAGCCTTAGGTTTGTAAAAGCTTTTTAAAACATGTTTTATTTTGCGAGCTTTCTCTGGATAGCTTTGATAATCTCGACTATCGGGATAATCAGGAATGCAAGGCCGAGAGAAATGCCGTATTCCATTGCATCAAGGTGTGCAAAGCCGAAGAGCTCTGAAAGGAAGTCGATCTCAACAACAGCTGTTGTGAGTACGAATGAAAGGAGCATTGCGCCGTAGAGGAGCCAGTTGTGGCTGCCCTTGAATACCATTGAAACAGCTGAGCCGCGCTGTGAACGCATATTGAATGAGTGGAATATCTCACACATTGCCATTGTGAAGAATGCCATTGTCATACCGTCTGCGCTGTCTGCAATATCGAAAAATCTGAACTGAAGACCGTTCTGTGTGCATTCAATGAACTCGCCGATATAGAATGCTGTAACTGTAAGGACGGAAACGATAAGGCCCTGATAGAAGCAATCTATGCCGAGACCGCCGGAGAAGATACCGTCATTCTTGCTGCGGGGCTTTCTTCTCATAATGTCTGCTTCGGGACGCTCCGTACCGAGAGCGAGAGCGGGAAGTGAGTCTGTGATAAGGTTGATGAAGAGAAGGTGCGGAGCTTCGAGAATTGTGAATCTCATAATCGAAGCGAAGAAGATTGAGATAACCTCGGAAAGGTTTGAGCCGAGAAGGAACTGAATAGCCTTACGGATATTGTCGTAAATTCTTCTGCCCTCGCCTACTGCCGAAACGATTGTTGCAAAGTTATCGTCTGCAAGAACCATATCGGCAACATTCTTTGTAACGTCTGTACCTGTAATACCCATACCGACACCGATATCGGCATTCTTGATTGACGGAGCATCGTTAACACCGTCACCTGTCATAGCGGTAACGTAGCCCTTATTACGCCAAGCGTTGACGATTCTTGTCTTATGCTCGGGCTGAACACGTGCGTAAACGCGTACGTTTTCAACGATCTTCTCAAACTCTTCGTCAGAGTATTTATCAATATCAACACCCATCATTGCCTGTGAATCGTCGGCAAGAATACCGAGCTCACGTGCAATTGCCTTTGCTGTGTTGATGTGGTCACCCGTAATCATAATCGGTGTAATACCTGCGTTACGGCACTCGACAATAGCATCCTTAACCTCGGGACGTACGGGGTCGATCATACCGGTAAGGCCGATAAAAATCATATCGTACTCAAGTGCTGCCGACTCGTAAGCCTCGGGAGCGGCGCCGTATGTCTTGTAAGCTACGGCGAATACACGCAGAGCCTTGTTGCCCATACGTGTGTTTTCTTCTGCGACCTTGGCTCTGATTTCATCGCTCATCTCAACGACCTTGCCGTCTACCCAAGCGTGTGAGCACTTCTTTAGGATCTCATCGGGGGCACCCTTTGTGTACTGAACGAAGCTGTCGCCATCCTTATGAACGGTAGACATCATCTTTCTGCCTGAATCGAAGGGGACTTCACCGACTCTGGGGTAAGCTGCAACGAGGTCTGCCTTCTTGAGACCGATCGACTTAGCGTAGTTGATAAGAGCAACCTCATCGGGCTCGCCTGTTCCCTTGCCGTCCTCTTCAACCTCAGCGTTTGTACAAAGAGCCATTGCCGTTGCAAGCTTTTGCTCATCCTGAGCGAAGTGGTCAACAACAGTCATAACGTTCTGTGTGAGAGTACCTGTCTTATCAGAGCAGATAATCTGCGTACAGCCGAGAGTTTCAACCGCCGTCATCTTACGGATAATGGCGTTCTTCTTGGACATATTGGTAACGCCCATTGAAAGAACGATAGTCATAACAGCAACAAGTCCCTCGGGGATAGCGGCAACAGCAAGTGCGATTGCCGTGATGAACGAATGAAGAGCGATATCAAGGAACGGATTTGCAGCACCGTCACCGAAGAACTCGGGAATAGCAAACTTTGTAACTATATCGTATGCAAAGATAAATACGCAAACACCGATAACAAGCTTTGTGAGAATCTTTGAAAGCTGCTCAAGCTTGATTTCAAGCGGAGTTTTGCCCTCTTCTGCAAGAGAAATTGCATTGGCAATCTTGCCCATTTCGGTATCCATACCGGTTGCGGTAACCACAGCCTTACCGCGGCCGTATACAAGAGTTGAACCCATATATGCCATATTCTTACGGTCACCGAGAGGAATTTCCTCATCGTCCTTTTTGCCCATAAGAGCATTGACAAGCTTATTTACGGGAACAGATTCACCCGTAAGTGCTGCCTCTTCGATCTTCCTACTTGCGCATTCGAAGATACGGCAGTCAGCGGGAATTGCATCACCTGCATCAAGAAGAACAACGTCACCGACAACAAGGTCTTCACTCTTTACTGTTTCAACCTTACCGTCGCGGAGTGTCTTGGTGGTTGCGGCTGACATCTTCTGAAGTGCCTCAACAGCTTTTTCAGCCTTGCTTTCCTGGATAACGCCGAGAACAGCGTTGATAAGAACAACAACAAGGATGATGATTGAGTCTGTCGGGACAACGAACTTGCCTGCCTCGAAAATCTCTGTTGCGGCAGCAATGACAGCAGCTACGAGAAGGATGATGATCATAGGATCTTTGAGCTGATTGATAAATCTTTTCAGCATCGAATCCTTTTTAGCTTCCGCAAGCTTGTTTTTGCCGTTTTTCTCAAGGCGGGTTGCTGCTTCCTGAGAGGAAAGGCCCTCGGGCGAGCTTTGCACTGCCTCAAAAACGGCATCGGTTTCTTTAAGGTAGAATTGCATTTTTCCAACTCCTTTAATTTCAAGGGAATGTACCGCACACTAAGCGTAACAAAAAAGACCTTTACCGCACCCGAGCCTGTGAAACCTGTGCGATAAAAGTCTCACTCTTTAATACATCGGCGAGCCTTAAGGCTGTGAGTGTCAACCGATATAACACCTGTTTGCGGTGCGAGTTACTCCCTTTTATTTTGGGGTTATTATATCTCATTTTATTCGTAATGTAAACAGTTTTTTCATATTTTTACAGAAAGTACAAGTTTTGGAAAATAATCCGTGATAATTCCCAATTCAATAAATACCATATTTATTTATACTGTTTTGTATTGCATTAGAATATCTGCTGTGGTATAATCAATCTGTATGCAAGCTAAAATATTTTCGACTGCCCGGCAGTACAATACATAAAACGGAGGAGTACATAATGAAAGGAAAATCAATTTTTATCGTTGCCGCTATCATTACAGCAGCAACCCTGCTTTTTGCAGCCTGCAACAAACAGAACGACGGTCATACGGGACTTCACGTATTCGTAACCGACGAAAACGGCAACACCGTGCTTGATGCAAACGGTGAGCCCAAAACCGAAGAATGGATCACCGAAATCGTATACGCAACAGACGAAAACGGCGAAACCTATACAAACGCTAACGGCGAAAAGGTAACTGTAAAGCAGACAAGGCCCGTTTTTACCGTTTTGCGTGAAGAAACACAGTTCAAGGTTGAAAACGGCAAACCCGTAACGGATGCAAACGGCGATTACGTATACGAGCCGGTTACACAGGTTGTCTACAAAGAGGTTACCGACAAAAACGGCAACAGAGTAACAGAAGTTGTAACAGATAAGGACGGCAAAGACGTTACCGCAGAAAACGGCAAGCCCGTAACAGAGATTGTCACGGAAAAGTATACAGAAAAGGTTACATACTACGTTGAGGTGACTCTTGAGGGACAGAAGACGATGTACAACTCAAACAACAAGGTCACCAAGCCCAAGACAACGTCTATTTACGAGAATCCTCTTTACACAGACAAAGAAACCAAAAAGCCCACAAAGCCTTCACAGACAGAGCAGAAGGTAGACAAACACGTTGCATCAATTTCATGGCTCAATACTGTTGACGGCGCCGACAACGATGCTTTTGCAAAGGTCATTCCCGCAGGCACGGATGCTTTCATAGCGATGGGCAGAACGGAGTCAAGAGACGGTGCATTCAGCTCCTTCACACAGACCGGTCTTTACACGTATGTCGGCAAATACAAAGCAGACGGCACTCTCATCTGGAACTGCGCAATCGGTTCAACAGGTCACACAAGAATTCACGATATAGCAATGCTTAAGGACGGCAGCATAATTGCCGTAGGTGAATCCACAGCCACGGATCTCGGCTACACACCCGATGCAACTTATGAAGCAATAGTAGCTAAGATATCCTCAAGCGGCAAGCTCCTCTGGATCAAGAACTACGGCGGCTCCACAACGGAATACTTTAAATGTGTAACATCAACACCAGACGGCGGCTTTGCAGCAGCAGGCAGATTCAGAGCCTCCGACGGCGACTTTGCTTCACTTTCACTCACAAGCCTCACACCCGTGTTTGTAAAGTGTGATGCAAACGGTAACATCGTATGGTTCAACTCCTTCAAGGGCAGCGGAGCCGATGCAGTAAACTCAATCGCAGCCGATGCAAGCGGCAACATCTACGGTGCCTGCCAGATTGTTTCAACAGACCTTGACGGCAACGGCAACCACGGCAGCGCCGACATAGGTATCATCAAATTCTCCTCCACCGGCTCCAAACTCTGGGTGAAGATGATAGGCGGAAGCAAGAGCGATATAGTTAATGATATTTACGCCGGTTCAAGCGGTTGCGTTTTTGCAGGCAGTTATACATCTGCCGACGGTGACTTTACACTCAACAGAGGCGGCAAGGACGCATTTATCGGCTTCTGCGACACACAGGGTAACGTCAAATGGATAAGAACGTTCGGCGGAGTCAAGAACGACGCGTTCAATGCCGTAACATCAACTCAGTTCGGCTATGCCGCTGTCGGTCTTTCAAACTCTTCTAACCGCGATTTTGAGTCCGCAGGAAACAAGGGCGAAAGCGACGGCTTTATTATGTCAATCAATTCCGCGGGCAACATTGAGCACGTAAAATCAGTTGCGGGCTCAGGCAATGACAGCATTGCTGACATCTGTAAGCTTGACAGCAAGACGTATATTTTTGCAGGCGAAACACTTTCGAAGGACAAAGACTTTGCAAGTAAAAAGGTTACTGAATACGCAGGCTTCTTCGGTAAAGCCTATATCTACTGATACTATTGGAGATGAGCGGTATAATGAACCCGAACGTGAATAAAATTATAAGGGCAGTTGCAATACTGACGGCGCTTTGTGCCGTGCTGTGTGCATGCGGCAAAAAGACACCGCCTGAAGAAACGACCACAAATCCCCCCTCTTCATCGGCTATCGAAACAACTGAACCCACAACAACACAGCCTACAACAACCGAGCCCACGACAGCTGAGCCCACAACCGAAAAAACAACGGCTGCAAAGCCCTCGACGACGGCACCCAAGCCAACCAAGCCCACAACCGAGGAAGCAACAGAAACAACCAAGGCTCCGCTTGAAACAACGACGCGCCACGCTAACCCGGTTGCAAACGCTCTGCTTTCAGCAGACAAAATGGTAGCATACCGACTCATATCAAAAGACGAAATCAATAAAGTAGCCGAAGAATTAGCTGACAACAGCGAGATATACTACGTACGTCTTCAAGACGGTACGTCCACATACTATATGGCGGTTGACCTGCAAACGGCACAGGCAATTGCGCTGAGCAATCCGCAGGTGCTTCGTGAGCTTTGCCGCAAGCTAGACAACAAGCAGCAGGCTATGGCAGGAGAAAACGAAGATTTTGTTCTTATGGACTACACCCATCTCGTAGGCGAGCTTGAGGTGCACTACCTCGGCTACCTGCTCACAGGCGCACTCGGCGCAGAAGACGGTGCACTCGCATCTTTCTACCGTTCCTGCAAGGTTGCCGACCTCAACATTGACGAAAACCGTTTCGGTCCTGTTATTGACATAATCGGTGCAATCTACGGCTGATAATTACACTAAACCCGAACAAACTATTATTAACATAAAATCCGGAGGTCTGATAACAATGAACAACATCAACCAGCTTTATGAACTCTGGCTGAAAAACGCCGTTCTCGACAGCGACCTTACCGATGAGCTCAACGCCATCGCAGGTAACGAAGAGGAAATTCTCGACAGATTCTACAAGACGCTCGAATTCGGCACGGGCGGTCTGCGCGGTGTTATCGGCGCAGGCACCAACAGAATGAACGTTTACACCGTTGCTCAGGCAACACAGGGCCTTGCAAACTACCTCAACGAGGCTTTTGAGTCACCCAGCGTTGCTATCGGCTACGATTCCAGAATCAAATCAGATGTGTTTGCACGTGAGGCCGCAGGCGTACTTGCAGCAAACGGCATCAAGGTCTACTTCTTCCCCCACCTTGTTCCCACACCAATGCTTTCCTTTGCTGTACGCAGACTCGGCTGCAGCTCCGGTATCGTTATCACCGCGAGCCACAACCCCTCAAAATATAACGGCTACAAGTGTTATGCACCCGACGGCTATCAGATGACTGACGAAGCTGCCGCAAGAACTCTCGAGTATATCAACAATATCGACATCTTCAACGACGTAAAGCGTATGGATTTTGACGACGCACTCGCAGAGGATATGATCGACTATATCGAAGGCTGGCTTCTCAACGAATTCTACGATCACTGCGATTCACAGCGCCTTGATAAGGATATATGCAAGAAGAGCGGACTCAAGGTTATCTACACACCCCTCAACGGCACGGGTAACCGCCCCGTACGCACAATGCTCGGCAGACTCGGCCTTGACGAAGTCAGAATCGTGCCCGAGCAGGAGAATCCCGACGGCAGATTCCCGACCTGCCCCTTCCCGAATCCCGAGATCGACCAGGTATTTGAGCTTGCAATCGAGATGACAAAGGATTTCCCCGCAGACCTTCTCCTTGCAACAGACCCCGACTGTGACCGTGTAGGTATCGCTGTAAGACACAACGGAGAATACAAGCTTATGACCGGCAACGAGGTCGGCGTAATGCTTTGTGAATACGTACTCTCACGCCGCAAGGCAATGGGCACTCTCCCCGCTAACCCCATCGTAATCAAATCATTTGTTACAACAGACCTGGCTCAGGTTGTTGCAGACAAATACGGTGCTGAGATGCGCAACACACTCACAGGCTTCAAGTATATCGGCGAAATTATCAGCCAGCTTGACGAAGCAGGTGAAGCAGACCGCTACATCCTCGGTATGGAGGAGAGCTACGGCTACCTCTTCGGCTCACACGCAAGAGATAAGGACGCTGTTGTTTCCTCCACTATGATCGTTGAGATGGCTGCATACTACAAATCACTCGGCAAGGACCTTGTTGAGGTTATGGAAGACATCTATGCTGAGCACGGAATGTACATCAACACACTTTCCAACTTCTCATTTGAAGGCGCAAGCGGTATGGAGAAGATGAAGCAGATGATGGACGGTATGCGCACAAATCCGCCCAAGAGCTTTGCAGGTCTTGAGGTCATCGGCGTATCTGACTACCTTACAAGCGTTGCGCTCAACACCGTTACAGGTGAGGAAAGTGCGATCGACCTGCCCAAGTCAAACGTGCTCCAGTACAAGCTGCCCGGCAACAGCTGCGCTATCGTACGTCCTTCGGGCACAGAGCCTAAAATCAAGGTTTATATCACAGCCTGCGCACCCGACAGAGCTCAGGCAACAAAGCTCGCAGATGAGATCATCGCAGATATGAAGAAGTTCCTCAACGTATAAAAAGCAAAGGCAGAGCTGTCATTCACGGCAGCTCTGCCATATATAAGTTCAAAAAGAAGGAATAGAAAATGAACCAGAAAATGATTCGCATAATTGCATTTGTGCTTGCCGCACTTATTGCAGGCAGTGTACTCATTGCCGCAGTATCCAGCCTTGCAACTGCGGGCTGACCTAAAACAAACAACAAGGGGAACCTGAATTGAAAAACGGTAGAAAAACCAAGCTTCGATTTGATACAGAGAAAAACGTACGCTCATTGCGCCTGAAGCGCTTTGCAGCGGCGTTTTCCTGTTTTTTTATACTGCTTGCAGGTATATCACTTCTACTGTTTCTCAGCCACTACAACTTCAACCTCTCCGCTATCACAGCACCGGCTGACGAACAGACCACAACCGAAGAAACAACCGTACGCCCCATACCTCAGGTTGAGGGCGTGCGTAACTATCTGCTTGTCTGTACGGCAGACGACGGAAACGCCGTACGCTTTGCAGGCATCGTGACCGCAGATATGAACAACAAAGCTCTTTCTATCAAAGGGCTCAGCACAGCCTCCTCTGTTACTGTTGCAGGCTGCACGGGCAATTTTGAAAAGCAGCTCAGCTACGGCGGAATTGCACAGCTTGTTCTTGCCGCCGAAAAGCTCAGCGGAATAAAAATCGACAAATACGTCACCAGCACGGACAGCGATTTCCGCTCGGCTATAAACTATATAGGCGGCGTTGAAATCGACGTTGAAAAAGCAATAGATATTCGCACACCCGACCTTACTGCAGTAATAGGTAAAGGCAAGCAGACGATGACGGGTGACACGTTGCTCAAGTATATCCGCTGCTTTGAAGGTCAGCAAGCTAAGCAGGCAGAAATTATTGCAGCCGCTATAGAACAAAAGCTCACCCCGTCATACCTTAACAAGGCTGACCGTTACTACGAAAAGATCATCAACCTCACCGACAGCGATATTTCCGTTGTTGACTTTTCTGCAATGAAGCTCAGCTTTGAAGCACTTCTTTACGGCAAAGACAGCGTTACGGTAACAGTAACCGAGTAATACCGAAGGAGCATCAGTATGAAAAAGCTAATCGGTATCATATGCATTCTGTCTGTTTGCGTTATTGCAGCTTCTTACTTCTCCGACTATATTGATCCCGTCTATAAAAACGGCTTTGATGACAAAAGCTGCACGGACTACTATTACCTCACTCTCGATGAGACTGAGAAAGAGGCTTATGAAGCTGTCAGAAACAGTATTTACTCTTTTCCGAAGAGAATCAAAACACCTGCACTTTCAGACGAGCAGCTGAGCAACGTGCTGTGCGCCGTGCTGTATGACGACCCGATGCTGTTTATGTTTGACAGCTGTACGCTTGAAACTTCGGGTAACAAGGCTTACTTCATCCCCGATTATCAGATGACTGAGGATGAATATTATGAGTACAAAAACCGCATTGACCTTGAGGTTGAAAAAATTGCCTCAACCTCCCCCGAAACCGAATATGAAAAAGCTCTTTACTGCCACGACTATGTGGTGAACAACTGTACATACACGGACACAGACGCTTACTATGAAGATAACGCTATGGGTGTCTTCCTTGAAAACAAAGCGCAATGCGGCGGATACGCAGAGGCCTTCAAGGTGCTGCTGGACCGAGTCGGAATCGAATGCGTGCTTATAGTCGGCAAAGCAACCGACTCTGCACAGAAAACAGACAATCATATGTGGACTGCAGTTAAGATTGACGGCAGTTGGTGCTACACCGACCCGACCTGGGATGATCCAATAAGCACTTCAGGTGAGGATGTATGCAGATACGTTTACTTCAATATGACAGAAGAAATGCTTCGCCTCACCCACAGCGATTTTGAATTTAGGGAAGAATGCAATTCACCCTCTCTATATTATTACATTAGATATAACGCATATTTTGAATCCTGCGATGAAGACACACACTCGCAGATAACAAAGCTGATATCCGATGCGGCAGACAACGGACAGGAAAGCGTAACGATAGTGTTCGCATCAAAAAAAGCAAAAGAGCAGGCAGTTGATTGCCTCATTGAACGGCAAAACATATACCGAATACTCGAAACCGCTTCGCTGGCAAGCGAAATCTCACTAGTGACAGACTCAGTGAGATACCTTGTCGGTGAAAATGAAAATTCACTTACAATTTACGTTGAAGCAAAGGAATGATTATATGGACAAGCCACGTATTGAAGCGGCAGTAAGGGAACTGCTGTACGCCATAGGTGAAGATCCCGACAGAGAGGGACTTATCGAAACTCCCAACAGAGTTGCGAGAATGTATGAGGAGATTTACGCAGGACTTGAGGAAGACCCCAAAAAGCATCTTAAGATATTCACAGAGGATAACAACGATGAAATGGTAATCGTCCGTGACATCCCCCTCTACTCAATCTGCGAGCATCACCTTATCCCCTTTATCGGCAAGGCTCATATAGCTTACATACCGGGCAACGGTAAGGTTATAGGTCTTTCAAAGCTTGCAAGAATTGTAAACTGCTTTGCCAAGCGCCCACAGCTTCAGGAGAGACTCACATCGCAGGTTGCCGACTTCCTTTACGAACACCTTGAGCCTCAAGGTGTTGCCGTTGTTGTTGAAGCAGAGCACCTTTGTATGACAATGCGCGGTGCCAGAGCTTCGGGCAGCCAGACAAGGACGTCAGCAATGCGCGGCATAATGAGAAGCGACGCGAGAACAAGAGCTGAAGCACTTTCGCTTCTTTCGGGCTCACGCTGAGGTTAAGAAAATGATATTCAACACAAGAAGCTGCAAGCTTGACCTGAGCGGCAAAACGGGAATAATGGCTGTTATTAATCTGACACCGGATTCATTTTACGCAGACAGCAGACACACCGCTGAATCTGCCGCAGAATACGCAATCAAAGCGCAGGCCGCAGGTGCAACCGTTATTGACCTTGGCGCACAGTCAACAGCTCCGCAGAGCACACCGATTACGGCAGAGGAAGAAATAAAGCGGCTTATCGCACCGCTGAAAGCAGTAAGAAAGGCTGTCAGCCTGCCGATCAGCGTTGACACGTATTTTCCGCAGGTTGCACGTGCCGCACTTGAAAACGGCGCAGATATAATCAACGACGTAAGCGGTACAGCCTCAAGAGAAATGGCTATGCTTGCCGCCGAATACGGTGCAGGCTGGATTGTGATGCACACGGGCGGACTGAAAAGCCACGAAGCGCGTGAAAGCAGGACACACATCATAGACGAAATCAATTCTTTCTTTGCTCGCGCACTCGAGGTTGCAGAAGGCTGCGGATTAGCAAAAGAAAACGTCTGCTTTGATCCCGGAATAGGCTTTGGCAAATCACGAGAGGACGACCTGAGGATAATTGCAGATTTTTCGCAAATCAATTCACTCGGCTGTGCAAGACTTGCTGCACTTTCGCGCAAGCGCGTGACAAAACTCAGCGGTGATGCACTCACGGGCACAATCGTCGCCAATGCCGCCTGCATATCGGGCGGTGCAGACATAATCCGTGTGCACGATGTTGAACAAGGCGTTGCGGCTGCAGAAATGGTAAAGCTTCTCACGGAGGCAAAAAATGGATAAAATTATTATCGATTCACTTAAAATATTTGCTTACCACGGTGTAAACCCCGAGGAGACCGCTATGGGGCAATGGTTTGTACTCGACGTTGAAGCCTGGGCTGACCTTACGGATGCCTGCCTCACAGACGAGCTTGACAACACGGTAAGCTATGCAGATATTATCAAAACAATACGCTCGGCAATGACGGAAAAGAACTGCAAATTGCTCGAGCACGCGGCACAAAGAACAGCAGATGCAATTCTGCTTCGTCACGGCAAAATTCAGCGGGTGCGCATCAGACTCAGAAAGCCCGATGCACCCATAAAAGCTGATTTCGGCTACGTGGCTGTAGAAATTGAGAGGGCAAGAAATTGAGCACAGTTGTATTAGGATTAGGATCAAATCTCGGGGATAAAAACAAGAACTTGAACAAAGCTGTTCACGCAATATCTCTTCTCCCCAAAACAAAGGTTATAAAAGCTTCCGGTGTATACAGCACAAAACCCGTAGGCTTTGACGCGCAGGATGATTTTCTCAACGCGGCAATAATCATCGAAACCGAGCTTTCTCCCCACGCAGTGCTCGGTGCCTGCCTGGGAATTGAGGCTTCAATGGGCAGAGTTAGGCTTATCAAAAACGGCCCGAGAATAATCGACATTGACGTACTAATATACGAGAGCTACTTTTCAGACAGCTTTGAGCTGACGCTCCCCCACCCCGCTATCAAGCAGAGAGCTTTTGTTATGGTGCCGCTGCTCGACCTCTACCCCACAGGGCGTGCTCCCGGTCTGTTTTTTCTCCCAAATCTCAACGAAATAGGCAAAGACGGGGTGCAAAAAACAGATTTTGAAATCAGCTTACCTTAACTGAACCTTAACTTTTTTGGTATTTTTTGAGTGTAATCCCCGATTTATTTGTGCAAGATACACAACAAATCCGATATAAATTGCACAAATAATACTTTATTTTAAGAAATGCAAAAAAATATTTGACTAAATTATGAACATTTGTTATACTGTCCTTAATAATTGTTTTCTTTAAAGTTTTTTTGAAAGGAGATTAACAATGAAAAAGAATTTAATTATCTACATCGTTGCAGGTGTCGTTGCTGTTGCAGGTATCGCTACAGCAGGCGTATTTGCCGTAAAGAAGTTTGCGGGCAACAACGGTGAAACAACAGAGCCCACACTCAACTACAGCGATACAACAGACTTCGGTGAGAACGGCTACGAGATCGTAGAGCCCTCTGATGAGTACGTAACAGACGAAAACGGAAACATAATCGAGTACCGTACAGATGCTGAGGGTAACACATACGTAGTTACTTACGAAACAGACGTAAACGGCGAGCTTGTTACAAAGGAGAACGGTGAAAAGGTTACCGTCAACAAGCCTAGCAAAGTAACAACAACCGCTCCCAACAAGCCCAACAAGCCCAATAAGGTAACAACTACAGGCTCATCCGCCTCACAGGGTCTCAGCGGCGGCAACACGGTTCAGCAGAAGCCCGACGGCTCTCAGAACATCGTTAAACCTGACGGCTCAATCGCACTCAGCTACTCATACAGCGAAGCAGGTAACTACTTCTACACAGACGATAATCCCTGGCAGAGAAACTTCGGTTTCAACCGTCTCTACGATATCGGCGCTGTATTCACAGTTATGTATCTTGATACTTTCCACGTTTACTACAACCACGGCGGTTACGACTGGATGGTTCAGTTCTGGAAGGGTCAGTACGGCCTTCTCTTCCTCGGCGGTGAGATCGGCCTTTACTACAAGGATCCCGCTAAGACAACTCCGCACTTCAACTGCGCTGAGGAAAATATGGAAATCAATATGCAGATGACAGTTTACCGTGAGGGTCACGGCGAGCTCTTCACAAGACCTTACGCTCCCCACTGGTGGACAACTGCTTTCGTTCCCGGTAAGCTTAAGAAGTTCTCCGACCGTACAGAGCTTACAATGGTTGCAAAGCTTCAGTTCAAGAGTGATGAAGAACGCGCTAAGTTCTGTAACGCTCTCGAGAAGATTACAGACGTTGACGGCAACCGCTTCAAGTACGTCAGCTCAATCTCCAAGAACAGACCCGAGCAGTACACATACAACGGTTCAACAGTTGATATCGTATGGCGCTTCCTTGATGAGGACCGTAAGACACCTCTCAAGCCCATCGCAACAACCGTTCCGCCCACAACAGAGAAGCCTACAGAGAAGCCCATCGTTACTCAGCCCCCGGCAGTAGAGCCCTCTATCATTCCCCCACCCGCAGTAGATTAATAAACCGCGAGGCACTTCGTATGAAGTGCCTCTTTTTTTATTCGTACATTCTTGTTATGCCCTTTTTAAGTTCGCTGCCTGCTTCGGATAAGCCGTCGCTTATATCGTCTGCCATACTGCTCATTTCCTCTTTAACGCCGCCCTTTGTGGTGGACACTATAGTGGTGGACGCTATAGTGGTTGATGAGGTAGACGGTGCTTTTGTAGTAATCTTGCCGTCCTCCGCTTTACCGCAAGCAACAAACAAAAGCGATGTCAGCACCATAAGTGCACCTGCAACAAAAGCTTTGATCTTCAATTCTCTTTACCTCTTTTTCTGATAATTGCGACCGATTAAAGGTCGTCGGCATCCTGCTCGGGAACAAGGTCATCAGCATCGTACGGTCTGCCCTTGTAGCTGCCGAGCACGTCGTAGGGATCATTTTCTTCTGCCGTTTCCCACAACGATACCATACTCTCAACAATGTGTCTGTTCTTCTTCAGAGCTCTTCTTCTGTCATTTTTGTCGTATTGCAACCTGAATTCTCCTCTCAGCGCAGAGATGCCGTTACAAGTGCCATCACACCTGCACCCGCACCTGCCGCAGCAATCAGCGAAACCGCTGTGCGTATTTTGTTCCGCACGATCCTTGTCATAGGCGGTCTGTCGTTTTTGCCTGCTATAACGTTTGCACGCTCACGCAGCTTACCTTCGCTGACGTTAACGCACTCCGGCTTGACAAAAAACAGCACCCGCTCAAAATATTCACAATCGGTTTCGCTTATTTCAATCACCTGTCTGTTGATACCTTTCAGCATTATTTTTACCCTTTCTGCTGCTTTTACTGTAAAATTTTTCGGTCTGACGCAGACTTATTTTTAACACTTTGTACAGCGTATATTCGCGCTGAAATCTGTAAATCTTTTCACATTTACACTCTGTATAGTGAAAATCATTTGTTCGATGTGAAAAACTCTGTGGAAAATGTGAAAAAAGCGGCTTTTTCCGTTAGTTTTTCACCAAAAAGCCGTGGGAAAAGGCTTTTTCTTTACACTTAACAATCTACAATCAGTAATTTTCACTTTACAAACTGTGTCATAAAAGGCATAATTTTGTTTAGTTTTTTTCTTTTTTGTCATAAACAGTACATATTCCGATTTTATAATACTGTTATAAAACAGCTTATTCAGAGGTTTAAAAAACGAATGAAAATAATCAAAAATGAAAACTCAATAACCTTGCTCGATTTCGGCTCGTTTGACCTCGGGCTGAGTGCAGACTGCGGTCAGGCATTCCGTTGGAAGCAGGACTGCGACGGATACTGGCACGGCATAGTCTGCGGCAAGTATCTGAAAGCAAAACAGGATTCCGAAAGCATAGTAATGTACACAAGCGAGGAAGATTTTGAATCACTCTGGAAAAACTATTTTGACCTCGATACGGACTACGAAAGCATCTGCGGCACACTCAGCAGCGACAAATACTTAAAGCAGGCTGTTGCCGCCTGCCCTGGCATACACATACTCAAGCAGGATCCCTGGGAGGCACTTTGCTCATTCATCATCTCACAAAACAACAATATTCCGCGAATCAAGGGTATTATAGAGCGTCTGTGCGAAACCTTTGGCGATGAAATTCACGGAGGTTACACCTTCCCATGCGCTCAGAAGCTCGCTTCACTTGAACCGGAGGAGCTTGCGCCGCTTCGTGCGGGATTCCGCGCAAAGTATATAATCGACGCTGCAAGAAAGGTTGCAGGCGGCGAAGTGGACTTTGACAAAATCAGCAGCTCACCCATCGAATACGGACGAGAAGAGCTGCAGAAAATCTGCGGAGTAGGCGCAAAGGTTGCCGAATGCACATTGCTTTACGGCTTCTATAAGGTTGACGCATTCCCCGTTGACGTATGGGTGCGCAGAATAATGGAAGAAATGTATCCCGACGGCTTCCCCGAATGTGCAGACGGTGTAAAAGGCATTGCTCAGCAGTATCTTTTCCATTGGAGAAGAATGTGCTTTTGATGAACAAAATTTGAACTTTGATGCATTTTTGTACTCAAGTACAAAAAACTCTTT
The DNA here is from genome assembly GCA_045606785.1 of Acutalibacteraceae bacterium. Classification (GTDB taxonomy): domain Bacteria; phylum Bacillota; class Clostridia; order Oscillospirales; family Acutalibacteraceae; genus UBA8612. Next base: position 91,390 of record JAZUSN010000030.1, on the reverse strand, counting down.
ACAAAATCGGAAACAGCATATATAATAAAGATACAAAGTTGAGGTAGGTGTGAAATGGAACCAGCAAGACGTTCACGCAAAAAAGAACAGACACACCGCGCGATAATGCACAGCGCAAAGGTTTTGTTTGAACAGCACGGCATACGCAACGTCACGATTGAGCAGATTGCCGAAAACGCCGACGTTTCACGTTCAACCTTTTTCTCCCACTTTGATTCTCTCGACAGCCTGCTGACCGAGATTGCCGCAGAAGAAATCAACGATATCTTCTCCGCAATAGAAGCAGACGACGAGGAGCCGAGCGTTGCCGCGGTTTTCCGTCAGCTCAGCTCGGACACATACGCATACCCCTACCTTATGGGCGAGCTTTTTATGAGCAGTATTCTCTCCCCCGGTGAAAGTGCTGTTGCAAGGGTCGATCACCTGCTGCGCTCTGAAATCGAGCAGGGCAAATACGGCGGTATGCTCAAGCTATTCAGCTCAAAGGATATTTCCGCATTTATTTTCGGAGCTTATTTCGGCCTCATCTTCCAGAAGTTCATGAACAATGAATCTTTCGACGATCCGGCTGAAACAAACGATAAAATTCAAAAATTAATTAAATTTTTCAAGAATCAGGAGGAATAACAATGAGCAACGGTTACGCAATCAGCAACTGGCAGGACGCAAAGACCATCTATGCAAAGCTTGCCAAACTCACATCTCAGCCCATCTACAGTGTTTCTGACGACGAGCTGAAGAGAGTACTTGAGCACTTTGAAACAAAGTGTGCAAAATCCAAGGAAATCACAACAGAGGCTAAGAAGTACATCCCCGGCGGTGTTCAGCACAACCTCGCATTCAACTACCCCTTCCCCATCTGTGTAACAAAGGCAGAGGGCGCATACCTCTATGACCTTGACGGAAATCAGTACATTGACTTCCTCCAGGCAGGCGGCCCCACAATCCTTGGCTCAAACTACGAGCCCGTACGTGAGAAGGTTATGGAACTTCTCAACACCTGCGGCCCCGTAACAGGTCTTTTCCACGAGGGTGAGCTTCTTCTTGCAAAAGAAATCAACAAGCATATGCCCAACGTTGAAATGTTCCGTATGCTCGGTTCGGGTACAGAGTCCGTTATGGCTGCTATCCGTGTAGCTCGTAACGCAACAAAGGCAAAGAGAATCATCAAGGTCGGCGGCGCTTACCACGGCTGGTCCGATCAGATGGTATACGGTCTTAAGATCCCCGGAAGCCGTCAGTTCCTTGAGTCACACGGTATCCCCGGCGGTTCATACAGCACAACTGACGAGGTCAGACCCAACGACCTCAATATGCTCGAGAAGATGCTCAAGCTCAACAAGATGCGCGGCGGCACAGCAGCAGTTATCGTTGAGCCTGTCGGCCCCGAAAGCGGCACACGTCCCATTGATAAGGACTACAACAAGGGCGTTCGCGAGCTTTGCGACAAGTACGGCTGTCTCTTCATCTTCGACGAAGTTGTTACAGGCTTCCGTGTAGGTCTCGGCGGTGCTCAGGGCTACTTTGACGTTGTTCCGGACCTTACAATCTTCGGTAAGGTTGTTGCAGGCGGCTATCCGTCAGCAGGCGGCGTCGGCGGTAAGAAGGAATTTGTCAGCGGTATGGCAGCAGGCGTCGGCACAATGATGAAGCGTGCATACGTCGGCGGTACACTCGCAGCTAACCCGCTTTCATCCTATGCAGGCTACTGCGCAATTCAGGAAATCGAGAAGACTGACGCTTGCGTTAAGGCAGGTCAGGCAGGTGACAGACTTACAGCAGGTCTCCAGCAGCTTGTTGACAAGTACTCACTCCCCTACGTTGTTTACAACCAGGGCTCAATCGTTCACCTCGAGTGCACAGGCGCAATGAGCTACGACTTCAGCTCAATGAACCTTCTCGGCTCTGTTATTCCGCTTCTCAAGGCAAAGCCCGAAATGCTTCGCCGCAAGGTCGCAATGGAGGAAATGGGCGCAGCTTACATGGCTCACGGTATTGTTACACTGGCAGGCAGCCGTCTTTACACCTCACTTGCTGATACAGACGATATCATCGACGAAGCTCTCAACAGATTCGAAGACGTTTTCAAGAACGTTACAGTCTGCAAGAGAAACCTCGACAAGTAAGATACAACCCACCGCAAGGCAGAGCAATCTGCCTTGCTTTTTTATTGCTTCAAAGCCTATCTCACTTGACAAAAGCAGCCGCAAAAAGTATATTTGAATTATCAAACAACGGAGGATTAACGCTTTGAAAAGAATAATCAGAATCATACTTTGTGCGGTGCTGTGTGTGTCGCTGACATTTACCTCATCTGCGGCAGGCACGCAGGGCGTTGCGGACAGCTTCACCTCATTTTTTGACGGTATCGTACGCTTTTTCTCAATACTCATCGGCGATATATCCGACTTCTTTGAGGGCGGCTACACAAGGGTTGATATAGACAGCTTCACTTCAGACGGCTTTGATATACCGGGGCTTGACAGCGGCTTTGTGCCGCAGGGTCTATGCTATAACGAAACGCTCGGCGTTTATTTCATCAGCGGCTATACAGACGGAGGCAACTCCAGAATCTACGCAGTAAAAAAGGCAGACGGCGGCGCAAAGGAAATCATACTCAAGGATTTCACTGCTCACGCAGGCGGCATAGCTTCACACGGCGACGACGTATGGGTATCATCGGGCGGCAGCGCAGAAAAAGGCGGCTATCTCTACCACTTTGATGCACAGGCTCTCATTAACGCAGACAGCGGCACCGAAATAAAATACGACAGCAGATTTCAGACAATAGTCAAGGGCTCATTTCTCGGCTGCTCGGATGATATGGTCTGGGTCGGTGAATTCTACACAAGCGGCGGCGGATACGAAGTGAATCCCGGCCACGCACTGGGCAAAAACCACTCCTGGGCCTGCGGCTACAGAATCGGCGAAGATTCGCTTGAGCTTACGGCGATAATGTCTGTGCCCGACGAGGTGCAGGGAATTGCTGTATTGCCCGACAACAGCGTTGTATTCAGCATCTCATACGGCAGATACAACGATTCCACGCTTGAGGTCTTCCCCGCTTACACGAGCCTTGAGGCCTCTTCGGTAGACGTAGACGGCAAGAAGATTCCGCTTTACAACTGCAAAAAAGCAGACAGAGCTGCAAAAATCGAAATGCCTGCGCTGATGCAGGGTATAGAATACACAGACGGTGACATCTGCGTAATATACGAATCGGGCGCACAGAAATACGCACAGGCAAAGCAGGTAATCAAAACCTCGCAGATTATTGATTTTGATGCTCTCATAAAAGAGATTAACTAAAGCTCAGAGGTGTGTAATATGAAAAGAATATTCAGCCTTTTTATGGCACTTGTAATCATCAGCGTATCGTGCCTTTGCTTTGCTCAGGCTTACAGCTTTGATGACCTTGACGGCGAAATATCCGAATACCCCGTTATCATTGTACCCGGCTACGGCGGCGCAGGCTTATTTACCGATGAAGGCAAACAGGTATGGGGCCCCGATATCGGCAAAATTGCTCTCGGACTGCTAGATAACATTGCCAGAACCGGCCGAGCACTCGGCGAGTTTGTGCTCGGCGATCCTCAGCTTCTGGGTGAGATTGTTGGAGAGCAGGTAGTAAAGGAGCTCGGTGTGCTGCGATGCAACCCCGACGGCACAAGCGTATATCCGCTCAGCCCGATTTCCGTTGATGCTGCCGAAACAAACACTGCAGCTCTGAACGAAAGATTTCCTGACGGTGCAAATACATACGAGCTTGAAATCCAGACAGAGCTGAAAAAATATCTTGACCCGTCACGCATCTACAATTTTACGTGCGACTTCAGAATGGGCGCCGAATACAACGCAAATATGCTGCGTGATTATATTGACAGCGTGCTTGAGCACAGCGGCGCAGAGAAGGTAAACATCTATGCACTCAGCCACGGAGGACAGGTAACTGCAACCTACCTCACGCTCTACGGCGATGACAACAAGGTTGACAACGTTATTATGACATCCCCTGCCATAGGCGGTGCAGGCATTGCCTATGACCCGTTTGCAGGCGAAATAGATTTTGACGAGGAAGCTCTTATCCGCTTTATCGAGCAGGGAGTTATGATTGAAGAAGATATAAACTGGCTTCTCAAGGCAAACTGGCTGGGCATTCTCGACGATGTTCTGTACGCAGTCAAGCCATACTTCTTTGAGGTTATGGGCAATTGGGGCAGCATATGGGACTTTATGCCGATTGACAAATATGAGGATGCAAAAAAGCTGCTTCTTGATGAAAAAGAGCACGCAGGACTTATCGAAAAAACAGACCGCTTCCATTACGAGATATTCCCGAAAATCGGAGAAAGACTTCAGTATCTGAGAGAAGAATACTCAATGAACATCTCAATTATTGCAGGCTACGGCAACCGCATAATTTCGGGTATGAACGAGGATTCCGACTCGATAATAACGCTCTCAAGCGCAACGGGTGCCACAACTCCGCCCTTTGGCAAGCGATTTGCCGACGGTTACGCTCAGAAGAATGGCTGCAACGGCAGATACAAGCTCTCGCCCGATATGACGGTTGACGCCTCAACGGCTTATCTGCCCGACAACACCTGGTTTATAAAAGGTATGTTCCACGCATTCGTTGTGTTTGACGATTATACGATGGAGCTTGTTATGAAGCTTCTTCTCACCGATGAGATAACCGACGTTTATTCGGATGAAGCCTTCCCGCAGTTCCGTGATTCAACAAGCCTTTGCCACACGGTATGGGCACACTTTGACAACAACCCTTCCGGCTATATAAACGCTGACTCAAAATCACTAATCGTCACAAACGTATGTGCTGACTCAAGCGTGAACATCACAGCGGTAGTATGTAAGGGGCTTGATATACGCTTTAACGTTGACCCGACGGTAAAGCTTGCACCCGGTGAGAGCATAGAAATCAGCTTCGAGGGTGAGATTCCTCAGGTCTGCGGCAAGCAGGCAGACATCGCGGTTTACTACCTGACAGACACGGTTACACCTGCCGGCTACAGAACGCAGGGATATACGGTGCTCAACGGCGAGAGAATAGATTCTGATGAAGATATTGTCACCGCAGGCGGAAAGCCCGTTATAGGCGGAATTTTTGCAGATCTGCTCAAATCTCTCGGTCTGTACGAATTTGTTACAATGATCGTCGAAGTGATCCTCTTCGCATTCTCGGCAGCAGGTATCCGATAAACAGACTTTAACCCCCGGAACGACCGGGGGTTATGTTGTGTTTTTAGCTCTTGATTTTTGAGCCGCTTTGTGATAGCATATTCTGCGTTATTTGAGATGAAAGCAAACGGAGTTCACAAAAAATGAAACGTAAAACTGCCAAAGCGGCATTTATCAAATCGCTGCCTGTATTTGCAGGCTACATAGTGCTCGGCATCGGCTTCGGCGTACTGCTTGCAAAAGCGGGCTACGGTCTGTGGTGGGCGCTGGCAATGAGCGTTACGATGTACGCGGGCTCAATGCAGTATGTTGCGGTCAGCCTCCTTTCGGGCGGCGCATCGTTTATCACAACAGCTGTCACTACCCTGCTCGTACAGGCTCGCCACCTTTTCTACGGCATTTCGATGATTGAAAAATACAAGGGTGCCGGTATCAAGAAGTTCTACCTTGCCTTTGCATTGACTGACGAAACGTATTCTCTGCTCTGCGACGGTAAGCACCCCGAGGGAACGGACCTGCACCTTTTCCAGTTTCTGCTCTCGCTTTTCAATCAGTCTTATTGGATTATGGGCTGCCTGCTCGGTAACTTCATTGGCACAAACGTTGAATTCAACTCAGCAGGTATTGAGTTTGCAATGACGGCAATTTTCGTAACGGTTTTTGTCGAGCAATGGAAAAGCACAAAAAATCACCTTTCCGCAATCATCGGCGTGCTCTCAACAGCCCTTTGCCTTGCGGTATTCGGCAAGGAAAATTTCCTTGTGCCCTCGATGATATGCATAACGCTGCTTCTCTTCCTGCTGCGTAAGCCCCTCGAAAAAAAGGAGGAGGTGAACGGCAATGATTGAGACTAAGCACGCGATTATGATTGTTGCCGTTTCCGCGGTAATCACAGCACTTCTGCGAGGACTCCCCTTCGTTATTTTCAACTCGAAAAAGACACCGAAATTCATCACCTTTCTCGGCAAGTTTCTCCCCTATGCGGTAATAGGTATGCTTGTTGTTTACTGCCTCAAGGACGCTACGTTTACTGCCTGGCCGCACGCTCTGCCCGAGCTGATTGCCATTGCGGCGGTAGCTCTCCTCCACATCTGGCGAAGAAACACGCTGCTGAGTGTTGCAGGCGGCACGGTGTTCTATATGCTGCTCGTGCAGTTTGTATTTAAATAACGTAAAGCCAAATTACTTTACAGGAGGACATATTTATGAAAGAAATTTTCGCATCAAACATACCCGCTTCCGTTGCGGTAATCGGTCTTGTCTGCTACTTTTTCTCAATGGCTGTTGTGTTCATCACAAGCCCTGTCAAAAACGCAGAAAAGTTTGCGGTAAAGCCGGTTGACAACGCAGGTAAAACCGAAATCAGAGTTTACTATGGCGGCATCTCGTTTGCGCTCGGCGCATTCCTGCTTTTCCTAACTCTTGCGCTCAAAACGCCTTACTATTCGCTGATCGGCGGTCTTTTCTTCTCCACAACCGTTCTGGTTACGAGAACAGTTTTTCTCTTTGTAGATAAAGGTTGGAAATGCCCGTACACTAAGCTTGCAATTCCTGCAGAATCCGCCTTCGTAATTGCACTGTGGGTCTGCTTCTTCCTCGCAAATAAAATATGACCCGATTTTGCAGAACGCGTAAAGCAATTCCGCTTTACGCGTTTTTTATTTTTACAAAAACAGACCTCATATTTTGTGCAGTATTTCGGCGCGCTAATACTTGACCTTGCGCGCGTATTTATTGTATATTAGCCTTAACAAACATACGGAAAGGATGCGATACACTATGAAAATTACATTTATGGGTGCAGGCAGCACCGTTTTTGCAAGAAACGTGCTTGGAGACTGCATGTGCACTGAGAGCCTTTGCGAATCAGAGATTGCCCTTTACGATATTGACAAGCAGCGTCTTGAGGATTCCGAAATAATCCTCAGCGCAATCAACAAAAACGTTAACGGCGGTAAGGCAAAAATCAAGACCTACCTCGGTGTTGAAAACCGCAAGGACGCACTGCGCGGCGCTAACTTCGTTGTTAACGCAATTCAGGTCGGCCTTTATGACCCTTGTACTATCACAGACTTTGAAATTCCGAAAAAATACGGCCTTCGCCAGACAATTGCCGACACACTCGGCATAGGCGGTATTATGCGCGGACTTCGCACAATTCCCGTGCTTGAGGATTTTGCCAGAGATATGGAAGAGGTATGCCCCGATGCTTGGTTCCTCAACTACACAAACCCGATGGCAATCCTCACCGGTTATATGACGCGCTACACAGGTGTCAAAACGGTCGGCCTTTGCCACTCTGTTCAGGCCTGCTCAAGAGACTTGCTCCACCATGTCGGTATGGACGACAAGATCGAGGGCAGATACGACAGAATCGCCGGTATCAACCATATGGCTTGGCTCCTTGAAATCCACGATAAAGACGGTAACGACCTCTACCCCGAGATCAGACGCAGAGCTGCTGAAATCAACGCAGCAGCCCTCGCTTCCTCTGACCCCGAGAAGAAGCACAGCGATATGGTAAGGTTTGAGTACATCAAGCGCCTTGGCTACTACTGCACGGAATCCAGCGAACACAACGCCGAATACAATATGTTCTTTATCAAGGATAAGTATCCGCAGCTCATTGCCGACTACAATATTCCGCTTGATGAATATCCGCGCCGCTGTGTAAACCAGATCGAGCGCTGGGCACGTGAAAAAGCAGAAATCCTTGACAACGGCAACGCTACACACACGCGCTCACACGAGTACGCATCTTACATTATGGAATCAATCGTTACAAATAAGCCTTACAAGATCGGCGGTAACGTGCTCAACACAGGTCTTATCGACAATCTCCCTGCAGAGGCTTGCGTCGAAGTTCCCTGCCTTATTGATTCAAGCGGTGTAACACCCTGCCATATGGGCAAGCTCCCCGTTCAGCTCGCCGCAATGAATATGACAAACATCAATCCTCAGCTTCTCACGATCGAAGCTGCAGTTACAAAGAAGAAGGATCATATCTATCAGGCTGCAATGCTCGACCCGCACACAGCATCAGAGCTGAGCATTGATGACATTGTAAAGATGGTTGACGAGCTTATCGAAGTGCACGGTGATTGGATGCCCAAGTATCATTAAGGAGCTGAGCAAATGGTAGCTGTATTCAAAGCAATATCCGCCTTCTTTATGGCGATTACAACACTTCTGGCGTTTCCCTTTGCAGGCAACATCTCAGCTGACTTCGCACCGAAGGACGCAGAGAACGTAAACCTCACGTTTGCCACAATATCCGATTCACATATGAAGGATTCTCCCACCCGTGCATTTATGATGGAGCTCGGCCTTGCCGATATGCAGGATGCCGACTATCCGCTGGATGCACTCGTTCACGCAGGAGATATAACCGACCACGCATATGAGGAACAATGGCAGAAAACGGCAGAGGTATTTGCAAAATACACGCCTGCAAAAAACATAATTCTCGCCCCCGGCAACCACGATATGTGGGGAAGCGAAGAAGATGACAGATTCCCCGAATCCTCAGAGCGATTTACCAGATACGGCAGCCTGATTATGGACAGAGAGATCGACAAGGTCTACTACTCTGCCAAGGTCAACGGCTACACCTTTATTGTAATGAGCAGTGAAGACGACGGCACAGATGCCTATGTAAGCGATGAACAGCTCGTATGGCTTGATGCAACACTTGCAGAGGCCTCAAAGGATGATCTGCCGATTTTCCTTGTTTTCCATCAGCCGCTCAACGGCAGCCACGGCCTTCCCCGCACCTGGGGTGACGACGAGCCCGAGCCTATGGACGGCGGCATCGGCCCCGAATCAGACAAGGTTGAAGCTATACTGCGCAAATACAAAAATATTTTCTACATCAGCGGTCATATCCACAACGGAATCGGTGATAAATTCACCTCCTCAGCTTGGGGATACAAGAGCGTTGAAACAAACGGCAACATAACCTCGGTTAATCTGCCCAGCTTTATGTACCTTGGCTACAGAGGTCAGGTTATGAGCGGACTCGGATTTGTTTTTGAGGTTTACGACGATGAGGTTGTAATACGCGCAAGAAGCTTCTCAAGCAACGTATGGTACACAGCATACGAGTACACCGTTGAATTGATCTGATACACTAATAAATGCTCCTTCGGTATTTCAGGTACCGAAGGAGTTTTATTTTATATTATATATTGATTATAAGGCTGCTTTGTAGTAAAATACACTTAAATATTTTTAGATTCAAGGAGAAAAACAATGGAACAGAAATTAGTAGTAGGTAACATCGGTATGATGTTCGGTATGGCACACGTTGAGGGTGCGCTCCACTACGGCGCTGAGGTTGCCGCAATCTGCGACCTTAACGAAAAAACACTTCGAGCAGCGGGTGAAAAGTATAACATTCCCGTTGAAAAGCAGTTCACGGATTACCACGATCTTATCAACAACCCCGATATCAACGTTATCTCCGTTGCTATCCCTGACCAGCAGCACAAGCAGGTTGCTCTTGAGTGTCTTGCAGCAGGAAAGCACGTTCTTTGCGAGAAGCCCCTTGCGCTCACAAGAGAGGATATCGAAGAAATCGTACGCGCTGCAGAAGCTGCCAACAGCAAGTTTATGGTTGGTCAGATCTGCCGCTTCACACCCGCATTTGCAAAGACAAAGGAGCTTATTGACAACGGAACGCTCGGTGAGATTTACTTTGTTGAGTCAGAATACGCACACGACTATATGGATATTGTAAAGCCTGACGAGAACGGCGTAGTTCATTGGAGAGCAGACCCCGGCCGTCACGGCGTTATCGGCGGCGGATGCCACGCAGTTGATCTTCTCCGCTGGCTTGCAGGCGACCCTGTAGAAGTCTTTGCTTACGGCACAAAGAAGAACCTTCCCGAAGTAAGCTACGACGATGCTACGGTTGCACTCCTTAAATTCTCTGATGATCTGATGGGCAAGGTATTTGTTTCCACAGGCTGTAAGCGTGACTACACGATGCGCACAGTAATCTACGGCACAAAGGGCACGATCATCTGCGACAACACCTCTCCCACAATGCAGCTCTTCACAGTTGACGAAACAGGTCACACGATTGAAGAGCCGCAGATTATCGAGCTTGAGGTCAACAACCACAACTACGTACGAGAGTTCGAGGTATTTGCCGAAGCAATCCTCAACGATACAAAGGTACTTACAGACGCACGCGAGGGTGCAAAGACCGTTGAAGTATGCCTCGCTATCGTAGAATCCTCCACAACAGGCAAGCCTGTTCACCCCAACTACGAGTTTTAATCAGACAACAAAACTATTAAAAATCGGGTGATGACTTTGGGCGAAAAAATCAAAAAAGCCATCGGCGTACAAGGCGATTTCAAAACCGCAATACTGCCGATGATAAATTACAGCTATGCCAATATGTATATGGGCGGCGCAGGCTACATAATCAGTATGTACTTTACGATTTTCCTTACTGACGTTGTAAACCTATCGCTCAATCAGGCAGGCATAATCGTTATGATCGCAACTGTATGGGACGCTGTAACAGACCCCGTCATGGGCATCATAACGGACAGGACACGCTCGAAAGCCGGAAAGCACAGGCGCTATCTGCTGTGGGGCATTCCGCTGATGGTGCTCTCGTACTCAATGCTGTGGAATTCGTACGGACTCGACGGCAAAAGCTCACCTATGACAGCAATGGTATATTTTATACTGGTGTATATGCTCTATAAGACAGCTTACACTGTTATCGGTGTGCCTCACACGGCAATGCTGCCCGAGCTCGCGCCCGAATACAACCTGCGCACACAGTACAACTCCGTCGGCTATCTTTTTAATTCGGCGGGTATGGTGCCTGCATTCGGCATCGTCGTGCTGATCCTCGCCCTTTTCGGCTCCGGAGACAACCTTACCTCTGCTTCAAGGAAGCCTTTTTTGATTATAGGCATCGTGCTTTCGCTCTTTTTCGGTCTTGCGGTGTTTATGACCTATGCCAAGACAAGAGAGCCCAGCTCGCTGGGCAACAAAAATGAAAAGCTCGACATAAAATACATCATCCGCGAATACGTGCTCGTATTCAAAAACCGCTCATTCAGACAGTATTTCTTTATGAGCCTTGCATATCAGTTTGCAACGGGCTTCTACGCCAACTCAAAGGTTTACTACATTAAATACCTGGCAAACCAGTACAAGAGCTATGCGATTTTCAACGCCGTTGCAGGTGTTGCAGAGGCGGGAGCATTTCCGCTCAACTATGCGCTGACAATGAAGCACGGCAAGAAAAAATGCGGCAACATCGTAACTCCGCTTATGGTGGCGGGCCTCGCAATCGGCCTTATAATGCAGTCGGGCGGCTCACTTTTCTGGTCTGCGCTGATGATGCTCAGTATGGTTCTCTACCCCTTCGGTATGTCGGGTCTCGGCTTTGTTTCAACAAACATATTCCCCGACCTTACTGATGTTGACGAGCTTATTACCGGCAGGCGCAGAGAGGGCGTTATCTCAACCTTCAGCACGCTCATCAAGAAGAGCATCAGCGGCGTTATGGCGGCACTTGTCGGCTTTACGCTGCAGAGCTTCGGACTTGTAACGGGTGATACAGTATCAGACTACGAAAAAGCAAGCGGTCTGCTGTATGAACAGAGCGCCGACGCTATAACAGGTGTACGAATCTGTGTAGCGGTGATTCCGATCGTCGCAGCAGTTATTTCGCTCATTCTTCTCAAGCGTTTCCGTATGACGAAGGATGACCACACAATGATACGCGCGGCGATTGCAACAAAGCACAAATACGGCAGCGTAACGCTCACGGATGAGCAAAAACAACGCTGTGAGCTTATTTCGGGCCAGAAGCTCGAAAACACCTGGCTCGGTCAAGCGGCAGACAGCGATACGATACCGCACCGTCTCGATACGGATGAAAGCGGCAACTACCTTATACTGCTTGAATTAAAGAGAGAAAAGGAGGCCGCAGAGAAATGATAGATATTACAAAAAAAGCTCCCGACAAAAAGGAAAACAGCTTCAAAAACTCTATGGCTGATTTTCTGTTTTATCTTGTGCAATGGACTTGGGGCTTGCCCGTCAACCTTGTCGGCGGTATTGCCTTTCTCATCTGCACAAAAATAAAAAAGCGCCGTTACCAGCGCTTCGGATATTCTTACATAGTTTATCTGCCGTGGAAATCGGGTGGACTTTCATTGGGACTTTTCATATTTATGAAAGACCAACACAAGAGCAAAAAGTGGACGTATAACACAAGAATCCACGAATACGGCCACACCTGGCAATGTCTGTTACTCGGTCCGCTCTATTACATAATAATCGCTCTTCCCTCTATGATATGGTGCAACTGCTTTGCAGGCTACAGAAAAAAAAACAACGTTTCTTACTACAAGATATACTGCGAAAGCTGGGCAAACGCCTGGGGACAGAAATTCAGCAAAATGCAAATGGATATATAAACCGATAAAAGGATAGTACAGCTTCCCACGTCTGTACTATCCTTTTTAAAATTCACAGCTTTACTGTTTTATTAACCACCTGCCTTCCGACTCTCATATTTTTTACATACGGCTGCGGCATTGCCGTAGGTATCAAAATTAAGTTCTACGGTTCCGACCGATTCAGAGCCGTCCGCAAATTCAACAGTAAAAGTTATCACGTCATTAAAAGCGGAAAAGGGTATATCGGGGTTTTCCTCAAGAGCACCGACAAGTTCGTCGGTATAGTCCCAATAGAAGCCAGATGTCGTCGGGTCAAAATCCTCACCGCTTACGGTTATATCGGCACCGCTTAAAGGTGCGGAAAAATCACGCTTGCCCGAAGAATAAACCATCTGACCGAAAGGAGAAGCGTTTTTTACGTTTATGCTCTTTATGATTTTATCCTGCTGTATATCAAACCTGAATTCATTCACCGAGCATATAACCATATGGACCGTGTCGGTCGCAACAATACTGCTTCTGCCGAAAACAAAGTTATCCTTGCCTGCATAAACGTTCAGTTCCTCATTCATTTCCTGCAGCAGGTTTTCCTTCTGTTTTTCTGACATTGCGCGCACGTCCGAAACCTTGAAATAAACACCGTACGGATACGCCTTATCAACTTCAAGGGGGGGTGTCACCGCAGTTTCTCCTTTATTTCGGTCAGCTGCACTTGCAACCACGATAAATGCTCCCATAATATCGGGCAGCAGACGGTTACTTGTCGTATCGGAATTTTCGATTTCATCATCGTCCATTATCCTGCCGTATATTCCCGCTCCGACAACAAGCGAAACAACCAGGCACAGCGCAGTAATACAGCTGATGATTTTCTTCGGTTTGATTGCGCTCGGCTTACTGCGTATGATTTTTGCTTTCAGCCGCGTTTTCATATATATATCCGGCTGAATATCGTCTATGTATTTTATTAACTCTTCCTTTTTCACGGGGCATAATCCTCCAAATCTATTTTCAAAATTTCTCTTCCTCTTTGCAAACGCTTTTTCACGGCAGCTCTGCTGACCTTTAGTATGCCTGCAATCTCTTCGACACTACATCCGCAGTAATAGTATAAAAACACCGCTGATTTCAGTTTAGGAGGCAAGGCGAAAACGCACTCCCTGATATCCTGCTCAAGGTCGTTATCAAGGTCAGAAGCCGCAACAGATACGTTATCAATATCTGTATTCTTCCGTTCAGCCTTTCTGAGCATATCAAGGCAGCAATTCTGCGTCACTCTGATAAACCACGCCCTTTCGTGCTCAGCACTGCTGAATCTTTTTCTGTATGTAAGATATTTCATAAAGACATCCTGCAGAACATCTTCCGAATCGGCGGCGTTATTCAGATACAGGAACGCTATTCTGTACAGCATATTGCCGTATTTCTCATATTTTTCTTCAAATTCTTTTTCGAAATCCCGGGTTTTCATAGCTTTCTCCTTTCACTCATAAAACGAATGAGCCGACGTTTTGGTGACATTTTTCTTGAACACAGGAAAATTTTATGTTATTATTCCGTTGAACTAAGTAAAAAAACAAGGGCGGCATATAAATATGAACGTATTTTACGAAAAAATCAGAATAGGAATTGACAAGGCCTTACTCAGCGCAGGCAGAGGCCTATACAGCCTCAGCGGCGGCAAGGCTGCAAAAACGATGTTCACATCAAGCCTTGACGTGAAGCACGTAGGCACAAGCGTTAAAATTCTTCGTGAAAATGAGGACAGCGTCACGATTGCAAAGGTTGACGAAAACGGAAAAATCCTTGACAACGGCTTCAGAATTCTTTCAACAACAGACCTTCACTTCGGCGATGACCCGATTCTTCGTGACAAATGTATGGGTATGCTCATGCGCCACATTGCAGACACAAAGCCCGACCTTGTAGTGCTCACGGGCGACATTATTCTCGGCAAATATCAGCACCTTGATGCTGTTCAGTTTGCGCAGTTTATGGAAATGCTCGGCATATATTGGGCATTCACCTTCGGAAACCACGAAGCAAGAGAAGAAAAAGGCAGATTCAAGGAGCTGCTTATGAAGTGCCAGACCACATTCCCCCATTGCCTGGCAAGGCAGGGGAAGAAAGAGCTTTTCGGCCTTTGTAATTACTGCATCAATATTATGAAAAATGAGGACGAGATTCTCAAAACTCTGTTTATGTTTGACTCGGGTCGCGACATACTCGACGAATACCGCGAGGAACACGGCTGCCCCAAAGAATACGGCTCATACGATTTCATCAAGAATAACCAGATGAAATGGTATGAAAACAAGCTCAGGTCACTTGAGCTCAAGCACGGTAAACCCGTAAAATCGTTTATGTATATGCACATTCCGATCAAGGAATATGAATACGCCGTAGCTCAGGACGAAAACGGCAGGTTTATATTTACGGACACCTGCGAAATCCTTTACGGCGGAGTTTATGAAGGCGTAGGCTCATCGCACTTTAACAGCGGACTTTTTGCCCTCATCAAAAAGCTCGGCAGCACCCAGGCTGTATTCAGCGGACACGACCACGTAAACGACTTCTGCGCAATATACGACGGCGTATACCTCGTATACAGCCAGTGCGGAGGATATGAAACATACACGCTTGAGGAAAAGACGGGCTGGGGCGAGGACAAATGGATACAGGGTGTTACAATAACGGATATTGCCCCCGACGGCACGTTTGACATTCACCCGAGATACAACAGAGATTATCTGTAAACTTCATAAAAAACATACGGCTTCGTACGGAATTCATTCGTGCGGAGCCCTTGTTTTTTGCTGCCAAAAAATTACAAAAGCATTACATTTATCGAAAAACGATAAAAATATATTGACATTCAGCAATTTGAGGTGTATTTTATAGGCAAAGGAAGAAAACATAAACGGAGGTTTCTGATATGCTTAAAATATCAACCAAAGCATCAATCAATTTATCAATCGCTATATCCGCACTCTTTTTTGTGCTGTGTATTGCAGGTGCCTTTATCCTGCCTACACTCGTACCTTTACTTATTGCAATGCCCGACAACATAGGCATTCGCGACGGCATAAGTGATTCGGCTCGCACACTTGTTATGGTAGCAGCTTACCTTATCCTTGCAGATATGTTTGCGGCAAACTGTTTCCTTTTCAGCCTGCTTCAAAGGGTAAAAAAAGGCTTGGTTTTCACTGATAAAAGCGTAATGCTTATCCGCAGTGTCTCGTGGTGCTGTTACATAATATGCCTGCTGTTTATTGTTCTCGGCATCTATTTCCAGCTTGCTTTTGTCGTAGCTTTTTTAGCGTTTTTCCTTGGACTTTGCCTGAGAGTTACCAAAAATGTTATTGACGAAGCAACAAAAATCAAAAACGAAAACGATTTAACCGTGTAATAAGGGAAGATGATAAATGATAACAATAAATCTTGACGTAATGATGGCAAAACGAAAAATGTCACTTAACGAGCTTTCCGACAAGGTAGGAATCACGCTCGCTAACCTTTCCATTCTCAAAAACAACAAAGCAAAGGCAATAAGGTTTTCTACCCTTGATGCAATTTGCAAGGCACTCGACTGCCGTGTGGAAGATATAATCGAATACACTCCCGACTGATATATGAAAGGAGAAAGTAAATGGAAAATGATATAATAAACAACGACAAAAAGCTCGAAGAGCTTGTCGGTATGCTTGTCGAAAAGAAAATAGAAGAGCTTGCAGAAAAAAAGCTCGGGCAAAACAAAACACCTAAAGAAATACCTCGGCCTGCCGCAACAGCACCCGCTCAACAAAGCCCCGTAATCAACAAGCCTTTTTATCCCGAAGCCGTACCTGTAGCACAGCCGCAGATTATACCCGTAGCATCGCCAAAGCCTAAAAAAGCAAAGCGTATCTTCACCGTATACGACACTGTTTTTGCTTGGCTTTCATACATTTTAAGCTACCTTTTCTGCAGGTCGGTGCATACTGCATCTTCGCCTCTCGGCGCAACACTTTTTATTGCAATACTCTTTGCCGCTACGGGTGTTTTCCTGCACGCGGCAAAGCGCAAACCAAACCTCACGGCAAGTGCGGTCGCAATTTCTGCGGTTGTCATTTCGCTTTCGTTTGTGTTTTCGTCAAATACTTTTATACACTTTTTCGCATTCAGCTATGCTGTAGCTGCCTATTGCTACTTCGTCTATGCTTCATCAGGCAACAAATTCAAGGCAAGCTTTTCAAACTTCATAATTGCCGACTTTCTTAAAAGTGCGGTTTTACTTCCATTCAAATATTTATCGAAGGGCGAAATGCTTATTGCTGTATTCCAAGGCAAAACGAAGAAAAGCATGAAACTGCTTCTCAAGCTCATTATCGGTCTTGCAGCAGCCGCAATTCCCACAGCAGTTGTACTTCTGCTTCTGCTCTATGACGCATCTTTTGAAAGCCTTATCAACCGCATATTTGACTTTGATATAGTAACCGTCTTATCACACGTTGCAAGTCTTTTTTATGCTGTGTTTATAGGAATGTTTATTTACAGCATTTATATTTCTTCCGTTGACGGCAGAGATATCCTCTTCCTCACAGAAGAAAAAATCACACAGAGAGAAACAAAGATACGTTTTTCGCCTGTTACAACCTCAGTTGCGGCATCAGTACCTCTGCTTGCAGTTTACGTAATATTCTTCATATCTCAGTGGAAATATTATATATCAGGCTTTACGGGTGTATTACCCAAAGACTTCAGTTATGCAGAGTATGCAAGAGAAGGCTTCTTCCAGCTTTGTGCTGTATCTGCAATCAATCTTGTATTTATCGCCCTGATAATTGCATTCTCAAAAAAGAGCAGATTTTACAGTCTCACAATCAAAGCCCTCACCTGTATTTTCTCAGCTTTTACGCTTGTGCTTATAAGCACCGCCATAGCAAAAATGGTGATGTACATCAATTACTACGGTCTGACGCAGAAAAGAGTTTACGCAACATGGTTTATGGCTGTACTGGCTTTGGTTTTTATCGCTGTTGCACTCAGCAGATTTATACCTAAAATCAAAATTGCCGCTGTTGCATCCGCAATAGTTGTTGTCGCTTTTGCAGTTCTTTCACTTTGCAACGTTGACAGCATAATCTCCAAATATAACGTCGACCGCTACCTTGACGGCACACTTAAAACAGTTGACGTTGCCGCACTCAGTAATCTTGGCGATGCCGCAGTACCGGATATGGTTCGCCTTGCAAAACATTACGATAAAGAATACGGCACCGATATCACCGAAAAAATTCCGATTTTTGCTGACCGACCGTCAGATTATGTTAATCTAAGAGACGCACTTATCCTCGCACAACTGTCTGAACACAGCGATTCGGTCTTCGGTTTCTCACTCAACTCAATGCGTGCTGAAAAAGCTCTCAAAGAATTAGGAAGAATCAAAAATCCTGCAGACATTGATGTGTTTTAAAATAACGGAAAAACGCCGACTTCTCCCCGGTGAGAGGCCGGCATTTTTTTACAAAAGATAATTGATACATTCACAATCAATAAGCGTATGTGTTATAAGCTCTTTTGAATCAAGATCTGTGCGGTGCATATCTACTGCCGTAATCTGACGGTTGTTGTAGGTTGTGTAATAATATATCCCCTTGTCGGCATTACAGCAGGATGTATAAACAGTTATTTCATATCTGCTTTTTTCAAGTGCACAGCATCCCTTCACTTGCTCAACAGCACCGAGTATATGGAAAAACTGACCCACGCTCGTTTTTTCGTCACTCTCACTCACGCTGTTGAGCTTTGTAAACGCCGCTCTTATAAACCTCGACTGCGACGAAAGGTCACCCGGCAGACCGATTGCACCCATTCCCCTGCTGTAAGAATCAAGCTCAATACCGGAAGAAAATTTATTTTCAGGCGGCAACGGTGATAGTGACATATAATTATTGAGTGAAAACATCTGCATATCAAACGGCGGATTATTTGTCAACACACCTATCGGATTATCATATATTTTTATACCATCTTTAATCGACTCAACGGTTATCGCCTGCTTTTTGTCCGCAATCAGCCAGTGAAGCTGTGCAACAGGTAATTCACTGTTAAATTTCTCACCCGTTATATTAATTTGCTCAAGCATTTCTTTCGCCTGCTTTACGCTCTCACACTGTGACAAAATCCACGGTATCAGCTCAAACTGTGCAACGTTGTTCTTATCTTCGGCAGGCTGAAAATAGTGTGCGTTGCCTACAAAATTAAGCCCTGCAATACAAAGCCCCTTTTCGTTCACCGCATCATAATAAAGCGGATAACCGCCTGCAACGTAAGCCATACCTATTATCGCATAATGGTTTTCAATCACTAAGCCGTTTCTGAATTCAAATATAAAATTACGGGGAGTAACCGTAACCTGCTCAGCATACGAAAAATCGTTATCAAGAGTCCTGCCGAAATAAAAATTTTCTGTTTTATAAGTTATCGCAGTGCACATATTAATACCGCCTTTCAGGCTTTAGTATGCCCGAAAAGCAAAAAAACAGCCGCCCTCCGAAGAGAACGGCTGATTTTTTTGTGCATAAGAATAGAAAAAAGAATTTATATAATTATGCTTCTTCTCTCATCTTTGCAAAGCACTCGCTGCAGTAAACAGGGCGGTCCTCACGGGGTCTGAAGGGAACCTTGCACTCTGCGCCGCAGTTTGCGCAAGTAGCGTCGAACATTTCACGCTCGGGCTTATTTGCGTTCTTACGTGCATCGCGGCAGGGCTTGCAGCGCTGGGGCTCGTTCTCAAAGCCTTTTTCAGCATAGAACTCCTGTTCGCCGGCTGTGAAAACGAATTCGTTGCCGCATTCCTTACAGATGAGAGTCTTGTCTTCGTACATTTTGGATTACCTCGCTAAAAAAAAATTTGTTGACACCCCGGACGGATTTGCACCGACATCTTGTTGAAACAACACGCTCTGCTTGAGCTACATGGGCATTTATTTCTACACGTCAGTCTGATTTCAGCTTGCGGCGTATACGCTGCATAGCGTTGTCAATCGACTTGACGGGTTTGCCTGTTTTTTCGGCAATGGATGCGTAGCTTTCGCCGCGCACATACATTGCCAGCACTAATTTCTCAAATTTCGAGAGTCTGGTTCTGATTTTTTGTGTTAAATCGTCAATCGTCTCGTATGAGCTGATATCATCGTATGTATCTTCGGGAAAATCTTTTGCAATAAGGTCTGAAAGGGAAACTGTAGGCACACTGTTATCCTTTTGCTTATTGTAAAGCTTACTCATACTGTGGACTGCAGCCGTACCCGCATAGGTCGAGAACTTTGCATCTCTTTCCGGATCGTACGTACGCATTGCGTGAACAACAGCCATAAGGCCCTGCTGACAGAAATCCTGCCTTTCGATATCATCGCACAGCTTGGCAAACTGTGCCGCCTTGTAGTTGACAAAGCCGTACACACGGTTTATCAGCTCTACAAATGCACTGTCGTTGTTTTGCTCTTTTGCAAGGAGGAATAACTCTTTATCGGATAAATCTTTTAAAAGAGCTGAATCCAATACAAAATCCTCACTTTCCTGAACAAGTACAAGTACACTAATAATATTCTACAAAAACATTTTTGTGAATAGTTTTTTTTGAAAATCATGCGAAAAACTATACATTTTTTACAATTTAGGTAAAAAATAGCGAAAAGAAATTAGTTTTTTCGCTGTAATTCATCAAGATCAAGAGCAAAGGCAGACAAAAACTCGTTTACAAAATCGTTTGCCGCAGATATTTCCAGAGAAGAAATTATGTTTTCTGTTGAAATTTTGGCACTTGAAAACTCGCTGTTACCTGCTTTTTCTTCTTCTATACACTTAATAAGGGCAGATATTTTGTCCGCCGCCTTAACCAGCTTCCAGAGCTCGGCATCCTCATCCTGCTTGATAAAAAAGCCCCTGTAGCTTGCCTGCATATACTCGGGCAGCATCGACACAAGGTGCAAAGCCGTCTCACGTTCAACAGCCTTATACGCCTGCTTAAGCTGAGGGTTGCCGTACTTGATGGGTGTGGGCATATCGCCCGTTATTATCTCAGGCATATCGTGATAAATGCCCAGAAGCGCCGCACGCTCACAGTTGAGCTGTGCGCCGTACTTTTCGTTTGATATCACGGCAAGTGCGTGTGCAATAGCCGCAACCTCAAGAGTGTGCTCACTGAGATTCTCCTTGCGTGTGTTGCGCATAAGTGCCCAGCGGTCAATATATTTCATTCTTGAAAACATTGCAAAAAAGCTGTGTGACATTTGTTCGTTACCTTTCATCATCTATAGGGATTTTTGAGAATGAGCACATAGCCCGGCTCATCGGTGTAGCGGATATAGCCTTTGCTCAGGTATTCTTCTCTGAGCTCGGTTGTTTCGTCAATAAGTGCAGGACGCATATCAAAAACAACATAGTCGGTTTCATTTTTGGATTTGATCTCATAAACCTCATCGCGCTGAGCGATATGCGGAATAAAGAAAGTGCTCGATTTAACAGAGGCATCCTCGGGCAAGGTTTCGAGCGCAGAAGCAATCACCTCAAACTCGTGCTGACCTTTGGAATAACGTGTCACATAACTGCCGAGCTTCGGCACAGCCGTTGTGAGGAAGCACATAACAGACGCCACAACAGCAAGGCTCATCATATAGCGTCTTGTCCTGCCCTTAAGCTCCGAAGAATTGATAACCGCCAGATATATCAGACAAGAAATTGCGCCGTAGGTATACTGAAAATCTATCGAATACTGATAGACGTAATTTGTCATAAGATTGAACAGCATAAAGGGAAGAATGAGGATGAAGTGCGACACCTTTCTGGTGGCAAGCGGCAAAAAGCCAAGAGGCATAAGCACGTACATCAGATAAGGCACCTTCTCGGGCTTGAGCGTCTGCGTGAAGACATATGCAGGGTTAGTGAGAATTATACGCACCATACCGATAAGTCCGTGATCCTCATACATATAATTCTGATAGTGGCTCGAAAGGATTCCGTTGCCGAAGTAAGTCAGAATCATAACAGCCGTAACAAAATACAGCAACGCCGACGCACAGATAAGAGCACCGTGAACACGCTTCCTGCGTGAGAAGAAAACAAACAGACCAAAGAAGAAAACGAACAGAGAGGCATCCTCTTTGATGCAGAAAACAAGAACGATCGAAAGATACATAAACAGATACTTTTCGCGTTCAAAGAAATAGAACACCCACAGCAGCAACGGCACAAGGAAGCAATTTTCGTGCAGGTCGTAGCTTGTACCGCAGATGATAACCGGGCTGAACGAATAAGCCGCAATCACCATAATTATCATCTTGTTGCTCAAGCCTCTCTGCTTTGCAAGGAGGTAGAGCGGAATCACACCGCCTGCAAGCACAAGCGCCTGACCTATCTGCAGGGTATGGGGTGACGGGAAGATGAAATAAAGCGGCAACAGCAAATAGTAAATCGGTGAAATGTGAACAGCAAAATGCGAAAGCAGCTTGTCACGCTCACTTGAAGTAATAGGCAGACCTGTTTCGCGCATATGGTGGAACATATTGACAAACAGACCGAAATCGAAATTAGGCGAGCTGTAGGTTGCATAGCGAAGGCAGGTAATCAGCGCAATGACCGAGAAAAGAATCAGCGCCAGCCCAGCAGCGACCGCAACCGTTACCTTGTTGCCTATTTTCACCTTTGAAAAGCCGAGCTTATCGTCCTTGAGCAGATACACAAGCATTATAGCCGCGATTATAACAAGGCTCAGACAGAACCAGAAATCCCGATGCAGCACGAGCAGATACGAAGCAAAAATCGCAAAAGTCAGCGTCATCCCCCACGTATCGAGCATCCGCTTCGGGAAAACATAATCCAGCAAAGACAGCGCTGCAAAGCCTATAAGCACCATTATCACATACTTTACAACGTCGATATTAAAGGCATACTTTATATCATCAAACTTCAGCGGATTGATGTGAAGCATATACGTATTGATCGCACACCATACGGCAAGGAAGCGCTGAATGAGCTTATCGACCTCAAAGCAGTCCAGAAGCTTTGTTTTCAGCGGCGTTACCTGTGGCTTTTGTTTTGTGTTTGTTTTGTTTTTCTTCTTTTTCATTTCTTTCCTCAATTCTGATTACATCTGCTCGAGAATATATTGTTTAACGTCCTCAAGCTTACTTTTTTTCCAATCACCCTGCTCCGCTTTTTCGGCAAGTGGGCAAAGAATAAAGAAATCAAGAGTTTCGCCCGGCACTCTGCCGGTACGCAGCGGCTCGGCAAAATGCTCGGCCCACTCTTCTTCCGTGGCATTTTTGAATCTGTCGGGGTTGAGATACGTCATCTGTCGCCTTGTAGCAGCAATATGCATTTTAGCAGACAAGGGTGAGAGCAGCTCGTATTCCTCCTGCTGAACATCAGTAAAAATTCTCGGCAAAGGTGCCTGCACTATATGCTCGCTGCCTCGCTGAATTTCAAGGCCCATAGGCTCCCAGGTAAAACTTTCCTCAGTAAAATTGAGCTTCACAAGCAAGCCAAACTCCGTGTTAAACTGCGAGCGCTGATAATCGGTATCGAAAATAAAATTACCCAGCGAATAAAAAATAACCTTGTCCCCTACCGTTTCATAATTCATCGGCACGTGAGGATGATGGGCAACAACGATATCCGCACCCATCTCAAGGTATTTGTGATAACGCTCCCTTGTATACGGTGACGGCAAAGGGGTGAACTCCTCACCCGCGTGTGCAACAACAATGCACCAGCGGCACTTGCTCTTAATCTCATTTATTGTGTTCTGAATTGCATCAAGGTCGCTCCAGCTGTAGCAGCCAGCCTTGTTTTCGTCAGCTTTTCTGCACGCGCGCTGATATCCGACGCCAAACATACCTATGCCGCCTGCCTCATCGAGAATAACAGCACGGCGTGCTTCATCAATATTCATACCCGCGCCGATTGTACGCACACCGTTATCCCGCGCGATATCGAGGGTGCTTCTGATGCCGAATTCGCCTGCGTCCATTATATGGTTATTGCAGATATTCCAGATATCGGCTTTCATTTTATTGAGCACGGTGACAGCCTTGGGATCAATTGTGTGAAGCAGCTGCTGCACACCGCCCGTTATCGTGTTCTGCTCAACAGGCGCAACAGGGCCCTCAACGTTTGCAATAACGTGATCGGCGCTGTGAAGAAAGCCAAGCACCTGCTGAGAAATCAGGTTTTCATCCTCCCACTTTCCGTACATATACCTGTCAAATCCGATATCACCGGTAAAAACCAAAGCAGAGTTTTTCTGCATACGTATGTTCCTTCCGTAAGCATATATTTATATACATAATAGCACATAAATATAAATAATGCAAAGCATATTATTTTTCGCTTGATTTTTACAGAAAATGCATTTATAATAATGTGTGTTTTCCGCCCGTAGCGAAGCTGGATATCGCAGCAGATTCCGATTCTGAAGGACGGGGGTTCGAATCCCTTCGGGCGGGCCAAACGAACAGTTCACGCTTATGCGTGGGGTGTTCGTTTTTTTTCGGAGCGAGGGATTCGAAGGACGAGCGGCACAGAGCAACAGTCCGGTGGACTGTTGTGACCGCGAGCGACCAAGCCGCCGCAGCGGCGGCGCGAATCGAATCCCTTCGGGCGGGCCAAACAGCGCCTCTTTCGAGGCTAAAAGAAGAGATAATATTGAATAGATAATAGTGAACGGATTTTTTGGGCGCTGTTTGTATTATTATCTATTCTTTATTATTTCTTATCTATTATCTTAAAGGTGATAAAAATGAAAAAGAAAACTATACCTGACGACAAATATCGTATTATAAAAATCGGTAAAGATGCTATATTTGAACTTTTATATGAAACCTTTACGGACAAGTTAGAATCATTTTTTGATGTTTCAGATTCAACAACTGTAGTTACAGGTTTTGACATTGACTGGGATAAAGGTGAATTCATCTGTATAGCAAGAAATGAATTATCTGAAAATGAACACCTTCAATTTGATGTAAATATACAAAGCTTGCTTCAAAAACTTGAAATAACTACCGATACATTGTTTCAGAATAGTCGCTATGTTGAATTATCAAAATTCGACATAAAAAATTTGACCGATTGCTGAAAGTGTTCTTGAATCCGTTATCAACAATTGTACCCAACGAACAGCTCACGCTTGTGCGTGGGTTGTTCGTTTTTTCGGAGCTGAGGATTCGAAAGACGAGCGGCACACGACGGGTAGATTATTTGTTACAAGGTACGATATCAACTGACATTAACAGTAATAATCCAATCGGTATCTTTAATTTCTGCTTTTCTCGTTATATAATGTAATCAGCGAAAAACAAAATACAGAAAGGATATAATATGAACACGAAATTCAATATCGGCGAACGAATTGCTTACTACAGAAAATTAAATGCAATGACACAGGAAGATCTTTCAAAAATGTTGAATGTTACCGCACAAGCAGTTTCAAAATGGGAACAAAAAATATCTTCTCCCGACATTTCGCTTTTACCCCAAATTGCAAGCACATTCAATATCAGCATAGATGAGTTGTTCGGAAAGAAAATTAACACAGAGCCTGTGTTTGATCTTATTGACAGCGTCCCTTGGGATGATGACAGAAAGCTGCGAATTGCTTTTTTTCACGGGAAAAAGCTTATGCAACAATCCGGATATGAACTACATTCCGGAGCAAACGAAATAACTGTTCATTTTGATTACGGAGATATCTATAAAATATACGGTATTTGCAAATTCATGCTGTGAATTCAGCTGTAACCAACCAATAACAAAAGCTCCTCTGACAAGTATCGGAGGAGCTTTGCAATTTTTCAGGCAGATTATTCCTTTTTAGTTCCGCACTGCGAACAGAACAAATCTCCGTCGGCAAGATGTTTTCCGCATGCCGTACAAAATGATGCCTGCACAGTTGGAGTTGCCGCCTTAGGTGCTGCCGATTGGGGCGCTTGCGGCTGAGGTGCATACTGCTGCGGCGCAACCGTATGAGTCGGCACAGGCTGCGGATTGATATAATTACCGTTTTCATCTATTGCATAGCGCTCATTATGGCGGAGCGGACGCCTGCACCTGGGACAGTAAACGAATCCGTCAGCAAACCATGGACGGAAGCCGAGAGAGGCATCTGTATACCTGACTAATGCCTGACAACCCGAACAAGTCTGCTGATAAGTCAGACCGCTGTGCCACGCTGCTCTTTGATATGCCATAAAGATTCAACCTTTCTTGTTTTAAATCATCAGCTGTATGGTTACACAATCATTTCAGAATTACGATCGTAACGCCCGTTTCACCCTCGCCGTAAACGCCGAGACGGAACGATTTGACAAAGCTGCACTTACGCAGGTAATTGTGAGTTGCAGCACGCAGGGCACCCGTACCCTTACCGTGTATTATGGTAAACTCGCTCAAGCCTGTGCGAAGTCCGCTATCGATAAAGCGGTCAATTTCAATAAGCGCATCATCAACCATCATACCTCTCAGGTCAAGCCTTGTTTCTGCGGCAAGCGTTCCCCTGCCCTCAAGGCTGTCGCCCGTTTTTCTGGGTGCAGGTGAAGTCTGCTTTTTGCCGTGTTTGTCGAGCAAACGCAGGTTTTCAACCTTAACACGCATTTTTGCCGTACCCGCCATAACCTGAACGTTGTTACCCTTTTCGATTGCAAGCACGGTTGCCTGCTTATTGATACCGACTATGAGCACGTTATCACCGACGGCAAGCGGCCTGGGGAGTACGTACTCGCCGTTATCCTCGTAACCCTCGATCGGGTCAACGGCTTCGTCCATAGCTTCAACGCCTTTTCTGACCGTTGCCCTTGCTCTTCGTGCAAGCTCAGCCATATCCTTAGCCTTATCCTTTTCTTTTTTGAGCTTGTCAAGCTCTGCAAGGAGTGCGTAAGCCTCACGTCTTGCCTGGTCAACGATTTTTGCGGCCTGTGATTTCGCATCATCAATCTCTTTCTGACGCTGCTGTTCGACCTTGGCTTTTCTCTCCTCTGCCTCAAGGCGCATTTTTTCTGCCTGCCTTGTTTTTTCAAGAGCCTCCTGCTTTTCTGATTCGAGCGCTTTTCTGCTCTTTTCAAGGCTTTCAATAACGTCCTCAAACTGAGAATTCTCAGCCGAGACAAGCTCTGCCGCACGGGCAACTATATCCTTATCCATACCGAGGCGCTCTGAAATCGCAAAAGCATTCGACCTGCCTGGCATACCGATAAGCAACCTATATGTCGGGCGCAGGGTTGCAACGTCAAACTCGCAGCAGCCGTTTTCAACTCTCGGCGTCTGCAGCGCATATGCCTTAAGCTCTGCATAGTGGGTCGTGGAAGCAATCTTCGCTCCCTTGAGAGCAAGCGACTCAAGTATCGCCATTGCAAGCGCCGCACCCTCAACGGGGTCTGTGCCTGCACCGAGCTCATCTATCAGCACTAGGCTGTGCTCATCCGCAACGGAGAGGATATCAATTATGTTGACCATATGGGCGGAGAAGGTCGAGAGTGACTGCTCAATTGACTGCTCGTCGCCTATATCGGCAAGAATCTTATCAAAAACAGATACCTCGCTCAGCTCGCTGACGGGAATCATAAGTCCGCAGGATGCCATTGCAGTTAGCAGACCTACGGTTTTGATTGAAACGGTTTTACCGCCGGTATTCGGACCCGTGATTACAAGCGTGTCGAAGGTTTTGCCGAGGCTTATGTTAATCGGCACCGCCTTGTTTTTATCAAGCAACGGATGGCAAGCATTTCTGAGGTCTGTTCTGCCCTCATCGTTGATTGAGGGTGAGGCGGCATTCATACTGTAAGCCAGCTGTGCCTTTGAGAAAATAAGATTCAGCTCAACCGCACATTCAAAGCTGCTCTTTACTGTAGAAGCAAAGCTGCCCGCTTCTGCTGAGAGAGCTGAAAGTATACGGTCAATTTCATCTCGCTCTTTTGAAAGCAGAACCTTGATTTCGTTATTCGCCTCAACAACAGCCATAGGCTCAACAAATACGGTTGCACCGCTGGCTGACGTATCGTGCACAAGGCCGGGAACAGCGCTTCTGTGCTCGTTTTTGACAGGCAGAACGTATCTGCCGTTTCTCATTGTGACAATGCTCTCCTGCAAAATATCTTTATATTTTGCCGAACGCGTCATTTTGTCGAGTTGCTCGCGCACCTTTGATTCCTGAATACGGATTTTGCGGCGAATTGAAGCAAGCTCGGGCGAAGCGTTGTCGGACATTTCTTCATCACTGATGATTGCCGTTGTTATAGCATCCTCAAGGTATTTATTTGGAGTGAGCGCACCGAAGAAAACGTCAAGACAGCTCTCAACGCCTGCGTTTGTGCTCCTCCACTGAACAAGCGAGCGGATAACACGGAGAGTTTCGGCAACGTCGAGCAGCTCTGACATCGAGAGCGTTGACCCTGCATCCGCACGGTGGAGTGCGTTATTGACGTTTTTCATTCCTCCGAATGACGGACCGCCGAATCGGGCAAGAAACATATGAGCATCACTCGTCTGATTCATAAGTGACTGTGCCTCGTCAAGCCTGTGAACGGGACGAAGGGCAAGAGCAAGTTCTCGGCTGTCATCACAGCAGGTGTATTCGGCGAGACGCTCGAGTATTTTATCAAATTCAAGTGCAAGCAAATGCTTATTCATTGCAGCACCAACCTTTCAGTAGCTTACTAATTTTGTTCATTATAACATAAGAGTGTGTTTTTAGCAATAATTCATATTCCTTTAGAGCATAAATCCGTCACAGATGCGTTATTTTTAAAGTTGTCACGTTCCGTTTTGTCATCCTGTTACAAAACGTTTGTAATGGTAGTTTACTTTACACAAAAGCATTTTTTGCATGTATTCAGGTTAAATCAACAGTATTAATCACTTATTTACGTTGATATATCAAGGTTTCTTCAAAGTTTTGTATGCTTCAGGCTGAAATTTGTGTTTTAAACGTTTTTTGTAAAGTTAATTAACTTTACATTTGATGCGTATCCAAATTTTGTCATTGGTGTGTTTTTGCGTTCAACAAATTTATAAGAATTCGTTTATCTTGTTGTAATTTTGAGCATTATGTATTATAATACTTTACGTGTAATTTTACACAGTTGGAAGGAGTTGTAAAATGAGCACTACAGTTGAAAGGCGAAGAGCTTTGCTGATTAACACAGCATACTTCGCACTAATAATCGGCGCATTTTATCTTTTTATGCGCTTTGCTTTCTGGACGGTGGCGCCGTTTCTGTTTGCATTCTTCATTGCAATGCTGCTGCAAAAGCCCGTTCACGCCGTAACGCAAAGAACGCCGTTCAAAAAAGGACTTGTTTCTTTTTTTGCGGTTATGCTCATCGCGTTATTTATTATCGGATTGATAACGCTGCTCGGAACAACAATTGTTTCTGAGCTGAAAGGCTTTGCACAGTCGATGACAGCAACATTCAAAAGTCTGCCCGAGTTTATTGCCGCAGCTGAAGAGTGGCTGCTCGGTCTGCTGAGTCATCTGCCCGATGCAGTTGAAAATACGCTGGCAAACTCTGTAAGAGAGCTTAGCCAATCGCTTACGGCATCGCTGTCTCAAACAGATGCAGAAGCCTCCGGGCTGAACTTTGATTTTTCAAGTATCATCACTCCCCTTTCGGGTGTTATCAGCACGGCAAGCAAGGTGCCCGGTTTCATCATTTCAGTTGTCGTTTTCTTCATCGCCTGCTGCTTCATCACGGCAGACTATGACCGCCTTGTAGGGTTTGTAAAGCGTCAGCTGCCCGAAAAGAAGCGCGAAGCACTCACCAAAACAAAGGTTCTCACGCTCAGCACACTCGGCAAAATGCTCAAGGCCTACTGCCTTATCATCTGCATAACCTTTACCGAGCTTTTCATTGGTCTTACCGCACTCGATCTGCTTGGCCTTTACAGCGGCGGATACAAGATTCTGATATCACTCGGAATTGCACTTGTAGACATTTTCCCGATTCTCGGTTCGGGCACGGTGCTCATCCCATGGGCTGTGATTTCACTTTTCACAGACAACATTGGCAGAGGAATAGGTTTGCTCGTGATCTATGTGATCATTACCGTTCTCAGGCAGTATATTGAGCCCAAGCTCGTTGCAGGTCAGCTCGGGCTGCCGCCCATTGCGACGCTTGTAAGTATGTATCTCGGTCTCAAAATCTTCGGTGCAGCAGGTATATTTATGCTGCCGCTGACGATTACGATATTAAAGGTTCTCAACGATGACGGCGTTATCCATCTGTGGAAATCCTCACACGACGCAGACAAGGAAGGCTCGTCAGTCGAGCTGAAATTACCCAAGCTCAAACTCAAAAAGAAAGGAAAGAAATGAAATGAACAACATCATTGAGGTCAAGGGACTCAAGAAGTCTTACGGCCGTAATGAAGTTCTCCGCGGACTTGACCTGAGCTACAGCCAGGGTCAGGTAATCGGTCTGCTCGGACCTAACGGCTGCGGCAAGACTTCACTTATCAAGATCCTCACCGGACTTATCCACGACTACGAGGGCACCGTGCTTATTGACGGACAGGCTCCCGGCGTCTACACAAAATCTATAACGGCATATCTGCCCGAGCGCACGTATCTGCCCGATTGGATGAAGGCAAAAGACGCTATCCTCTACTTTGACGATTTCTTTACGGATTTCGACAAGGTGAAGGCAACTGAAATGCTCAACAGATTCCGCCTTGATCCCAACCAGAAAATCAAAACAATGTCCAAGGGTATGCAGGAAAAGCTTCAGCTTCTCATCGTTATGAGCCGAGCATCAAAGCTTTACTGCCTTGATGAACCTCTCGGCGGCGTTGACCCCGCTACGAGAAGCGCAATACTTGACGTTATTATGAATAACTACGCAGACAAGGCAACCGTACTCATTTCCACCCACCTTATCAATGACGTTGAGCGTATTTTCGACTCCGTGCTTATGATTGGCGAAGGCAAAGTAAAGCTCAACGCAAGCATTGACCAGATCAAGGAAAGCGGCAGAAGTGTTGAAGATATTTTCAAGGAGGTGTTCAGCTTTGGTTGGTAAGCTCATAAAAAACGAACTCAAGGCGGGAGTTCACTCCATCGCCCCCATATACGTGGTTGCTGCAGCGGTTGTTGCAATGCTCGCTGTTTCATTCGCGTTTGAAATCCTCTGGCTTGCTGTTATTTCGGTAATTGCCGTAGCACTTGTAGGTTTCGGTATTTTCGCTGTTACAATCATTTCTGTTGTCAACAATTTCAACAAATCTATGTTCCGCGACCAGGGCTACCTCACATTTACGCTTCCTGTTACAAGCGGACAGCTTCTTTTCGCAAAGGCTCTTTGTTCATTCCTCTGGATACTGCTCAGCTACGTTGTGCTTATCGGTCTTTTTGCGGGCCTTTACGCATATGCCGCAGGTCAGGTTGACGATGAGCAGTTTGCGATGATAAAGATTCTTATCTCAACAATGGTTGAGCTCCCCGATACTGCAACAGTTATCGGCGTTATCGCCTTTTTTGTCACGTATTTTTTCCTTGACATCGTTTTCCTTGTTTCTGAGATCTATTTCTCGGTTTCACTTTCAAACGTACGTCCG
The DNA here is from genome assembly GCA_045606785.1 of Acutalibacteraceae bacterium. Classification (GTDB taxonomy): domain Bacteria; phylum Bacillota; class Clostridia; order Oscillospirales; family Acutalibacteraceae; genus UBA8612. Next base: position 60,167 of record JAZUSN010000030.1, on the reverse strand, counting down.
TTTCAAAAAATGGGTATGGGCTCTGCAATCCTCATATTCCTCTCACTTTTTGCAGTCACTTCGGTTATCAGCACCCTGCTCAAGGCATTTATTCCTCTTACGCTCAAAATCGACTTCAGCGGTATGAACCTCATCTTCGAGACAATGAACGAGGCTTCCGGCATAACATTCGGCATCGGAGATATATTCTTCACACTTGCTGCGACCGTATTCTTCTTCATAATGAGCGCATGGTTTATGAACCACAAAATAAATCTTAAATAAAACGGAGAAATTATGCATAGATATTTTAAGGCAATCGTTTTTGTTGCCGTTGCGGCAATATGTTTATTCTCCTTCTCAGCCGCCGCGCAGGAGCCTGCCGAGCAGGACATCCGCTTTTCGGTATTTTGTGACAGCGCTGCAGATATTGAGGCAGCCGTTATAGCGGGCGCGGATTTTGTTTCACTCAGCGATAACTTTGATCCTGCCGAGGCTGTTACCGCTCTGCGAGGCAGAGCAGCCATCATAATCAGCGCAGACAGCGTTGAAGAAGCCGAAGAAAAATACTCAAAAGTTTCTCACGCCACATCAGCTTGTGAAATATACTTGCGCATATATGACGGTGCATCAAAGGTTACAAAATGGGCTGAGGGCAAAAATATCAAGCTTATCGGATACTACAAAGGTAATATCTGGCCGCTTGCACTTTCTGCCGTATCAAAGTTCGGTAAGCAGGGCAACGGTACAATTGTGCAGATGCAGACCAACAATCAGGACGGTGTGATTCTCCACAACAGCGTCACCTCACACTTTGCTGAAAACGGTGTGACGGGTATGTTCTCGTTTGTTGATTCAACAAGAAGTGCGAAAAGGACAGACAGCGCAAGAAGCTGGGATGACCTTATCGCAAGAGGTTATGCAGTTATAGAAACCGCTTACCCCGAAGAATTTGCAGAGTATCTCGGTGCCAACACGGCAGAAAGAGACAGATTGGAAGCGAGCATCAACGCTGCACTCGCAATCTCTACCGAGGGCTGCTCACCCAACAGAGTATCCGACTACAACTCAGCACTAAAGGAAGCACAGGCTCTCATCAGCGACGGCACATCGGCTACATACGCTATGGCCGATGCACGCACCGTGCTCGACGAGGCTGTTGCAAATATCACGATTCAGGACGGTTCGCAGATTCAAGGCGACCTCAAATTCACGCCGGCAAGAATTGCCTGGGCGATTTTCGGTGTCGCACTTATACTGAGCTGGCAACTGTTTTTCAGAAGCCGTTGGGCAAAAAAAGAAGAAAACTGAAAGTAATATAAAACATAAAATTTAATATAAGGAGAGGATATTATGACCGACAAAACATATGCTTTACCTCGTGCCGCTTCACCCGAAGAGGTTGGTGTTTCTTCTGCGGCAATTGCAGGCTTTGTGCGCGACTGCGAAGAGAACGGTATTGAAAATCATTCGTTTATGGTTATCCGCCACGGCAAGGTAGCCTATGAAGCGTGGCGTACACCGTATGCGGCAGATATCCCTCACACTATGTACTCAGTGAGTAAGAGCATTCTTGCAACTGCCGCAGGCTTTGCCATAAGCGAAGGACTTATCAAGCCTGACACAAAGCTGATTGACGTATTCCCCGAATACCGCCCCGAAAAGCGTGACGATGCACTCGAAGCCATTACGCTTCACACGCTTATGACAATGACGGCGGGCAAAAACGTCAGCTTGCTTGCAGACAAGACCTCCAAGCACTGGGTACGTGATTTTATAGAGACAAAACAAAGCTACTTTCCCGGTGAAGGGTGGAGCTATATCAGCGAAAACACGTACTGCGTTGCCGCTATGATTTCAAGACTCAGCGGTATGACTATTACAGAATATCTCAAGCCTAGGCTTTATGAGCCGCTGGGCATTACAAGCTACCAATGGGAGCGTGACCCGTCAGGAGTCGAGGTCGGCGGCTGGGGACTGTTTCTCAAGACAGAAGACCTTGCAAAAATCGGAGTCTGCTACCTCAACGGCGGCAAATTCAACGGCAAGCAGGTGCTACCCAAGGGTTGGGTCACCCCTGCAACGGCAAACCACACCGCAGGCATCAAAAACGCACCCGAGGACGGCTACGGCTACTTCATCTGGCCCTGCAGCTGTGATGACAGCACCTACAGATTTGACGGTATGTTTTCACAGTTTGCGATAATATTCGAAAAGTACGATGCCGTTGTTGTAATGACAAACAATGAAATTGACGAAGGCAAGGCCCTCGCCTGCTTCTGGCAGCATTTTCCCGAAGCCTTCTTCGACGGTGAAGCACCGCAGAGCGAAGAAATTCCGGAGTTTATTCCGTTGGAGGAAATAGGCCCGACCGAGCGTCAGAATGACCTTGAAGAGCATCTTTCAAAAAAGACAATCAAAATCTCTTCCAACCCCGTAACCGCGCTTTCCCGTTATCCGCTGAGCGTGCTCACCTTCCCTGCCGTTTATATGTCCGCTGACAAGGCAGGCCCTATCGACAACGTAAAGCTCAGATTCTATGAGGATGAGTGCACAATGTACTGGACCGAGGGTGACGAGAGCAACGTAATACATATAGGCCTTGACGGCAAGCCGAGAAAAAGCAAAATAACACTCGGCAAGCTCAACTACACAGCGAGCTCAACAGCCGCTTGGGTTGACAAAAACATATTTGAGATCCGCATAAGGCCGCTTGAAACCATCAGCCAGAGAATCCTGCGTTTCACGTTCAAGGGCAGCTCTGTAACGGTTGAGCCTTCGTCAATGCCTCGGCTGAGCTATCTGTGTGAAGAGCTTATGCCGACCGTTCAGAATATGATGAGCGAGCACATACCGACTGCAATGCTGAAAACGGTTTTCCTCAACTCATACAAAATCGTTGATACCACGCACCACGGTAAGCTTCAGTAAACCAACACCGTAAAGAAAGGGCAGACAATGACTACTGTAACCGGGTTTGCTTGTATACTGCTGATTGCAGTTGAAATTATCTTTATTCCGCTGTATCTCAAAAAAATGTGGCCGACCAAAAACTGGCATTCGCTCGGCTACAAAATGATATGTGCCTCAGCTTACGTTGCAGTTGCGCTGACGCTTATTAGCGAAAACGGCGGCTTCAACCGCTATTCGCTGCTTATGTTCATCGGCTTCATCTGCTCGTGGCTCGGCGACCTCAACCTGCATATACCACGGCCGACAAAAGTGTTTTTCATCATCGGAATGTGCTTCTTTATGTCGGCGCACATATTCTACTGCCTTGCCTACATAAACATACAGCGTATGTTTTTTGCCGACGTACCTTTTGTTCTATGGTGGGAAGTCGCAATCGCATTGGTCTTCCTCGCCGTATACTTTGCCGTGTGCCTTGCTAAAAAGGTAAGCTTCGGGCCGATGATATTCCCGAGCATTTTTTACGGCTTTTTCGTCACGATGATGGCAGTAAAATCGTGCACACTAGGCATCAGACTGATTGCAGGCGGCGTTGACAATATGCTTATCCCGTCGGTGCTGCTTATTCTGGGAGGCATATGCTTCCTTTTGTCTGATGCGGCGCTTGCACTCATATCATTCGATACACGCTACAAAAAATTCAGGCTCAAGGTATTCAACATCGTTACCTACTTCCCTGCACAGGTATTCCTTGCGTTTACTGTTATGTTTTTCATATAAAGAAGCGGCATCAGCCGCTTTTTTTTATTGTTTACTTATCAACTTATATGTGATATAATATTTTGCGGAAATTTTATATCCTTAAGGAGGATGTTATTATGAACCCGATAGTAATAGCGCTGCTCGGCGTGCTCGGTCTTATTGTGCTGATGCTTGTGATTGCCGCTGTGAGAGCAGTTATGATCAAGGCTAAGCCCAACACAAGCAAGCCTGCCATCAATCCGACAAAAGAAGAGGCTCAGGATTACGCCGAAAAGCTCAGCGAAATGATAAAGGTGCCGACAATTTCACTGCGCGGCAACACAGACCTCAGTCAGTTCTACAAGCTTCACGAGGTAATGAAAAAGAACTTTCCCCTCATTTTTGAAAAGCTTGAGTGCACGGAGCTCGAGGGCAACCTCATCTTCCGCTGGCCCGGTAAAGACCCCAAGAGAAAGGGCATACTCCTCATGGGCCACCAGGACGTTGTTACGGCAGACGAGCCCACCTGGACAAGAGACCCGTTCTCGGGTGAAATTGCCGACGGCAACATCCACTGCAGAGGCTCTATGGACTGCAAATCAACGGTATTTTCAGAGTTCCAGGCTATTGAGGAGCTTCTTGCAGAGGGCTTTGAGCCCGTATGCGATATCTACCTTGCAACCGCAGTTGACGAAGAAATCTCGGGCGGCGGCGCACCGATGCTCGTAGAGCATCTCAAGGCAAAGGGTGTACACCTCGACGTTGCAATGGATGAAGGCGGCGCAATCCTCAAAGGTCAGCTTCCGACAATGGACGGCTGGTGTGCCGCAATCGGTATACTCGAAAAGGGCTACATTGACGTTAAAATCAAGGCGAAGGGCAAAGGCGGCCACTCCTCCACTCCCCCGAAGAACACACCTATGACAAGACTTGCAAAGTTTGTTGCAGATATTGAAAAAAACCAGCCTTTCAAGGCTGAAATCTCGGGCCCCGTTTACGCAATGCTCAAAGAAGCTGCTCCTTACCTTGGCTTCCCGCTGAGAATGGTGCTGGGCAATATGTGGCTGTTCAAGGGTCTGCTGACAAAGGTTCTGCCCGTTGTCAGCCCTATGTGTAAAGCATTTGTCAAGACAACGTTTGCCTGCACAATGGCAGAAGGCTCACAGACACCCAACGTTATTCCGACTGAGGCTTACGTGGTATGCAACCTTCGCCCCTCACCCCACCAGAATGCAGAAGCTTCACTTGCAGTTCTGCAGAAGTATGCTGACAAATACGACCTTGAGCTTGAGGTTATTCACGCAAGAAGCGCTTCAAACTGCGTTGATTACAAGGGCGAGGAATTCGCTTACCTGACAAAGTGTATCAACGAGTGTTATCCCGATGCAGGCGTTATCCCCTACCTTATGAAAGGCGGTACAGACTCCCGCCACTATGAAGCAATTGCTGACAACTGCCTTCGTTTCTGCCCCATCAAGATGAGCAACGAGCAGCTTGCAGCAATGCACGCCGCTAACGAAAGCATCGGCGTTGATGAGGTTGCACACTGTGTAAAATTCTACAAGCACTACGTCAAGAATCACAAATAATAAAACAAAAATCCCACCTGTTTCCAGGTGGGATTTTTTTATTCACTTCTGAGGGCTACAACGGGGTCTTTCTTGGCTGCAACACGCGAGGGAATGAAACCTGCAATAAGCGTGAGCAAAACGCTGACAGCGACAAGAGCGATTGCTCCGAGCCACGGCAGAGCGGAAAGATTCGGTATTCCCGTGAGCGATTTGACTATAGCGTTGATCGGTATATTCAGCAGCAGCGTCATCAGCACGCCGATTACACCCGAGGTGAGACCGACAATGATCGTTTCCGAGTTAAATACGCGCGATATATCCTTCTTTGAAGCACCTATTGAGCGGAGAATTCCGATTTCCTTAGTGCGTTCAAGAACGGAAATATATGTGATAATACCTATCATAATTGACGAAACAACAAGTGAGATCGCAACAAAAGCAATAAGCGCATAGGTTACAATATCAATAACCTGTGTAACAGAGCTCATAAGGAGATTGACATAATCGGTATAAGATATCGTATACTCCTCTTTACCGTCGCTGATTTGCTTTTGGTTATATTCCTCGATTATTTTAATTATTTTCTCTTTAGCTTCAAAATTTATCGGATAAATTGAAATACTTGCAGGAGTTTCGGGGTCAGCCGAACCTAGGAGATAGAGGTTTTCTTCGTAGGTTGAAGTTGAATACTTTATTTTTTCCTCCTCGGGCTTTGAAGAGCTGCTGTCACCTTGAATCTCACCCGCATCGGGAATTTCAACCTGCTCGTTTTTCTGCACGGCTATTATAATTGCGCTGAGCAGCTTGAGCTTGGTATCCTTATTCATCATCTGCAGATAAGAGTAGACCGTTGAGCTGTCCGTATCGCTGCCCTCAAGAATTGTATCGAGATACGTGATAAGCTTTTTCCTGTCGGACGCCGAACGGATATCCTTGAGCATAAGGCGTACAAACTCTTTCAGCCCGTCTTTTTCTTCGCCCTCAAAATTCTCGTCAATAAAGGCGTATATTTCATCCTCTGTCATTACCTCAACATCATCTGCATTGCCTGCAAGCGGCATTGGCACAGGTGTGTCGGCAGTTTTTGCCGCAAACTCAACACTCGGCATTGAAACACGTGAAGATGTCGGGACAATACCTTCGGCAGCTTCGCTGAACACAAGACCTGTAAAGACGTCTACAGTCGGCTGTGCCTTTTGCTGTTTGACGATCTCGCTGTTATTCGCAAGGGCCATAGCACGGTGAGTAAGCGTACTCATATATCCGACCGTACCGCCCGATACGGTAGACTGCGCGTTTGGCTTAGGACGTGCGATTGCAACGATCTTAAGTTCATCCGCAGCATCAACGATCTTTTTCATATAGACTTCGTCTTCGCTCATATCTGCCCATATATTACCGTTTTTCTGATAATATGCTGTTGAAGGCACAAGCTTGAATGAAAGGTTTAGAAACTCCGAATACTCGTAGCTTTCAAGCTCAATAGGTTCATCCTGCGCATCCTGCTGCGGAGCATCCGATTCGGGTTCAAGCTCGCTGACATCGGCAAGGCCGAGCGCATAGAGTGTGACGTCGTCAATCTCGTTATTCTCATCAAGGAAAAGAACAAGCTCGTTATAGTTATCGGGCCATTCGCCTGCAAGCACCTCATACTGCGCGTCAAGCAGCGATGCATCGCCGACAAGCTCTTTCCAAACGTTATTTGCCGAATCCACACCGATTCCCTCAAGAGCATCGTTGGGACGCAGGCGCACAACGCCGTTGCTTGTGTCTGCCTTATAAATCTGCAGGTCGATATCGTAGCCGTAATTTATATCGCTGCAAAGCGGTGCAAAGGCTTCGGAATTAAGCTCAATAAACGTCTTGAACCTGCCGAGGTCATTCTGCTGGGTCTGAAGAGTGAAATCGGCCACCGAATTTTCGAGCATCGGGCGCTTATAAATCTTATCGTCACCGTGCTCGGCTGTGTTACCTTTTGAAGAGCTTATGTTGCCTAGCAGCTGTGACAAATCAATATTCTCACTTTCGATAGTCAACGGATACGATGCAAGAGCATCACGTTCAATAGAGCTGATATACGCCTGCATACCGCTTGAGAGAGACAGAATCAGCGCGATACCGATAATACCGATACTGCCCGCAAACGATGTGAGCAGAGTTCTTCCCTTTTTGGTGAGCAGATTATTGAAGCTGAGTGACAGCGCCGTGCTGAATTTCATCGAAGCCTTCGGTCGCTTTTCTTTCTGCAGCTTCTCTGCGGGCTCATGCACGGGAGACTCTACAAGCTCCTCGCTGTCAAACGGAGCGGTATCCTTACGGATTCTGCCATCCTTGATTTTGATTATACGGTCTGCATATTCCTTGGCAAGCTTCGGATTATGTGTGACCATAATAACAAGCCTGTCCTTTGAAATTTCACGGATAAGCTCCATTATCTGCACGCTTGTTTTTGAATCGAGCGCACCCGTAGGCTCGTCGGCAAGAAGAATATCGGGATCATTTACAAGAGCACGTGCGATTGCCACACGCTGCATCTGGCCGCCCGACATCTGATTAGGCTTTTTATGAAGCTGATCACCGAGACCTACCTTTTTGAGCACATCCTTTGCCCTCTTGCGTCTTTCTTTTTTGCTGACACCCGAAAGAGTGAGCGCAAGTTCAACGTTTGCGAGCACGCTCTGATGAGGAATCAGATTATAGCTCTGGAAAACGAAGCCTACCGAGTGATTGCGGTAGCCGTCCCAGTCCTTATCCTTGTACTCTTTTGTGGAGCGTGAATTGATTACAAGATCACCCGAGTCGTAACGGTCAAGGCCGCCTATAATATTGAGAAGTGTTGTTTTGCCCGATCCCGACGGACCGAGGATTGCAACAAACTCATTATCGCGGAAGCTTACGCTGACATCGTCAAGTGCGTGGAACTTATCAAGACCTGAACGGTACGACTTTTTTATGTTTTTCAGTTCAAGCATTTTTTACTCCTTTACGTATCTTTCTCCATCCTTTTTAATACATTATACTACCTAATTTGCAATTTGTAAAATAAAATATACATCAGCCCGGATTTAATACTTTACAATCATTAAATCAATATATATAATGAAGTGTAAAGAAACATCTTAACACATACACCAAAGGATGTGCACGTGACAATATGTTGAAACTCAAATGGAAAAGTATTGCAAAGATAGGCGCAGCCATACTCGCCATATACCTTTGCATTCATTACTGGACGAATATAGCAGGCTTACTCGCAAAAATACTGTCGGCATCTGCACCGATAATAATAGGCCTTGCAATTGCTTACGCTGTCAATATTCTGATGAGCTTTTACGAGCGCCACTACTTCCCGAAATCGCGCAAAAAAGCCGCAGACAAAACAAGGCGCCCCGTATGTATGGTCGGCGCAATGCTTACATTGCTCGGCATAGTCGCGCTTGTTATCGGACTTATAGCGCCGCAGCTTGTCAAATGTATTATGATGCTTGTAAACGAGCTTCCCGGTGCGATAGAAAAGCTTATCCCGAAACTTGAGAAAATCGGAATCGTTCCCGATGATATCATAAATTCCCTTGCAACAATAGACTGGCAGTCACGCATCGGCGACATCGTATCCGCAGTAGGCACAGGTTTCGGCGGAGCCGTAAACATTGCTTTCTCAGCCGTGACGTCAGTTTTCTCGGGCGTTACAAACGTTGTGATCGGTTTGATTTTTGCAGTATATCTGCTGCTTGACAAGGACAGGCTGTTGGCTCAGCTCAAGCGCCTTATCAACCGTTTCGTACCCGAAAGCAAAATTATCAAGCTCAACTACGTTTGTACCGAGGTCAGCGACTGTTTTCACAATTTTATTGTCGGACAGTGCACCGAAGCCGTTATACTCGGCGTGCTTTGTATGGCAGGTATGTTTATCCTGCGTATCCCCTATGCCCCGATGATAGGTGCGCTTATGGGCTTTACCGCTCTGATCCCGATTGTCGGCGGACTTATCGGCGCAGGCGTAGGTGCATTTCTGATACTTATGGAGTCACCTATCAAAGCACTTATTTTCATTATCTTCGTTATTATTCTTCAGCAGGTTGAGGGTAACCTTATCTACCCAAAGGTCGTCGGCAAATCGCTCGGTCTGCCCGGAATTTGGGTGCTTGCAGCGGTAACTGTTGGCGGCGGTGTCCTCGGAATAGGCGGAATGCTCATAGGAGTGCCGCTTACTGCTGCCTGCTACAGACTGCTCAAAGCATATATCAACAAGCCCCAGAGTGAACCAACGGCAACAACCGAATCCGAATAAAGCAAAAGGGTCTGCGCGTCAGACCCTTTAAACATAATTTACAACAAATTCTGCGAGGTAAAAAAGATGCTTGCAAATGAAAGCATAATCGGAATACTCGCCCACGTTGACGCAGGCAAAACTACGCTGACCGAAGCACTCCTTTACACAACGGGAGCAATCCGCAAGCTCGGCCGTGTTGATAAAAAGGACTCTCATTTCGACTCTCACGAGCTTGAAAGAAGCCGCGGCATAACCATATTTTCAAAACAGAATCCTTTCACGGCAAACGGCAGAAGCTTCACCCTTGTCGATACCCCGGGACACGTTGATTTCTCTGCCGAGATGGAGAGAACGCTCGGTATTCTCGACTATGCGGTGCTGGTTATTGACGCGGTAAGCGGCATACAAAGCCACACGGAAACCATATGGACTCTGCTTGAAGAATACGGCATACCCACGTTTATTTTCGTCAATAAAACAGACCGCGACGGTTTTGATAAAGCGGAACTGCTCGACGATATAAAAAGGCGTCTGAGCGCAGGCTGCGTTGATTTCACACAGGATAAAAACAGCTTTGATGAAGATATATCGTTAATCAGCGAAGAGCTGCTTGAAGCATTCCTTACGGGAAAGGCCGACGAAAAATTCGTACAAAGCGAAATTGCCGCAGCTGTTGCAAAGCGTGAGCTTTTCCCCTGCTATTTTGGCTCCGCGCTGCAAAACATCGGTGTGGACAGCCTAATTGACGGACTCGGCAGATACACGCTTTACAAGGAATATCCGACACATTTCAGCGCAAGGGTTTATAAAATTCTGCACGACAGCCAGGGCAACCGCGTATCTTTTCTGAAGGTTACCGGCGGCACACTCAGCGTTAAAATGGCTGTAGGAGACGAAAAAATCGACACGGTGAAAATATATTCGGGTGAAAAGGCTGAGGCTGTTAAAGAAGTAGCCGCCGGCAGCGTATGCGCCGTTACCGGACTTTCGGATGTAGCAGCAGGTGAAAGCATAAGCGCTGACGGAGTTATGTCTTCCTCTCGTCCGAAGCTCAATCCCCTGCTGTCAGCTCAGGTCATAATCCGCGACGACACCGACATACATACCGCTTATAAGCGCCTTAGCATTATCGGCGAAGAGCTGCCCGAGCTTTCAGTACACGTAATGCACTATGCAGACAAGGAGCAGATACAGATACGCGTAATGGGCAGAATCCAGCTTGAAATTCTCAAGGCTCTGACAAAAGAGAGATTCGGAATGGATATTGATTTCGGCCCGTGCAGAATTCTCTATAAAGAAACGGTAACCGCACCCGTTATGGGCTACGGTCACTATGAGCCGCTGCGCCATTATGCCGAAACGCAGCTTCGCATTGAGCCTGCAGAGAGAAACAGCGGTATCACGATTGCTAACGAGTGCACCCTCGAAACGCTCGACGCCAATTTCCAGCACCTTATTCTCAGCCATATTGCAGAAAAAGAGCACATCGGCATATTGACAGGCTCACCGCTCACCGACGTTAAAATAACACTCACAGCCGGCCGCTCACACCTCAAGCACACAGAGGGAGGAGATTTCCGCGAAGCCACCTACAGAGCGATAAGGCAAGGCCTTGAAAAAGCAGATAATCTGCTGCTGGAGCCCTACTATTCCTTTACCTTGCGAGTACCCATAAACTGTATGGGCAGAGCTATTTCGGATATACAAAGGCTCTGCGGCGAGCTTGAGCCGCCCGAGATGACCGAAACGCAGGCAACTATAAGGGGTTGCGGGCCTGTTTCTGAGTTTATGAATTACCCTGAGGAGGTTATTTCTTACACATCGGGCAAAGGAATAATCACAATGCGCGAAAACGGATACAAACCCTGTCATAATGCACAGGAGGTAATCGAGAAAATCGGCTACGAAAAGGAGAGAGATATGGAAAACACATCCTCCTCCGTCTTCTGCTCACACGGCGCAGGCTTCGAGGTCAAGTGGTACGACGTTGACGGCATGCGACACATAAAATAAAACACATTACGGTGTTTTGTATAATTAACCAAAAATACACTGTAAACCTTGTTATATAATCGTATTGAGTTTTCATCAAAAATTTGGTAAAATTTTTCCATCACAAACAAAGGGGATAATGTTATGAAATTCAAAAGAACAATAAGTATTTTCCTTGTGCTTGCAACGCTGTTTTCTCTGTCAGCTTTTGCAGCCGAACCGGAATACGTTGCAGACTATGACACAGAAACACCCGTCATCATCGTGCACGGTATGAGTCAGAACAATACGTACCTTGTTGACGAAGACGGTAACTGGGTGCCGGACGAAACAGGCTACGTTACCGGCTGGCCGCTCGAAATCGACGTTATGCCGCTTGTAAAGCGTGCTTTACCGAATATGCTCGCATCTATCATAACCAGAAGCGACGTCGGACTGACGAAGGCTATGTACGAGGGCACTTACAACGCACTCAGCCTTATCGAAAAGGATAACAACGGCAAATACATCCAAAACATCGTAACACCCTGCTACGAAATGCCTATGAGCGAGCTGCCCGCAGACGTGAAGGCTGAGTACTACAACTTCCTTCCCATCCAGGAGCTCAGCGAAATCATAGGTGAAGACGACGTTTACTACTTCGGCTACGATTCACTCGGCGACGTTATGTACGAAACCAAAAAGCTCCACCACTACATCCACGACGTTGTACTTCCCAAGTCACCTAACGGCCAGGTCAAGCTTTGCCACATCAGCCTTGGCGGCACTATCGCAGTTAACTACCTTGAGATGTATCCCGAGGATTACGAGCTCATCAAAAAGATGGTATTCGTCATTCCCGCTATTGACGGTTCTGACATCATCGGCGACCTTTACACAGGCAACCTGAGTGTTTTCTATGATGACGATACTCTTTACGAGGAGCTTCTTGTAACACTTCTTGGCGATACATATCTTGCATACCTGCTCAATATGGTGCTGCGCATCCTGCCCGATGACGTTCTCAAGTCCGCACTCAGCGGCCTTGCAAACGGCCTTGTAGACGTTGCCGCAGTACGCACGACAATGCTCTGGGCTCTCTGCCCCGATGCATACTACAAAGAGGCAAAGGCACTTTGGCTCGAGGGCAAGGATGAGCTCAAAGGAATCCTCGCAGACGTAGAATATTACATGAACGCAAGAGCAAACTTCGAGGAAAACCTTTTCGCGCTCCGTGAAACAGGCTGTGAAGTATTTGACCTTGCCTGCTACGATGTAAACCTCTTCCCCCTGTGCAAAAACTATAAAACAAAGAACGCAGACCGTGTTATTCACGCTCAGTCCCCTGCAATGGGTGCAACCTTTGCAGACCTCGGCACAACACTCGGCGAAAACTACAAAGCAGCAGGCACATACTGCGATAATCCCGAGCACAACCACCTCTCCCCCGACGGTGTTGTAGACGCAACGACAGGCTTACTGCCCTGCACGACCTGGTACTTCAAGGCTCAGGCTCACGAGCAGCTGCCGCAGAATGACGTTGCACTTACGCTTGCCATCAGAGTTATGGCAGACAACAATATGCACGACGTTTACTCCAACCCCGCATTCCCGCAGTTCAACGAAGGCAGACTCACAGCTAACTCACGCGAAAACATCAAGGCGTGGAAAGAAGCCGACAAGAGCGGCATAAGCGCTGAAAACATTGCCGCTGTTGACTCAGCAGTTGCAAAGATCGAGACAATGCTCGGAGAAACAATCGTTGACCAGGCAAAGTGGAACGCAGCGGATGCCGAGCTTGAAAAGGCACTTGTAAACGCAGGCGTAATTGAGGACGAATCCCCGACAGCAATTGAAAGCGCTCTGACAACTGTGCTCAAATACCTCAACAAAACAGTAAACATTATTTACAAGCATTTTTGAAATAAATAACCGAAACAAAACAGTCCCCTGTGCTTCATCAGAAGCGCAGGGGGTTATTTATTTTTTCGTTGTTTGGTTATACCACATTGAAATATTACATAATAAGACTTCTGTTGATATGCGTAAAAATATGTGTTATATTTGTTTTGAAATTACAATATGAAAGAGGTGTTGTTATGTCGCTGCTTAACAAAATATTCAGTTTTATAACAGCTTTACTAATTGCGGTTTTCCCGACAATAGGCGAAAAACCCGAAGCTCCCGAATACATTGAGGATGACCCGCAGTACGTTGTGTTTATGGTAACTAACGTGCATTATAAGGATCTTGAACCTTATGTGAAACAGATGGTTGAGCTTCACGGTGAAATTGACCCCGACTCAAAGCGTATGTACGCATTCGGCGTTGTAGGCCCGATGTGTCTGACACAGTCAATCGAGCAGATGAACGAAGAAGTTAACCACGTCTTTATGCTTGCTGAAAAATACAACGTACCCGTTTATTTTCAGATGGATGACTGCACAAACTATTCAACCTATTTCGGCGACGGTGCGACAACCGATGAAAACGGCAGTAAGTTTTATAATGACCCCGAGATGTGCGAATGGATCGCTTTCCCCGAAGAAGGTGAAGAATGGGGCGGCCAGTCATACGGTATGCTGCCGAGATGGCATTGCGACTGGAGCGGAGTACCTTTTGCAACAGCAGGCGGTTTCCCGTGCTTCAATTGCGAAAAGTATCTTAATTGGTATAAGAACCAGGTTACCAAGGGCTTTATTGAGCCGCTTGTTGAAAACTACTCAAGGCTTAAATCTCAGGGCAAGGCATATCTTTTTGCCGGCATAAACACAGGCTGGGAAACGCAGATTCCGGATTACAGCGGCAGTGATTACGCCTCTATGGAAGATTTTGAGCGTGCACAGTACGGTATGCATGCTCTGCACAATATGGGCTACAATGAAGAAAAGCTCAAAAAAGAAGCGTTTATGAATCTGATGTCCGTTGAGGAGTATACAAAGCAGCTTCTTTACGGCGTACTCGCCGATTATATCGAGTTTACCTGTAAGCTCTTTTACGATGCGGGAATCGAGCGGCATAAAATAATTTCGCACATTGTTTCACTTTCGTCTCATACGGAAGAATACAGCACGATGCGTCCGCCAACATGGGTTTGCATAAATGATTACTGCACACCCGGCTGGACGATGAGCCCCAAGACCTGCCCGTATGACCTTGACGTACTTTATATGCAGCTGGCGCAAAACGGCAGAAACGAATATGCCAACGCCGAAGGATATGCGCACTATGATAATGTTGAAACCTGCCGTGCTTACTTTGAGGAAAGCCTGCTGGGCAACGCGAAGCTGATTACCGTTTACGGCTACGACCAGGAGACAGGAACATACGGCTATGTAAAAAATGAGGATTTCTACTTTGTCAAAGTCGTTAAGGAATGGCTGAATTACGAGCTCGGTCCTGATTACAAATGGAGCGAAAGGGCTGATTTATCCGTTGATTACGGCGGATGCGAAGCCCTGGTAAGGCTGAAGATAAAAATCAAAAAGCTTTTTAATTAAAAAATATGAACCGCTTCAATCAATGCCGATAAAGGCAGAGACATGAAGCGGTTTTTTTAATAATATTTTTTGCTGTGATTAATAACAATAGCACAGTCTGCCGTAAGGGGCAGCATCGCCCCTTGTGTAGAATGAATTCACATCGTTTTCAATATAGTTATCTGCCCATTTAAAGCTGATGCCGTCAGCGGAACCGACAAGAGCTTTTGAGACCTTTATCATCAGCTTATTGTCCTCATATCGGATTTCCGCTTCACCGGTTTTTGTAAATACTCCACTCGTGTTTTTCTCAACATTGGTTTTGCCGTCAATGGGTGCGGTACGGTTGATAACAATATTTTCATTGATAAACAGCGTCATCCAGCTGCCGCCGTCGGGAGAAGAAAGCACATCGGCTGTGTCAACATAGAAATAATAGTTTTCCATATCTTCGGCTACCTTCATATTGACAATATCGTTTCTGCCCGATGAATCGGTTATCGGGTTCTGAGCAAAATCAACCGAATTCCTGTCGGCTGTATCGTCTCTGTAATCTCTGTATACCGAGGTGATTTTCTCCGAATCCCATTGTGAAAAGCTTGAGTTAATATCTATTGTCACGTTCGGGCTTTTTGCAACCTTACCTGTCGTACCCTTGAACTTTGCGATATAATCCACCATCTGCAGATAGTAGTTATCGCCGAGAATACCTGCAGAGGGCTCAACGTCACGTGAGGCGTTTTCGTCGGCACAGTCAACGAAAATTATGGGGTAGTTTTCTTCGGGAGACTGCCTTTGAGCAACCCATTCATTAAAGCCCGTTATAAAAATAATATCGGGATTCATTTTAATTGCAAACTCCCATTGCTCCGCAAAGTTATAGCCGTGAAGCATCGCGTTTTCGGATGAATCATTTTCACCGTTATGCCATGAACGTGTGCGATCATTTGCGCCGTACCATGCGGTTTTGCCGAAAGCGCAGGTATCCGAATGCTGAGCAACGGAAACATTCATTATCTTAACGCCGTCTTTTTTGAAAACAGATTTATATGTGAGTGAACGGTCAAATTCCATCCACGGAAAACCGTCATTGACCTTGTCTGCATTCGGCCATTGAGATTGCTTTATTCTGAAATATTCTTTGGCTTCGGGCTTTATTTCGCCGTCATTTTCGTTGCCGATAATCAGCGGCTTACCGTCAAGACAGAACCAAAGCTCGTCGAGTCGGGAATATTTTGCCTTGAGTTCAGTATTGTTATAAATTTCATCGTAAATTCTGTTAATTGTATCTGCTGAATAAGAGTTGGTGTAATATGCAATTTGAGGAACATCAAAGCCCTGGAGAAGATATTCGTACCATACGCCGATAAGCTTTTTTGCAGGCTCCGAATACGTAAATGCGTTTGTTGCGTCGATGACTATGAAATCAACCGCAGCATCTGTCAGCATCTGAACGTGTTTCCTGAAAATCCATTCGTCGCTTGAAGAATAATATCCGAGAAGCGGTTCACCCCAGAAGTGGAATTCCTGTTGGTTTCCGCCGCCTGCTGCGATCCATTCCTCTTCCGAATTAATTGCTTGAGGATACGCTTTAACAAGCTTTGAGTTATCAATAATCCGTGTGCTGCCGTGCTGACCCTGCCAGAGAAAATAGAAAACACCGACAAGCTTTTCGCTTTCACCTGCGGAAACAACACTTCTGCCCAGAGCATCCGTGCAGGCAAGCGAGCCGTTGATATCTGCAGGCTTTTCCGTAATTGTACCCACCCCTGTAATGCTGTTTATCACAGTCATAAAAAGCAGCATTACAGCCGTTATTGCACGGACAAAAAACATTTCAAATCCACTCATAATCAATTCTCCCTATCTTTAATATTTCGAAATTGTGCAAATTATTAAGCCTCTATACAAATTGGAATTTGTCAATCAGAAAACACCGTTATTATATTTTTTCTGCACGCAAAAAATGCAGATAAATCCGATTATTAATCCAACAATTAATACTGCAACCGCAACCAATGTAATCTTTTCCGAATCTCCCAGCAGACTTACTATTCCGCTAAGCAAAAGTGCCGTTGAGATAACAAACATAGCTTTTCCGAAAGATTTTCCATATGCGGATTTATCGGTAACGTTTGTTTGATGATAATCATGAATCAAATTGGTTTTTCCCCGATATATTGCAACACCTATCACAACAAAAAGTGTCGCTGTCAAAAACATAATTATCGAATATGTAATCATAATATTACCTCGTCAAATTCTTACTTATCAAATACATTATGTCAAAAATCATTATAATTTGCAATACAGAATGCTCTTTTCGTATTTTTACTGAACGAATTCTTTTGACATATGAAAATAAGCTTTTTATTCCGTTGACAAATTTCAGTTTCAGTATTAAATTATAGGTATGGAATTGGAGGAATCAATATGAGGAAAGCAATCAAAGCAATATCAGTTACTCTTGTACTTACTCTTATTATGGGCATTACGGCTTTTGCCGAGCCGGGCTTTGCCTACGGGGACGAAGTGCTGACAGCGTTTTCACCAAGATGGTCACAAATACAGGCTGATGACACGGTAATTTCCGTTACACCCGGCAGTACAGTCGGCGAGCTTCGTTTTGCGTGGCTGTCAGCCACAGCAGACGGCAATCCCGCTTTCAGAGTTTCGAAAAGCAGCGATATGTCCGACGCAAAAGAGTTTGAAGTTATTACATCCGACGCTATTGAAAACCTCAGATCAAACAAGGTTACCGTAACAGGACTTGAGCAAGGTAAGACCTATTACTATTCATACACCGAAAACGGCGTTTGGAGCGGGGCGCAGGCGTTTACGGTTCAACCGTCGGATGAATTCACCGTTCTCTACGTTTCCGATGCGCAAATCGGGCGTTCCGGTGACGAAACACTTGACGAAATACTTATCCGTGACACGTGCGGCTGGAATTACACGGTTGATAAGATGCTTGCAGCTTACCCGAATGCTGCTTTTGCAATTTCAGGCGGAGACCAGTTCCAATCGCCCGACAGCCTCGTTCAGATGAAGGCTTACCTTTCTCCCGAGGCTTTGCGTGCTCTGCCTGTTGCCAACACCATCGGCAACCACGATGATGATTCTTCGCTTTACGGCGATATTTTCAACAATCCGAACGAGGTTGATGAGCTTATGCCCAGTGAAGCCGGAACGGGATATTATTACACTTACGGCGATGTGCTTTTCATTACGATCAACTCAAACAATAATTTTATGTTCGACACCGCAAAGGTTCTGCGTGAAGCAACCCACACTTACCCCGACACAAAGTGGCGAGTTGTCACGATGCACCACAACCCTTATTCAGCCTCTTTGAGCGATGATGATTTTTCGGAAGAACGACTTTTCTTTTCATCACTCTATGATTTATACGATATAGATCTGTGCCTTAGCGGACACGACCACTTTTATTCACGAACAAACACTATGTTCGCAGGCGAAATCGCAGAGGGTGAAGGCACGGTGTACGTCCAGTCCTCCTCCGCTTCGGGCAGCAACTATGACCCCCTCCCCGAATCCACAGCTTCGTTTACCGTTTCAGCTTTCGATGTGCGTGTTCCCACCTTCACGGCGTTTACGTTTACCGATAGCGCTATTGTCGGAACGACTTACCGCACCGACACAGATGAAATCATTGATTCATTCGAGATAACCGACAACACAACAAACTCCGACGTCAATCTTTTCACTGCAATAATTTCATTTTTTAGAACTCTTTTTGCTATGTTATAAAACAAGGTCAATCTTCTTTTTAACGAGCAGGAAACCTTTTTGCTTTGTAATTCGTTTGTTATGATAGCAAAAACTACTGTTTATGCAAAACAAATTGTTCCGTATTCGCTGTATATTAGCCCGATATATGATCACAGATGAAAAAATCCTGCCCGGAATGGGCAAGGTTGCTAAGGACAGATAAAATTATTGGGAGACACTTTGTGATGAAGTGCTCCCAATTTTTTATATAAAAAGTGACACTTTCGGCTTGAAAGTGTCATAGTGGGTTATATACTCTAAAGGCAATTACGCCAAAGTGAAAATATTTTCTTCGGTGAGTATTAAGTGATATTGCAAATTAAAATTTGCAGTTATATTTTTGATAAATCAAAAGTGATATTGAAGCCTTACGGCTTCAGTGTTATTTTATTCGCATAAAACTGTCCGAAGGACAATAACACTGTGCAAAGCACAATAAAACTGCGAAGCAATATCACTCGCCGTATGGCGAATAAAACTGCCGAGTGTCCTTATGAACACTCGGCAAAAACGAGCAGGATTTTTGTTGCTTTATTATCTGTTTTTCGTGTTTTTTTGAAAAACTGTGGTAAAATTCGCTTTATTCCGATTGACAAAAAGCCCGAAACCGTTGAAACAGCTCAGGGTTATTTGTCGAGGCTCTTCATTGTGGGGAAGAGGAGAACATCGCGGATTGCAGAAGAATCGGTAAGGAGCATACACATTCTGTCGATACCGAAGCCGATACCGCCCGTGGGAGGCATACCGTACTCAAGAGCTGTGAGGAAGTCCTCATCGGTGGTGTTAGCCTCATCGTCACCCTGAGCGAGCAGAGCTTCCTGAGCCTTGAAACGCTCTCTCTGGTCGATCGGGTCGTTGAGCTCGGAATAAGCGTTTGCCATTTCCCAGCCGTTCATAAAGAACTCAAAACGCTCAACATAGTCGGGGTTGCCGGGCTTTTTCTTTGTGAGCGGAGAAATTTCGATCGGGTGGTCCATAACGAACGTAGGCTGAACAAGGTACTCCTCAGCATACTCCTCAAAGAAGAGAGCAAGGATATCGCCCTTGCCGTGGCGCTTCTCATACTCAACGTGATGCTTATCTGCAAGTGCGCGGGCATCCTCAAGAGTCTTGACCTCATCCCAGTCAACGCCTGCATACTTCTTGACAGCATCAACCATTGTGATACGCTCAAACGGCTTGCCGAGGTCCATCTCAACGCCGTTGTAGACAACTTTTGTTGTGCCGAGAACCTCCCGGGCAACAAAGCGGTAAAGATTCTCTGTAAGGTCCATCATACCGTTATAGTCTGTGTATGCCTGGTAGAGCTCCATAAGTGTAAACTCGGGGTTGTGTCTTGTGTCGCAGCCCTCATTACGGAAAACTCTGCCGATTTCATAAACGCGCTCCATACCGCCGACGATAAGGCGCTTGAGGTAAAGCTCAAGTGAGATTCTGAGCTTGAAATCCTCATCGAGTGCGTTGTGATGAGTCATAAAAGGTCTTGCAGCTGCACCGCCCGCATTGCTGACAAGGATAGGTGTTTCAACCTCGATGAAATTCTCGCCGTCAAGATACTTGCGGATTGCGCGGATGATTGCCGAACGCTTGTAGAAAGTATCCTTAACCTCGGGGTTCATAATAAGGTCGAGATAACGCTGACGGTAGCGTGTGTCTGTATCGGTCAGACCGTGATACTTCTCTGCAAGAGGAAGAAGTGACTTGGAGAGAAGGCGGATCTGCTGAGCGTGTACGGAGATCTCGCCCCTGCGTGTGCGGAAGACAAAGCCCTTAACCTCCACGATATCACCGATATCCCACTTCTTGAACTCGGTAAAATTCTCTTCACCGATGTCGTTGATACGGACATAGATCTGCATACGGTCGGAACGGTCACGGATATCGATAAAGTTTGCTTTACCCATATCGCGCCACGTCATAATACGACCGCAGATCGTAACCTCGGAATTTTCAAGCTCCTCAAATCTTTCGTTGATTTCAGCAGCTGTAATTGTCTGTTCAGCGATTGTAATTTCAAACGGATCCTTACCTGCCTGCTGAAGTGCCTCAAGCTTTTCAAGGCGTATTGCACGCTGTTCGTTTGTGCTTACCTCTTCAACTTCTTCGACAGGAGTTACGTTTACATTTTCTTCTGCCATTTTGATTTCCCTCTCAAAAGTGATTACTTTACGATCTTGACGATCTCATACTTGATTGTGCCGCTGGGTGCCTCATACTGAACAACGTCTCCGGGAGCACCGCCTATAAGAACCTTACCTGCGGGAGATTCAGCGGAGATGTAGTTTTCTTCGTTTGTGAACTCGTTTTCACCAAGAATAAGGTAATCAGCCTCAACACCTGTGGCAACGTTCTTGATAGTGATAACGGAGCCTACGTGAACAGTGCTGCCTGCTGCACCTGCATCGCTGACGATTACAGCATCCTTGAGGATAGCTTCAAGCTCTACGATACGTGCTTCAAGACGACCCTGGTCGTTCATCGCCTCTTCGTACTCTGCGTTTTCTGAAAGGTCACCGTGTGAACGTGCTTCTTTAATGTCTTCGGCGGCCTTGTGTCTGCCTTCTGTTTTCAGGAACTCAAGTTCCTGCGCGAGTTTTTCATAACCTTCTCTGGTAAATTCCTGTGCCATTTATTATCATCCTTTCGTTTGCTTTAATATTAAATTATACGATTAGAGTATATTATATGCTAAATATTAACTAATGTCAAGAATTGTGAAAGCAAAAATAAGCGCGGAGCTGCCCGTTTAGCGGCAACTCCGCAAAGACGTTATTTTCCGAAACCGTTTATGTAGTTTTCGTATTCGCCGTTTTCTATTCCGTATCCGACACTTACTTTGCCGTCAAATACTCTTATGCTTTCTTCTCCGAAATACAAATCCAGAAACTCATCCAACTCTTCGCTTGTAACATCAATGCCGTTGATGTTTATTTCAAGATCATTTTCGTCCATTGCCCACCCTTCATTCGAATAAGCTTTAAAAAGAGTTTTAACCTTTCCGGCTTCGACGCTGTACACCCAAAAGGTACTAACTCCCTGACCCGTATAGCCTCCGCTTATAATTCCCTGCCGCTCAAAGTATCTTGCGCTGCCGGTCGATCCGGTTTCACAAAGTTTTGTTACTAAGTTATTCTCAAAGGTGTACACCTCAACATCACAGGCGTGTGAGCTGCCCTCTGAAATAAAAAGCTCGGGTACATCGTTATCGTCAACATATCCGAGTAACACTTTCTCTTCGTTGAACTCACTGAATTCACCGGTATATGTACTCAAAAAATCTATATATGCCTCTCGCCAACCGTCAGCGTTTTCGGCTTCAAGCTTTTCAATTTCTCCGTTGACTTTCTTTTCGATTTCTGTTTTGTATGCAGTTTCTGTTTCGGGTGATTTTTGATCGGAAAAATCTTTAAACAATACAAAACCCAGAGAAACAGACAAAAAAACTACCATAACCAGAAGCAATGCGATTAACTTTTTCATAATATTTCCCCCTTTTCATTACGGTTAAAGTATAACACACAGTATACCTAAAGCAAGTTACAAACGATTACAAAAATGCATTTAATTTTATTGCGGTTTATCTCTTTACTTTTAAGGTTTAATGTGTTAAAATGCTTTTATATCTTCTTATAGGAGGGATTGTTATGCCCCAGCACATCAGAGATAACGATAACATCAAATTCCTTATCGAGGCTATCCTTGAGCTTCGCTCACTCGAAGAAGGCTACGATTTTTTTGAGGACCTTTGCACGATGACCGAGCTCAAATCCATGTCACAGCGCCTTGTTGTGGCAAAGATGCTCCGCGATAAGAGAGTATACAGCGAAATAGTCAAGGACACAGGTGCAAGCACGGCTACAATCAGCCGCGTTAACCGCTCACTCATCTACGGCTGCAACGGCTATGAAGAGGTATTCAACCGCCTTGCAAAGAAGAGCGAAGAAGAATAATATGAGCGGATACAGCTTTTTCTCCTCTGTTTATGATGCGCTGACCGAAAACGTTAATTACGCCGACCGTGCAGACTATATTGCCGACCTGCTTGCCGACAACGGTATCAAGGGCGGCATTTTGCTTGACCTTGCCTGCGGCACGGGCACGCTGAGCATTGAGATGGCAAACAAAGGTTTCGAGGTTATCGGTGTTGATTCAAGCGCCGATATGCTCAGCGTTGCAATGAACAACGCGTACGAAAGTGACAAAAGCATTCTGTTCCTCTGCCAGCCGATGCAGCAGCTCGACCTCTACGGCACAATAAACGCCGCCATCTGCACGCTTGACAGCATCAACCATCTCACCGACCCTGCCGACGTTCAGGCGACCTTCGACAAGGTTTCCCTCTTTACAGAGCCGGGTGGTATATTCATATTCGACGTCAACACCGTATACAAACACCGCGAGATACTCGCATCAAACACATTCGTATACGATATGGATGACGTATACTGCGTATGGCAGAATTCACTCGACAGCGAAACCGACACGGTACAGATAGACCTTGATATATTCGAAGAGGTTGATGACGGTATTTATGAGCGAATGCAGGAGAGCTTTTTCGAGCGTGCGTATCCCCTGCCGACGATTGAAGAAATGCTCTGCAAGGCAGGCTTTGAAACCGTTGCGGTTTACGACGAGCTCAGCCGTGAAGAGCCGAAAGAAAATTCCGAAAGAATATTTGTGATTGCGAGGAAAAAGTAAATGGGAAGAATTATCAGAACGATCTCCACAACAGGCGAGGTTGTTGCAATAGCCGTTGATGCAACCGACATTGCAGAGAGGGCACAGCAGATTCATCAGACATCAGCCGTAACGTCCGCAGCACTCGGCAGACTGCTTGCCGCCGCATCAATGATGGGCGATATGCTCAAGGGCAAGGACGACACTCTCACGCTCAGAATCAACGGCGACGGCCCTGCAGGCTCAATCATAGCCGTTTCTGACAGCGAGGGCAACTGCAGAGGCTACGTTGCAAACCCCGTTGTGGAAATTCCGCTCAACAACAAGGGCAAGCTTGACGTTTCAGGTGCAATCGGCAACGGCTCACTCACGGTTATGAAGGACCTCGGACTCAAGGAGCCCTACATTGCACAGATACCGCTCGTATCGGGCGAAATCGCAGAGGACATCACAAGCTACTACGCAGTAAGCGAGCAGACTCCTACCGTATGCGCACTCGGTGTGCTTGTCAACCCCGACCTTTCAATCAAGGCGGCAGGCGGATTTCTGATTCAGCTTCTCCCCTTCACAAGCGAAGAAACAATTGACGCCGTAGAGCGCGGACTTCAAGGGCTGCCGTCATTCACGCAGATGCTTTCCGCAGGTATGACGCTCGAAGAAATCTGCAAACGTGCACTGCCCGAGTTCGAACTTGACATACTCGACGAAAGCGCACCCGAGTACCGCTGCAACTGCTCAAGAGGACGAGTTGAAGCTGCACTCATCAGCACGGGTAAAGCCGAACTTGAGGATATGGCAAACGACGAAAAGACTGAAGTCACCTGCCACTTCTGCGACAAGGTATACAGCTTTACAAGCGCAGAGCTTCTTACACTCAGCAAAAGAGCAACCGAAGAATAAAAAACGAAAAAATCCCGGACAGACCTTGACGTCTGCCCGGGATTTTTTATCTTTACTCCGCCTTTTCAAAAATAAATTCGTTATCCTTAAACTTGCACACACAGCTGTCGCCGCTGTTGATTCTGCCCTCAAGCATTTCCTCCGAAAGCTTATCTTCAATCTTTGACTGAATTGCTCTGCGCAGAGGACGCGCACCATAAACGGGATCAAAGCCTGCATCGGCAATTTGGCTGACAGCCTCGTCGCTGAACTCAATTTTTATTTCAAGCGTTGCAACACGCTCTGCGAGGCCGCGGAGCATACGCCTTGCAATTTCTGCGATATCCTCCTTCTGCAGCTTACGGAATACGATTATATCATCAACACGGTTGAGGAACTCTGGACGGAATGCGTTTTTCAGCTCTGACATAACGGCATCCTTAATTTTTTCATCACTCATAGAGCCGCCCTTATCGTTACCGAAGCCGAGTGCACCCGCACCGCTGCCAGCAATCTGCTTTGCGCCGATATTCGAGGTCATAATGATAATGCAGTTTTTGAAATCGACCTTTCTGCCCTGCGAATCGGTAAGAATGCCGTCATCAAGAATCTGCAGAAGCATATTAAAGACATCGGGATGCGCCTTTTCAATCTCGTCAAAAAGGATGACGGAATACGGCTTGCGGCGCACGCGCTCTGTGAGCTGACCGCCCTCATCATAGCCGACGTAGCCGGGAGGTGAACCGACAAGGCGAGACACCGTGTGCTTTTCCATATACTCTGACATATCGAGCCTTATCATCGCGTTCTCATCACCAAACATTGCAGCGGCAAGTGACTTGCAAAGCTCTGTTTTACCGACACCTGTAGGGCCAAGGAAGATGAACGAGCCCGTAGGACGCTTCGGGTCTTTGAGACCGACACGGCTGCGGCGTATCGCACGTGATACCGCACTTACGGCCTCATCCTGGCCGACAATACGTTCGTGAAGCTCTGACTCCATATTAAGAAGTCGTTTGCTTTCCTCCTTTGTCAGCTCAACAACAGGGATACCCGTCCAGCCTGCGACAATCTGTGCAATCTCTGTCGCGGTGACCTCCCCTGCTGCGCTTGAGCTTCTCTGATGCCAGCTCTCCTTTTCCTTGCGCAGTTGCAATTCAACTTCACGCTTTTTATCACGTATAGCTGCTGCACGCTCAAAATCCTGCGAGTTGACAGCCGAGGAAAGCTCAATGGAGAGTGATTTAAGGCTTTCTTCAAGTGCTTTTATTTCAGGCGGAGCTGTAAAGGCACCAAGCCTTACACGCGAAGCCGCCTCATCAACAAGGTCAATCGCCTTATCCGGCAGGAATCTGTCGCCGATGTAGCGCGTTGACATCTTGACAGCCGCAACAATTGCCTCATCCGTTATCTTCACCTTGTGGTGAGCCTCATATTTGTCGCGGAGTCCCTTGAGAATTTCAACCGCCTCGTCCTCGCTCGGCTCACCAACCGTAACGGGCTGAAATCTTCTTTCAAGCGCGGCATCCTTTTCGATGTGCTTGCGATACTCCTCAAGTGTTGTGGCACCTATTACCTGCAACTCGCCCCTTGCAAGTGAAGGCTTGAGAATGTTCGCGGCATCAACCGCACCCTCTGCGGAGCCTGCACCGATGAGCGTATGGACCTCATCAATAAACAAAATAACGTCACCGCATTTTACAACCTCTTCAAGTGCTGTTTTGATTCGCTCCTCAAAATCGCCTCTATACTTTGTGCCTGCAACCATACCCGTAAGGTCAAGCGAAACTATACGCTTATTGCTGATTGTTTCGGGCACTTCACCCGAAGCAATTTTCAGCGCAAGACCTTCTGCAATTGCGGTTTTACCGACGCCCGGCTCACCTATGAGGCAAGGGTTGTTTTTAGTTCTGCGGGAGAGAATCTGAATGACACGCTCAATCTCCTTATCCCTGCCGATTACAGGGTCGATCTTATTCTGCAAAGCAAGCGCAGTAAGCTCCCTTCCGAACTGATCGAGCGTTGGTGTAGAGGACTTTGCCGCCTTTTCGCCGCGCTTCTCTTTGGGCTGCTTGCCTTCGCTGTTACCGCCGACAGCCTTCACTACGTCGCTGAGCACATCTGATGCCTGCACACCGAGCCTGCTGAGTATACTGACAGCGCAATTTGAACCTTCCTTCAAAAGCGACATGAGCAGATGCTCTGTGCCGGTGTAGCTGTGGCCCATAGAGCGTGCTGCTGCAATCGCAAGCTCTATAATATATTTGAGTCTCGGTGTAAAATCGTCCGGCACGAGCACGGTAGGTGTACCGATACCGACTGTAGACTTGAGCACACCCTCAACATCCTCAAAGCTGACACCTCTTGCATTGAGAGCAAGGCAGGCTACGCCGCCGTCGCTGTCGAGCAGACCTGCAAGCAGATGCTCGCTGCCGACGTACGTGTGTCCCATACCCTCCGCAACTCTGATTGCGCCGTTAAGCGCTGTATTTGCTTTTTCCGTAAATCCTGTAAACTTATACATATGAAATCATTACTCCTTCCACAAAGTTATGATTTATGATAATGCCTCTCTTACAGCCTTTGCCCGCAGCTCATCACGCTGAGCCGCATCAAGGTTTTTGCCCTCTCTTGCATTAATCGTAGCAGGCTGCATATCGACCATCAGCTCACTTAGCTTTTCCATACTCACATCAATAACACCCTGTGCCGCACCGAGGCGCACGAGAGAAGCCAGCTGCATAAATTCTTCGCCGCTGAGGAGCCTTGCGCTTTTCAGTGTGCCCAATGCTCTGAAAATCTTATCCTCCCAAACGGGATTTTTAACCATCTGCTCTCTTATCGCAAGCTCTTGAGCCACAAGCTGCTGAGCAATCGACTTGAGATTATTGAGCGCAGTTTCTTCGCTGATGCCGAGCGTCACCTGATTGCTGAGCTGATACATATCTCCGCTTGGAGATGAGCCCTCGCCGTATGCGCCGCGGATAGTAAGACCGAGCTTTGAAACAGTTGAGGCAATCTTGGTTATCTGGCCGCTCTTGCCCAGACCCGGCAGATGAAGCATAACCGATGCTCTCATTGCCGTGCCGAGATTTGTCGGGCACTGTGTGAGGAAGCCGATGCGCTCATCAAAAGCCGGCTGAAGCTTTGAAGACAGTGCGTTATCAAGGCTGTCTGCACGGCTGTATGCGCTGTCAAGCGCAAGACCTGCTTCCATAACCTGAAGCCTTACGTGATCCTCCTCGCAGAGCATAATACTGACCGATTCATCTTCAGAAAGCAGAAGTGCTCTGCCGTTGACCGAGCTTGCAAACTCCGGGCTGATGAGGTGCCTTTCCGCAAGGGATATTGCCTGCGCTCTGGTAAGGCTCTCCATTTCAATATAGCTCAGGTCCTCATCACAGCCCCCGAGCAAGGCATCACGCACAAGCTCATTGACCTGCTTTTTGCCTTCGGCATCAAGCTTTGCGGGGAAAGGATACTCCTCAAGATTACGTGCAAGCCTTATGCGAGTGCTGACAACGACCTCGCTTTTTTCGCCGCTTCCTATATACCACTTACTCATACGTTTTCCCCTCCTTCAATGTCTCTGATTTCGTCACGGAGCTTTGCCGCAAGCTCAAACTCCTGCTTTTCAACCGCTTCGCTGAGCTTTACCTTAAGCTGTGCAATGCGCTCCTCTTTTGTAGGCTCTGCTTTCTCCTCGCGAATCGTTTCAATCTTTTTGCCCGAGTGCACTGCCCTTCCGTGAATACGTTCAAGCGAGGGTGCAAGCTTTTCGAAGAAAACCCTGTAGCATTCGGCACAGCCGACCTGGCTGTCGCGCACGATATCGTTGAATGAGTTGCCGCATTTCGGACAACGCTTGACTGTTGAGCCGATAGCCTTTCTGCTCACGTCACCGAGCAGGTCACCGAAGAAATCGCTCAGACTCAGCGGTGCAAAACCCGAAAACATATCCGTAAATCCGAGCTCACCTGCACACTGGGCGCAAAGATGATGCTCTGTTGTATCACCGTTTACAACACGCTTGATGTGAGTTGTTGCCTGTGACTTTCCGCAATTCTGACATACCATATTAATACTCCTCCTTATTCTGCGATTATATTGTTTGCAGCAGCATCTGTTTGAATACCGCCGCTCTGACTGTATCTCTCTGCTGTGGCGACAGCTCACGGTAACAGCTGTCAAGCACTGCCGCTAACATAATTTTGGCAACTTGCTTTGAAATTATATCAGCATTCACAAGATTGATTATATGCGCACGCGCCGTCTTTTCATCAATCGAAGGGCCGATGTGATTGACAACGTGCATAACAAACGCGCCCGGTGTGCTGTGGGTAGCACGCGTTATGCGGATGTAGCCTCCACCGCCGCGACGGCTTTCGACAATATAGCCCTGCTCCGGGGTAAAGCGCGACGCTATAACGTAATTTATCTGACTGGCCACACAGCCGATCGTCTGCGCAAGCTCGTTGCGCTGCATCTCTGCGCTGCCGTTTGCCTCAAGCATCTCCATAATAAGCTGTGCGATAGTGTTACTGATGTTCACTCCGCTCACTTCCTTTCGGGTTTGACTTTGACTTTCTTTGACCTTGATTGTATTATAGACAAATCTGACCATACCGTCAAAGGTCAATAAAGGTCAAATTGGTTTTATTTTCGCCGAAATTTGAAAATAGCTCCCGTTTGCTCGTTTTTTCTTCATTTTTCTAAAAAATTGACTTTCTTTGACCTTTGATTAAAAGTCAAACACCGCAATTCCGAAAAACAGAACTGCGGTGTTATCACGTTAACTCAAATTGAAGGCTTTTGGGTTAGTCCTTACCGTTACTGCGCTTGCGCAGGATGAGTGCAAGTGCGCCTGAGCCGCCGAGTGCGGCAACAGCAGCAGCCGTTGCACCAAAGGAAGCACCTGTATCGGGAATGATGCTTTCGCCGTTGTTCTCGGAATCGGACTCACCTTCCGAAGGCACGGTGGTTGTGGGCTTGGAGGATGAGCCGCCACCGAAGATAAGATTGTTGAGCCACTCGAGAAGGTCGCTGGAAGCAAGGCCGTTGATAATATCGGCATAGCCGAGTCCCATCTCTTCAAGCTTCTCGTAGAGAGCATCTGCATACGCGGGGATATCTGCGAAGGACTCAATTCTCGGAAGTCCGAGTGCCTCATTAATATCATTGAGTGCATCCTTCACTTCGTCAAGGTCGATTTTGCCGAGGAGATTGATAATAAGTGAAATTACGTCATTCTCATCGGGAGCCTGAGATGACTGCTCCTCAGACGATTCCTCGCTTGAGCTCTCCTCAGATGAAGGCTCTTCCGACTCATTTTCGTCGCTGTTATCCTCTGACGAGGGCTCTTCGGATACATCGCCGTTTGTTTCTTCCTCAGTTGAGGATTCCTCACTCACTTCTTCCGAAGTGGATTCTTCTGCAGTTGTGCTTTCGGCAGTTGTGTTTTCCTGTGACGGATTTTCTTCACCGTTAACGGCAAATGACGTCACGCACAGCGAAAAGCACATTGCCATAGCAACAAAAACCGCAAGAAATTTTCTGATGTTCATTTACGTGTTCCTTTCCTTGTTTGATTTGTGCGAAACTCTTTCGTTCGACAAACAAATACTAACATCCGACAGCGTTCAGCGTCAACGCACAAATAATGGAAAAAGCGCTTGCAATAACCTGCAAACGCTTTTGATTTATAGTGTTTATCCGTAAATTTCTTTCATCGCTTCTTCGTCAAATTCACGGTTTTTAAAGTAGTATTTTTTATCGTCATCCGTTATCTCGCGTATAACTCTGCACGGATTGCCCGCAGCAATAACACCCGACGGAATATCCTTTGTAACGACGCTGCCTGCACCGATAACCGTGTTATCTCCTACCGTAACACCCGGCAGAATCACGCTGTTACCGCCGACCCATACGTTGCTTCCGATCGTTACGGGAATTCCGTACTCGTAGTGTGAATTGCGCGCTTCAGGATGAACGGGATGACCTGCCGTATAGATTGCAACATTGGGCGCAAGCATTACGTTATCACCGATCGTGACCTTACCGACATCGAGAATCATACAGTTATAGTTTGCAAAGAAATTATCACCGACAAAAATGTTGCTGCCGTAATCAACCTGAAACGGCTGACATACCGTGCAATTTTTACCCGTACCGCCGAGAAGGTCGCTTATAAGCTCCCCGAGCTTTGCTGTATCGCGCGGGTCAACAAGGTTGTAAGCGTGTGCCTTGGCTCTTGCCTCCAGCACCTCTGACATAAGCTCGTTGTCAATTTTATAAGCGAGCGCTTTATCGCGTCTTTCGCGTTGAGTCATATCGCCACTCCGTTCAGTCTAAAAGAGTTTTTGTGCCCGCATTGTACTCCCACGGCACGAAGCCTGCATCAAGCGCAGGGCTGTTTGTTGCAAGAGTAAAATCGCGGTTAGCGGCATCCTTAAAGAGCGGATCCGCAAAAACAGCATTATTGTAATAGCCTCTTGCCACCATCAGCGGAATGCTCTTTCTGTCAGTCCACGCCATTGAGTAGCCTGAAGTTACGTTGCCGACGTTTTTATAGTCCCAATAAAGGTTGCTGTCATCAACAAACCAATCAGACTCTATCGTACGGGCATACATCATTGAGTTATCGGTGACAAGAATATTGTTTTTGAGGAAAAGTGAATTGTGTTCCTCGTGTCTGCTGATTATGAACGCACCTTCGCCGCCGAAAGCAAAGATATTGTTGCGCACCACGTTATCCTCGCCGTAATGCTGGTGGAAAGTCTGCGACGAGCAATCATAAACAAGGTTATTCTCAACAAGCATACCGCTTGAGCCCTCGTCAAGGTAGATTCCCCAGCCGCCGTAGCCGTACTGACCTTCATCACAGCCGACGTTGTAAATCTCGTTGCCCGAAATAACCGTATCGGGCTGAACACCGAGCGTATAAATGCCGCCCATATCGGAAAGCCAGCCATTACCGATATTGTAGATTAGGTTGTTACAGATTTTGATATTGTTTGTCGGGTTGGGAGCATAGCCCCAGCTCCAACCGACGGAAACGCCTGTATACCATCCGTCATGAATCTCATTGTCCGTTATATCGCAGTCTATAGCGTTGGTGAGCAAGACACCGATAGCATTATTGAAAATTCTGCCGTAATTACTGATATGGCAATCGGTTACGTTGATATTCTGCGTAGTTGCAGGCACAACAAAATCGCCGTGGATATACACAGCATTCGCACCGATTTCGTTAAAGCGACAGGCTGTTACATCACAGTTTTTGGAAGCCTTATCGAATTTGATTGCTGTATATGAGATGTTTTCAAAACGGCAATCGGTGAAATTAATACCGTCAGAGGCTTCAACACAAATCGCAGCAGGAATTTCGTAAGCTGCCTGCGGATGCAAACCGCCGTACTCGATATACTCGTACGCAGGGTGAGAAGCAAACATATCCTTGCCGAAGAAAGCACCGTCAATACGGTCCCAATCGGTGTTTTCAAAATCAATACCGCGGAACGAAACGTTCTGTGCACCGTTCATTGTGATAAGCTGCTCACAGCCACCTGCAAAAAGCACCGTGTTTTCTACCGTGTCACCGTCCTGCGGTATATAGTAAAGCTTACCCTCGGCACGGTCAAGGTACCATTCGCCGGGCAGAGTAAGTGCCTCTTTTACGTTTTCAAACACGTAATTATCATCAACTCGTATGGTCATTGACGAAATCTTTGACGTTTCAACTCTGCCTGTAGACATATCGACACAGCGCACAGGCAAAAGCTCATCGCACCAGAAATGCATAAGCCTTACGTCAATATCCCGCGGGTTTGCAAAATCGAGCAGGTCTTTGGTATGTGCACCGAAGGCTACCGTATGAGTAAAGAATTCGGGTGACCACTCAGAGGGCACACCTTCACCCTCAAGAGGGTCCGCAACCTTAAGCACACCCTGTTTAGGATAATTCGAACGCGGAAGCCTATTACCATCCTTAAACAGCGAGCGGAAATAGTCTGCTTCACTTTCAACCGGCATATCGGTAACAAACGCATTCACACCGTTGATTACAGTTTCACTCCAACTGCCGCCGATTTCTTTTGAGCCTGTAAAAACAACCTTCTCATCAGGATATGAGCGGTAAACAACGTTGCTGTAATCCGACGAATCGAAGGTAAGCGTTTCTTCAATAAGATACGTACCCTCACGAATCCATACGGTTACCGTATCGCAGTCAGAGCCTGCAAGAGCTTTCAGCCTCTCTTTGGCTGCAGCAACGGTTCTGAGCGGATTTTCGAGCGAGCCGTCGTTGCCGTCATCACCGTAAGGAGATACAACAAGGTCGTATGAATTCATTACAAATTCGCCCTCAT
This sequence comes from Acutalibacteraceae bacterium, assembly GCA_045606785.1. GTDB lineage: Bacteria > Bacillota > Clostridia > Oscillospirales > Acutalibacteraceae > UBA8612. Next base: position 27,529 of record JAZUSN010000030.1, on the reverse strand, counting down.
CAAATACTGTCTTTTCGTATGTATCAACCTCGGGATATTCGGGCACAATTGTCGGCTGACAAAACATTGCGCTGAACAAAGTTGCGATCGAAGCAAAAAAAGCAACAACCTTTGCAAAAAATGCACTCATAAAGTTCGCCCTTTCCGATATAATGTTATATACATTGTAGCATAGCATTCAAGTTTGTTCAACTTATTTTTTCGCGTATCTATTGACAAAAACACTTTTTTGAATTAGAATATCTAATGCTGTTATTCAGCGCATAAGTTAATATGCGGGTATGGCGGAATTGGCAGTTTCCGTCCGAGCGCCGCCTGTGGCGGATGAAGCGAGGATACGGAAAGGCGCAGCGGTCAAAATTCATAGGCGCTCTAAGCCGTAATGAATTTTGGGCACCGCAAGAGTCACGCGGAACGCGGCTGCCGTACCAAACAAGTTAATATGCGGGTATGGCGGAATTGGCAGACGCGTTAGATTCAGGTTCTAATAGTTGCAAGGCTGTGCAGGTTCAAGTCCTGTTACCCGCACCACGACGACTGGACTTAAGCAATTAAGTCCAGTTCGTTCTTTATTGGAATAAAAACGCTCATTTTTGATGATTATTATTCCGCAAAAGCACTAAAACAGCTCTTTTCGGCTGTTTTGGTGTTTTTTTTATTTGTGTTTCAGCCACAGTTTAAGGATGGACGCTTTTAACACAAAACAAGCAAATCGTATGCTTTGATCGCTTGAATTTTCAAATCGTATGATTTGCTTTTTTGAAAAAGGTAATCGTATGATTTGCTTATTTGGTAAGAATTTGATTTTTGAATAATGATTTCTTTTAAATGCAATTTTGTGTGGATTTTATATTGACATTTTTGTTGGAAGATATTATTATATATACGAACATTTGTTCTTTTGGCGTAACCATAACAATAAAAGGAGGACTAAATATGGCATCAAATTTCACAGCTCAGAATTTATATTTCGGCTACAAGTGTGGCAAGGATTCATATGAAATATATGAAGCTCAGGCGGGTGCGATAAAATGGATTTTTCATCTGTATTTGAACAACAACAGTTTATCGGCTATTTCCGAATCCTTGCAAGAATTAAAAATATGCTCGCCCCGCAACAAACTTGTATGGGGAAAGCAGATTATTTCTAATATACTTTCCAACCCCGTATATGTCGGTACGGATGATTATCCACAGATTATTTCAAAGGAAGATTTTGATGCGGCGCAGGAAATCAAAGCTAAAAACACCAAGTGCCGCAAGAGATAATTGGGCATAACGCAGAAAAATAAAAAAGGGACTTTCTTTTTTTAAAATCTATAGTAATACATAGAAAATAAAGGAGGTCCTCGCTATGAAAGTTGAAATTATTCCGGCAAATAAACACTTTGGATTAAAGCGGCGGTTGTACAAAAAGGTGGCGGCATATTGCCGTGTCAGCACCGATCAAGAAATACAGCTACGCAGTCTGGAAACCCAACAGGAGTATTATGAGAATCTTATAAAAAGCAAACCCGGTTGGCAGTTCGTTGGCATATATGCCGATACAGCCTCGGGTCTTAACAATAAGAAAATGCTTGGGTTTCAAGAATTGATGCAAGATTGCCGCAACGGTAAAATTGATTTGATTCTTATAAAATCAATCAGCAGACTTGGCAGAAATACAGTACAATTTCTAAAGTCCTGTGATGAACTTAAAGCATTAAAGGTTGAAGTGTTTTTTGAGGTTGAAAATATTTATATCAGCGATTTGAATGCAACGGTATTGATGACGGTGCAAGAATCTATGTTTCAGCACGAAAGCGAAGAGAAAAGCTATAACACCCGTTGGGGTATCCGTGCTCGTTTTGCAGAAGGTACATCAAAATTCGCTGATGCAGAGTGTTACGGTTACCGCAAAGACAGAAACGGTAAATTAGAGGTTTATGAACCTGAAGCCAAGGTTATAAGAAACATTTATAGTTGGCGTGAGCAAGGTGTATCTTTACGAGGTATATCGAAAAAGTTATCCGAACTCGGAATCAAATCACCCCGAGGGAAAGATATCTGGGGAATTGAAACAATACGCTTGATTCTGAACAACGAAAAGTACCACGGCGATGTGTTACTTCAGAAGACATTTGTTGATGAACTCTTTACGAAAAAACGCCGCCAGAACAACGGCGAGTATCCGCAGTATCTGATAGAAAATCATCATGAGGCGATAATAAAGAGCCGAAAATGACAAAAAATGACATGTTTATGTCCTTGTGACGGATTATAGGAAACGATATAATAAAGGAAAAGAGGTGCTAATAATGAATGAAGCAAAATTATCTTTGGATATTGAATTTTCGAACAAATATCTTAAAGCAAAAAAGGATATCTATGAAGCGATAAAATCTTTCAATGAACTTATGCCCCAACAAAGGGAGAAACTTTTGCAGGAGCTGATTGTCGAAGGAATAATTTACTCAAACTACAATTCAAATAATTTTTAATGGTAATAAGCAAAAAACACCGTTGCGATTGCAACGGCATTCTTTGGTTACATATGTGGGCGCTAATCGTTTATGCGATCAGCCAACACTTCAAGCATAATTCTTCCGCCAAGGCTGAAGCCATAAAAGAATGCTTCTTTTTCGATGCTGCCGTACATTTCATTAACGGAATCATCGTATTTTATGAGAAGCTCTTTTTGTGATTCGGTAAGGGTGGCTTCAAGGGTATTGCGGTTCTTACCCATAAGACCGATAAGCTTTTTTATGCTTGCGTTTCTCCCGATCGAATGCTCCATGGGAATTATGTTCCCGTACCACAATTCTTCGAGTATTCTATTCATAGTTCACCTCCTTGCAGTACGGTACTATACCGTCACTCCGCTCGGAAGTCCAGATAACAAATTATGAACTTTAATCGCAAAAGGTTTGTTGCATTTTGCATTATGGTATGGTAAAATAAAATAGATTATATTTACAAGGAGAAATCCGCTTTGGACAGACATACGCCGGAACAACGTCGCAGGAATATGCAAGCAATCAAAAACAAAGATTCCAAAATAGAAATTATGCTTCGTAAGGAACTGTGGGCAAGAGGCTTACGGTATCGGAAGAATGCAAAAAATGTTTTCGGTAAACCTGATATAGTTTTTATCGGCAAGAAAGTTGCTGTATTTTGCGACAGCGAATTTTGGCATGGTTATAATTGGGAAGAAAGAAAACTTGATTTCAAATCTAATCAAGAGTTTTGGATTCCGAAAATCGAGCGCAACATACAGAGAGATAAAGAGGTTACCCAAAAACTTGAAGCAGAAGGCTGGCAGGTTTTTCGCTTCTGGGGTAAATATATAAAGAAAAATCCTGAAAAGTGCGCCGACATAATTGAAAAAGCGGTTAAAGGAAATATGCCTAAGTATAAATCAATAGATTTGTTTGCCGGTATCGGCGGTATCCGTTTGGGTTTTGACAGAGCATTTGGTTCGGATATCGAAACCGTATTCGTCAGCGAATGGGACGAAAATGCAAAGAAAACATATACCGCAAATTTCAAAGATGATTTTGAAATTGCGGGAGACATTACAACATTTGACGAAAAAGATATTCCGAAGTTTGACATCTGTCTTGCCGGTTTCCCTTGTCAGGCGTTCAGCATGGCAGGGAAAAGACAAGGTTTCGAAGATAATTACAAAGGTCTTTGCCGAGGAACTTTATTTTTGGATGTTGCACGAATTTGTGAACATCATAAACCGAAGGTTATATTTTGTGAAAATGTAAAAGGTCTTTTGATTCACGACAAAGGGCGCACATTTAAGATTATCTGTGATACTTTCAAGAGTTTAGGTTACAGTGTTTTTACAAATGATTGCAAACCGATTAACAGTAAGGATTTCGGTGTTCCTCAGAACAGAGAAAGAGTTTATATTGTTGCTTTCAGAAACGATATAGCGCCAGATGATTTTAAATTTCCGAAAGGAACAGACAGTTCAAGATGTATTCGAGATATTATCGAAGAAAATCCGGTTCCCGCAAAGTATTATTTAAGTGAAACATATCTTCAAACCCTGAAAAATCATAAAGCACGCCATGCAGCAAAGGGTAATGGTTTCGGATATGAAATAAGAGCCTGGGATGATATTGCCGGTGCAATTGTTTGTGGTGGTATGGGAAGAGAAAGAAATCTCTTGATAGATAAAAGACAGAGCGATCTTACTCCCACTACACATATCAAGGGTGAGATAAATAGAGAAGGTGTCAGAAAGATGACACCGAGAGAATGGGCAAGATTACAAGGCTTTCCGGACAGCTTTGTTTTCCCTTTGGCAGACACACACAGTTACAAACAACTTGGCAACAGTGTAACAGTTAGTGTTATTGAAGCAATAGCAAACGAGATAAAAAAAGTGCTTGAGTAAAAAAATGCTGCTTACTCGACGGTAAGCAGCGTAAAATTATATTTTGAAAATGTATCCTCCGAGGGGGCATTCTTTGGATGGACGAATATATTGTATGTTCATACCGGTATCTTGTCTGAGTTTTCTTAATGTACGCTCCCAATCCCTGACGGATGCAACGACCTGCAACTTTACGGGGTCTATTATTTCATTTGGATGCGCCTCAAAGTACTTTTTGAGTTTTTTCTGTGCACCGCCTAATTCTCGGATTTCTTTCATTAAGGTTGCTTCATTATCGTTGAAGAAACTCTTTTTACCGCCATTGCAGTCGGTGCAAAGAGTCCACAAGTTATCAATTGTTGTTTCTCCACCCATGTCTACAGGAATTTTATGGTCAACAGCTAATTTAACGCCGTCCGCTATTGAGCGTCCGCAACGTTGACAAGTGGAGTTGTCTCTTTGCAGAACGGCATATCTGAGTTTGGCGTTAATTGTATCTCGTTTCAATGCATCTTTTGTCGGAGTTAAACTTGTAAGAATATAACCGGTTTTGGTTGCAACTATATCCAATCCCGTTTCTTGTCGTAATTGACGCAAGGAACGCTGCCAGTCTTGGATATTACCTGCTACATCTCTCAATACTTCTCTGGAGATATCTTCCCCTACGTGTTCCAATAAATATTGATGCATTTTTTCTTTAGCACTTGCCATATTACACATCTCCTTACAAGGATATATTTACATCTGCAATTACATTATATTCGAAAAACTTACAGTTGTCTACGGGTGTTTTGTTTATGGTTAAAATTTCTACGGTAGGAAGCTTATTTGCAGGCATCGGCGGTATTGATTTGGGATTTATTCAGGCAGGATTTGAAGTTGCTTGGGCAAATGAAATTGACCCGGATGCCTGTAAAACATACAGGCACAATTTCCCGAACACAAAACTTATTGAGGGAGATATAAGGAATCTTGATGCGAAAGCACTTGAAAAAGTCGATGTGCTGACGGCAGGTTTCCCGTGCCAATCGTTCTCCGTTTGCGGCAATCAAAAAGGTTTCAAGGATGCAAGAGGAAATCTGTTCTTTGAAATTATGAGAATCGCAGACGAACTGCAACCACCGATTATTTTTTTGGAGAATGTTGCAAATCTTACGGAACACGATAACGGTAAAACCTTCAATGTTATTCATAAAGAGCTTGCAAGAAGAGATTATTTTATCAGATATCTTATTGCGGATGCTTGTGATTACGGAATACCGCAGCACAGAACAAGAACATATATTGTTGCATTCAAATCAAAAGAAGCTTGTGACAGATTTAAGTTTCCCGAGAAGTGTAAACTTGAAAAACGAGTTCTTGATATAATCGACAGAACACAAAGAGCTGACGATAAATATTATCTTGCCGAGGGTTCTGAAGAATATAAAAAACTAAATTCTGCAATGAAGGACAACAATCAAATTTATCGTTTCTCCGATTACGGCATCCAGGCAAGCAAAGACGGAATATCTTTCACCCTCAAAGCCAATATGGGAACATGGAAAAATCGAGTGCCATATATACGAGATGACTTTGGTATCAGAACTATAACACCATCTGAGTGCCTTGCTTTGCAGGGATTTCCGAAAGAATTCTGTTTTCCTGATATTGCTGAATCTGCTATGTATAAACAAGCAGGGAACAGTGTCGATGTGTTGATAATAGAAAAAATCGCAAAGGGCAAACCACTAAACCTTACTAAAGCCGAGACATAATCACTGCAGATAAAGAATAAACAAATACGCCAAAACACTAACGTGCACATTTTAAAAAAATGTGCACGTTAGCTATTGACAAACATCTTTTGATTTGTTATACTATAGCCGTAATTCTGAAGGGAGAATTTGCCTATGTTGGAATACATCATAAACCGTGCGAAGGATTTTGATGTCGGGCATTTTGTCAACGAATTGGCTAATGCGTCAAAAAACCTTGGTATTTTAGAGGCGAAAATTGATTCTTATCAATTTGACGGTATCTTGATCCCGATGCTCCAGAAAAAAGAGGCTATCTCATCAATGTATATAGAGGGTACACAAACAACCATTACCGATGTACTAAAAAGCGAGATTAGTCCTCAACAAAGCGATGAAAAAATACAGGCTGAAGTTCGTAATCATATTAAAACATTAATTTTTGGGGCAGAGCATCTCCGCACTGGTAAATTTACGCATACGTTTATGAAGCAAATTCATGAATACATGATGACAGGTATTATTGCACCAGGTCTTGAAAAAACACTTGGAAGGTATAAGCTTAAGGACAATCAGATCAAAAGCTCTACTGGTGCCGTAGTTTATACTCCACCAGCGGCATCGGAAACTAAAAAATATATGGATGAGTTAATATCCTTTATGAATAATTCTGAGGATGGACTCAATCCTTTGATTAAAGCTGCTATGATTCACTCGCAATTTGAATCAATACATCCGTTTTCTGATGGTAACGGTCGCATCGGGCGCGTGTTGATAAGCCTATATCTCTACAAAGCAAAAGTTATTAATTTTCCATTCTTCTACATAAGTGAAGCAATCAATATGGATAAGGCGGTATACTACCGTATGCTTACTGATTCCAGAACGAATTCGCTTGACGAATGGATTAAGTATTTTCTTCACAAGGTTTCAGTGCAAACTTTAAAGCATATCGGATATATTGATGCATTGAATGCTTTGTATCTGAAAACAAAGAACACAGTCAAGGAGTGTGTCAATAGCCCGAAGTTTGATGAAATAATTGAATGTCTATTTACGCATCCAGTGCTTAATGCGAATATGCTTGAAGATGAGCTGGCGGTATCTCGTGGTCAAGCTGTACGGTATTTGAATGCGCTTGAAGAAAAGCGCGTGTTGCTGTGCGATGACCGAAAGCGAGGTAAAACATACTTCTTTGCTGAGTTACTTGATCTTGCCAGAGGAACATAGTACGCGGCATATTTAAAGTAGTAGTTTACAACGAGGAATTAAGCACGCGATTATAACAAAAAAACAATAGCAAAAAGAAAAGCCTTGCCAAGGGCCTAATCTTGACAAGGCTTTCGGAAGCAATATCAACGATATCATTTCCAGTTTGTATACTTGAGCATAATATCACAAATGACCTTGTTTGTCAATTACTTCTGACAAAAATGAACTCCGAGGAGTGAAAAAAGTAGGAGTGTGTTCTTTTTGCCTTGTTAATATAACTAATGAGGTGATTATTATTCTAATCAAGCAAACACGTATAAACAGCTGCAATTGTTTTGCAGCAGTAACCCCAGACACGCCTGTGCGCGTGAAAGTTGAAGATGTTGGCAGATTTGAGGAAAAGCTTAGAACTTTTGGGTTCAAAGATACTGATGTAGATGGTACATCGATATTACCGAGTGGTGTAAATCGCTATGCCAAGAAAAATGCTGAGCCATTTTTTACGGTGGATAAGAGTCTGCCTTTAGAAGAATACACTCAGACGGTCTATTGGACAAGATATGAGTGGGCAGGAAAAGGGCAGCTTACTCCTGTCACAGATTTTTCTTTCATTAAGAAAAAGCGATATCACAGAGACTACTATGCACCATTTTCGGTCTGTTTTACACTGAGTGTGGATGGAGAAAAAAAGTGTATTGTATCCGATGATATCCTGTTTTCTGAAGAAAACCATAGCAAGTTACAGAATACGGTCAATATGTTGCTGGGTTTGTTTGGAGAATGCGTTGTCGATTTTACGGAAAAGGAAAGCAACACAAAACGAGTTGTTGTAAATTGGGACATTCTTCCTAAAGGTGAATATCCTTGGAGTAGTGTTAAGGAGACGCTTGGTAACTTTACAAAAGGATATACCAAAACTCGAACTGAAATGATGCTCAGAAATTGCGAAGCGATTTATGCAAAGAACCCAGATTTTGTTGCCTACGGAAGGTCGGGATTCAAGGGATACGCTGTTTTTGGATTCACGGACAGAAATCTATACATCCTTGAAAGTGTTATGCCGAATAATGCAACATATGTTTTGGAAAATGACTGGGAAACAATTTCCCAACTCTCAAAAGCAGAGATACTCTCCCAGGAGTTACACAAAGCACGTATCATCCATTCGGAAAACTGGCAAAAAAACTTTGATAATATAATGGAGGGTAAAAATGGGTAAAAACCAACACGTTACACCACACCCTCAAGGCGGCTGGCAGGTTAAGGGAGCTGGAAACCAGCGAGCAACTGTGAGAACAGAAACGCAGGCCGAAGCCAGAGCCATCGCAAGAGAAATAGCAATAAACAACAGGTCTGAACTTGTTGTGCATAGAACAGACGGGCGTATCCGAGAGAAGAACTCCTACGGAAAAGACTCGTGTCCGCCTAAAGGTTAAAATGAATCGAGACCACACTCAAACCACAACTAAGAGTGTGGTCTTTTGATATATTGTCAAAAATTAAGAATTAAACCGAGTAGATAAAAATAGCAAATCGTATGATTTGTACTTAAAATACCCTCCGTGGTACTTCGTCTTTTCAGAAACCCCTCAAAAAGGGGTGCGTGGTACTTTTTGCTTTCAGGAAGCACTCAAAAACTGTGATATGGTACTTTTGCTGTTTTCAACCCCCCTCAAAAAGGGGTGTGTGGTACTTTTGACTTGCAGAAAGCGCGCAAAAACGGTGATGTGGTACTATTGCTGTTTTCGGAAAGTACTCAAAAAACGGGTGTATGGTACTTTTGCCGTTTTAGAAAGCCCTCAAAAAACGGCAATATGGTACTTGGTTAATGGAAAAACGAGTAAAAAAGTGCAAAGATGGTACTTGGATTTTTACTGTATCAAAAGCGTCCATCTTTGCCATCGGTCAGCACTCACTTTATGTGGGTGCTGATTTTTTATGTTATTCCACCGTGATTCATAGAAAGGCTGCTCATCGGCTTGAATTAACGGTGAAATTGGTATATAATCTCTTTTACTCTAACATACACGAAAGGAGAAAATATGAAGGTTATTATCGCTTGTCTTAGCTCAAAATATGTTCACGCTTCACTTTCTCCTTGGTGTCTGCTTGCAGGTGTACGCAAGTTCTCGAAAAGTGCACACGTTGCCTCGGTTATGGAAAGCACAATCAACAGTGATATGAAGGCATTTGCCGAAAAAATAGCGGGTGAAAAGCCTGACGTTGTTGCGTTTTCCTGCTACATATGGAACATTGAGAAAACGCTTGAGGTTTGCAGAATTATAAAAGAAACACACGGGTGCAAAATCATCCTCGGCGGCCCCGAGGTTGCGTACCGCCCAAAAGACGTGCTTAAAAAATACAGATTTGCAGACTTTGTGCTTTCGGGTGAAGGCGAATGGGCTTTCCCTGCCTTTCTTGACGGCGCAGACGGCGATTTGTCGCTTATTGCAGGGCTCACCTACAGAAAAAAAGGTGAGATAATAACCAACCCCGAAATGGAGTACACCGACACTCCCCCCTCTCCCTACAGCGAGGAGTTTTTTGAAAACCTTAGCGGCAGAATCACCTACATAGAAACTGCACGTGGCTGTCCTTACCGCTGTGCATTCTGCCTCTCGGGCAGGTGCTCACCGCTGCGCTTTTTTGATATGGAAAGAGTAAAAAAGGATATAATCAGACTCGCAAACAGCGGCACACAAACGATAAAATTTGTTGACCGCACATTCAACGCAAAGGCAGAGAGAGCCAACGAAATCCTGCTTTTCATAAAGAAAAATTACGGCAAGGAAATACCGCAGGGTGTGTGCTTCCACTTTGAAATTGCAGGTGACATTCTGCAGGAAAGCACATTTGAAATTTTAGCCGATATGCCATACGGAGCCGTACAGCTTGAAATCGGTATGCAATCCTTCAACGAAGAAACGCTGAAAATAATCAACCGAAAAACAAACACAAAAAAGCTGACTGAGAATATAGAAAAGCTCGTAAAATCGGGCAATATGCATATTCACGTTGACCTTATAGCAGGACTTACGGGTGAGGACTATGAAAGCTTTAAAAGCAGCTTTAACACCGCGTATTCGCTCAGGGCGCATATGCTTCAGCTCGGGTTTCTCAAGCTGCTTTACGGAGCGGATATGCGCGAAAACAGCGACGAATACCCCTGCACCTTCAACGATTCTCCGCCATATGAGGTTACGTCAACGCCCTGGCTTTCAGCAGAAGAGCTTCACACTCTCAAAGGCTGTGAGGATGCCGTTGACAGGCTATACAACAGCGGACGCTTTCTGCTGACGCTCGATTATCTGACGGGTAAAGCAGACCTTGAGCCCTTTGAAGTTTTCAACAGCTTCGGCAATGCAGTAAACGGCTGCGGAATGAGGCTTTCGGAATACGCCGAAAAGCTGTATGACTTTTTCCGCGACAAATGTGACAGCAGAATTCTGAGAGAAAAAATACTCTGCGATCTGCTTTGCTGCTCATCATCGGTGCAGATTCCCGACGCACTCAAGATCAAAGACCCGCTTTACAAAAAGGCAAAGAAATATCTTCTTGAGAACGTTAACAAAAATCTAAAAATCGCAATTCTATATTCCGAAAATAAGATATTTGCAGTAAACCAAAACGGAGCGAAAAACCTTCACAACAGATATGAAGGTCAGCTTTACGGCATTGAAGAAATCGAAGACTGATAACGACACGATTTGTGCAATCTTTTTTCAATACAAATTATTCGTGATTGAAAAACAACACGAACGGTGGTATAATGTAAAAAGAGTTAAAAAGGGTGATTTAAAATGAAAATAGCAGTTATTAACGGAAGCCCCAAGGGCAACTACAGCGTTACTCTCCAGACCGTTCTTTACCTTGAAAAGAAGTTCCCCGAACACGAATTCAGCATACTCAACGCAGGCCAACAGATAAAGTCACTTGAAAAGGATTTTTCAAAGGCGAAAACCTTGCTCGAAGCTTCTGATGCCGTGCTTTTTTCGTACCCGGTTTATACGTTTTTCGCACCGTCACAGCTTCACCGATTTATTGAGCTTGCAAAGGCAAACGCAGTTGACGTTGCAGGCAAATACGCGACACAGATAACAACCTCCAAGCATTTTTACGACGTGACGGCGCACAAATATATTGAAGAAAACTGTCACGACCTCGGTCTACGGCACATCCGCGGACTTTCTGCCGATATGGAGGACCTGCTCACCGAAAAAGGCAGAACAGATGCCGAAAAATTCTTCGAACGTTTTCTGTGGTCAGTCAAGGAGGGCGTATTCTCATCAGCACCCCGTCACACCGTCAGCTATAACCCTGTTGCGGCAACACCTTACAATTCAAGTGAAGCCAAGAAAGCCGACAAAGACGTGCTTATTCTGACCGATGAAACAAACCCCGATTCCAACCTTTCCGCGATGATAAGCCGCTTCGCAGGCGTACTCGGCTACAAAACGAGAGTTGTCAACATTTCAGAATATCCGCTTTCGGGCGGCTGCCTTGGCTGCCTTCGCTGTGCAGTTACGGAAAAGTGCATTTACAAGGACGGATTCGATACCTTCCTGCGTGAAAAGATCCAGACAGCGGATGCCATCGTCTACGCCTTTACGGTGTCTGACCACTCAATGGGCTCGCGCTTTAAGATGTACGACGACCGCAACTTCTGCAACGGCCACAGAACGGTAACCGTCGGTATGCCTGTCGGCTACCTCGTTTCGGGCAACTATTCTGCCGAAATCAACCTGCGCAACGTTATTGAAGCGCGCTGCGAAACGGGCAGCAACTTCCTTGCAGGCGTTGCAACAGACGAATATGACACCGACACGCAGATCGACACCCTTGCAAAAACGCTCACCTTCGCCCTTGAAACTGCACACACGGCACCGCAGAATTTTTGGGGTGTAGGCGGAATGAAGATTTTCCGTGACCTTATTTACCAGATGCGCGGAATGATGAAGGCTGACCATAAATTTTACAAAAAGCAGGGCATTTATGATTTTCCGCACAAAAATAAAGGCAAAACGATGCTTATGTACGCTGTAGGAGCAATGCTCTCAAGCGAAAAGGTAATTGCCAAAATGGGCAACAAAATGAATGAAGGTATGCTTATGCCTTATCAGCAGCTGCTCAAAAAAATTGACAACGATAATAAGTAAAAAGAGCGGCACGCTTCAAATGAAGTGTGCCGCTGCTTGTTTTATTTTTTGAATCCTCCGCCGAGCGTGAGGATATTATCCATCACTACAGACGTTTTTTCAACCTTCTGGCCAAAAGCCTTATAATCATTGAGTTTTATCTCAACAGTATAGCTCCACGTACCGTTTATGATTTTGCCGTCGGGCGAAACGGTAACCTTCACCACGGGATTGGTGTAATAAATCTTTACGTTATCATTTCCGATTTCTAGCGGAATACCAAGGTCTGTTATCTGCCTTGTGACAACGCTGATATCGCCTACAGCGGTAATTGCGTGGCCGACAGAGCCCGAAAGCGCATCCTCTGCCGCACCCGAAACCTGCTCACGCATAGTCATTTCAACAACCGTATTGTCACCGCTTTTGTATGCCTTGGCGGATTTGACATCTGCCTCTGTAAGGTTACGGTATCCACCCGTGATTCCGTCCTTATCCTCTGTATTGTTCGCAAGAAGCTTTGACATTACGGAGGCGATAAAATCGAACAAGCCCTGGTATCCGCCGTCGTTTACGGAAATGCTTTTGAAATCAATTCTGTGCTGGGATTTTACACCGCGGTGGGTTTGAACGGCTGCTGTTTTATAAAACTCAACAATCTGCCCGACGGACCATTCCTCGGGATTTTCGGTGAGCTTATCTGTTTCTGCGGTTTCGGACGTTGATTCTTCCGCCGCCGCAGTTGTGCTTTCAGCCGTCTGCGACTCGATAGCGGCAACTGTTTGGTTCACCGATTCGGTCGGCTGCTGCGTATGTACCTCTTCTGCACCGTCTTTCCGACAGGCAACCAACGAAAAAACAGTAACCAAAGCCAGCATAAGCGCTGATATATTTTTGACGTTCATATTAAAATTTAACTCTCCCCTCGGGCAGCAGATATTATCCGCGCTGTTTAAATTAAATTCATTATACTATACATTGCGTCATTCTTCAAGACAAATATATCTTTATCTTCGCCATATCGTAATCTTGCTTATTTTTTGCTTTATTGATATAATAACTAACATAAATCAACAGGAGTAACGGCAGACTATGCACAAGGTGATAATCAACGGCAAAACAGAATATGCACCTCACGGCACACTTTTATCCGAAATACTGACAAAAACGGGTAAGGGTGTTGAGCATCTGTGCGGCGGTAAGGGAATCTGCAAAAAATGCACCGTAACCGTCAACGGCAAAGAGGAGCTTTCCTGCCGATACAGGGTAGAATCCGACATTACGGTATGCTTTGAAGAAAAAAGCGAAATTCTCTCCGAAACAGGTGCGTGTCAGCAAGCTTTGTCAACAGAAAACGTCTGCTATGCACTCGATATCGGCACAACAACTTTGGCGCTTGCCCTCGTATCCCTTGATGAAAACCAAATAATAAAAGCGATAACGCGCACCAACCCTCAGGTAGCCTACGGTGCGGACGTTATGACACGAATCGAATACTGCACAAAGCACGGCGCTGACACTCTTCAGCGAGCTGTTATAAATGAAATCAACTCTATGATAAAAGAGCTTGGCGCAAAAGCGGAAAAAATGTACGTTGCGGGCAACACAACGATGCTGCACCTGTTTTTCGGTGTTGACTGCTCGGCAATGGGAGTTGCGCCATATAAGCCGTCATTTCTTGAAAGCAGAACCGAAAAGGCAGAAAAGCTGAACCTTGAAGGCCTTGAATCAGTTGAATCGCTGCCAATGGTTGATGCGTTTGTCGGCGCGGATATTGTTGCAGGGCTTAACTGTGTTGCTCTGCCTCAAAAAGGCAGACACAGCCTGCTTATTGACCTAGGCACAAATGCCGAAATTGTGCTTTTCGACAGCGAATCAGCACTTTGCACCGCTGCTGCGGCAGGCCCCTGCTTTGAGGGAGCAAACATATCGTGCGGAATGAGCGCAACGAGCGGCGCCGTTTATTCTTACGCTGACGGCAAAGCCGAAACAGTTGACGGAGCACCTGCAAAGGGCATATGCGGCACGGGACTGATTGACGTGATAGCCGAATTCATCAGAAACGGCAATACAGACAAAACGGGCTATATGGAAATGCAGGAGATTGAAATTGCAGAAAACGTGAGTATAAGCCAAGAGGATATAAGGCAGTATCAGCTTGCCAAATCCGCCGTTTACTCGGCTTTAATGACGCTGATGAAGATTAAAGGTGTCGAATTCAGCGACGTAGAAACGTTGTATGTTTCGGGCGGATTTTCCGCAAAGATCAACGCAGAAAACGCAGCGCTCACAGGACTGCTGCCCAAGGAACTGACGGGCAGATGCACAGCACTAAACAACAGCAGCCTGCTCGGCACGGTTAAATACGCGACAGAAAAATGCAGACTTTTCACAGACAAAATAACTTATGTTGACCTGTCGGCAAGCCCCGAATTTTCAGATTTGTTTATAGAAAATATGATGTTTTGAGCATAAAAAAAAGCCTGTCGGTGACAGGCTTTTTTATTTATATCAGTCCCACTCGGTGCCCGTAACGGTATCCATATTGATACCCTTGGTTTCGCCGACGTTTTTGAACAGCACGGCAAGTGCTGAAACAAAGCCGGGCACGAGCATACAAAGCGTTGCCGTACCTATAAGGCTGTTGCCGAGCTTGATTGCACAAAGTGTGCCGACACCAAGCGAAATGCCGTAGCCGACAGCGGTAACAATATACTGTGCAGAAATTGCAGATGAACGAAGATTTGTCGGAGCAGACTCGCCTATCATCATAATAAGCACGTCGTTGACAGAATAGTAACTACCGACGAACACACCGCTCATAAAGCCGATAACATAAGGGTTGAAGCCGTATTTTGCACCCAGAGAAAAGCTGAGGAAGCCGACAAGACAGTTGAACGCGGTGAGAATTGCCGCCGCCTTTCTGCCCAGCCAGTCCGAAACAAAGCCCATAAGCACCTGCGCTACGGCAGAGCCTATCGGGAAAAGGATAAGCGCAGTTGTAACGGCATCGCCTGCAGAAGCGATTCCGCTGCCCTCATAGCCGTAGTTGAGAATCGGCTCGTAGTTAATGCTGCCGTAAAAACCAATATTTGCAAGCGCTGACACAATGTAGAGCCAACGAAGCTGCTTATGGCCAAGAGCAAACTTAAGCGCGGGAATAAGACCGCCCTGCTTGCTTTCTGCCTTTTTGCTCTGTAAAAGGGCTTTTTTCTGCTCATCGGAAAGATTGAGATAATTGAGCCTTGATTCAATAAACGCAGGCGTTTCCTTTGCACCGAGAAGCGCAATGAAGCTGACAACGAGACCGATAATTGCAGGAATAAAATAGACCATTCGCCAGCCGTATGAATCGCCGGCTGTGCTGACAAGCCAACGTCTGAGAATCGGCACGAGCATAACGCCCATATTTGCAAAAAACTTGATTACCGAATAAACCCTTGCGCGATGCTTTGAAGGTGAGGATTCCATAATATACACAACGTGCATATCGTGAGGAATAAAGAACTGAATAAAGCAGGCGCCTATCATATAAAGCGGAATATTGTTTGAAAGGAAGATCAGCAGAAGTGAAAAGCTCATACCAAAGGTGTTTATAATGAGGAATTTCTTTCTGCCCCAGCGGTCGGCGAGCGGCCTGTAAAGAAGACCTATAGCCTGAAACGGAATCGCAAGGCTTGAGATAAGGTCGAGCATACCGACGGAGCTTTCGCCGAATTTCGACATAAGGTCTGCGGCAATTTCGCTCTTCATCAGCATACCTATCTGCGAAGCGATCTCATCCGTTGCGTAAATCAGCGTGATTATAAAAACGATGTACGCAAAGTAAAGCTTTTTACCCTGACTCTTCTTATGTCTCTCCCACTTTTGAATCTCTTTTTCCTTTTTCTGCATAAGCCTGATATTCTTTTCCGCAGCCGTAAGCGCCATAGCACATAATCTCCTTAAAGTATAAAATACGGTAACACCATATTAGCATATATCAGCCAAAATAGCAATCGACTCCACTGACAATTCGCAACACGAAACTACAGGCAGAAAAAGGAAAGAAAAAATTTAGCTGTTTTTCTTTTGTGAAACTATCAGCGCAAATTTTTCAGCTATAATACAATTACAAAGTGAAAAGGAGTGAATACCGATGATTTCAATATTTGCATTTTTAAGCGATATCCCCTATTACATCGCACAGCTCATATCCGACATCACCGGCGCTGACACCTCGGCACTGACCGACGGTTTCAGCAAGCTAATATCCTCAGTTTTTGAAGCTATCGACAAAATCGTGGCTTAATTCCCCTAAAGCAAAGGTGCACCTCGGTAAATCCGGGTGCACCTTTGTTTTTTATTTTTTGAGTATGAGTATTACGGCAACAAGGCTTGCAATTATAAGCACGGATACAACGGCAATCGCAATGCTCGGCATCGCCTTGCCCTTACCATCCGCCTTGGCTGGCGGAACAAGCTTTGCCTTGCGCAGAGCAGAAACAACAGGCTTATACAGCAGGAGCGTAAACGCGGAATTGAGGCCGCCCTTGATAAGGTTAAAGGGCATAAACGCAGGAATCAGAAGTGCCTTTACCTCTTCCCTGGGAATTTCCATATAGAGCGGAGTTATTGCGTAATTCCAGAGCAGCATAGCCGCAGTTGTAAACAGGCAGCCTGCAGCAAGGCCAATGACAGCACCCGAAAGCGTACGCTTTTTCTTGTAGATAATTGCCGCCGTGCAGGCAAAGGTGCAGGTTGATATAACATTCATCAGAAGGCCGATGGGGCCTGTATCGCTGACGGTTACAAGCTCAACAAACGACACTACAACACTCAGAAGCAGCGATGAGAGCGGACCGAAAATAAAACCGCCGAGCGTGATTACGATATCCTTCGGGTCGTACTGCAAAAACAGCACGATGGGCGGAAGATACCTGCTGAAAAACACCGCCGCATAAGCAACGGCACAAAGCATCGCAAGCGTTGTAAGTTTTGCGGTTTTACCTTTCATACTTTGACACCTCACAAAATAATAAGCACCGAAAGAACCTGTCCTTCGGTGCTAAAGAAAGCTGAGAAAACCGCCGTTATAAGGCAGAACAAACCTTCTTCCATCCAGACTTTAACTGTCGGTATTGGAGTTTCACCAATTCATACACGTTACGTGCTTGCGGACTTTACCGCCGATCGGGAATTTCACCCTGCCCCGAAGAGTTTTTCGAGTATTTACTTTACTACATTAAAACACAATACGCCGCCTTTGTCAAGAAAAAAGACGCTGCCCTTTCGGACAGCGTCTGATTTTTGCTTTAAGCTTTGATTATGCGAGCTCAGCGAAGTACTTGATTGTACGAAGCATCTGGCTTGTGTAGCTGTTCTCGTTGTCATAGCAGGAAACAACCTGTACCTGATATGTGTCGTCATCAATCTTAGCAACCATTGTCTGTGTTGCATCGAAGAGTGAACCGTAACGCATACCGATAACATCAGAGGAAACGATGGGCTCCTCGTTGTAACCAAAGGAATCGTTAGCAGCAGCCTTCATAGCAGCGTTGATGCCGTCAACTGTGACGTCTGCACCCTTAACAACAGCAACAAGAATTGTTGTTGAGCCTGTGGGTGTGGGAACTCTCTGTGCAGAGCCGATAAGCTTGCCGTTGAGCTCGGGGATAACAAGGCCGATTGCCTTTGCAGCACCTGTTGAGTTGGGAACGATGTTTGCAGCGCCTGCACGTGCACGGCGGAAGTCACCCTTTCTGTGGGGACCGTCAAGAATCATCTGATCGCCTGTGTAAGCGTGAACAGTTGTCATGATACCGCTCTGGATAGCTGCGTAATCGTTGAGAGCCTTAGCCATGGGAGCAAGGCAGTTTGTTGTGCAGGAAGCAGCGGAGATGATTGTATCCTCTGCTGTGAGTGTGCCCTCGTTTACGCTGTAAACGATTGTGGGAAGATCGTTGCCTGCGGGAGCAGAAATAACAACCTTCTTAGCGCCTGCATCGATGTGTGCCTGAGCCTTTGCCTTTGAGCAGTAGAAGCCTGTGCACTCGAGAACTACGTCAACACCGATCTCGCCCCAGGGGAGCTCAGCAGCGTTAGCCATAGCATAGATCTTAAGGGTCTTGCCGTCTACAGTAAGTGTGCCTGCTTCGTCATCAGCAGAAACTGTGTGTGCGTTCTCGCCGATGTAACCGCAGTAACCGCCCTGTGCTGTGTCGTACTTGAGAAGAGTAGCGAGCATTGAGGGCTTTGTGAGGTCGTTGATAGCAACAACTTCATAACCTTCTGCACCGAACATCTGGCGGAAAGCAAGACGACCGATACGACCGAAACCGTTAATAGCAACTTTAACTGACATTTTACATACCTCCGAAAAAATTATTGTTGGAAATATTTTTTACACCTTCGCTATTTTATCCGTTTTTGAGCAGATATGCAAGCCTTTTCCAAACTTTTGTAACATAGCACAAATTAACCAAAAACGGCAGAGATTTTTTTGATATTCTGCCCCTATTTTGAGAGCAAAACGAGCGCCCGAGCTGCTTGATCGGGACTATATCCGCCCGGAGTGCAATCAAAATTACGCGGGTTGGATTTCCAACGTTTGACAAGCTCTGCCGCCTGAGCCTCATCGATCACTATACCGCTGCAGTCGGCAAGAGTGCGAAGAGTGTTGACGATATTCTCCTTACTGTCGCCCAGAAGCGCAACAAGTGAGTCGGCTCTGTCGGGTGCATACTCGCAGGCTTTTTCGAGCAGACGGTCAAAAAACGCCGCACAGGCTCTGCCGTGGGGAATTCCGTAGTGCTCGGTAAGGATATAGCCTACGGGGTGCGGAAACAGCGTACCGCAGTAGTTGAGTGTAAATCCTGCGCTGAGCGAAGCGTGATAAAGCACCTCTCTGCCCTTTTCGTCGGGCAGCTCACCATCGGCAAGAAACTTTTTGAGGTAGAAGTATATCTTAGGCAGACACTCTGCGGCAAAGGCTGCTGCAGGCTCATTGCACTTCGGGCCGAGCCAGCCCTCTGCAGCGTGCATAAACGCATCCAGAGCGGTTGAAACGGTGACACTCATCGGGCAGGATGCAGTATAGCGCCAATCGGCAAACACAAGATCAAAATATCCGAAATCGCCCTTGATGCTGCGCTTGACACCGTTTGTGTCAGTCAGTACGCTGACAGCCGAAATTTCGCTGCCCGTACCAGAGGTCGTGCCGATACCGACTGTGGGGAGCGGTGAATTTTCATAATTCATCAGGTAGACCTCTTCTGCCCCGAGTGAGGGATTTGCCGCAAAAACAGCAGCCGCCTTGACCGCATCGAGTGCAGAGCCACCGCCTATACCGACAAGAAAATCCGCACCGAAATCCGCGGCAAGCAGACCTGCCTCACGGCAGGAGGTGACAAGCGGATTTTCACCTATTTTATCGTAGACCTTAAAAGCTATATTTTCCTTATCAAGTGCAGCTGTAAGGTCAGCCAGCGCGCCGCTTTTTTTAGCGCCCGTGCCGCCCGTTACGACAACGCATTTTTTTCCGAAGCCGCAAAGCAGCGAAGACTGCGAAAGAACGACACCCTCTCCGCCAACGACTCTTGCAGGCATATAAAAATCATATGACATATTAAAACACTCCTTAAAGCTCTGATGTGTTCATTTTATCATACCCGAACACCAAAACACAAGAGAAATAAGATCTAAATAATAACAGCAGATTTCCGAACAAAATTTAGACAAATTTACTATAATATGATTTATTTTACACTTGATTTATATTAGAGTTTATTATATAATACAACATTGATAGGAACAGACAATGGGGAGGGTTGGCCTTATATGAAGAAGAAGCTTCTCGGTGCGGTTGCGGTCATATGTGCCGTCGCACTTGCTGCGGTAATTCTGGCCGACTTTTTTTTCAACAAAAACGCAGCAGCAAACTTCATTGCAATGAATACAACAGTCAGCCTTAATGTGACAGGATTCAACAGTGAAGAGGCTGCCGAAAAAATAAAACTCGAAACCGTAAGGTTGGATGAGAAACTGCTTTCCCGAACAAACTCCAATGCTGAAATACACGCTGTAAACAACGGTAAAACAGAAGTGTCGGACGAGCTTGCAAAGATACTCGCAGATTTGAAACAGATAGAAAAAGACAGCAGCGGTGCTTTTTGCATAGGTCTCGGTGCTCTTTCCGACTTATGGGGCATCGGCACAGACAGCGCAAGAGTCCCAACGCAAGCTGAGATTGATGCCGCAATTGCAAACGCAGACAGCTGGAGCATTGACGGCAACACAGTTTATTTACCCGAGGGTGTAAGGCTTGATCTGGGTGCAGTAGGCAAAGGCATTGCCTGCGATTACGCCCGCGATATTCTTACTGACCACAGATGCAAGGAAGCTATGGTTGCCGTAGGCGGCAGTATACTGCTCGATACTTCTGACCCGAAAGCCGTATACAAGGTGGGCATAAGGGATCCGCTCGGCGAAGTAAACGAGCATTGCGCGGTTTTGAATGTTTCATCCGCCTGTGTTTCCACATCGGGGAATTACGAAAGATATTTTGAAGATGAAAACGGCAAGCGTTACCACCATATCTTTGACCCGACAACGGGTTATCCTGCTGACAGCGGATTGCTGAGCGTTACGGTTGTGACACAGCACGGGTACGTGAGTGATGCACTTTCGACAGCCTGCTTCGTGCTCGGAATCGAAAAGAGCCTGCCTCTGCTTGAAAAATATAATGCAGATGCAGTTTTCATCACGGCAGATAAAGAAATCATCACAACCTACGGTGAAGCAGAAAGAGAAACGGTAACCGTAACAAACGACGAATACAGGCTTGGTGAACTGAAATGAAAAAGCTCATCAGACCACTCGATATTATACTGATTGCCGTTTTACTGCTCGGTGCTCTCGGCTTCAGACTTTACACAAAGCACACAACTACAGGAGCAACCGCGGTAATTCACATCAACGGCGAAATATACCAAAGCATTGAGCTTGAAAAGGTTGAGAAAAGCTACGAACTTACCCTTCCCTGCTCACCCGCTGCAACCCTCTATGTCGAAAAAGGTTGCATTTCGTTCAAAAATGCCGGATGCCCCGATAAGCTTTGCGTAGGCACAGGCAAGCTCACCCACAGAGGCGACACAGCTGCATGCCTGCCCGCAGGAGTTGTTGTAACAATAGAAAACGGGGAGGAGAGTGAAATCGATGTCCTCGTCTACTGATAAAAGGAACGTCACGCGCAGAATTGCACTTGCAGGTATACTCGGTGCTCAGGCACTTACATTGGCGTGGCTCGAATCGCTTCTGCCTGCTTTTCCGTTTCTTCCGCCCGGTGCAAAGCCCGGCCTTTCCAATATAGTAACGATGTTTGCGGCCTCGACGCTCAGACTGTCCGATGCGCTGTTTATCGTAATCATCAAAGCAGGCTTTGCAGGTATAACACGAGGTGCAACTGCATTCCTTATGAGCTTTTGCGGCGGAATTATGAGCCTTGCCGCAATGTGCCTTATTTTTAGAGTTTCTAAAAAAAATCCGCTCGGTCTGATAGGCTCGGGAGTATGCTGTGCGTTGGCACACAACCTCGGCCAGCTGGCAGCTGCCGCAATAATAACCGATACGGTAATGATAGCAGGCTACGCCCCTGCCCTTCTCGTTTTCGGCGTATGTACAGGTATTGTAACGGGTCTGATTTTCAAAGCTGTCAGCCCGCTATTAATAAAACAAAGTAAGTATTTTGTTCCGACTACAAAATCTGAAAAGTGAACAAATTCAACAGGAGATGATAAATATGAAAGGATACTCCGCAAACGGCGTACTCTCCGCCGTTGTAAAAGGCAGAGGCGGTGTAAGCGTTTCTCACAGCAAGAATACGCAGGACTGCAAAATCACCCGTATGCCTCCGCCCGAAAAGGTAGTGCTCCCCATGCAGCAACATATCGGTGCACCCTGTGAGCCGCTCGTCAAAATAGGTGACGAGGTAAAGGTCGGTCAGATTATTGCAGACACCGACAAATTTGTCAGCACCCCGATACATTCATCCGTTTCGGGCAAGGTTACTGCAATCGGTGAGGTCAAGCTTGCCAACGGCTCAATCTCAAAGGCTGTCACAATCGAATCCGACGGCGAAATGACTCTTTTTGACGGTTTCACACCGCCGAAAATCGAAAACGCCGCAGACCTCACAAAGGCAGTGCGTGAATCGGGTCTTGTAGGTCTTGGCGGTGCAGGCTTCCCCACACACGTAAAGCTCGCACTTATGCCCAACGAAAACATAGACACCCTGATTATCAACGCTGCAGAATGTGAGCCCTACATCACGGTTGACTACCGTGAGTGTATCGAAAACGCAAACAACGTTGTCAAAGGCGTTATGACAATGATCAAGTACCTGGGCTTCAAGCAGGCAATCATCGCTGTTGAGGACAACAAGCCCAAGGCTATCGATCTTCTTCAGCAGAAGGTAAAGGAGCTTGCAGGCGAGAACAGCAACATCAAAATTATGGCTCTCAAATCGAAGTACCCCCAGGGTGCTGAAAAAATGATGGTACAGTCCGCTACGGGACGTAAGATTCCGCCGGGAAAGCTTCCCTCAGACGTAGGCTGTGTGCTTATCAACGTAGCCAGCGTGGCATTTATCCAGCGCTACGTTGAAACAGGCAAGCCGCTTGTAAGCCGCTCAGTTACGGTTGACGGCTCTGCTATCCACACACCGAAAAACGTACGTGTGCCCATAGGCACCAGCATCAGCGATATCATCGACTTCTGCGGCGGCTTCAAAGCTGAGCCGTTCAAGATTCTTTCAGGCGGTCCGATGATGGGAGCCGCAATTGTCGGCACAGACCTGCCCCTGCTCAAGCAGAATAACGCCATTCTTGCATTTGCAGAAGGCACGTTCAAGGTTAAGCCCGAGCGCGACTGTATCCGCTGCGGACGTTGTGCTCAGGTCTGCCCGATGAGCCTTATGCCCACACTTATTGCACGCTATGCAAAGTCCAAGGAGGTTGACAAGCTCAACGATACGGGCGTTATGGTCTGTATGGAATGCGGCAGCTGTGCATACGTCTGCCCCGCAGGTCTTCCCCTCGTTCAGCATATGCGACTTGCAAAATCAGTTATCAGAGAGGCAGGTGCAAAGAAATGAGCGTAAACAAAAAACTTACCGTCAGCGCATCGCCTCACGTGCGTTCACCGCACACCGTAACAGGCATTATGCTTGACGTTATCATCGCGCTTATCCCGTCGCTTATTGCAGCCGTTGTAATTTTCGGCTATAAGGTGCTTATGGTTACGCTCGTTTGCGTAGGCAGCGCCGTTCTTTCGGAATATCTCAGCCGTATAGTTATGAAGCGTCACCAGACAATCGGTGACCTGAGTGCGGTTGTAACAGGACTTCTTCTCGCATTCAACCTGCCCGTTTCCGTTCCGCTGTGGATCGCGGCACTCGGCAGCGTTATAGCAATCGTTGTCGTCAAGCAGATGTTCGGCGGCATCGGACAGAACTTTGTAAACCCAGCACTCGCAAGCCGTATCATTCTGCTTGTTTCATTCCCGTCAGCAATGGCAAACTGGGCTACGGAATCAAAATTCGTTACAACCACCGCTACTCCCCTTGCAACGCTCACCTCACAGTTCAACGGTGAAGAAACAACAGAGGCTCTGCCCTCTCTTCTTCAGATGCTCCTTGGCGCCCACGGCGGCAGCCTCGGTGAGGTTTGCTCTGTTGCACTTATTCTCGGCGGCGTATATCTTGTAGTCCGCAAGGTTATCTCCCCTGCAATTCCGCTCAGCTACATCGGCACGGTTGCCGTATTTATGCTCTTTGCAGGAAAAGGAGACCTTGAGTTTGTTGCCTACCAGCTTCTGGGCGGCGGTCTTCTTCTCGGCGCAATCTTTATGGCTACCGACTACACAACCTGCCCCGTCAGCTTCAAGGGCAAGATCATCTTCGGCATCGGCTGCGGTCTTATCACATCCGCAATCAGAATTTTCGGCAGCTACCCCGAAGGCGTATCATTCTCCATTATTCTTATGAATATCCTTGTTCCGCACATAGAAAGGCTCACAACAGCTAAGCCCTTCGGCACACCAAAAAAGGATAAGAAGGCTGAAAAGGCCGCCAAAAAAGCAGAAAAGGAGGCGGCTAAATCATGAGTAAAAAGTTCTCAGTCGGCGATATACTCAAGCCGACAATCGTGCTCACGCTGATTTGTCTTGTTACCTCCGCACTCCTTGCATACACCAATTCGCTCACGGCACCCGTTATTGCAGACAACAACGTTAAAGCCGCAAACGCCACAAAGGCAATCGTGCTTTCCGACGCTGAAAACTTTGCTGACGAAACAAAGGGCGACATCAGCTACTCAATCGGCACAGACGCAAGCGGTGCTGTTACAGGCTACGTTTTCACAACGACGGCAAAGAGCTACGGCGGTGAGATAAGCGTAATGGTCGGCGTTAAAGCTGACGGCACTGTTTCAGGTGTTGAGCTGCTCTCCATCAACGACACACCCGGCCTCGGCATGAACGCAAAAAGCCCCGATTTCCTCACACAGTTCATCGGCAAAACAGCCGGAATAATCGTAAACAAAAATAACCCTGACGAAAACGAAATCAAGGCTCTTACAGGTGCAACCGTTACATCAAAGGCTGTTACCGAAGCGGTCAATACAGCACTTGACAACTACGCTGAAATTACAGGAGGTGTGAACAATGGCTGATAAAAAACCTCTCTATAAAGAATTTACTAAAGGTCTGATTGCCGAAAACCCGGTTCTCCGCCTTGTTCTCGGCACCTGTCCGACGCTCGCCGTTTCCACCTCGGTTGAAGGCGCGCTCGGTATGGGTCTTGCAGCCTCAATAGTTCTTATCTGCTCAAACATCGTTATTTCAGCACTTCGTAAAATCATCCCCGGCAAAGTTAGAATCCCCGCATATATCGTTATCATAGCCTCTTTCGTTACAATCGTTCAGATGCTTGTAAAAGCATACGTACCTGCAATTGACGAAAGCCTCGGCGTTTACCTGCCGCTCATCGTTGTTAACTGCATCATTCTCGGCAGAGCTGAAGCATTTGCAGGCAAGAACAGCGTTATCGCCTCTGCCGTTGACGGTATGGGTATGGGCATCGGCTTCACGGGCGCTCTGCTCGCAATGGCAGTTATCCGTGAATTCTTCGGCTCAGGCTCAATCGCAGGCTTCCAGCTTATTCAGGAAAGCTGGCCTGTTGACCCGATGATCATCTTCATTCTGCCCCCCGGCGGCTTCTTCGTTTTCGGCATGCTTATTGCTGTTGCAAACAGACTTGCCGAAAAGAAAGGTAAGCCTAAGGCTGAGCTCCACGGCTGCGAAAGCTGCCCGATGGCTGCAAGCTGTTCACTTATCGGAACAGACGGCAGCTGTGACGTAAAGGAGGCGACAGTAAAATGACAAAGGCTTTTCTTGCAATCCTTGTAACAGCAATCCTTACGGAAAACTTCCTGCTGAGTAAGTTCCTTGGTATATGTCCGTTCCTCGGCGTTTCCAAAAAGCTTAACACGGCAACAGGTATGTCAATGGCGGTTATCTTTGTTATGCTTCTCGCCACAGGCGTTACCTACCCCATCAACAAGTACATCCTCGTCGCAAACGATATGGCATATCTGCAGACTATCGTTTTCATCCTCGTTATTGCGGCGCTTGTTCAGCTTGTTGAAATCGTACTCAAAAAGTATATTCCCGCACTTTACAGCGCACTCGGTATTTATCTGCCGCTTATCACAACAAACTGTGCCGTGCTCGGTGTTGTTATCCTCAACGTTGACAACGGCTACAACTTCGCACAGTCAATGGTCAACACACTCGGTGCGGGCCTCGGCTTCCTTGTTGCGATGGTAATGTTCGCAGGTGTACGCGAAAGACTCGAGAGCTGTGACGTGCCCAAGTTTATGCAGGGTCTGCCGATAACACTTGTTGCGGCTTCCCTCACATCAATCTCCTTCCTCGGATTCACAGGAATCGTCGAAGGTATATTCGGTTAAGAAAGGCGGTATGAATTATGAATCCTATTATTCTTGCGGTCATAGTCGTATCCGTCATTGGTGTTATCGCAGCGATTATGCTTGCCGTTGCATCAATAGTAATGGCAGTTCCCGTTGACGAAAAGGCTGAAGCAATCAGAGAAGAGCTGCCCGGTGCTAACTGCGGTGCCTGCGGCTTCTCGGGCTGTGACGGTTACGCCGCTGCACTTTCAAGCGGCGAAACAACCTGCACGACGCTGTGCTCACCCGGCGGCAGCGAGGTAAGCAAAAAAATCGCCGCAATTGCAGGGCTTGAAGCAGGAGAAATTGCCCCTCAGGCAGCCGTTGTGCTCTGCCAGGGCAATGCTCACAATGCAGGCACAAAGCTCGTTTACAGCGGCGTTAAGAGCTGTAAAATGGCAACTCAGCTTTTCGGCGGCCCGAAGGACTGTGTATACGGCTGTGTCGGCTTCGGTGACTGTATTGACGCTTGTCCCTACGATGCAATACACATCTGTGACGGTGTTGCAAGAATCAATCCTCTTGCCTGCCGTGCATGTAAGGCTTGTATCAAAACCTGCCCGAAGGGTCTTATCGAGCTTATGCCGCTGCATCAGGCAAAGGCAACCGTGCTGTGCGTAAACCACGACAAGGGCGCGCTTACACGCAAGGAGTGTAAGGCAGGCTGTATCGGCTGTATGAAGTGTGTCAAGGCTTGCGAATACGACGCTGTTAAGGTTGAAAACTTCTGTGCAAAGGTTGACTACGACAAATGCATCGGCTGCGGCAAATGCCATGAGGCTTGCCCCGTCAAGGCAATTGACGTTATCGAGCTTGGCAAAATAGCACTCAAGAGCATCAACAGAATTTAAAATGCATCATAAGTCATACCCGCCGGCTAAGCCGGCGGCTTGATTAAGCCCTATAAGGGCTTATTACCGGCAAGCATCTAAAGACGCATGAATATTCTTTCTTCTGCATCTATTGCTCCACCGCCCGTAAACGGGCACTTATACATCTTTCCGAACTTGTGCTAACTTGTTATTTTTTGTTACCAACTCGCTTCGCTCGATGCTTGAAGCTAAAGCTTTTTGC
>JAZUSN010000029.1:0-25119 GCA_045606785.1 Acutalibacteraceae bacterium | reverse complement strand
CGCACGACCTGGACCTTGCTCGGGCTGCCTGTCAGCTCAAGCCTATAATCTCTGTTGCCGTAGGAAAAATAAGGAGTGTCGGTTGCGGGCTCGATTTTCTGAACACCGGAAACAGGCTCGGGCTCTGTTGTGACTTTGACCGTGCAGGTATCGACAAAGCCGCGCTCGCAATGAGTTGCGGTGACGGTGACCGTGCCCTCTTTGAGAGCTGTGATTCTGCCGGAATAATCGTCGATTTGAACTATGCTCGGGTCGCTGACGGTATAATCGCACGCCGTCCAGACTGCTTCGGCAGGGTACGTCTTTGCCTCAAGGTCAACAACATCGCCGACACATACATTCACCGTTTCTTCCGGGAATTCGATGTATTCGGCAGGCACTACGTCGGTGATTACGGTGTAATAATTGTATTCCGTAGCTTGACTAAACAGTTCTAAAAATTCGCAATCCGGCGCACAATGGATTATTGTATCTTCACCAAAGCCTTTATCCTCGTCGCCTACTATCGGAGAATCGACGGAATCATCGTGATTGGCTTGAAACAGTGAATATCTTATTGTTTCATAACTGTAGTTAGAAGGAATATATAGTGTAGTGGGATAAAATTGCCCTCTGTCCAAGAGCCATTCCGATCCAAGTCTTGACGGGAAATAAATAGGTCCGTAAAAATCGACAGTAATATAATAAGAATCATATTCGTATCGGTCAGAGTATTGACACTCGGGCAAAACGGTGTATTTTCTTCCGCTTGCATCTTCATGAGTATACAACCGTGCAAACGGTGCGCCGTGTATTTCCCTTAAGCTTTTTGGAAAAACAATTTTTTGATTAGGCTCAACCCGACCAAATGCACGAGTAACCCCACCAAATGCTCCTTCTTCGATATATTTATAGCCTTCCGGAATAATGATTTCAGAAACATAACGCAAGCCGGGATCCGAAACGGGATAATATCCATATTCCAGATATTCAGGATATTTTTCAAAGGGGTCCTCACCGTAATGAATATACCAAGTTGCATCAATACCCGTACCATCTTCAGTTTCATAACCTATAGCCGTAACCGGATAACCGCCAAGAACTGTAGGCAAAGTGAAAACAGACATTTCGGGACCTTTAAAGTTAGTTTTAAAGCTCAAAAGGACAGCTTCATTATCGCGAACTATATAAATAAAATCCGAGCCGTTAACATTCTCAAAGCACAGAGGCTCCTCAATTTCTTTGAAATAATACTCTGCGCTGTGTATAAATCTGTAATGTTCCCAGTGATCATTTTCTTCAGCAACTGCGTTGAAATTCGCCAAAGAAAGCAAAAATACAGCAGCTAAAACAATTGATATTGAACGCTTGAATACCTTCATAACCGACACTCCTTTAATACGAATATCTTTGATTCTAATATATCAATAAAGAGATATGATGTCAACAAAAAGGATGCGATGCAAAACAACGTGCGACAGAGGATTGCAATAATTGCGGGCGACCGGTAGTCGGCCGTAAAAGCGATATGACGGCACAAGCGGAAGAGGCGAGCCTCTGCCCTACATTTGATAAAGCAATTTACAGCGATGTAAAACCTATGTCATTCTGAGCGCAGCGAAGCATCTTGATTAAACTCACTCGCAAGAGAGCCTAAGATCCTTCACTTCGTTCAGGATGACAATGCGCTGTTTCTTTTGGCATGACAATGTAGAGGCGATTCACAAATCACCCCATACGAAAAAGGCGGCAACCTGCCGCCCGTGTGTTTTATTGTATCTTTAGCAAAGACAACAAAACAGCAGTGAGCTGAACAAACTCACTGCTGTTTGACTTCAAGTTAATTATTTGCTCTTTACAGCCTCGAAATCGTCAACGATCTCCTGAGAGGGCTTCTTGGAGATGAGTGAAACGACAACGATAACAACGCTGGAAACGATAAATGCGGGAAGCAGCTCGTAGATACCGAAGATACCGCCGAGAGGATTGAGCACAAGCTTCCAGAGGAAAACCATACCGCCGCCGCTGACCATACCTGCAACCGCACCTGCAAAGTTAACTCTCTTCCAGAAAAGAGAGAAGATAAGGAGCGGTCCGAAGGTTGCGCCGAAGCCTGCCCAGGCAAAGGATGTGATACCGAAGATAGTGCTGTTCTGATCCCAGGCAATAACCATTGCGAATACTGTGATAACAGACATTGCAA
The DNA here is from genome assembly GCA_045606785.1 of Acutalibacteraceae bacterium. Taxonomy (GTDB): domain Bacteria; phylum Bacillota; class Clostridia; order Oscillospirales; family Acutalibacteraceae; genus UBA8612. The sequence continues at coordinate 22,937 of JAZUSN010000029.1, read as the reverse complement.
TACGTGTTACCCACATAACCTGCTTGTCGCTTGCATCCTTCTTAATGATGCCGTGGAAGATATTCTCGGCAACAGCAGATGTGGAGATAAGAAGGTATGAGTCGGATGAGCTGATAGCAGCAGCAAGAATACCTGCACAGGCAAGACCTGCAAGGATGGGCGGAAGGAACGCAACCGCTGAATCCATAAATACTGCCTCAGATGCTGTACCGCTGAGGTAATCAATACCGGGAACGCTACGTGCAACGATACCGATGAAGAGCGCTGCACCCATAGCGATGAAGAGCCATACGCAGGCTACACGGCGTGAACGTGTAAGCTCTTTTTCGGAGCGGATGCCCATAAAGCGAAGGAGAACCTGAGGCATACCGAAGTAGCCGAGACCCCATGCCATAGCTGATGCAATTGAGAGAGGCTTGAAAGACGAAGCCTCGCCGAATACGTTGATCTCCTCTGTTGAGGGGCTTGAGGTTGTGAAGAGCGACAGATAGCCGTCAAACTCTTTTGCATTCTCGATAACAGCATTGATGCCGCCTGCGTGGTTGACAGAGAGAACGAGAATAAGAACAAGAGTAACAACCATAACGACAGCCTGCATAAAGTCAGAAGCACTCTCTGCCAGGAAGCCGCCGAGGAACGTATAGAGAAGAACGAAAACGGCTGCGACAATCATCATATAATGATAATCAAGCTCGAAGAGGTTAGCAAACAGCTTACCGCAGGTAGCAAGGCACTGACCTACGTAGACGGAGAAGAAGATGATTATGAAAAGAGAAGCAATGATGAGGATAACCTTCTTTTTCTCGTGGAAGCGGTTTGAGAAGAAACCGGGAATCGTGATAGCGTTCACACGCTCGCTGTAGCGGCGAAGACGCTTTGAAACGATAAGCCAGTTAAAGTATGTACCGACGAAAAGGCCGATAGCAGTCCAGCCTGCGTCAGCAAGGCCGGTCCAATAAGCGAGGCCGGGAAGGCCCATAAGAAGCCAACCGGACATATCGGAAGCCTCTGCGCTGAAAGCAGCAACCCACGGACCGAGCGAACGGCCGCCGAGGAAATACTGGTCAGCATTCTTGTTTGCACGTTTTGCAAAGAACACACCGATACCGACAACGGCGAGCATATAAACTACCATTGCGGCAAGGTGCTGAATATTTGCACTGTTCATATATAGTCTCCTTTTCTATACCGCTTTAGTACGTTAAAACGGTACAAAGATAAAATATACGCTATTTTAACACTTTAAAGAAAAATATGCAACCTTTTTTTCATATTTTCTTAAAATAAAAATGCCGGCTCGTCGCCGGCATTGATTTTTAAGGCATATACGGATTATCGGAATAGCTGTAATCCTCGGGCATAATAAAAGGTCTGATATGATTGATAGTGAAGTCTACACCCCACTGACCTACAGCACCTTTCCACTTGCTCGAATGAGGCTCAATGGAGAGCATACCGTTATAGCCCTTTATGTAGAGAAGTGCAAACACGGCACCCCACTTAACGTCGTCAAGACCTGCGGGCGGATCATCGTAATGCTCACCGTTGATGTAGAGAGTACCCTTTATATGGAAATGGTAGAAACGGTCTCCCCACTTTTCCATTTCGGCAAGGTAATCTCCTCCCCTGTTGATACAATGTGAGGTATCGTACTTGATGCCAAGCTCGGGAAGTCTGCCGAGAACAACGCTCCAGGCATTATCCTCAATAACAAAGTTTGCCCAGTCACAGTTATAGACAGCAATCTTAACACCGCGCTGTTTGCCGTACTCTATGAGCTTTGAAAGGTAGTTGATTGCATAGTCGCAGTTTTCCATAAAGCTTTTGCTCTCAACCTCGTTACAGCCGCAGTTGAATACGGGGCAGTCGAGCTTTGAAGCAAGATCAATACAGTTTTTATCGTGCTGAAGGGCTTCAGGGATTATATCACCGTTATCGTCAACTCTGTCCATACCCCATCTGCCTATTGAACCGACACGAACGCCGTACTTTTCGCAGCTTGCTTTTATTTCGTCTGCCTGAGCGAGAACCTCTGCGCTGTCATAATTGCAGTTTACGCAGAACTCAACCCAACCGAGACCTTTTTCGCTGACAGCCTTGATACAGCCGTCGGACCAACCATTGATAATACCAAGATGCATAATTATTACCTCCGTTAAAATACTTTTGCTTTATAGTCTGCACCGCACTCCCTCGCAGGAGAAAAGCAAAGTGCATAAATATCGTCAGCCGTGCATTCAAGCGAGAATATTTCCCGTGCAGCAGCATTGAGCTGTCTGAACTGCGACGCTCTTGCAACAACAGGAAGCGACGCTTTAGCAGCAGAAAGAATCTCTCTGCCCTTATCATTACAGGCAAGAATGCGGATATACGGCGGCAAGCCGCGCGAATGCTCTGCCGTAATTCCGAGAAGCAGGCTCATAATTATCCTGCGGATTCTCGCCGTAGGATAACGCTTTGTCTTTATATTTTCCATTAGTTCATCTACGCTGCAAGAAGCTCTCGAAGCCTCAAAAATTCTGTTTTCAAGGCCCTCGGATATATCGGGCGCAAGTGCAATTTCCTCCGCCGTCAGCCTGCGCAGCGCATAAAGCACAGCGGTATCAAGACGTGAAGCATCGGCAAAATCAGCAGGATAAGAAACGGGAACAAGCGACGAGACATCCTCACCCGAAGCTATCAAGCGGCGTATCGCACTTGCCGAAGCAAAGCCGTCACCGGATGCGACGGTTGAATTGTAGCCGTCGCCCGCTCTTTTGACAGCGTTGAACTCAAAGCAAAGGCCTAATTCTTGGGCGGCCGCGATATATTCAACAGCAAGAATGCTGTTGGGACTAGCAAGAAGCGAAGCAGCCTTTTCGCCCGCGATATTTGCCACAGCCTGCTCACGCGCAGAGGCATAGGAAACACACAGCGGTAAAAGCCGAGCAAGCTCTGATTCAAACTCTTGCGAACAGACAGCCTGCGCCGCACTTTCAAGCGCCGACATATCATCACACTCGCTGCCGAAAGATAGCATATCTACACAGCCGAGCGCACCTGCAAGGCTTATAGCTCCCCTTGCAAAGCTTTGCGCTGTGCTCATTGCCCAAGGCAGCGGAAGCTCAACGACCAGATCGGCACCGCAGCTTACAGCAGCCTTTGCACGTGTGAATTTATCGAAAATTGCCGCTTCACCGCGCTGAACGAAATTGCCGCTCATTACAGCTACAACGTGAGTTGCGCCTGCCCTGCGCGTTTCTTCCAGCTGATATTTATGTCCGCAATGGAAGGGATTGTACTCAGCCACCACAGCCGCGATTTTCATAAACTCACCACCTAAACAAAAATAGACAGACTGTGCGTCTGCCTATATATTATAACATTTTCCTTTTTAATTCAATACCGTTTCCATTTCTGTTTTTATATGCTCAATGATCCGTTTTTCGAGCCTTGAAATATAGCTTTGAGAAATACCCAGCATTTCGGCAACCTCCTTTTGCGTGTGCTCACGCTCACTGCCGATTCCGAAACGAAGGCGCATTATCGTCTGCTCACGCTCGCTTAGTGTTCCGATAATGCTGAGCAGAATGTTCCGCTCCTCCTCATACTCGATTCCGACATTAACGCTGTCCGCTTCGCTGCCGAGAATATCGGACAGCAGAAGCTCGTTTCCGTCCCAATCGACGTTCAGAGGCTCATCAATGGACATCTCAACCTTTGAGTTGGATATTTTGCGAAGATACATCAATATTTCGTTCTCTATACATCTTGAAGCGTAGGTTGCAAGCTTGATATTGCGGTCGGGGCAAAACGTGTTCACAGACTTGATAAGGCCGATCGTGCCGATTGAAATCAGATCCTCAATACCAACACCCGAGTTCTCAAATTTTCTCGCTATGTACACAACAAGCCGTAAATTGTGTACTATCAGCTTTTCTCTTGCGGATTCATCACCGCTTGCAATGCGTTTCATCACTTCTCTTTCCTGCACAGCCGTCAGAGGCGGCGGCAGGGTTTCGGGGCCGTTTATGTAGTAGATTCCCTGCTTTGCCAGTCTTTGCCTTATTCTTCTTATGAGCGCCTTGATTTTTTCCATAAACATCTCTTCCTCCTTCAATATCGTTAATAAAAGCTGAATTTACAAGCACACTTTTGCCGCCTGCAAACATTTCACGCGGGCTGACGGCAAGAGTTACGTTTTCTGCGGTCACTCGGCTGTCTGAAGCAGTAAGAATCATAGTTTCCGCCCTGAATGCACACATCAGCGCACTTGACCCGACGGTATCCGATACGATAAGGTGCATACCCTCGGGGATATTACCTCTCACCGGCTCAATTGCAGCTGCAACACATTCGGCAGGCAACAGACTCAGCGCAAGGCTCTGCGAAATAACGCTTACAGGCTCGCCCGTAAAGGAATCGCACAGCGTATTGCCCGTATCTATAATTCCGTTTGCCGCAGCGGTTTTACCGCCGACACTTATTTCCACCCTCACGTTTATTTCTTCGCTGCCGCGTTTTGAGAGAAATCTGCCGAAAATTCTTGCAGTAACATAAATCAGCACGCACACAGCAACAAGCTGAATGAAGCTGACATCCACGTAAAACGAGCCGTTGCGCACTATAACTGCATCCGGCAAGAACAGCACCCACACAGCCGTTATCACGCCTGCGCAAAGCAAAGTAGCCGCACACAGAAGAAAAAAGCACCGCAGAAGCCGCCGCAAACCGATAAAACCGAATACCGACAGCGTTACGGCAAGCAAAACACAAGCTCTGCCGATAATGCTAAGCGCAATATGTCCCTGCGGCAGAAAGATCACAAGCGAATATAAACCGCCAAGCATTGAGCCGACAAGCACACGCAGAGTTTTCGGCTTTTCACGCGCAACGGCACAAACGGATTTAATCAGAAAAAAACTGACAATAACGTTGAGTGCAACAAGCACGTCAACATACACAACCTGTTTCAAGCCTCTATCACCGCCCTTGACTACAAGTGTAGCCCTATACGTGCAAAAAAAGCGTCGGAAGAAAGAGAAGAAAAAATAATTATTGCAGTCATACCATAATGTGATATGACATAAAAAACGCACAGGCCGCTTTTTTGTGAAGCAACCTGTGCGTTTACTTTATTTAAGTTACATCGCGCTGACAGTATTTTCTACAGTATCGCCTACAAGGAACTGCGGGAACTGTTCGTTTTCATAAACCGTGGGCTGACCGTGATATGATTCGAGCCATTCGATAAGATTTGTGGAATAATTCCAATGGCTGAAGCCGCTTACAAACCAGGTACTCTCGGGGAACATACAGGTCGAAGCGTCAACCGTGCCGTCGGGTGAAACGTGGTTGTGTACGTCATCAACCTTCTGCTTATAGGAAGAATCGAAGGGAGCATCCATCGGAGCAAAGGTTGCACCACCTGATGAATTGGCGGAATCAATAAGTCCGTCAGTCTGATAGCAGGTATCGCCAACAAGCGGCATCGGAGCAACGCCGTAGTGTGAAACAAAGGCAACAGCCATACCCTTATTCTGAGCTTCCTTGAGTATCTTTTCGGCATTCACCTGAGCAAGATGATACTTATCAAGCTTTTTGACAAGCTCAGCGTACTGAGGATCTTCACCGAATACCATTTTGACCGCATCATCATAATACTCAGCAGGCACAAAGTTGAATACACCGGGCATACAAGCAAAAACATCTGTTGCAAAGCCTGCGTAAATCTCATCAAAGCACTCGTCTAGTATCTTATTTACAAGGCTTGTGAGAAGATTGTAAATGCCTGTGTATCTGAGCACTGTGAGCAGATCGAGAACGCCCTGCTCAACGTTGACAACGGGAAGCATTGTCATGAGGAAATTGTAGAGCTGATTTGCATCAACGCTGCACTGATTTGTGAAAAGCTTACCGATAAGCGTAAGACCCTGGAATGCAGAACACTGCGAGATGAACATTTCAACCTTTTCGCTGCCATACTCATCAAAGTAAGCAAGTGCAATCTCGCCGCCCTCGCTGTAGGCGTTAATTATAACCTTATCGTGACCCGTAACCTTGATAATCTCATCAATATACGCATCAAGCTTTGCGGCTGAAACGTAGGGGTCAAGTCGCCAATCGTAGAGGAAGTTGAACTCATTATCGTCCAGATGCTCATCAACCGTAACCTCATCACAATCGTCTGCATACGCATTGAGCACTGAGTTGCCCTTATTGTCACAATCCATACCTGCAAAGAGATTTATGAGCATCTTATCAAGTGACACAGCAAACGAATCCCACCCACCGAATATGCCATTGATAAGAGCTGCCGGCAGATATGTAAGGATCACGCTGACCATTGTGTCGTTTTCTATGGGGAAAATCATCTGTTCGTTGCCTGCTTCATCTGTGGCAAATATTGTGCCGCCGATACCGTTGACAAATATAACGGGAGTTTCGCCGCAATCGCAGCTCTCATCAGCTGCAAAGCCTACGGATGAGCAGCCGATAACAAGTGTCGCCGCCAGCACAAGGCTGACTGCCGCCTTAAACAATTTTTTCATTGTTAACACCCTTTCACAGATATTATTTTATTCCGAGCTGTGCCTTTACAAACTGAGTTACGCGGTGCATTTCCTCAATCTCATAGTGGCAGCCGACAGTAAACTCATCAATACTGCGTGCTCTTGAGGTATAGCCCATATCAATACCGTCGAGAGTAAGATAATACTTTGCATTTATAGGGTAAACCTGGCGCTCTGCAACAGAGAAGAAGCCGACAACATCCTGAACAAGCTGTGCCTTCTCGGGCTCTTTTTCGTAGTTTTTGCAAAGCCAGGAATAAAGCTCGGGGTGGAAGTTAGCCATAACACCGGAAAAGCCTGCACAGCCCATCTTGAGAGTATCGAGAAGTGTTGCGGAGTTAGCATTGTAAATTTTGAGACCCGTGCCCTCAACGGCATCGAGCTTTGCCTTGATCTGTGCAGGATCACAGCAGGTGTCCTTGAGGAATGTGAACCTGCCCGTGCGTGCAAGCTTACCGAGAGTTTCGGGAGTCATAAGACGCTTGTAGGGATAAGGACATTCGTAAATACCGAAAGCGGTATCCTGAATCTCATTCATAAAGATATCGACGTTTTTGAGAAGAACGTCGTCGCTCTCATCCTGCTTTGCAAGGCGGTTTGAGATAAATACGTAGCCGTCAATGCCGAGATCGATAAAACGCTTTGCCTCTTCAAGCTGTGTGGGAATATCGTCTGCGGTATGACCTGATGCGACGATTGAAATATTCTTGGGAGTGTGCTCGATAATAAACTTAAGAAGCTCATATCTTTCCTCAAAGGAAAGGAAGAAGATTTCGCTTGACTGACAGATTGCAAAGATGCCGTCAATGCCACGCTCAACGTACCAGTTGATAATCTGCTCAACTGCGTTGTAGTCTACCTTATTATCTGCTGTGTAGGGAGTTACCATTGTCGGGTATACACCGTTAGGAATTGATTTGACCATTTTTAACATCTCCAGTAACTAAATTATATCTTTTTAAGCTTGGCAAATTTTGCCATTAGCTTCTTTGTGCCGACTTTATCAAACGCTACCTCAAGAAGAGTATCGTTGCCCATAGGCTTGGCAGAAAGCACTACGCCCGTGCCGAACGTGTTGTGAGAAACGCTGTCGCCGACTGCAAGATTCACTACGGGCTGTTCGGCCTGAGGCTTGGGCACTGTTCTTGCGGCAGTCTCGGTTGCGCGCTTAAATTGAGTTGAATAAGCGTTGCCGCCCGTTGAGCTGCTCCTTGCAACACCGCCCATTCCTCCGCCGAACATCGGGGGCTGTGCCGCAACGCCCGTGTTTTTGATAAGCGAAATCGGTATTTCCTCGACAAAGCGTGAGGTGCGGTTATGGGTTGTGGAGCCGTAGAGCATTCGTGTGCGTGCCTTGGTAAGGTAGAGCTTTTTCTTGGCTCTTGTGATACCGACGTATGCAAGGCGGCGCTCCTCTTCAATCTCGCCCGGATTGTATACGGCCTGCATACCCGGGAAAACGCCCTCCTCCATACCGACGATAAATACGTTATCAAATTCCAGACCCTTTGCAGAATGAAGCGTCATCATAACAACTCGCTCTGTTTCTTCATCCATATTGTCAAGGTCTGTCATAAGAGCGACCTCTTCGAGGAAGCCTGTGAGCGTTGCCTCTTCATTTTCCTCTGTATATCGCTGAAGGTTGTTTGAAAGCTCGTTGATGTTGGCAAGGCGCTCGGTATACGTTGCAGGGTCGAGAGCGAGCGAATCGACGTAGCCGCTCTCTTTCATACATGTATCAAACAGCTCCTTGATTGAAAGCTCCTCCGATTTTGCAACGAGGTCACTTATCATTTCGGCAAAGCTCTTAAGCTTTGCTGCAGCACGCTTGAGCTGAGGATAATCCTCCGCATTTGAAATAACCTCAAACAGGCTGATTCCGAGTGAATTTGCAATATCTGCGGCATTTGCGACCGTTGTATCGCCTATTCCCCTCTTGGGCTCGTTGATAATACGGCGCAGCCTTATATCGTCTGACGTGTTATTGATTACGGTAAGGTATGCAATAGCATCTCTGATCTCCTTACGGTCATAGAATTTGTGACCGCCGAAAATCTGATAAGGTACGCCCATACGTACAAACGCATTTTCAACCGTGTTTGATTGAGCGTTCGCCCTGTAAAGCACGGCAAAATCGGAAAAGCGCATACCGCCTGCCACACCGTCAAGCACGGTATCGGCAATATACCTTGCCTCCGACTGCTCATCGTAAGACGTGTTGAGGATAATCTTGTCACCCTCACCGTTATCTGTCCAGAGATTTTTGCCCTTACGCTGCTGATTGTTTTTGATAACCTCGTTGGCAGCGTCAAGAATAGTCTGGGTTGAGCGGTAATTCTGCTCAAGTCTTATTACCATCGCGTTAAACTGCTTTTCGAACGAAAGAATATTCTCAATCGTTGCACCGCGGAATTTGTAGATACTCTGGTCATCGTCACCGACAACACAGAGGTTTCTGTGCTTTGCGGCAAGGATGCTGACAAGTCTGTACTGTGCGTGGTTTGTATCCTGATACTCGTCAACCATTATGTACTTGAAGCGATTCTGATAATATTCAAGCACCTCTTTATCCGTTTCGAGAAGGCGCACGGTATTGACGATGATATCGTCAAAATCCATTGCATCGGCACGCTGAAGAGTCTGTTGATAAAGCTCATACAGATCCGCAATCTTTTTAAGACGGAAATCGCTGCCTGCATTCTGCTTGAATTCCTCAGGGCTGATAAGGCTGTCCTTTGCTTTGCTTATCTCTGCAAGCGCCGCCTTATGGCCGATAACGCGCTCCTCAATATTCAGCGCACGCTGACACTCCTTCATCGCCCTGCGTGAATCATCGGTATCGTAAATCGTAAAATGATTTGAAAAGCCGATACGCTCGCCGTATTTACGCAAAATGCGCGCACAGGCTGCGTGAAAAGTGCTCGCCCAGATTTCGCTGCCGTCGGGGCCGAGCATACGCTCAAGTCGCTCTTTGAGCTCATTGGCAGCCTTGTTTGTGAAAGTGATTGCAAGTATCTCCCACGGACGCGGAGTGTTGACACGCATAAGGTCATCAATCTGCGCATAGGCAAAATCGTCTCCTGCAAGGTAAGCCTCGATTGCATCAATATCATCCTGCATTACGGGGCGGCAAAAATCGCCCGAGTAGTAGGCGCCGCCAAACTGCATTATATTTGCAATTCTGTTGACAAGAACGGTAGTTTTGCCGCTGCCTGCACCTGCAAGCACAAGAAGCGGACCCTGCGTGTGAAAAATCGCACTGCGCTGCATCGAATTCATCTTACAGAACTGCTTTTCTATTACCTGTTTTCTAAGTTCAATAAATTTCTCGCTAAACATAATATACCACCATTTTAAGATAGTGATATTTTACTATATGAATATTTAAAAGGCAATAGCATTTATCTGATTTTATAATAATTTATCAAAAAAGCTCCCCCGATACACCGGCGTACCGAAGGAGCATTTTATGTAATGTTTGAAAGTCTTATTCGCGGTAATTATTCGCCGCCACCGACTGAACCGTCCCATGTGTCAACGGTTTTTGCCTTCATTTCCTCTTCGTCAAACCAACGTGTTGTTACAGCCTTGGTTTCGGTGTAGAAACGGAAGCCGTCCTTGCCGAGACAATGAAGATCGCCGAAGAATGACTGCTTGTGGCCTGTGAACGGGAAAATGCCGACAGGTACGGGAATACCTACGTTGACACCGACCATACCGCCGTCAGTTCTCTTTGCAAACTCACGTGCATAGTAGCCGCTCTGTGTGAAGATAACGGAGCCGTTTGCAAAGGGGTTAGCGTTCATAACAGCAAGACCCTCTTCGAAATCCTTAACTCTCTTTACGCAGAGAACAGGGCCGAAGATCTCGCGCTGACCGACTGTCATATCCTCTGTAACGTGGTCGAAGATTGTGGGACCGACATAGAAGCCGTTTTCATAGCCGGGAACAACGGGATTTCTACCGTCGAGAACAAGCTGTGCGCCCTCCTCAATGCCCTTTTCAATCCACTTGTGGATTGACTGTCTGTGAGCTTCGGTAACAACGGGACCGAGTGTGGATTCTTTATCGTATGCGGGGCCGAGCTTGAGCTCTTTTGCAAACTTTACAAGGTAACTGACAAGCTCATCTGCAATGCTCTCCTGAGCTACGATAACGGGAAGAGCCATACAGCGCTCACCTGCGCAGCCGAAAGAAGAGTTGATGATGCCTCTTGCGCTTCTTTCAAGTGCGGCATCCTCAAGGACAAGACCATGGTTCTTAGCTTCGCAAAGAGCCTGAACACGCTTGCCGTTTGCAGCAGCTCTTGAGTAGATGTGAAGACCGACGCTTGTTGAGCCGACGAAAGTGATACCCTTGATATCGGGATGATCCATAAAGATTTCTGCTTCATTTCTTGAGCAGGTAACGATATTGATAACACCGTCGGGAAGACCTGCCTCCTGCCAGAGCTCGGCGAGTCTCATACAGGTCATAGGAGTCATTGAAGCAGCCTTGAGGACAATTGTGTTACCGCAGACAATGCACAGCGGTGACATCCAGCCCATGGGAATCATACCGGGGAAATTGAAAGGAACGATACCTGCGAAAACACCGACAGGCTCTCTGTAAAGAGTTGTGTCGTAGCCTACAGAAGTATCTCTCATACTCTCACCCATAAGAAGTGAGGGTGCGGAGCAAGCGAGCTCAACGGGCTCCTTAACCTTGAGAATATCACCCTTTGCTTCGCTCCAGACCTTACCGTGCTCTCTTGCGCAAATTTCGGTAAGCTCATCCATATGCTCATCGAGAAGCTCACGGAATTTGAAAACAATCTGTACCCTCTTCATAACAGGTACGTTTGACCAGGTTTTGAACGCTTCCTTAGCGCAGGCAACAGCCTCGTTAACCTCGTCCTTTGTACAGCAAGGTGTCTGTGCGATAATTTCGCCGGTGCTGGGATTATAGACATCCATATACTTTTCACAAGATGAATCCAGCCACTTGCCGCCTGCAAAATACTGAAGTTTTTTTACTGACATTTTAAAACACTCCCGTAAATATTTTTACTTTTTGATTTTATAACTTTTCGAGCTGACTGTCAATAGAATAACACTTAACCGTTTTTCATATTTTTGTTAGTAACCACTTCTAAACTGATCGCTTTTTCGCACAAAAAGCATCGACAGATGAACAAAAACTGATTTTATAAAAAAAGCACTTGATGTTGCGTAAAAAAATGATAAAATATCAGCATAAGACACGTGGAGGTTTTCAATATGGGCAAAAAAATAATTGTCGCAGGACTCGGACACGGCGGAATTGCTGCCGCCGCACTGCTTGCAGACAGAGGGTACGACGTTACGGTATACGAAAAGAAGGCTGAAGGCACACTCGGCTACGATTGGACGGATATTTTTGCACCTGCCGCACTCGCGATTGCAGGCATACCGATGCCGCCGGAGAGCAAGTACGAATACAAAGAGCATATGACATTCTTTGCTCCGACGGCAAAAAGGTCGCTGACACAGCGTGTGCCCGATGACAAGCTTGAAATCAAAATGGAGCGAAAGGATATTTATGCCCATCTAATATCCCACGCAGAAAACTGCGGTGTAAAAATAGTTTACGACTGCGAGGTAACAGGACCTCTTATGCTGGGCAACAGAGTTGTCGGCATTAAAACGGCACAGGGTGATTTTCAGGCTGATCTTGTAATTGACGCATGCGGTGTAAACTCCCCTGTCAGAACAAATTTACCAAGCTCAATGGGAATTGAAAAGCAAGTCAGACGCAACGAAAAAATTACGATTTACAGAGCCTTTTACAACAAAGCAAGTGACGAAGAGGTTGAGGCAAAATTCAGAGTTATGCTGTTTGCAGGCGGCGTAAAGAGTGTCAGCTGGGTTGCATCGGAGGAAGAACACACAGACCTGCTTGTTGGCAGATTTGAGGAATTCAGCCTTGAAGAGCTCGAGGAATACGCCGACTTCCTGCGACAAACTTCGCCGAGACTCGGTAAAGAAAGAGTCAGAGGCGGTCAATTTGTCGAAATACCCGTACGCCATCCCCTCTCGGTTATGGTCGGTGACGGATACGCCGCAATCGGTGACAGCGCATTTATGACTGTTCCTCTCATAGGCTCTGGTATTGCAAACTCGCTAAAGGCGGCAAGGATGCTTGCCGACACCGTAACAAACGACAGACATTGTTCATTCAGCGCAGAAACGCTGTGGAACTACCAGGTAAAATACTACAAGGAGCTTGGCGCAGGACTCGCACCGCTCGAATGTGTGAAGTATCTGCTTCTTAACCTCACACCCGATGAGCTCGATTACTGCTTTGATTCAGGTATGCTCAACGAGGACAACATCACAATGACGGCTGACTTCACAAGCCTGTATGACCTGTTTAAGTTTGACGTGCCCGACCTTATACTCAAAGGAAAGTGCGCTATCAAAAACACTAAGCTGCTTAAAAAGATTATCGGATGCGGCACCGAAATAGCACAGGTTACTGCAATCTGTGCGGCGATGCCGAAAAAATGGGACAGAAAAAAGGTTATGCAGTGGGCAAAGGCTTATTCGAAGCCGTTCAACAAATAAAAGAAAGGCATCCGATTCAAACCGGATGCCTTAAGTTTTTACTTATTCAAAAATTCTTTCGAGCGGGTTGTAGCCGAGACCGAAATACTTGAAGATCCAGATAATGGGATTAAACTTGAAGATCGCAATGTCAAGCACGGTTACAAGAGCGCGAAGGAAAGTTGAAATATCGTGAGTTTCGGGAACGTCTACAGGCGGGAACTCCTCACCCTCTACCTTAAGAACCATCGGATTTGCGTAGCAGATGCCATTATCGCCCGACAGATAAAATCTGACAAAGAGATAGGGATCATCAAGAAGCTCATCGTTGTGAAGGTCGAGAGTTGCCGTACCGTTCTCTATTGATTCACGCTTGATAACATTACCGTTTGAAACCCAGGTAATGATGTTGGCGTTGATACCTTCAACCGTGATAGTATCAGCTTCCTGGTCTACTGTGATTCTCTTGACCTGCGGTGTATCGTCGCGCCAGTAAGCCCTTGTGTCGTAAACATCCTGCTCAACAAAACCGGGCATTTCTTCCATACCGTTGAGCTCAACACCGTTGGAGAAGTGAGAAATTGAGAAGAACTGACCCTTTTCAAGGCAGGTACGGAATGCATCGAGTGTAAGCTCGGGCATCCAGCTCATTGTATAAGCATCGTTGAGTGAGGTCTCGTTATGAGAATCGGCAAAAGTATTGCCCCACGGAACGACACCGTTGGGAATTGTCTTCTGAAGGATCTGATCATAAAGAATACGGTCACAGCGTGTGTGTGCATCGGTTGCGCTGTTGATACCCATACCAAGAGAATTATCGGGATTATCAAGGAAGATTCTTGCAAACTTGTTTACGTAATATTCATCGATCTTCTGTCCTACGTGGTCAGCGGAATCCTTATCGGGATATACGTATTCGCCAACGTGTGAAAGGAAAGTGATACCGTCGCGCTCAGCAACCTCACGGCAGGGAGTTTCATAGTCGCCGTAAACGCCTGCATAACCCTGGCCGTACTCTGCCCAATAGCTTGTAAGATGACAGTCGGCAAAAGGAGTTGCCATATTCTGCTCATTGCCGAGCGGAACGTCAAGCATACCGTTTGTTGTGGTGCGTTCGAGAAGATCACCGTCTGTTGTAAGGTATGATCTGTCGGGGTTTGTGCCTTTGAGATAGCCCTGGTATGATTCCTCGTCAACGGGAATTATGGGAGCGTTGTTGTTGGTACGCTCTTTCTTGATAATACGCATAAGCGGAACGATTTCGGGAACAACGTTCCAGCCACGGTTGAGTGTACCGTGGTCTGTGAGTGCGACTATTTCGTAATTAAGTGCATAGTGCATATCGCAGAACTGCTGAACGGGCAGGAAGCCGTCACTTGCGTTTGTGTGGCAGTGAAGCTGGGTCTTGTAATCATCCCAGGCATCCCAATCAATGCCGTCGTACGGATTTTCGATTATGTAGTTTTTCTCAACAGGTGCAGATGCCAGCGCAGGCAGCGCAAGTGTGAGCAACATAGCACAGGTTAGAATGACCGAGAGAAGTTTTTTGTGCTTTTTAATCATATTTTTGCCTCCAATTCCGTGCAGTTTATGCACATTCAATAACCGGATTATACATCTTTTAGCAGATACAAGTCAATAACAAAATAAATTTTTGCAAAGAAAAAAATCCCCGACCCGATGGCCAGGGATTGAAAAGATTTACTTTTTATTGACAAACTCGCCTTGAATTTCTGCTTTAGCAGCAAGCCTTGCTTCCTCTGCAGTGCCTTCCTGCATGATCTTTGCCATTTTGTCACGACGCTCCTGAAGTTCGGTATACATACGGTTGCGCATTTCGGCATTAAGCGGATAGAAGAACTTCGGAATAATACCGAGGCTGCTTGTGATGATCGGAATACCTGTACCCAGAGCAAAAATCCACCACTTTGTTTTTGTGGTCTGTGTGCCGATTTCAAGTCCCTGCTGATAACCGATTTTTTTCATAACAATGGCATTTATACTGCCCATAACGGTGTTCTGCAATTTAGCTATAAGCGACTGAGCAACACCCGTCATAGCTTCTGCACGGTAGCCGTTCTTCCATTCACAGTAGTCCATAGACTCGTTGACAATTTCATTGGGAATAACTCGTCGGAGACCGTAAACGCACATTTCAAAGATTTCTTCGATACCCATCATGGGAAGAATAACTTTTTTATTCATGAAGTTATTGTTGATGGAGCCTATACCGAAGACAACCATCCACAGCATATCCGTCCACGCATCCTCAAAGATCCACAGTGCCTTTGTTGAGAAGCGCTTACGCAGCGGAGCAACAAAGCTGTAGCTGATGAACTTAACGGGGAATGCGGGAATACCGACGATTGTTTTCCAGGTGATTGAACCGATAACGTCGATATAGAAGTTCGTTCTGCTCTTGCCGATACTGAAACCGCTGAGGAACGAAGAAACAACCTGAATGAGAACAGGTCTGTTGTTGATAATAGCCTTGAGACCCTGAACAACGCTCGGACGCTCAACCGACTGCTGAACTCTTTCACGGCTGAGCATGAAGAAGTACATAACAAAAATTGTAGAAAGAATTGCGCACGCAAGACCGAAGCCCGCAAAAAGATTGGGAAGCTCCCAACCGACGACCTTGTTAATAACAAGGTCATAAAGAATGCCGAAGATCTGTTTTGGCAAATCTTCAAAAATATGTGAAAGAAGATGTGCCATTGTGATAAGCCTTGTACGCTCAACAGGGTTGGGCGTGATAGTGGTCATAAAGCCGGTATTGGCAATACTTGTGAATGTACCTGCAGTTTCCTGCACCATCATCATAACCGAATAGAAAATGAGCTTGGGAAGATAGTTTGCGGCAGTACCGGGGAAGATAAACGGAATGACCCAATAGAACAGACCGATTATCATAAGCGGAATCTGACCGAAGAGCATATAGGGCTTGAATTTACCCCAACGTGTACGTGTACGCTCAACGATAACACCAATAAATGTATCGTTTATAATATCCCAGACTGTTGCAATGAAGTTATGTAATGCAAGATAGTTGAAATCGATTTTTACAACGTCGTAAATATAGCGCTCATAGAAATCGCTGATATTAAGCGAAGCTGCGGCGTCGTTAAGAACGTATGCAACCGTTTCCGCCCTGCCGACGTAACGTCTGTTACCCTTATAATCAACGCTTGGCTGGAATGCCTGAGATTTATCTTTCTTTTTAAATCCGAGCATAATACACCACCTGACCATAGATTTATTCCATAGTAGCATATTCATTATCTTTTTTCAATAGATCACGGATAAATTTTTGTAACACACTGCACCTTTGACAAGTGTGACCTTTGTGTTATATAATGTCAAAAAGCAGCCAATGAAAGGGTTGACCCTAAATGAAAGAACTGAAATTTTTTGTCATTACCGACACGCACTATTTCAAAAATTCACTCGGCGCATACGGCGAAGAGTACGAAAAGTTTATGGATTTTGAGCAGAAGTGCTTTGCAGAAACCGAAAGTATAAACAAAGCCGTTTTCAGCTACCTTGAAAAAGCTGAAGAAGCCGATATTGTACTTATCGCAGGCGACCTCACCTTCAACGGAGAAAAAGGCAGCCACGAGGATTTTTCGGCACTGCTCAGAAGCTTTGAAGAAAAAAGCGGCAAAAAGGTTTACGTTGTGACTGCGGGACACGATATGAACGAAAGGCCTTTTGCATATGACGGCGGCGAAAGAATCACACCCGAGGGCTCAAAGTTCTCCGATTTGTATAATTACTACGGAGACTTCGGATATAAACAGGCAATAGAATTCAACCGCGAGCATATGTCTTACGTGGCTCAGCTCAATGAAGACGTAAGGCTGCTTGTAATATGCAACGACACAGCCGAGAAAAAGAGCTGCGAATATTCCGACGAATTCCTTGAGTGGATCGAGGCTCAGGCTAAAAAAGCACAGGAAGACGGACAGATGATGTTCGCTATGGAGCACTACCCCGTTATTGCAGGCCAGCCATTATTCAATCTCATCGGAGACGCAAGACAGAAGGGAAGCAAAAAGCTTATATCAACGCTTGCAGACAACGGTGTTCACCTTATCTTCACGGGACATATGCACAACCAAAGCATAAACTTTGAAGTAACTGACAAGGGCAACAAATTTTATGACGTATGCACCGGCTCGGTTATCGGATGCCCTGCTTTTATGAGGCTTGTAACAATCAAGGACAGCTCAACGGTTGATATAAAGAGCATTCCGATTCCCGAATTTGACTGGGACAAAAAAGGATTGACGGGTGAAGAATACCTCAAGGTGCAGTTTGAGCGAATGATAAGAACGTTTATTAACTCCATGAGCGATGACCCCGTAAGATTTATGAACAAGCTGCGAATAAAAGACACACCCGCAGTTCAGAAGATTATTAGATTTATGGGCAAAAAGCTTAGCAAGATGACAGTCGGCGGCTTTGCAAGAATCTTTATGATAAAGGTCGACAAAAGCTTGCGCAAGACCTCATTCGTAGATTTTGCAATTGATCTTGTAAGAAGCGTTTTCGAAGGCAATCAGCCGTTTACAGAAGGCACACCCGGCGGCGATGCTCTGCTCAAGCTTTTCAAGCGTCTCAAGCCGCTTTTCAAAAAGCTCAAGGGCGCACAGGGTGAAGAAATTGATATGTACGAAATTCTCAAGCACACCGTAGGTAACTACGGCATTGACGATTACAACGCTGAAATAAAGCTGAAATAATTCAAACGGAAATATTCAAAAAAACTACTGATGAGCAAAGGAGGAAGCTGCTGAGATTAATCAGCCGCGACACTATGACACACATCACCAAAAAAGAAAGAAACAGCTTTCTGACAGGTCTTGCGGGACAGAATCTGGTCTACTGTATGATAGGTGCATCGTTCTTCACCTACTTCATGACCGATATTGCTATGTTTCCGCCTGCAGTTGTCACCGTACTTCTGCTGCTGATGAAAATCTGGGACGGCGTTAACGACCCTATCATCGGCGCAATTATTGACAGACACAGATTCAAAACAGGTGAAAAGCTCAGACCGCTCCTCAAGTACACACCCGTACCCGTCGGTGTTTTCACAATTCTTCTGTTTTTCGTCTTCTCAACGAACGAAAACCTGCTGTGGCTTCGTGTATCATACTTTGTAATTATGTACCTTTGCTGGGATATAACCTACACGATTCAGGACGTTGCGGTATGGGGTATGACCTCGGTTATATCGCCCGATTCAAACGACAGAGATAAATTTGTTCAGCTTGCAAGAACAGTCGGCTCGATTTTCTACGGTGTTTTCAGCGCAGTAGTGCCGATGGTTATGGAATCCATTGCCAAGGTTTCGGGCAACTCCCTCGCACTTATGACTCTTGTGTTTGCAATCATATTCGGCCTTGGCGGCGCACTCATCAGCGCACAGTGCTACAAAGCACAGGAAAGAGTCCGTCTTGTAAAAGCAAGCCAACAGCAAACATCGTTAGCCGAATGCTTCAAGCTTCTGTTTAAAAACAAAATGCTTATGCTCATCACGCTTGCAAGCCTTCTAGGTTCACTTGCATTCGGTAACAACCTTATTACATACTTCTTCAAGTATATGTACCCCACCGACTATTTCGGCAGCTTTATCGGCGCACTCGGCATCACAACGATCTACTCTGCGCTCACCTATGCACCCAGCTTTATCGGTATGCTGTTTGCAACAAAGCTCAGAGAGCTTTGCAAGGGCTACAGAAACGTTATGATCCTCATTCAGGTGCTCACGATCATCGGTAAGGTTGCGGCTTTCTTGATCGGATACGAGGGCAAAAATATGATTATCGGCATTGTCATTATGTCGGTGCTTTCAATTCCCTCGGGTGCAAGCAGCATTGCACAGACCTCACTCTTCTGCGACAGTGTTGACTATATGGAATGGAAGACAGGCAAGCGCACAGAGGGTGTCACCTTTGCAATGCAGACCTTCTTTACAAAGGTTTCAAGCGGTATCACCGGCGGACTTGCAACGCTTTCGCTCAGCCTTATCGGCTACAAGGCTGTTGCTGACGTACCCGGCGCAGTATTCTACGGCACACAGAGCGCAACGTTTGAAGCTTGGATATGGCCGCTCGTTATGCTCACACCCGCAATCGCAGCACTTCTCTTCATCATTCCCCTGCTCTTCATCAGATACACACCCGAGCAGAAGGCTCAGGTTGAAAAAGAGCTTGCAGAGCGCAGAGCTGCAGCAAAAGAGCAAAACGCTGAATAAAACACAAAAGACCATCTCGCGATGGTCTTTTTTTATTAATGATTGAATTTTCCAGTAAAAAAGTAACCTGCGCGGTTATTTTCTTTTGAGCTCTCCGCTGCTATAATGAAACCAAGATTCAGAAAAGGAGAAAAAAGATGGACATACAGAAAGTCGGCAGACAGATTGCCGCCTTGAGAAAAGCAAAAGGAATAACGCAAAGTGAGCTTGGCGAAAGAATCGGCGTATCATTCCAGGCGGTGAGCAAATGGGAGCGTGGCGAAACGCTGCCGGACACAGCTATTCTGCCAGACCTTGCAAGAATACTTGAAACAACCGTTGACGGTATTCTGATGGGAGGCGAAAAAGCCAACGAATACAAAGGTAAGTTTTCTGTATCAGATATGAAGCAAGGGCTTGTCAGCATCAAAAACGCCGGCGAATATCTCGGCACAGAAAACATCATTTACCGCGCTGCAATAGAGGGTATCAACACAAGGCTCAACACAGATATTGAGTCAGCATTCACAGATGATTATGTTTTTGAGGCATTTCTCGCAGAGGCAATAATCCAGAACCTTATTGCAGGTCTATACGTTGATATAAGTGACGTTAAGAATAACTTTAAATATGACCATTTCAAGGGAATAGCTGTTGATTACTGCAGCAGATACGGTATCAGATAAAATCTTGTTTTGATGCGCTGATTATGGTATAATCAGCGCATCAAATTCAAGTGAGGCGCAAAATGGAGAAGGCAAAAGAAATCATCAACCAATACAATACCGTTTACTCCGACCCACCCGAAAGAACACGCGAATCGGCACGAGGAATTATTGTGCGTGACGGGAAAATTCTGCTGACGTACGAAGCAAACACGGGCGTTTATATGTCACCCGGCGGCGGTGTTGAAGCAGAAGAAGCACTCGAAGAGTGCTGCACACGCGAACTCAGAGAAGAAGCAGGGGTAGAGATAAAGCCGATTGAACGGTTTGTAACCGTTAACGAATACAGCTTTGAGACACTTTACATAAGCCACTACTTCATCTGCGAAGTGACGGGAGAAGCTGAGCAGAGTCTGACAAAAATCGAGGTTGAGCACGGCGTAATGCCAAAGTGGATTGACCTGAAAAAAGCAATGGAAATCTTCTCCACCTACCCCGAAAAGCGGCTTGATATCAGAAGCCTTTATCTGCGCGAGTATACTGTTATCGGGCGGTATATTGAGCACATAGCAGGCTAATTTGTTGTTGCTTTATTTAGTTTAGGGTGTTATACTTACGAAAAAGACACAAGAAAGGAACAAAACCCGATGTTAGCTATCATAAATAAAATCATCACTCTTATCCTTGTACCGATTTATTTTTGCAGTCTCTCCCCTACCCACCCGATAATCGTTCTGTTTAATCAGCCCAAGCAGCTTATCTCGCTTTCGGAAAACGGTGTCGGCTCGGCTGAAGACCCCGTTTATCTGACAGCGCACAGAGGCGTTAACGGCCTTGCACCCGAAAACTCGCTTCCCTCATTCGAGGAGGCTGTTAAAAACGGCTACTACTCAGCAGAGTGCGATATTCAGCTGACAAAGGACAACAAGTGGGTCGTTATACACAACGCAGAAGTTGACGGCAGATTCTGCCAGTTCGGCAAAGTAGCTGACCTCACACTCGCAGAACTCAAAACTTTCAGCTACAACTGGGGACCCAACCTCTGGAAATACAGAGATTCTCGCATACCCACACTTGAGGAATATCTCGACGTTTTTGTAGGCACAAGCACAAGACCGCAGATTGAAATCGGTATTGAAAACTACGATATGCTTTCCGCTATCGTTGATGCAATCGAAGAAAGAGGTCTTGTAAGCCAGGCTATCGTACTCACCTATAACCTCAAGCAGCTCAAGGCAATACACGATCTCAACCCCGCAATCGAGCTGTGGTACCTTGTAGACGAGATGACACCCGAGGTTATTGCGGAAGCCAAGGCACTCGGCGATAACGTATGGCTTTCTGCAAGCTACGATAAAAACACCGAGCACAACATCAACCTTGCAATCAGCGAAAACGTCAATTTCTCACTCTTTACAGTCAACACCGTTGAGGAGGCAAAAGCCCTCTACGATATGGGCGTCAGATACATAGAAACCGACATACTTTGCAACTGACGTAACACGAGGCTTGACAAACTCGACCGTGTGTGTTATTCTTGTCAAAATTCAACCAGAGGTATTATTATGAACACATATCTTCTCAAAAAACTTGATATGGATATGAATTGGCTTGCACAGCATGATTATCAGTCAGCTTGCAGGCTTATACCTCTATATTCATTTTGGGATAGATAAAGCTATACTTCCATATGATTATAACGGTGTAAGCAGCTGCAGATGCTTACACCGTTTTTTATATCCAAATTCAAATTATAAGGAGAATTGTTATGAAATTATTCGATTTAATCAAAAATAAGCTTTTCAAAAAGCAACCTGTAAAAACTGGTGATCATCTTGTAGATTTCTATAACCGTATTGATGAGGATTCTCGCCTTTTATCAAAGCACGGCAGAATTGAATTTCTAACAACCGTAAATTATATTGAAAAATATCTGAAAGACGGTATGAAGATTATGGAAATCGGTGCCGCTACGGGCAGATACTCGCATTACTTTGCTCAAAAGGGTTTTGAGGTTGATGCCGTTGAACTCATCGAGCACAACATTGAGATTTTAAAGCAAAAACACAGCCGAATGAAAAAATCAGCATCAGGCAAGGCAACGCGGTCAATCTGTCCGAATATCCCGATGAAAGCTATGACGTAACACTTTTGCTAGGCCCGATGTATCATCTCTATACGGTTGAAGAGCAGAAAAAAGCACTGTCGGAGGCAATGCGAATCACAAAAAGCGGCGGTTTTGTTTTCGTTGCATACTGTATGGTTGACCCTTCTGTATTAACGGGAATATTCAAAAACAACAAGGTACAGTACAGCATAGAAAACGGACTTATTGACACCGAAACTTTTGAAACGTTCTTTCCTCCGCATGGAGTTTTCAAGCTATACACCAGAGATGAAATATTTGAATTGACGGAAAACTTGAATGCACAAAGGCTGCATTTTCTCGCATCTGACGGATATGCCCTTCATATGCCTGAAGTAATAGACAAAATGGATAACGAAACCTATGAACTGTATCTGAAATATCATTTCAAAACCTGCGAAAGGCAGGATTTAGTAGGTTTATCGCACCACACACTTGATGTGTTGAGAAAGGAGTAAAATTATGATTACATATCCGAATTATGACAGAAGCATTTTATCAATTGCTTCGTCTGTTTTAAACCACTTCGGCGTTAAAGACTGCCAACATAAAACCTTACCCGAGTTTGATAAGCTACTCGAAAAAGACTACAAAAATATAATCGTAATGCTTTTTGACGGCTTGGGCGTTTCGGCAATCAATGAACACCTGAACGAAAATGACTTTTTGCGAAAACATTTTGTTTGTCCGATTTCGTCTGTATTCCCATCAACAACCGTTGCTGCTACAACATCAATAGAAAGCGGATATTCTCCTGTCGAAACAGGT
>JAZUSN010000028.1:0-3575 GCA_045606785.1 Acutalibacteraceae bacterium | reverse complement strand
GAAATCGCTTCAACTCCCGTTGTGTTCTGGGCGGTGAGGGCTGTAATGGCACTCATCCCGTAAACGCCGTTTGCAAGCATTGTTTTTAAATCCGCCTGAATGCCTGCTCCCCCGCTTGAGTCACTGCCTGCGATGGTGAGGGCGGTTTTAATTTTGCTGTAATTCATCGAAAGCCTCCCTCAGCTCTTTTGCTGCAACGCAAGGTGCGTCAGCCTTCATAATAGCCGAAACAACGCAGATTCCGTCAATTCCGCTATTTCTTAAAACGCCGATGTTATCCTTGTTAAGACCGCCGATTGCGTTTACCTTAATCGGCACGGCTTTAACTATCTCTTTCAATGTATCTACGCTCGTCAGCACAGTTTTCACCTTTGTGGTAGTCGGGTATATTGCACCGACTCCGAGGTAGTCAGCCCCCTGCTCGTACGCTTCGAGTGCCTGCGGAACTGTTTTTGCAGTTGCACCCACAATTTTATCCTTTCCCATAAGCTGTCTTGCAAGCTTTACGGGCATATCCGACTGACCGACATGCACACCCTCAGCATCAATTGCAAGTGCAACATCCGCCCTGTCGTCAATAATGAGTGGAATATCATATCTTTGCGTGATTTTGTGCACCTTCTGAGCAAACGAAATATACTCTCTTGTTGTTCTGTCCTTTTCACGAAGCTGTATCAATGTCACACCGCCCTTGCAGGCTTCTTCAACACGGAAGAGGAATTCATCCTCGCTTAAATTTGTGCTGTCGGTTATAAAATACATCGTTGTATCAAGCTTTTTCATACGCACCTCACACATATAAATAATCATTAAGAACCGGCTGCAGGCCCTCGTTTTCGATATCCTTGTACATTACGTCAAGGCTTCTGCCGTCGTTTATTTCAAACTGCTCATCGCCCTGATTGCCGTCTGTTTCCTTGCCCCTGTACTTGCTTTCGTGGTCGCCTATTCCCGTCGAAACACCTGCAGAAACCTTTGTTGCGGCAATCTTCACGATGCCGTTTCTGAAGCTCTCGCTTTCTCTTGACGAAACGGTGATTCCGACAAAGGGCAGAAAAATTCTGTAAGCGCAGATAATCTGGCAAAGCTGTGTTTCACCTACGTCGAGGGGATTGATTTTATCGTTATTGATAATCGGACGAAGACGTGGACAAGACAGCGACATTTCAGCGTGCGGGTATTTACTCTGGAGATAGTAGACGTGCAAAGCACTTGCCAGAGCGTCCTTTCTAAAGTCGGAAAGACCAAGAAGCGCCGAGAATGCGACACCTCTCATACCGCCCAAAATCGCTCTTTCCTGAGCGTCAAAGCGATACGGGTACACACGCTTATGACCTAGCAGATGAAGCTCGGAAAAGCGGTCGCTGTCGTAGGTTTCCTGAAAGACTGTAACGTAGTCGGCACCGCATTCGTGGAGATATTTATACTCGTCAGTATTTACGGGGTATATTTCTAGCCCCACCATACGGAAATATTTTCGTGCAAGCTTGCAGGCCTTTCCTATATACTCAATATCGCTCATTGCGCGGCTCTCTCCCGTGAGAATAAGTATTTCTTCCATTCCGCTGTCAGAGATTATCTTCATTTCGTGCTCTATCTGCTCCATATTGAGCTTCATTCGGCTTATGTTGTTGTAGCAATTAAAGCCACAGTATACGCAGTAGTTTTCGCAGTAATTTGCAATGTAAAGAGGTGTGAACATATACACCGTGTTGCCGAAATGCTTTGACGTTTCATATCTTGCACGCTCCGCCATCTGCTCTAAAAACGGCTGTGCGGCAGGTGACAAAAGTGCCTTGAAATCCTCTACCGAACAGTTTTCGTGCTGTAGGGCTGACTTTACGTCCTTTGCGGTATACTTTGTGTAATCGTAGCTTTCCATTTCACAAAGCACCTTTTCCATAATATCGGAGCTTATCTTCTCCATACCGCTCATATATTCCAGGTGATTTGTACGGCTCGAAGGGTCGGTTTCAAGCCTGTGCTTTTTCTCAAGCGCCGAGGGAGAAAGATGCTCGCCGTCTACAAAAAATCTGTTGTCCATTCTGCACCTCAATCTCTTAAAAAGCCCGTGAGCGGGTCAGATGCCGATGCGCCACGTGTCAGCACTCTGCCAAGTCCCGAAAGATACGCTTTTCGTCCTGCCTCGACCGCATTTTTGAATGCTGAGGCCATCATCGGCAGGTCGCCTGCTGTTGCAAGAGCAGTGTTTGCCATAATTGCCGCCGCTCCCATTTCCATTGCCTCGCAAGCCTGCGACGGTCTGCCAATTCCTGCGTCAACAATAACGGGCAGGTCGATTTCGTCAACTAAAATCTGTATAAACTCCCTTGTCGCAAGTCCCTTGTTTGACCCAATCGGTGCGGCAAGAGGCATTACAGCCGAAGCACCTGCATTCACCAAATCCCTTGCGGCATACAAATCGGGATACATATACGGCAGTACGACAAAGCCCTCGTTTGCGAGGATTTCGGTTGCCTTTACAGTTTCGTTGTTGTCGGGAAGAAGATATTTTGTATCACGCATAATCTCAACCTTTACAAAATTTCCGCATCCTATTTCTCTGGCAAGTCTTGCGATACGGACAGCCTCCTGCGCAGTTCTTGCACCCGATGTGTTTGGCAGAAGCGTTACACCTTCCGGTATGTAGTGGAGGATATTTTCCTGCTCCTTTGTGTTTGCACGGCGTACCGCAAGTGTTATAATCTCGGCACCTGCGTCACGAACAGCCGATTCAATGAGCTTCAGAGAATACTTCCCTGAGCCTAAAATAAAGCGTGAGTTAAACTCATGCCCACCTAAAATAAGCTTATCTTCCATAAAAAACACCTTTCTATACTTCAAATTTTTCTGCAATAATACGCAGTACCGTGTTTGCCTGATGCGATGCACAGAGCATTACACGGGGAGCAAAGAGCGTTATGTCGTCACTTACATCACTTTCTCCGTCACCGCAGATATAAAGCCTTTTGCCGAGCTTTTTTGTGGTAATTGTGTTGCCCGTATGAAGCCCCGACATTCCCGAAGCCGAAACGATATATTTATCGGGGTAACGCTCTGCAATCCCATTCACCAGCATAGCCTTGCACTCGGCATTATCAAAACACTCGCAGACGATATCGCAATCAGAAACAAGCGAGAGGTTTTCCTCCGTGAGCCTTACTGTGTGAGTTATGACATTGCAGTAAGGGTTAATCTCTGAAACTATCTCTTTCATAGCGTCACACTTGTACATTCCGAGCTGTGAGATTTTATACTGCTGGCGGTGGAGATTTGAGATATCCACTCTGTCATAATCGAAAATTCTTAGCGTCCCGACACCTGCTCTTGCAAGAGTAATCGCAACATTCGAGCCAAGTCCGCCGAGTCCGCAGACTGCAACACAGCTTTCCGAAAGCCTGCGTACAAGCTCTGCACCCTGCCTTTCTTCAAGCGCAGTGAACCATTCTTCCCTTGTCATATCATCCGCCTCCGACAAAGCTTACTATTTCGACGCTGTCGCCGTCCTTCAAGGCTGTGCCCTCGTACTGGGATTTCGGCAGGATATCGCCGTTCAGCTCAACTGCGACACGCTT
>JAZUSN010000027.1:0-89050 GCA_045606785.1 Acutalibacteraceae bacterium | reverse complement strand
CGTAAAGGAGACCCTCGATGCAGGAAAGCCTGCAAGGGCAGTTGAGCGCACCGAGGATGAGGATGCTATCCTCTCCACCGTATCTCTCCTGACAAGCAAGAAGGTCATCTACGCTGCAAACTTCAGCGAGGAGGACTTCTCCGCAGGAATCGAAGACAACGAAAATTACAAGGCAGTCTGCGCCATCGCTGAGACTGAGGGCAGTGAGGTGCTTCCCATCTGCGCAGAGCTTGAGGCTGAAATCGCTTCACTCGATAAGGAAGAAAAAGAGATGTTCCTCTCCGACCTCGGCATTGAGCAGGGCGGACTTGACCTTCTCATTCAGCGCAGCTACAACCTGCTTGGCCTCATCTCCTACCTTACTGCAGGCAAGCCCGAGGTCAGAGCCTGGACTATCAAGCGCGGCACGAAAGCACCGCAGGCCGCAGGCAAAATCCACAGCGACTTTGAAAGAGGCTTCATCCGCGCAGAGGTCGTTGCATACGATGACCTTATTGCATGCGGCACAATGGTAGCCGCCAAAGAAAAAGGCCTTGTAAGAAGCGAAGGCAAAGAGTACGTTATGCAGGACGGCGATATAGTTCTGTTCAGATTCAACGTATAAATCCGCAAATCCGCTGCTTCACAAAACCAAAAGAAACAGAGGTTATTAACATGAGCGTAAGAGACTGTAAAAAAATAGTTGTAATCGGCAACTGCGGAAGCGGAAAAACCACATTTGCAACAAGGCTTGCAGAAATACTCGACCTGCCGCTCACACATCTTGATGCTGAATTCTGGCAACCGGACTGGGTGCCGACACCCCGCGAGCAATGGCTCGAAAAAGTTAAAGCATTAGCCGCACGTGACGAATGGATCCTCGACGGCAACTACGGCTCAACCCTCAAGCACCGTTTCATTGAGGCAGACTGCGTGATATTTATGGATATTTCACGCCCGACCTGCTTTGCAAACCTTGCAAAAAGGCGAGTGAAATACCACACGAAGCCACGCCCCGATATGCCCGAGAATTGCCCCGAAATTATCCGCCGCGACGAAATTATCAGAACGTGGAACTACCCCAAGGCAGAGCGCAACAGAGTGCTCAGCTATATGGCAAGATTCCCCAAAAAAGAGATGCACACCTTCTACTCGCTCAAAGCCGCCAGACAGTGGCTCGACAAGCTTGAGAAAAAGGTAAACGAGGAAAAATAAAGCTATGATATTCAAGAAAAAAGCTTACTCCGGAGGACCCGAGTATCTCATAGTAGGCCTTGGCAATCCCGGCAGACAGTACGAGACCACACGCCACAACGCAGGCTGGCTGTGTATGGACCTGCTGTCCGACAAGCTGAACGTTAAGATAAACAAAATCAAATTCAAAGCCACCGTAGGCGAGGCCGATATAGGCGGCCACCGCTGCCTGCTGATGAAGCCGCAGACTTTTATGAATCTGAGCGGTGAAGCAGTCGGCGAAGCCAGCAAATTTTACAAGATTCCGCCCGAAAACGTCATTGTGATTTTTGACGATATATCGCTCCCCTGCGGATCTCTGCGAATCAGACGCAAGGGCAGCGCAGGCGGACATAACGGAATCAAGAGCATAATTCAGCATCTGGGAAGCGACAACTTCCCCAGAATCAAGCTTGGTGTCGGCGATAAGCCGCACGCTGACTTTGACCTGGCAGATTACGTGCTCTCAAATTTCTCAAAGGATGAAATTCCGCTTATGAAGCAGGCTATGGAAAAGGCCTGCAACGCTCTCGATTATCTGACCGACGGTAAGATCGACGAGGCGATGAGCAGATTCAGCCACTAATCCGTAAAATAAAACATCCGCAGGGGGTAGTCAAAGCTGCTCCCTGCCTTTCGCCGTTTAAGGGTAGCGAGTACAATCCGAACTCGCCACCCTAACCAACCAGGAGGAAAAATGTCAGGTATAACACAGTTTACAAAAGGATTATATGAGTACGAGGAGCTCTCACGCGCAATTGACAAAAATCAGCTGCCGCTGGGCGTGCTCGGACTTTCACACATACACAAGGCGCATTTTATCCACTCGCTCTGCACCGAAAAGAAGCGCCGCGCCCTCATCATAACACCTAACGAAAGTATGGCGTCCAAGCTCAGAGACGACCTCATTTCATTCGGCACAGCCGCGGCTTTATACCCTGCGGGTGATTTCAGCTTCCGTCCGTCGCAGGCACACTCGCACGAATATGAGCAGCAAAGGCTCGGTGTGCTCTCGGCAATGGCGCAAAATACTGTCGATGCTGTTGTAATGAGCGTTGAAGCTGCACTCCAGCTCACTATTGAGCCTCACATTCTGCGCCGCAACACCATGATTATTGAAGTCGGCAGCGAAATTCCGCTGGATATGATTGCAGACGACCTTGTTGCCGCAGGCTATACAAGAAGCACACTTGTCGAGGGCAAGGGTCAGTTTTCCATAAGAGGCGGACTTATCGACGTTTTCCCGCCTTCACTCGAGTATCCTGTAAGAATTGAGTTGTGGGATGAAACAGTTGACAGCATTGCCTACTTTGAAACAGACACTCAGCGCCGCACAGAGCAGATAGGCCAGGTGCTCATTACGCCCGCCACAGGCATTCTGTACGAAAGCACGGAATCGCTTATCGGCGCTATTGAGGCACATAAGGCAACTCTCAAGGGCAAGGGCGCCGCAAAAGCAAAGGCATCGCTCGACGAAGATATTGAAAAGCTGCGCAGCGGCGTAAGAATTGAATCACTCGACAGATATATACCGATTATCGGCAACGGCGGCTCTACTGTTTTTGAGCACGCCGAGGGTTATATGCTCATCGCTTGTGAAACCTCGTCAATCAAAAACCAGGCTGTCGCATTCGAAAAGCTGCTGCACGAGGACATCAAGGCAATGTTTGAGGAGGGCGTGCTTTCAAAGGGTATGGACAGATTTGCCATCACCTTTGAGGAGCTTACCTCAATCTACGAAAAAAAGCACGCCGTATACTTCGACAATCTGCCACGCGGCAGCTTTGACACACCCGTCAGAGACCTGCTGACTGTTTCGGCGCGTCAGCTTCCACCCTGGACGGGACAGCTCTCCGACCTTGTTGAGGACCTGCGCCCCGCAATCTCCAGAGGCTTCAGCACCGTTGTTTTTGCAGGCACCGAAAAGGCGGCAACATCGCTCGCGCAGGAGCTTAAGGACGAAGAAATAGATGCAATGTTCTTCCCTGTTGAGCCGAAAGAGTATCCTTCAGGCATTGTCAGCGTAGTCAGCGGCAGCCTTTCATTCGGCTTTGAATACAATCAGACAAAATCGCTTGCTATCACCTACGGCACACGTCAGGCAAGCCTCAGCTCAACCAAAAAGAAAACGAAGAAAGACAAGAAAAACGCCTTTAACAGCATTGATGACCTGCGCAAGGGCGACTACGTTGTTCACGAAAAACACGGTATCGGTATTTTTGACGGCATTCACAACATGGAAAGTGACGGCACGGTAAGAGACTACCTGAGAGTCAAGTATGCTCAGGGTACCTCACTTTACGTGCCTGTTGAGCAGCTTGACCGTGTTTCAAAATACATCGGCCCCGGCAGTGAAACCAAAAACGTCAAGCTCAATAAAATCGGCGGTGACGCCTGGGAAAAGACCCGCGCAAGAGTCCGCTCAAGCGTTAAGAGTATGGCGGCAGAGCTTATAAAGCTGTACGCAAAGCGTATGAGCATCAAGGGTCACAGCTTCTCACCCGATATTGATATGCAGAATGACTTTGAACGCAGGTTTGAATTTGAAGAAACGGATGACCAGCTTCGCTGCATTGACGAGATCAAGAGAGATATGGAAAAGCCGTATCCTATGGACAGACTCCTGTGCGGCGACGTCGGCTTCGGCAAAACAGAGGTTGCGCTGCGTGCGGCATTCAAATGTGTTGCCGACGGCAAGCAGTGCGCAATCCTCGTGCCCACTACCCTGCTTGCAATGCAGCACTACCAGACTATCAAAAAACGTTTCGACTCCTTCCCGATCGACTGTGATATGCTCTCACGCTTCCGCACACCGAAGGAGCAGGCAAAAATTCTTGCCGCCCTGCGCAGAGGCTCGCTCGAAATTATCGTCGGCACGCACAGACTCATTTCAAGGGATATAAAATTCAAGGATCTGGGCCTTGTAATCATCGACGAAGAGCAGAGATTCGGTGTTGAGCAGAAAGAAAAGCTCAAGGAGCTCTACCCCGATGTTGACGTACTCACCCTCTCTGCCACACCTATTCCCCGAACGCTCAATATGGCAATGTCGGGTATAAGGGATATGTCCACGCTCGAAGAAGCACCTATGGACAGACACCCCGTGCAGACCTACGTTATCGAATACGATATCGACATAATCACGCAGGCAATTGAGCGTGAAATCCGCAGAGGCGGCCAGGTTTACTACCTGCATAACAGGGTTGACGATATCGAAAGCTGTGCAGGCAAGCTGAAAGCCGCTTTACCCGACGCAAAAATAGTAATCGGCCACGGCAAGATGAGCGAGGATGAGCTCAGCCGGGTATGGCAGCAGATGATTGAGGGCGAAGCAGACGTACTTGTATGCACAACGATAATCGAAACGGGCGTTGACGTGCCTAACGCCAACACGCTGATAATTGAGGACGCTGACCGTATGGGGCTTGCACAGCTGCACCAGCTCAGAGGACGAGTCGGCAGAAGCACACGCAGAGCGAGCGCATATTTCACCTTCAAGCTCGGCAAGGAGCTCAGCGACATCGCAACACACAGGCTTGAAGCAATACGTGAATTCACCGAATTCGGCAGCGGCTTCAAAATCGCAATGCGTGACCTTGAGCTCAGAGGTGCGGGCAACGTGCTCGGTGCAGAGCAGCACGGATATATGGAGGCTGTAGGCTATGATATGTACGTACAGCTTCTCAACGAAGCAATCGCCGAAGAAAAGGGCGAAGCAACGCAAGAACAGAAAGAGCCCGAAAACCAATGCCTTATCAAGCTGCGTGTTGACGCACATATACCCGACGAATATATTTCCGTTATGCCGCAAAAGCTTGCGATGTACCGAAGAATTGCAAGCATCAGAACGAAGGACGATGCCGATGACGTGCTCGACGAACTGATTGACCGTTTCGGCGAACCACCGACGGCTGTTTCGGACCTTATTGACATTTCTGTGCTTCGCGCCTATGCCTCCGAGCTTGATTTTTATGAAATCGGGCAGGAGAAGGATTCGGTCATCTTCCGCTCGGAGCAGCTTGACGTGAGAAAGGTTGCCGTTCTTATCACAAAGCTCGGCAAACGCGTCAGCATTGTTGCCAAAACAGCAAAGCCGTACATTGCAATCAAGGTTATGCCGGGCGAAAATCCCGTGAAGCTTTTGAGAAAAGCAGCGGCAATAATGAAAAACGCATAAAAACTTTTTGAATATTTTTCTCAACCCCGGTTATGCTAACATCAACCGTACGAACGGTGAAAAGGGGTGAGTAAAATGTTGGATAAAGCATCACTTGCGCTCGTAATCATCGGCGCACTTAACTGGGGCAGTATCGGACTTTTCAAGTTTGACATCGTCGCGTGGATTTTCGGCGGTCAGGCAGCGATTGCCAGCCGCATTATCTACACGCTCGTAGCTCTTGCAGGTATCTGGTGCATCTCGCTGCTCTTCCGTACACAGGCAGAGGGTGCAACGGTTGTAACGACCGACAACAACAGCTCTGTTGACTGACCCGACTTGCAAACGGGGATTAAAAATCCCCTTACATATAAATTTACCCGCCATCTTAAGGAGTGTAAAATATGCACATCGTTCCGATTCCGCGCCGTATTACCTATTATGACGGCAACGTACAGCCCGATGCACAGGTAAAAAAAGAAAAAATCACCGATGCTTCGCTCGGTGACGAGGGCTACATAATCCGCGCCTCTCTCAACAGTATTACGCTCAGCGCACAGACGGATGCAGGCCTTTTTTATGCAGAAAAAACGCTTGAGCAGCTAAGGCTGTATTCATCAATTCCGTGTGCCGTTATTGAGGACAAACCCGCTTTTGCATACCGCGGTTTTATGCTTGACAGCGCAAGACATATGCAGACACTTGACGAAATTAAGAGAATCATCGACGCCGCCGCTCTGCTGAAACTCAACACGATGCATTGGCATCTGAGCGACGACCAAGGCTTCAGAATCGAGAGCAAAAAATTTCCGCTTCTCAACGAAAAGGGCTCGTGGCGTGAAAGCGACGATTTCGGCGCGATGCACACGGGCGTGCGCTACGGCGGCTACTACACGCACGAAGAAATCAGCGAAATAGTTAACTACTGCAAAGAGCGTTTTATCGAGGTAGTGCCCGAGATCGACATGCCGGGACACACAACAGCGATCATCAGCGCCTACCCTCACCTCTCCTGCCGCAAGGAGCAGATTCCCGTGCAGACAAAGCAGGGAATTTTTGACGACGTGCTTTGCTTGGGCGATGACAGCGCGCTTGAATTTGCGTGTGAGCTTCTTGATGAAATCATTCCGCTTTTCCCCGCGGAAAGATTCCATATAGGCGGCGACGAGGTTAAATTCAACCGCTGGAAGCAATGCCCGAAATGCAGAGAAAAGCTCAGCACACTCGGTACGGATAATTTTGCCGCACTCCAATCCGACTTCACAAAAAAGCTGATTGCCCACCTCAAAAAGCACGGCAAAAGGGCAACCGTATGGAACGAAAGCCTTGCAGGCGGCGAACTGCCCGAGGGCACAACGGTACAGATGTGGATGGACGGTAAAAAGCACAGCGTTACCCACGCTAACCGCGGCGGCGACGTTATCACAAGTGATTTTTACCACTACTACTGCGATTATCCCTACCATATGACACCGCTGAAAAAATGCTACGGCTTCGATCCCGTTCTCAAGGGCATAAAGCCCGAGGCACACAGCCGCGTAATCGGTGTTGAAGCACCGCTGTGGACGGAATACATCTGCGATTTTGACAGGCTTTGCTATATGTTCTTCCCACGCTTTGCAGCTGTTGCAGAGGTCGGCTGGAGCGAAAAGAGCAGACTCGACTGCCGCAGCTTTGAAAGGCGCTACAAGGGCATAACTCCCCTGCTTGAAAAAATCGGAATAAAATCCGCACCGCCATCACATTGGAATCCCACACCGCTTCAAAGGCTCGCAGGCACAATCGGCTTTTTCCGGGATAAAATCTCACTTGAGGCGCTGTCAAATTCAATCAGCTCGCAGAAAAACTGAATATATCACCTCCGAACGGCAAAACTAACGTTGCGGAGGTGAGTAAAAATGAATTGCAATAACGAAAACAAGTGCATCCGTTGCAGCGTTTCACAGTGTAAGTACCACTGCACAAGCTCCAACTACTGCACACTCGACACAATTTCAATCGGCACACACGAGGCTAACCCCACAATGCCCGAATGTGTTGACTGTAACTCTTTCGAAAAGAAATAAGACACGTAAAACATCGAAGCCGACACAGAGTTTATCTGTGCCGGCTTTTTATTTTACCGTTTATTTTCCTGCAAAGCGTTTGCCGAGGTCGGAGGCGAGATATTCATCAGTTGTGCCGAAAAACTCGACACCGCGACCGATATGCAGGATCTTGTCGGAATATTTTACGGCGCCGCTGATATCGTGCGACACCATAATAACCGCAACCTTGCGGTTTTTGTTGAGCTTTGCAATTGACTCGTAAAGCTCTGCGGAAACGATCGGGTCAAGACCCGTTACGGGCTCATCGAGAAGCAACAGCTTCTCAGTAGCGCAAAGCGCACGGGCAAGCAGAACACGCTGCTGCTGACCTCCAGACAAATCACAATAAGGCTTGTGGTGGATATGCTCGATTCCCAGCTCGTGGATCGCGCTGTGAGCACGCTGTCTGTCAGAGCGTGAGCGTAAGCCGAGAAGGCGTGCGCCACCCGTACAGCCAGAGAGCACAACCTCGTGCACACAGGCGGGAAAATCGCGCTGAACAGCCGTTTGTTGGGGCAGATAGCCTATTTCCTTACGGCTCATTCCGCCACCGAGCTCAATGCTGCCTGCCTTATGAGGAAGCAGACCCGCAATGCCCTTGAGCAGAGTTGTTTTGCCCGAGCCGTTTTCGCCTACGATACACAGCCACTCACCCTCATCAAGTGAAAAGCTTACATCGTGAAGCACCTCTTCACGCTCGTAGCTCATTGTTAAATTTTTAACTTCAATAATTTTTCCCATTATTCAACACCCAATGCGGTTTTCAGATTGGCAAGGTTTCTTTCCATAAGCGAAACGTACGTTGCACCTGCGTTAAAATCATCCGCTGAAAGATTGTGGCAGGAATGAAGCTCCAGCACCACGGCACCCGTCTGCTCCGCAACCGTGTTTGCAACCTTGCGGTTTGAAAGCCCGGCACAGAAAACAGCGGGAATTTTTTTGCTTTTTACCTCATCCACTATTTTTACGATTACGGCAGGGCTCGGCTCGGTATTCGAGGTGCAAGAATCGAATGCAGCAATGTAATCAAGGCCGTATTCTTCGCAGAAATAAAGCATTGCAAAACGGTCACACATAACAACTGTTTTGTGCTTTGCAGCATTCACTACAGCCCTGAAATTACGGTCAAGAGACTCAAGCTTTGCAAGGTAGCTCTCTTCATTGGTTTTATAAAAAGATGCGTTTTCGGGGTCAATTTCGCAGAGTTTTGCGCAAATTCGCCTCACTATCTCCATCGAATTGACAGGAGACGTCCATATATGCGGGTCAGCCGAAT
Organism: Acutalibacteraceae bacterium; assembly: GCA_045606785.1. Lineage (GTDB taxonomy): Bacteria > Bacillota > Clostridia > Oscillospirales > Acutalibacteraceae > UBA8612. Next base: position 80,319 of record JAZUSN010000027.1, on the reverse strand, counting down.
GGTCGTGCGATTCTTCAGCGTGACTTGAGTAGCTGTCGGTGTGCGCCTCGAGTACTCCGGGCTGCGGCAAGCTGAGCACCTCAACGCTGCCCTCAAGCGTGCTGACAATATTGCCTGCCCAGGCTTCCATCATTTCGCCCGTATAAATAAACAGGTCACACTTGTTTATTTTGAGCATATCGGCGGGACTCGGGTCATAGCTGTGGCTGTCTGTGCCCGGAGTGAGAAGCAGAGTTATATCTGCCCTGTCCCCTGCTATTTCACGCACAAAATCATACTGCGGAAACAGGGTGCAGACAACGCTGAGCCTGCCGTTTTCGGTTGTATCCGTATCGCCGTTACCGCAGGCGGCAAAGCCAAGCAGCAGCACCGCACACAGTAAGAGCGATAAATATTTTATGCCTTTGCGCATTTTTCACACACTCCGCAGATAGTAATTTTTTGTGTATCGACAACAAAGCCGTGGTGCTCAAGCACGTGGCTGCCCATTTCGTCAAGGAAATCGCACTCAACGTGAAGCAGGTCGCCGCACTTGAGGCACTTGAGGTGGTAATGATTTTTGCAATCCTCACCGCCTGCAAACTGGTAGCAGCTGACCCTTGAATCATCCGCGACAAAACGGCGCACAACGCCTTCCTCCACAAGCCTTTCAAGCCTGCGGTAAAGCGTTGCCTTGCCGAGCTTTTCACCGCGGCCTGCAAGCTCCTGCTCTATTTCCGCCGCTGTGAAATGGCGGTGCATATTATCGTTAAAAAATCTCAGCAGCACCTCGCGCTGCTTTGTGTTATATTCCGACATTACGCTATCTCCAAGAAAAAAATCCGCAATCTGAAACTGAAACTCAATTTCAAATTACGGATTGAATTATATATACTTTTACCCTGTTTGTCAAGCAATAGCTTTGATTTCACGGCAGAAGCGAGCCACGGGGAAGCCGACAACGTTAAAGTAATCGCCCTCAATGCCCTTAACGAGCACACAGCCCTTGCCCTGGATACCGTATGAGCCTGCCTTGTCATTGCAATCGCCGCTTGCTACGTAGCTGTCAATCAACTCCTGCTCCAGCGGATAGAAGCTGACCCTTGTGCACTCAAAAAAGCTGTGCACCTTCTCGCCTTTTATGAGGCAGACGCCGGTATAAACCTCGTGAGTTCTGCCCGAAAGGCTGCGCAGCATTTCCTTTGCGTGCTCATCGCTTTGCGGCTTGCCGAGCACCTTGCCGTCGAGCACAACAACAGTATCCGCACCGATTACCGTACGCTCCTTGTGTGCCGCCGCAACGGCAGATGCCTTCTGAAAAGCGAGGGACATAACAAGCTCTGACGGTATGAGCGACGCGTCAAGCACCTCGTCCACATCGGCTGTAATAACCTCAAAGCTGAAGCCTGCCAGCGAAAGCAGCTCTCTTCTTCTCGGTGAAGCGGAAGCTAAAATCAGATTACTCAATTAACTTCCTCCGAAAACAGAAGATCGGAATAAATAGCAAAGTGGTCAGAAGCATAGATGCCGTCAACAACGTCATACTTTGTTACATTAAAGCCGCCGTTGAAGAAGATATAGTCAATACGCTCATAGTCATCTCTGCCCTCTTCATAGCCGTTGTACGTGCCGGAGGGATCTGTAATCGGGGCAGCGTAGCGGCTGTCCGTATATCCGCCCTGCGTAACGGTTGTGATTGCGGGGTCATCTTCTGTAGCGTTAAAGTCACCCGTGATAACAACGGGCATATCAAGGCTGTCCGCTTTTTCCTTAACAAGCTTCACCTGGTTGACACGTGCGGTATAGCTGACGTGGTCAAGGTGAGTGTTGAGCACAGCAAACTGCTTACCGTCTGCCTTGGCTTCAAAGATCGCCCAGGTGCAGATACGGTTGCAGGCCGAATCCCAATCGCTTGAGGGAACATCAGGAGTTGTTGAAAGCCAGAAAGTACCGCTGTCAACAACCTCATATTTATCAAGGCGGTAGAAAATTGCGGAATGCTCACCAAGATTTTTGCCGTCATCTCTTCCGACACCTACGTGACCGTACACGCCTTTATATTCACTTGTAAGTATATGCATCCAGTCGGGTGTACCCTCCTGTGTGCCGATGATATCAGGCTGTGCATCAGCAATAACGTCCGTCAGCTCTTGAAGACGCTGAAGAGGATCTCTGAAGCGAAGATTGAAGGACATTACGCGCAGACCCTTTTCGCCGACGGGTGTGTTGCTCAGCTTAAGCTTTGCAACAACGGGATAATGGTCGGAGGAATACCGGCCGTCCACCTTGTCACCGAGCACCTTGTAGCTGTCAACCGTTGCTTTGCCGTAGGAAACAAATATAAAGTCGATAGGAGATGCGCCTTTTTTAGTGACGTTTTTCATACCGAAATTATGGTAAGTGCCCATAGACATCGTTTCATCTGCGGCATACTTAGTGTCCATAAATCCGTTTGCGATCATTGTGTTGTAAGGCTCTGTGCCCTCGTTTGTATTGAAGTCACCCGTGACAACAACAGGCATATCGAGAGACGCTGTTTTCTCGGCAATAAGCTCTGCGCTGTTAGCGCGTGACTCGGCACCGAGGTGATCCATATGAGCGTTGAAGTGAGCGTACCTCATACCGCTTGCCTTATCCTCAAGGACTGCCCAGGTGCAGATGCGGTTATACATTGCGTCCCAGCCTTTTGAGGGAACATCGGGTGTTTCGGAAAGCCAGAAAGTGCCGCTGTCAACAAGAGTATACTTATCCTTAAGATAGAATACGGGTGAATACTCGCCGCCCTCGGCGCCGTCATCTCTGCCGACACCTACATGGGCATATTCGGGCATAGCCTCGCTCACACGGTCAACCCACGCCTTATCGGCCTCCTGGAGACCGAACGAATCGGGCATTTCACCACGGAGTGTCTTTGCAACAAGAGCACCTCTGTTTTCGGGCGACTTCTTGCCTGCGCCTGCAATATAAACGTTGAAGCTCATAACGGTAACCGCCATAGCATCGTCTGCAGGCTCCTCAAAATTGTAAGCCGGCATAGGTGTCGCAACGGAAATGCAGAGAACCAATGCGATAAGCCACCTGAAAAAGCCGTAAAACATTTTTACCCAGAATGATAATTCGTACATGGAAATTCTCCTCTCTCAAAAACAGCCCACCCTTTCGGGTGAGCTGCTTTTTTGGATTTTACGCCTTGATTCTTATACGGTGTATGAAGAAATCGGGCTGTAGGAGGTGATGATATCACCGTCTGCATTCGTGTAGATGACGTAAGCTCTTGCATAAACGGTTGTGCCTGCTGTTGCTGAAACAGCACCTGTGTAGAAACCGTTGGTTGCAGTGCTCTTTGATACGCCCTTACCGACACCTGCTGCATCAAGGATGAAGCCCTGCTCATCAGTGCCGACAGAAGCGCTCTTTGTTACGATAACGCCGGTCTGAATAAGCTCATACTCAGCAGGAATCGAACGCTCTGCATAGAAGTTGACCTTCTTTGAGTTACTGTCATACTTAACTGTTGAAATTCTGGCAACAGGAGCGGGAACAACAGCCGAAGCATCACCGTAAACGGGTGTAAGCTCAGTATCCTTGATAGCGTGGAAGGTGTAGGTTCTGTTGTAGGAAGCGATATCGCCTGTCTCGGCATCAAGCCAGTAGAGGAAGCTTGCACCTGCATCATCTGCAGCAGAAGCGCTGACGGTGACAACAGCTCTCTCGTTGTCGACAGACTCATATACGCCTGCGCCTGTTGTTGTCCAGTTACCCTCGGTGAGGGTAACTGTGTTTTTAACAACAAGTGAGTAGACGGGTCTTACGATAATCATCATTTCGTCGCTTGCAAGAACCTCTTCCTTAGTCATGCTCCAACTCTTGAAGACATGATCGGGAAGTGAGGGAGCAGCGGGGACCTTATAATCCTCACCTTCTGCAAGCTCAAAGTTTTCGATAACGTTTTCAGCGTTATTTACATAAACAACAAGTCTCTTATCGTTATCGAAGCATTCGTTAGTGGTGAACTGAGTTGTAAGATCCATAGTTGTAACGGCTGTGAACTCATAAGTCTCAGCTGCGCTTATAATTCTGTTGGAGCCGTTATTGATCCAGTAGTAGAAGTCGGAACCTTCCTCAGTCTGAACAGCCTCAAGAGTAACAACCGAACCGTAGGGAACGCTCTTCTGAGACATAACGGGAACGTTGGAATAGTTGCCTTCGTTATAACCGAATCTGATCTTACCGATACCTGCAACAGTAAGCTTAACCGTAACACTCTTTGTTGTAGCTGTGAAGCTGAAATCAACGCCGAATGTCTCCCAGTTGCCATCTACCTTTGCAGTAGCAACATAGCTGTGTTCACCCTCTGTGAACTTATACTTAACTGTCCATGTCTTTGTGCCGTCGCCGTTATCTGTAACGGTTGCGTTGTCAGCGGTCCAGATTTCCTCTGTTCCTGCAGCAACGTTATACAGCTTAACTGCCTCGACTTCAGACTTGGTTGTAATGTTGAGCGGTACATTCTTCTTGTTTGCAAAGACATTACCGTCGGGACCTGCCTTAACGATTGAAGAAGGCTCAGAATAGTTAAGGATAATCGTCTGGTTGCCGTTGAACGTAAACTCGATGACTTCAAGGTCTTCGCTTGTGTTAACACCGATATCCGTCTTGGTATTTGCTGCATACTTGGCAACGTTGTCGAATGTTTCAACTACCTCAACAACGATATCGCCGTTTTCATCAGCATATACCGGTACAGAGCCAACGTTACCCGCCTTATCTGTAACAGCAACTGTGAAGTGCTTGCCTGCGCTTGCAGCGCCTGCCTTGATTGTAAACTTATTATCCTCTGATACATACGTGAAATCATTGATATGTAACATCTCGAACAGGTAGTCAATATAGAGTGAGCTGCCCTGAGTACCCATGTACTTGAACAGGTCAACCTCTGCTACACCTGAACCGCCCGGCTCAACTACGCTGACAGCGCCTGTACCTGTTGCTGTAAGCTTGGGAGCAAGCTGATCGTAGTTCTTAACCTCGATGATTCTGTTACATACGTTACCGAAGCGGTCTGCAACGTGAACAAACATAAGTGTACCGTTATCGATAAATGCGAGATGCTGATTATAGTTATCGTAGGAGCCGTATGAGATATACTTGGTCGAATCAGGATTCTTGCTTTCTGCATCAAGCGCCGCTATGTAGTCGGTGTTTGAATTGAGTGCGCTGATGAACGCATCCTCAGCAGCAGTCGCACCCTGCTCGAAGTAGATCTTAGCTACGTCGTAGTCAAGACCCTCTGTTGCGGCAGGATCAAGCTTGTAGATGAAGCTGCCGAAGTTATTCTCACCGAATGTGGGATCAATGTAAACTGCACCTTCATTGAGGTCGCCGTCGATATCGCTGAATTCCCATGCTTTTACAGCCTTGTTGAATTGTCTGAGAAGGCCATATGTCGAAACCCACTTATCAGCAGCAACACCGTTTTTCTCGGGATATGTGAGAACTGCAGATTCGTTAGCTGTACCGTCAGCAGCAAAACCGCTGTCGTCACCATCAGCCGGCATAGCATTCATATAGTAAACGAATACTGTGATCTTGCCGTCCTCCGTTGTTTCGATAAGCTCAGTGCTGTTTGCATAGTTGAACTTCTCTACGCCGTTGACCTGTGCCGTGATAGCGCCTGTTTCAGTATCCTTTGTTACAGCTGAGTCAGTTGCACCGATCGTGTAAGCAGCTGCCTGCTGTGTACCGTCCTCATCTTTGAACTGAGGATTAAGGATAATGTATGCTGAAGAATCCGCATCATATGTACCCTCTGCGTTCTTGGCTGTCTGAGCAGTCATAGTTGTCGCACCTGTAAGCGTTGTAGAGACAGATGTGAGAGCCATACCTGTGGTTGCATCAAGAACAGGAGTGATAACGTTTGCTGTAACACCGCTCATAGCCTGTGCGGAAACTGAAAGCTTCTCGGGCTTAGAAGCTGTAACTGTTCTTGTCGAACCGTCACCTTCGTTGAGAATGCTTGTTGTATCCTTAAGAGAAACAACAATATGCGGGTTGAGCTGGTTGGTGTATACGTAAAGTGTATAGCCGCCAAGACCGGGCTCCATATAAGAAACTGTTTTCATCTGATCTGCAGAGGTAATTGTGTTGCCGAGCTCTGATGCATGCTCTGCATAGAACTTGTTCAGATCAGTCTGAGTGTTGTGGATAGTTACAACGGGAGCAAATGTATCAACATAAAGTACAAGTGCTTTGATAGCCTTCTCAAGTCTGTCTTCAGCCTGGAGAACCTGATTAGTGTTGATAACAGTAACATCCTGGTAATCTTTAGCATTGCTGTAAGCTGCTTCGAACTCATCCCAGATGTTATTTCCGCCGTTGTCAACGGCTGTGTGGTCGTAAATATCCGCATTAAGCATAATATCATCTGCGGTGACAATATCTGCCTTGAGGCTTTCTGTTTTAGCCTTTTCAAGCTCCATAGCGTTGATATGATCTACAAGATTATTATAGATTTCATCAACCAGTCCCTGCTGTGTAGCGGGCGTGCTATAAAGCGCACCGCCGTTTGTTTTGGGATCAAACGCAATGTTGAAGCCTGTCTTGTTCGTAATATTGAAGTTATTTGCCGTAGCCTGCGTTGCAGCAGTAATAATGTCGTTGTTCTTCAGGAAGTTGATAACCGCTCTGAGTGAATCCTCTGTATACTTTGTAAAATCATAGAAACCACTCGCATGGTATACACCTGTAGCCTGCTGCATTAACTTATCGTCTCTGTAGTTGCCGGCATTTGTACCCTGGCTGCCAAGGTTAACATGCTCTGTTTCGAAGAACTGCTGACCGACACCGTTATCATTGATATCATATGAGCCGAGTGAATCAGCGTTAGCAGGGTTATTGAAGAGGAATGCCTTTGTAAGAGAAGTGATCTTGCTCAGGTCTGCCAGGCCGAGAGTAAGTTTCTCAAGCTCGGCAACAATTCTTGCCTTGACGCTGTTTGTATCAGCAAGAACAAGAGCATCTGCCTTGTCGATCGTTACAATGCCATCATTTGCAATCTCTGTCTGTAATTGTGTAAGAATTGCCTTGACTGCATTCGCACCGCCGTTATAGCTGCCGGGAAGCTGAGTTGAGTAGTAGATGGTTTTGCCGTTTTCATCTTTGCTTGTTGTATGCTGAGCAAGACTTCCGAGGAGGTTTTGATTAAACAGACGGCCGCCAAGCTCTTGGTTAGCTTTAAGTTCACCTACACCGTTACCCTCTTCTTCAGGAATAATGATACCCGTTGTGTTATCAGGGATGTAACTCGGAATCACACCGAGAGCATCGTATATAAGGCCTGCAACATATCTGTACGCATCTGTTGCGGGAAGAAGCTTGAGCTCACAAATTGATCCGTAGATTGATCCTGCCACATCGTCAATACTCTTCTGGTCAGCTTTGACATTAGCAATATATGCGTCTCTGTTAGACTTGTTCCAGCATATCATACCGGTTGCGTTTTCTCGGCTGAGATTTTCAATAAACTGGCTCGCAGCAGTACCTTTACCGAACTGACAACTGCTGTATTTTTCAATGTACGGTATTGCTTTATTTCTGCTGTCAACAACAGCTTCATACGTTACATCTGTGAACCAGCCACCGTAGTTGCTGCCTGTAACTTTGTTTGTGGGATGTGCTGCAAGATAGTACTTTGTGCCATCCTGATAGATATCAGTTCCGTAGTCCTTGGTGTACCACTCACCATCCTTCTTTTTTGAATCGATTTCCATTGAGTAACGGAAAACTGCACTATCTATTTCTTTTGTGCCGTTTGTATCAGCAAGGATGTAGATACCGTCGCCTGTATCAACAACTGCTTGACTCATAAGCCATCCAAGTGCTTCTACATGGTGCATATTGCCGCCATCAATAGAGCTTGAGTAGAATGGTGAATAACCGCTCAGGGGGCCGATGATGTTACTACCTACATATACATCCTGATAAATTGTCTCGCCCGTTTCCTCAATATATTCAACAGGCATTTTGTATATGGTTTGGTCGAATTGTACATTTTCGTTAAGTTCGATACCAACACCATTGTTAAGCAGGTTGATGGTCGGCCAACTTGAAGGAGTACCGAATACACCATAGTCGCCGTCTACGCCCGAACCATCAATCTGAGCTTTTATACCTTCAACCATTTCGGGGCTGAACATCGGTACGCTCTTGGTATAAACCGTAGGACTAGCCGCGTATCTGTAATTAACCGAAACAACAATCTCAGTTGAGAGATAATCGTACATAGCCTGTCTCATCTCAAGACCGAAGCCGGCATATACAGCAGGAGTTGTTGTGAGGTATTCAAAGAGCTCATAAGCAATTGCATTAATTGCTTCAATTGCTGTCGAGTAGATAACAAGTGAGCCTGTTGAATGATCTTGATACTGATCACCAACCTCCATACCGGAGCCGATGATTGTGTAAAGAGCGTTAAGCTTACTCTGGATGAAAATACTCTGCTGTGAGCGAATATTCTGTTCATATGCGCTAACATTTGTATTTTCGGCAACAGCTTGGTAATCTGCAACGTACGTACCAACACCGTCACTGGAGGAGAGACCGTTAAACGTGTAAGTACCTGCTATGAAGCTATCAATAAGGTTTCTTACGCCTTCTGTAAACTCATTGCTTTCAGATGTATCAAATCTCTTTGTTTCGAGATTGTTAAGGATATCGCCGATTTCCCGGAGCTTTTCGAGCATTTCTGCCTGCTTTGTGATATCAACGCCCTCTGCATCAATATAGTTAGCTCTGAATGTTTCCCAAAGCGAGAGGATGTGTGAAACATCACCGTAAGCGGAAAGATTCTTGCTGCCTACTGTCGGAGCAGTAAGAACACGTGTGCCGTCTTCGAGAATCTGAACCCTACTGTTTGTGAAAGTGAGAACCTCAAATGTAGCGGATTCGAGCTTGCCGATCTTATTACCAACATCATCAATCTGCGACCATGTGTTGTCATCAATACCATTCCATTTAAGAGCGTTTCTTGTGGTATAAATGCCTGTTGTATACGCATTGATCTTGTCCTGATCATTAGATGTAAGATCTCTGGGAACAATGTTCGGGTTAAGAGCATTTGAATAATTGGTGTAGTAAGGTGTCCATGTTTCTGATGTGAAATACTTGGCACCGTTTGTGTTACCGTATTGGGGATCGAGTGTGTAAGTACCGTCGCCGTTGTCAAGCCATATCATATCGATAATTGCCTGAGCACCTTCAGATTTGCCCTCAAGCGCCGTAGCAAGCTCTGTATTAAGGTATGAGTAATCAGCGGGCTTATACTTAAGACCCTCATCTTCCGCTATATTGTTGAGCGAGCCGTAGAACGTGCCATCCTCAGCAAGAAGGGAGATTTTGTTATCGATATCGGTGTTTTCGAGGATATCGAATACCCACTGGTCAATCTGTGCCTGAGTTGTTGTATCTGTAACAACAGCCGCAGCGAGAGCATCGGTAAGCTCTTTGACAGATTCGTCTGTGAATATTGAAGATTTAGTAACTGTTCCGTCACCTGCAACAACCTCAAACTGCTTAACTGTTACGCCATCCGCCTCATAGAGTTCCTGCTTAGCGTAAGCGATAGCATCGTTAAGAGCATCAACAAACTGGCCGCCTTCAACAAGGAGATATCTGTTGTCGCGGTCTGCACCGTTGTAATCCTTCGTGCCGGACGCATTGGTGAGACCTACTGCTGCCCAGATTTCATCAGCAAGTGAACCGTCAACAACTACGCCTGCACCGTTGTTATAACCTGTAACTGCCGGTTTTGTATCCCAGAGTGTTACCTTTGTGGAGTTTACTGCTGTAACGAGGTTTGTAGCCTCAGTAACCGATGCGGGTGAGAATTTGGAAATACCCTGTACCTTAGCTCTGCCGTTAAGCTGAATCGGGTCGTAAGCAGGCTGTGAAGCCTGTGAAAGCTTAACCATAGCAGCCTGAGCTGCACTCGTAACCTGCTTGGGTGTGAGAGAAAGTGCGTTAAGCTCGTTATAAAGGTTTGTAACGAAGGTATTATACTGTGCCTGAGCTGACTTTGCCGTGGGGCTCATAGAGTCAGCAAATGCCTTCATTGTGAAAATATTATTGATGGACTGTTTACCACCCTCAGCATAAATACCATCGGGGTTGAAGCCGTCATAAACAGCATTGAAGTAAGCTGTCATATTACCGGACTCAGAGATTGTAGCTACATCACCTGCGTTTGCATTGAGGTGAGCGAAGATAGCGTTCCAACCGTCAAGGTAAACGGAAACCTCTTTAAGCTCATCAATAGCCTTCTTGCAAGCGTTTACTTTTTCAACGTATTCCAGATACTTAGGACCGAGGTCTTCATTTTCAAGCTTTGCAATTGCTGCCGCAAGAGTACGTAACTCAGAAATTGCTTCGTCGCCGTAGATAGACTTCTGAACAGTTTCAAGCTCACCGTTAGCGTTGAGGATAACAACGTCAACCTTTGCATTTTCCTTTTCACTGATCAATCCGTTAAGTTCTGTGATGATACCGCTGTAGCCTGTGCCCGGTACGCCTTCGATTGTGCCGTCGTAATCGCTTACCTTCTTATACTGAAGCTTGTAGTAAGCAACAACGAGGTCATAGGTAGCCTTGTTTACTGTGCCTTCAAGTGATGTACCGTCAACAGCAATGGGCTTACCGTATGTCGGTGATGCGGGATCAAGGTCAATGCTGAACTTAGCACCCTGATCGGCAACTGTGTATTTGCCAAGCACGGGCTGGCTGGCTGTGCCGTAATAGGTGCCGGTGAAAACTTTGTAGCCGTCGAAGGCTGTTGCGCCCTGAGTTGCACCGGGTTCGCCGAAGAAGTTGACTGCGTTGTTTCTTGCTTTAACGTACTCTTCCCAGCTTTCCTCTGTGTACCAGCTTGAACCGTCGAATTCCTCACCGAGGAACCAACCGCCGGTGGGCTTTGCGTTCTCTGTGCCGTACTTATCGTAAGGCGGAATCCAATCTTTGTTAAGGAGTATCTCAAGGTAATAAGTATTAGCCTTGTTAACATATGCCGGATTAGCACGATCATTATAAAGTGTTGTGAAATCATTTACAGCAGCGAGATACTGCTCGAGGTAAGTAGCAAGAGCCTTGTCTTTACCTTCAGCATCTTTATCTGCAAATCCGTTAACAACTGCTATTTTGCCGATGAGCCTACCTATATAGTCGTCGTTATAATAATTGTGCTTAACGAAGAGCGGGCCCTGGGTTGCGCCGTTCTGTGTAGCATCGGCATATGTTTTGGGTGTTACAACGTTATCTTCGTTACCTCTGAGGCCGAATACATCAACCTGTACGCCCTGAATTTCTGCGCGCTTTGCATTCAGTTCTTCGAGGATGGAATCAAACGTCTTAATGTTACCCTCACTGTCTTTAGCCATAAACTCTGTTATGAGTTTATGCTTGAGATCTGCTCTCTTCTGATAGATAACACTGGTAGCATAGTTGATAGCATCCTGGTTTTCCTTAAGATTTGCACCGTTGATAATGTTAGGCAGTATCTCCTTTGAAGCCTGGTACTCATTCCACGAGGAAGCTTCGTACCATACTGCACCGCCTGTAATCGGGTTGCCCTGTGCATCGCAAGGAACGTAACCGTTGTTTGCGAGAAGAGCCATAACAGCGCCGTAGTTGTCGCCGTTCAGCTCGTAAAGAGCAAGGGTATTCTTCTGGTTGTTGTACTGTGTAAGATCGTATGTGCCGGGAACAAGCTTATCGTAGTAGTAGTCAACAGTAGCGATGTCAGTGAGAACCTCGTTCTCTACAAAGAGTGCAAGAACCCACTTGGAGCTTTCGTTTGTTGACTTATAGGTGCTTGTTGCGTTGAGGATGTGCTCCTTGTAAGCATCACTGAAGCCGTAGCTTGCGCCGCCCCATGAAGCATCAGTCCAGGGATTGATAGCGTTTACGGGTGTACCGTCACCGGCAAGTACCCAGATTTCGTTATCATCCGGCTGACCGTCATTGTCAATATCGCCGTTGTTGCCGTTATTATAGGTTACTTTTACCTTATTATCTGTAACAACGAAACCTGCATCTTTGATATCAGCTGTAAGCGAATTGTAGCTTGTTCTGAATACAGGTGTGTAAACATAGCTTGCGCCACGGTCCTGCTTGTTGTAATCAGCATAGTAGGTTATGCCGCCCTCGGTGTATGAACCGTCATCAGAGTAATACTCACCTGCACGTCTGAATTCAAGTGCCTCGTACGCATCACGGGCTGTGTTGTAAAGACATACGGTTGTATCGGGCACTGCGGGTGATGCTACGTTCTTGTAAGTGAACCTGTCCGGATTAAGTCTGGGAAGTGTGCCGATAGCCGCAGTCTCACTGGGCTTTTTGAGGGTTGGGTCAATGTCGAGTGAATTCTTGAAAGCAATATATGTAGTATAGGTGTATACACCGCTTGCAAGCGCCTTCTCATTTGCGTAGTTCTTTGCAGTGCCGTCGTTGTTGTAGCCTGCATACTCGTCACGCATAAAGAGAATGGTATCGTCTGTTTCATTATAATAATTTGCATACTTATCAAAAGCAGTATAATCTGCCGGAGCCAGACGAAGCTTATCCCAAGCCTGCTGAAGAGCAGTAGCATAGTCGTTGATGTACTTCTGGAAACGTACGTCAAGGTGAGAATCAGCAAGGTTACCTGCTGCATCGTTTGCCGCCTTAAGCTGTGAGTCTGTCTCAGCATAAACAGCTGTTCTGTTTCTGATAGTTGCAATAAGGTCAGCAGCGTTGTTGATAAACATATCACTGCTGTATCTTGTGCCGGCATAACGCTGATCGTCACCGCTGGAGATAGCAAAGGTAAGTGCATCATAGTTAGCGTTGGGGATACACTCGTTTACAAGCACACCGCCGGTAATTGTGTTGAGTGTGTTTACAAGAACGCTGTAATCGGCATCCTCATAAACAGGAGCCTGCTGAAGACTGTTGATAAGGTCAGGGTTGAAATCTGCCTGTGCCCAAAGGTTACCGACGTTGCTGTAAGCCTTCATAACCTCGGTACGCCACTGGCTCCACCATCCGGGATCCATTTCATCCTGGTTGAACTGCCATGCAGTGTTTGTTGATATCTTGTTTATGATATCGTGAGCTTTGGATTTATCAACTCTGTTAAAGACGAATGCGAAAGCAGTTGTAGAATAGTTGTAAACATTGTTACCGCCGCTCTTTTCACCTTCGATGATCATACGGGAGGTAACTGTCTGGAACTGGTTAAGTGCTTTATTAGCCTCAATTACGGTTGTATAGCTGTCCGTATTGCCCAAATCCTCGATACGGTTTGTATTCTTCCAGTTGTTAGAATTATACACCCACATACCGCTGTTGCTGGGATCGTTTTCAGTGTATTTACCGCCGTAGTTAACACCGGAATAGTTGTTGGTATCCCAATATCTTCTCAGCCACGGTGTGTCACCGCCCGAAACACCTTTCAGAGTAAGTGTAATCTTCGGCTTAACACTTGCACCCGTTGCCTGCGGGTCGAAGTAGATGTGAGCAACAATATATTCGTTTGATCTGGTGCTGCTCTCGCTGTTGTTATATGCGTAAAGACCATCGTGATAAGCAGTTTTACCGCCGTCATCAGACGGTCGGTCTGTTTTGAACAGAACTCTGCCTTCCGCGGCATAACCTGAGGTTGCATCAGGCCACTGCTGAGCAGTGTCGACTGCCCACCAGATGCTGGTTGCACCGTCGGGATGACCGGTATAATCACCCGCCTGGTTGTTGACTGTTCTGGTATCGAACGATGTACCCTGAACGTTACCGTAAAGAGCCATAATACCCGAAACACCACGGGAAGTGAAGACGTTGTTATCGAACTTCATTGTCGAATCGTAATGGATTCTGGTATTTCTGTTACCTCCCCATGCACCTTTGTTACGGGTCATGGTAACCCATGTACCCTCGGTGTTGGGCTTATCCTTAACATAGGAAGCTGCATACTGGGTATATGTGTCGTCCTTGCCGTCTTTGTTCTTATCCTGCGGCAATGTGTATGAGAGCTTATAGTATATTGAGCCGCCTTTAGTTGCAGTACCGCCTGTGATTGTGGTTGTGTATGCAGTACCGTTGTTTGTGGTTGAGGTTGTGATAGCAGTATTCTCGTTATCATTACCCGCATTAACAACCGTACAGCTTACATTCTGTGCGTTTGAAGGAACGCTGTATCTGATTGAAAGATCGTTGAACGGCTCAGCTGTAACGATTGATGAACCATTAACATAAATGATAGGCGGAACATCAATTGAAGCAAAGTTGCTTGTACCCTGAAGCAACAAACTGTTGTCAGGGTTACCCTTATTGGAGTTGAGAAGTGCAGAAATAGCTGACTGAAGGGCTGTGTTTGTGCTGTTAATCTCATCCTGCGTCGTCTTATACTGTGCGTAACAGTTAAGAGCAGTCTGGTAAGCTTCGAGATATGCCGCCCACATCTCGTTTGTTGCGTTCTTATAATCGGAGCGCTTACGGGGGTTCATAAGCTCAGACATTGCGAGCTCACGGAGATCGCCCTTGTCGTATGTATGGAACATAAGATAATAGGGCGCTACATCGTAAAGAAGGATACGGTAACCGCCGTCGGAGCTACCCTTGTTACGCACACCTGTAAACATTGTCATATCCTTGCCGTTGAGGGCAAGAACTGCATTCTTATCGCTGACAACAAGAGGATAACCCTTGTACTGACCTGCCATATTACCGAGCTTGTTATCGGGAGTAGTGTTACCGTTGACGTGGGTTGTGCCCAAGCCGTAAAGGCTCTGCTGACGTGCAAACGAATCGTAAAGGAAGACTGTCGCTTCGTCGATTGTACCGCCGCTACCTGTTGAGTTGTTTTCTGCGGTAACAGCTGCATTATAGTTGTCATAAATATCGTCCGGGTCAACCGTTGCACCGGAGGGTACAAAGTCGTGATCACCGGGATAGAAACCGATACCGGAAATGTACTCAACAAAGCCACGGTCAAGATCCTTCTGAATCCAGAAATCGATGCTGACACCCGTGTCAAGTCTGTCATCATTTGCGGAAACCTTTTTCAGCGCTGAGGCATCGAGGTAAATATCCGTTTGAGCGGCAGCGTAGATAGCACGCTGTGAAACCAAACCTTCTGTAACTTCTCTACGGCTCGGTGAAAAACGAACCATGCTGAATTCAGTTTTGCCAGCCTTGTTGATCCATGTCTGGTCAACGTCGGCAATCATAAGCGAGTAGTTGTAATAGGTGTTGACATAGAAATCGCCCGAGTTTGTCGATGTGTCACGGGCTTTGCTGTATGCATTGGCACCGTAAAGTGTACCGACATAAGCAAGGTCAACGTAGTGCTTTGAGTTGTTGCTTTCACGGTAGCCGCGGAACCATTCCTGATAACCTGCAGGCTGCTTGATGCTTTCAACCATCGTGACGTTACGGATTTCGTAATTTTCGCCGCCGTAAGTGTAGGTTACGGTGTAGGTGATACGCTCACCGGGCTGGAGTGTACTCTCACCTGCGATTGCTCTTTTGTAGAGTATGCCTTCGCTCGTCGTCTCCGTACCAAGGTCGTTTGTGGTGGCCTCCTGTACGTCCACACCGGCAGATGTTGTCCTCATCGCCTTGAAGACAATGTTTGTTGCGCCCGACGGCAGACAATATCTTATTTCCAGGTCTTGGTCGTATGGCTTTTTCGTCTTATAGTCCAGCAGCTGGGTCTGTACAACATTACCGAATTCCTGCTTTGCACGAACGTCTGCAAGGTTCTCTGCCGCACCGACGTAAACAGTCTTGGGAACAGAGATTGTGTGAACCATCTGATTGCCTTCACCGTTGATAGCCTCAATACGGTCCTCATCAACGTCTGCGCTGCCTGTAGCTGAGAGCTGAGTATAGCTCTTTACTTCAGTTGTCATCGAGACTTCGCCTGTTGCGTCGTCAAGTGTGAACTCAAAGTAACGGCCCTTGGGGTTTTCGTCGGTGTTGTAGTTCTCCTGTGTAAGAGCACCGCCCATGATGAAACGGAAGCCGTTATCGTCGGTTACGTCGAAGTAGTTATCGTGGTCGTGACCGAAGGTCATACCGAGAAGGTTACCGGGAGTGAGGAGCGCATTGTAGAGCGCAGCTGTACTGCCTGCAGCAAGCCATGTCGGGCAGGGGCCTTCGTTCATTGCACCTGTCGGATTGTTGGCAGGGTCAAGACGGACGTATGACCAATTGTTTACGAGGTGTGTATATCTGCTGGGCACAGAAACACCGTTTGATGAGTCCGCCTGGATAAGAGCACCTGTGGTGTAGATTTCCTGCAGGATAACGTGCTGCATTGCAAGGGTGGGAACATAAGCCGAAGCCTGACCCGTCCTCTGTGCCTTGTAGCTGTACTGGCTGCCTGCAAGGGTGTTGTTCATCTGGGTATACCAGTTGACGATCTGCTGGTATGCAGTCTCGTTATCGCCACCGGGACGGAGATAACCATCTTCCTCGTCACCCTTTGAGTTGAAGAGGGCAAAGTTGAGCGCAACAGCCTTGTTGGTTGAGCTTGCGCTGACTGTAACGTTACCTGCACCGGGTGCACCGTCAAGGTCGATGGTGCTGAAGTTGTTATCCCAGTCAACAACGCATTCCTTGCCTACCTGGTACTCGTACTGATGGTTGAGCGAGCCGAAATCGTACTCGTGGTTACCGGGAACGACAAGAACCTTACACGTGGACCTCATATAAGGTGTGAAGGTGTTGTACACTCTGTCAATAGCAGATTCCCACTGGCTTTTTGTTGCAGCGCTGCCACCGCCCGTCTGGTCACCCGAAAGCAGAATAATGTCAGGGTTATAACGCTGCATGAGCAGACGGATAGCCTCTCTTGTGCGCTGCGTCATTGCCCCACCGGTGACCGATGTCTGAATATCGGGCAGCTGAAGTACTTTGAGCTTACGTGTCGTGTCATCAAAATGAATGCCGAAGTCTGTTACTTGCTGGTTCTGCAGACCTAATGCACTCGCCTCAAAGCCACTCATAGCAAAGAACGATGCCATCATCGAAACTACGAGAAGCAATGAGATGATTTTCTTCGTTATTCTCATAATCGAAATTCCTCCTTGAGAATATTTGAAATTTTGCAATCCGCAATGGACTGCGCACCCACTCTGACCGAATGGGCTGCCGGACAAAAGCCCGACAAAAAAGAGGTTGCGTTTCCGGTAGAAATCGCAGGGACGGTAAATGCGGCAACGCCGCAAAATGTGTTTTGCTATCTGCACCGCAAGGGTGCGAGTAGGGGACACGTCCCCCGCTCCGATTGATATTTCGTCCGCTCGGGACGGGAGACCCATCCCCTACGAGAAACTTCGCCGCTGCCGCCACCGGAAAACAGCCGCAGCACCCTCACCGGCCTGACCGCCGGCGACTGCACCGTGTGCAGCGAAGTTTTTTGCCTTGCATCTGCTCCTGCTGACCCTCCGCCTGACCCTCGTCGGGCTGCATTTTCGCACTGCCGTAGCCCCCAAGCTGCTGTGCTTGCCAACCTGCATCATCCGCAGAAAAAACAGCGAAATCAACATATTGTGTATCAAGGCTTGACAAAATACAAGACATAGATATATATATAGTGATACGGTTCTACTATAGCAATTTCTCCCTCTCGTGTCAACAATTTTAGTATAAATTTACGCAAATGCTCTGCAACTTTGTGCATCTTTACCAAAAGCCGCGCCGCAAATATCGGCAATGGCAACCACGGCATTCCGTTTGCCTTCACTCAGATTTCCGCTGAAAAAACGCACCGCATCTCTTTGCTTTTTTCGTTGATATGAAGCCGTTTTCGGCATCTTTACCCGCTTGCTGCAGGGCTGATTCTTCCGCCGCAGATGTATCAGCCTGCCCTACCCTTTTCAACACCCGTTTTTTCGGAAATTTTCGCCGATTTTTGTCCGTTTTTCTCTGAGTTTTTCGCCTTATTTTTTCGCGGGTTTTTACACGATTTTCGTCCGTTTTTTCGCCGTTTTTCGTCCTCGCAGGCAAAAATTTTGCCCCAAAATCCAACCAATGCTTTTGCAAAGTTTACAAATTATTTACAAATTTATTCTAAATCCGCATATTATTTTTTGATTTCAGCGATAAATTACGCGTCTTTCTGCTCACAAATTTTGCCGTTTTTATTTACAATGCCCGTACGATAATGTATAATAAGCACATTACAAACAACACTTACACGGAGGTTTTTTCCATGCCCAAACGCAGTGATTACATCTCTTGGGACGAATATTTTATGGGCATTGCCATGCTCTCGGCAAAGCGCAGCAAGGACCCCAACACGCAGGTCGGCGCCTGCATCGTTAACCAGAATAACAAGATCATGTCCGTCGGCTACAACGGCTTCCCTCTCGGCTGCAGCGACGAGGAATTCCCCTGGGAGCGCTCGGGTGACGACTATGACACAAAATACCCCTACGTCTGCCACGCAGAGCTCAACGCGATCCTCAACAACGCAGGCGGCAACCTCAAGGGCTGCAAAATCTACGTTGCTCTTTTCCCCTGCAACGAGTGTGCAAAGGCAATCATTCAGTGCGGTATAAGCGAGGTCATTTACCTCTCTGACAAATACGCCGACACGTGGGGCACACGCGCCTCAAAACGAATGCTCACAGCCGCAGGAGTCAAGCTCACAAAAATCAAGCTTGACCACGACGAGGTAACAATCAACTTTAAGGAAGAACTCGTCTGATGCTCGAAAAGCTTAACTACAAACACAACAAATCCGTTGGCGAACCCAACGCCATTGTCAACGGCCATCTGCGCTCCAAAGTCTCAAAAATGCTGTTCGGGCTTAAGAATTTCGCCTCCGCAGGCAGCGGGATCATAGCGGTATACAACCTTATGATACTCCTCAACAGGCCTGCACCCATTGCCGACATCACACGCGAGCTGTACATCAAGGCCAAAACGCCACTCGGCCTTTTCGGTGTGCATCCGCTGCACGTTTTCCGCTATTTTTCATCGCACTATCTTCCCGTCAATCTCGACCGTAATCCGCGCGCCTTCTGCAAAAAATTTGCGCCGGGCTTCTGCGGAATCGTTTTCCGCTGGACAGGCAAGCGATTTTTCTCGCCTATCCACGCATACGCTGTTGAAAGCTACAAGGGAAAAATTTACGTATACAACCGCACACCAAACGCATCACGACGATATGAATACCACTCTGTCAACTCCGTTGCAGACGATAAAAGCTTCATCGTAGGCTACTACATCAACCGCGACGAATTCGACAGATAAATACGCAAAAAAGCAGGACAGAGAATTTCTCTGCCCTGCTTACTTTTTGTTTATGTGTCAAGTATCAAGCTTTTCTGCCGGAAGAATTCCGATCATTTTTCTTCACTCAAAATCGCATAAAATTTTTCGATTTCTTCTTCATTTCCGAGCTTGATTTTTTTCAGATTTTCCGAAAGATTTTCAGCGAGCTTTTCATCGCGTAAAAGCTGTTCGATTTTTTCTGCAACACTTGCCGCATCTATATCGGCAAGCAGTGCCGTTTCACCGTCGACCAGCTGGTCATAAACAGTTGAAAACTTTGTTGCAACAATCGGCTTAGCGAGTATCTTAGCCTCGTCTACAGCTATCGATTTTCCTTCATAATACGAGGTTTGTGCGTATATATCACAGTTAGCAATATACGGATAAGGGTTTGCTCTCTCGCCGAGAAAAACAAATTTTTTGCCGAGATTTTTTTCGCGAATTATATTTTCTAGTTCTTCTCTAAGCTCACCTTTTCCGATTGAAAACCACGTAAAATCACAGCCCTTTTTCGCCAGAATTTCCGCAGCATTTACAGCGATATCGTAGCCCTTTTGCGGAGAAATTCTGCCAACCGTAACTATGATTTTTTCATCGTCTTTTTTCGCAAATTCTTCGGGAATTTTTTCGCCTGATTTTTTGAGAGTTTTCGGCGAGGTTATGTTCTCAATTACACAGAACTTTTGCCTGAACTGAGGAAAAGATTTTTCGAGAACTTTTTTACATTCTTCCGAAACCGTTACAATTTTATCAAGCTTGGCAAACAATTCTTCGTCCCTTGAAGCATCCAAACCGAGCTTTGAGTAGTCGTTATGAATATATCCGATTTTTACCTTTGCATCAGCACAATCCGCAACAAAAAAGTTCGGCTTTCCCTCAAGGTAACCGATCGCCGCATCATAGCTCGCCGTCGGTTTTTTAAAAGCGGCTCTGAGATATTTCCACGAGCGCTGATCACGCTCAAGCTCAGGAACGTGCCTGAGATTTACCGTTCGCGAATACAGCAGCCTTTTCAGCGCCATATCAGGTCTGAAACTGAGAAGAAATGTTTTGACGCTGCTGACAAGGGGCTTTGAAAAAGATTCGTAAGCTTCACCGAGTGAGATAATATTGACCTGCTTTGGAATCATATCCAAAAACAGACCCGACAGATTAAAAAGCGCAAGGTCAACGTCATAACTCTCGTAATCGATAAGCTGAAGCAGGCTGAGCAGGCTGCGCTCACCGCCGCCGCTCTTCATTGATTCCATAACAAACAGCAGACGCTTTTTCATAAACATTTCTCACCCCTCGTTTTTCAGATTCAGAATAAATGCATTTAGTCATTCGACATAAACCAAAACAAGGCAGGTATAGAAACAATACCTGCCCTGATTTTTGATAATCGGATTATACTCTGTGGCCGTCTTTAAGCCTGATCTTGCCGATAAGCGGAAGCTTAAGTATACCCGTGAATGAGTCTTCGTCAAAATCAATATCAAGCTGAGCATCCTTGCCGAGCATTGCGATATTTACAACAGCGGTAAGGGTATCCTCCGTGATTTCGAGCGACTTGATCGTATACTCGGGGACTTCAACACCGGGAAGCTCAAGTTCAAAATCATACTCGCCGTTCTTGTCAAGAATATTGATGATTGCTTCACCGCGGAACAGCATTGAATCAACCGTACAAGCCCATTTGCCGAGACCTACCATAGTAATTACCTCCAAAAACCTTTTGTTCATTTCAAATATACCAAGCCGCCGTTCTTTTGTCAACCTCCAACTTTGTGCTTCAGCATATGCGGCAAAACTATACGGTTGACAATAAATCTTTTTCCCTTTATAATATAATAAGTTTATTCTAATTTTAGTCACGCGCAAAATATCGAAAGGTGGACAAAATTTTGAAAAGCACTTTTTCTCCCGGAAAATCGCGCGAGGAAATATCATCTTTCTTCACGGTAGCAATAAGGAAGGCGGCTATCGCTCTCCTTGATGCACTCATAATCAACCTGGCATTCATTTTTTCGGCATACATAGCTTTTGATTTTCATCAGCTGCCCGATTTATGGGTTAACGCACTTACCGACAGGGCATTCCACACAACGGCAATCTTTATAGTTGTTTACTTCTTCTTCGGGCTGTACAACAGCCTGTGGGAGTACGCCGGCCTGCATGAGATGCTGCGGTGTGCCGGAGCAGGTGCTATCTCAATCCTGCTTAATCTGGCGGCAGACTACATACTCAACCGACTCGACTATATGGACGTTTGTCTGCTCAATCTCAGCGTCTACTTCACATCAATGCTTCTTATCATCGCATTGACCGGCGGCGTGCGCCTTGCCTACAGAGCCGTACGACGCACAAAAAAAGCTCACTCCGCAGGTGCACGCAGAGGTGCAGGTAAGCGCGTTATGATCATCGGTGCCGGCGATATGGGTCTTACCATTCTCAAAGAGCTTGAGGCAACCGCCTTTTCTATCGGCAAGCCTGTGGTTTTTGTCGATGACAATCCGCTCAAATCCGGCAAACGTGTTGACGGCATCCCCGTCAAAGGAGGCTGCGAAAAGATCCCTGAGCTTGCAAAAAAGTACGAGATTGACGAGATAATTTATGCTATTCCGTCCGCATCGCCACAGCGCAAGAGCGAAATTCTTAAGCTTGCAATTCAGACCGGCTGCTCGATGAAAACCTCACTCTCCCTTCAGGAAATTACCGAAAAGAGCGTTTCCGAGCCTACGATCCGTAACGTTGAAATTACCGACCTTCTCGCAAGGCCCGAGGTGCTTCTCAACACCGACATCTGCTCATATCTCAAGGATCAGACAATTGTCGTTACAGGAGGCGGCGGTTCAATCGGTTCCGAAATCTGCACCCAGATTGCACGCTACAAGCCTGCACGAGTTGTTATTTTTGACAACTACGAAAACAATGCCTTTGTCCTCAAAAACAAGCTTGACCGCAAATACCAGGGCAAGGTACAATTCTTCATCCGCATTGGCTCCGTTCAAGACCCGAAGAGACTCGATGAGGTTCTCAGCGAGTTCAAGCCCTCCGTTATTTTCCATGCAGCTGCTCACAAGCACGTTCCCCTGATGGAGGACAGCCCCTGCGAAGCAGTTAAGAACAACATATTCGGTACGTACAATACCGCTAAGGCGGCTATCGACCACAACGTCAATAAATTTGTAATTCTCTCGACGGACAAGGCTGTCAACCCCACCAACGTTATGGGCGCCACAAAGCGTGTCACCGAGCTTATCATTCAGTATTTTGAGCGTATGAACACCGGCACACACTTTGCAGCCGTACGCTTCGGTAACGTTCTCGGCTCAAACGGCAGCGTCATTCCGATCTTCAAAGAGCAGATTGCAAACGGCGGCCCCGTCACCGTTACGCATAAAGATATCACACGTTACTTTATGACGATTCCCGAAGCCGCACAGCTTGTTGTTCAGGCGGGCGGTATTGCAAAGGGCGGCGAGATCTTCGTGCTCGATATGGGTGAGCCTGTGAGCATCACTTCTCTCGCCGAAAAGCTTATCACTCTATCCGGATATAAGCCCTATGAAGATATCAAGATCGAATTCACAGGCCTTCGCCCCGGCGAAAAACTTTATGAAGAGCTGACGCTTGCCGAGGAAGAAAGCGAGATGCAGCTCACAGCCAACGACAAAATTTTTGTGCTGCCTCCCGTAGAATTTGACAGCCAAAAGCTCGAAGAAGGACTTAATAAGCTCAGGGCTGCAACCAGACACAACGTACGCGAGCTCCTGCTTGATCTTGTGCCGAATTTCAGAAATTAAAAATTCCAAGGTGGTATTATTATGCCTGAAATCAGCGTTATTGTACCATGTTACAAAGCCGAAGATACGCTGGCAAAATGTGTTCACAGTTTAACGGCTCAGACTTTTCACGACCTGGAAATAATTCTTGTAAACGATTCTTCTCCGGACTCCACAGGGGATTTATGCAACAAGCTTAAAAGCGAAGATCCGCGCATAACTGTTGTTCATCTCAAAAAAAACAGCGGCCCGAGTGCAGCAAGAAACGCAGGAATCGATGTTGCTGTCGGCACCTGGATTGCCTTTGTCGACAGTGATGATTATATTGAGCCTGAAACATACTCCGTTGCATCAGAATACGCAAAAAAACACTCTGCAGAGCTTGTCATCTGGTCTTACTGCAGCGAATACGGTGACAATGTCAAAGAAAAGCACATATACGACGGTGACAGAGTATTCACATCTGACGCTTCAGAGCAACTGTTTACCGATATACTCGGTCCTGTCGGAGAAAGATTGATGTACCCCGAAAAGCTGCACTCACTCAGTTCGGTATGTAATAAGCTTTTTAAGCGCAGCATCATAGAAAAACACAATATCCGTTTTTCGGATATGAGTAAAATCGGCCCTGAGGATTTACATTTTTCAGCGCAGTATTCAAAAGCGTGCACCGAAAAAACAGCCGTTTATATCGACAGATGTTTTTATCATTACGTAAAATCAAACGGAAATTCCGTTTCCACATCATACAATCCGAAGTATATTGAAACGTTGGAGTTTTCAAACAACGCATTAACTGAGCTTGTAAGTAATATGCCTTCGGAAGAAAAATTCAAAACCGCCATCATCAACAGACGCGCACTTTCCCTCATTAACATCGGACTTAACGAAATGGGCAATCCCGGCGGCATTGCTGCAGCGTGGAAAAGATTGAGCGACGTTATACGCGACAGCAAGTATCACAATGCATTCAGGCAGCTTGATTTTGTTTTTCTGCCTGCAAAGTGGAAAATTTTCTTCTTTTGCGCCTCAAAAAAATTGACATTGCCGGTATTTCTGATGTTCGGAATTATGTCGGCTCTCATATCAAAAAAAGACTGACTTTTTGGAGTGAAATAATTGAAGGCAGACCGTGACATCGTTGTTTCCGTACTGATGGGCATATACAACTGTGCCGATACTCTTGCGGAAAGTATAGAATCCGTTTTGAACCAGACTCACAGCAATATCGAGTTTATAATGTGTGACGACGGTTCAACAGATAACACGTATGAAATTGCAAGTGAATACGCAAAGAAGGACAGCCGTATTGTTCTTCTCAAAAACGAAAAAAATATGACGCTCGGTCCGACTCTCAACAAATGTCTTGAGCGTGCAACCGGCAAATACTGCGCACGTATGGACGGCGACGATTTATCAACGCCCGACAGATTTGAAAAACAAATTGCCTTTCTTGAGGCTCATCCCGAATATGATGTTGTCGGTTCCTTTATGCAGATCTACGGAACGGATAAGCTGCGCACAATATGTGAATATCCTCAGATCGAATTTCTTGTAAAGGGTAACCCTTGCTGCCATGCAACCATTATGATGCGCACCGATGTTTACCGAAAAATAGGCGGCTACTCATCTGACCCGAGGCTTGCGAGAATTGAGGACGTTGATATGTTCTGGAAGTTTTATCTTGCAGGGCACAAAGCAGCAAACATTCAGCAAGCTCTTTATATTGTCAGAGAAAATCAAGGTACCTTCAGAAGAAGAAAAGCTAAATTCAGTCTGACCGTAGCAAGCTATCTGGCTAAAAGATGCCGTGAAGCTCACTTGCCGCTCAAACACAGAATCTTTGTACTTAAACCCTTGATTGCAGCGCTTATTCCAAACGAAATAATCAGACTGTATCACCGCAAAAAAGATAAAGGAAAGGATTAAAAAAATGCCTACCGATTTAGTAGTTGTTTTCTGCATAAGTATGCTTGGCGCATGGCTTGGTCAGGCTTTTCCAAGCAGATCCTATAATGTGCTCGGGAAAAGAAAGCCTAACCTTATCGGTTTTTTTGTTCCCGCTACGGTAATGATCCTTTATGTCGGTTTGAGAAATAATATCGGTGATACCGTTTATTACGTTCACACTTACAACTTGCTCAGTGAAAACGGCGCTCCCATGCCCTCTTGGGGAGACAAAGACTTTCTTTTTGAGTTTTTACAGCGTTCTCTCATAAATTCCGGCGCAGAATATTCAACATTCATCATGATAAGCGCCATTTTAACAATCATTCCGTTTTTGATCGTTCTGTATAACTTTTCCGCCAGCTATCCTATAGCCATATATCTTTTCTTCACGATGGGTATTTATGTGTCAACAATGAACGGTATCCGTCAGTATATTGCAACAGGCATCGTTCTTCTCGGTGCAAAGTATCTTTTTTCCCCAAAAAACACCGATTTCTGGAAGCTCTTGGTGCTGGCCGTTATAGCGTCGCTGTTCCACGACTCAGCCATCATAATAATACCGATTTATTTTCTATGTCGCAGAAAGGCCTGGTCTACTCCGACATTTATTTCTCTCGCTGTAGGAGTTGGGGCTCTTATTCTCATCAGCACGTTCCTGCCGTCATTCCTCAGCGCCCTTGAGGGCACAAACTACGCAGGCTATGCTGACGGTTGGTTTACGGAAGGTAACGAAACAGGCACCGGCATTATCAGGGTTGCCTTCAACTGTATGCCGACGATCCTTGCCGCAATTTTCTCAAAGCAAATACGACGCTTCGGGCCGATTGCAGATATTCTGATAAACGTTTCTCTCGTTCACTCGGCAATTTACATCCTTGCATCTTACAACTGGATTTTCGCACGCTTTGCCTTCTACACATATGCCTTTATGGTTCTTCTTATGGTTTTGATCTTTGTTGCCGCACTTCAGAACGGAAAATACAAGTTTTTCGCCATTATGCTGCTCGTCGCATACGCGGTATTCTTCATAATTGACGCACGTTCACAGCGTATGAACTGGTACGACAGCGACTTCTTCACACCGAACAACAATAAGTGGTTCTCATTCTTATATCTCGATTAACGAAGGGAAAAGACCGATGAACAAAACAATCCATTATTTCTGGTTCGGCGGCGCAGAAAAAGGCAAAACCATCGAAAAATGCATTGCTTCCTGGAAAGAATTCTTCCCCGATTTTGAAATAAAAGAGTGGAACGAATCCAACTTCGACGTAAGACAGAACACATACATTTCCCAGGCATACGATGCAAAAAAATATGCCTTTGTATCGGATTTTGCACGCTTTAAAATCCTGCACGAGCAGGGCGGTCTTTACTTTGATACAGACGTTGAGGTTATCAAGCCCTTTCACGGTCTGCTCGAAAGAGACGCCTTTGCCGCATTTGAAACCGACGAATTTGTTGCTCCTGGGCTTGTGCTCTGGGTCAAAGAACCCGGCAACGAAATGCTCGGCGAAATTCTCGAGACCTATTCTCAGCTCAGCTTCATCAACCCCGACGGCTCGCTTAACACAGTTACGATCTGCAAGTATTTTACCAATATGCTCAAAAAGCACGGCTTGCAGGCTGATAACGGCACCGTACAGGAATGTGATGGATTTTCAGTATTTCCGCGCGAATACTTCTGTCCGTTCGATGACCTGACAGGCGTGATGAAAAAAACGGAAAAAACCTGCGCGATTCATTGGTACGCAAAAAGCTGGATGAGCAAAAAAGACATCATCCGCAACCGCATAACACGAATCCTGCACAGATATCTCGGCGTAAATTTTTTCAGAAGAGGAAAGCAGTAATGAAAAAACAGCTTTTGATAGTCAGCGGAGGAATGGAAATAGGCGGAATCGAACGCAGCCTGCTCGGACTTCTCGGTGAACTTGATTACGACAGATACGACGTTGACCTGCTGCTGTTCAGCGTAAGCGGAGAACTGCTGCCGCTTGTTGACAAACGCTGTAACGTTCTGCCCGAAATCAAGGCCTGTGCCGCTATGACGGCGCCCGTTTTTTCAGCGATGAAAACCGCACCCGTAATCGGTATAAAGCGTGCAGTCAGCCGTATACTTGTTCCGCGCAGGTACGGCAGCGACGACGGTGCAGCCTTTGCTCTGCTGTCATCATACTGGAGAAGCTGCGTTAAAAATATGCCGCCGCAAAAGAAAAAGTATGACGTTGCCGTCAGCTTTATGTGGCCGCACGATTATACTGCAGAAAAAGTAAATTCCGATAAAAAGATAGCCTGGATTCACACCGATTACACCGTGGCAAAAATGGATTTTGCAAAAGACGAAAAGGTCTGGCGGAAGTTTGATAAAATAGCCGGCGTTTCCGATGAGGTCGGCGAAGCCTTCAAAAAAGTCTACCCTGCTCTGAGCGACAAAGTTATCACAGTTGAAAACATTCTCTCGGCAGAGTTTATCAGAAGCCAGGCAAAAAAGGACGCGCCGATAGGCTTTGATTCATCAAAAAAAGCTGTGCTTTCCGTCGGAAGGTTCACCCATCAGAAGGCATTCGATCTTGCCGCAGAAAGCTGCAGGATAATGAAGGAAAGCGGCTGTGATTTCAAGTGGTATCTCATCGGATACGGCCCTGACGAAGAGCTTATACGCTCGAAAATAAAGGAAAACAATGTCGAGGACACAATGATAATCCTCGGCAAAAAAACAAATCCTTATCCCTATATGGCGGCATGCGATGTCTACACCCAACCTTCGCGCTACGAGGGTAAAGCCGTTACGGTAAGGGAAGCACAGATACTCGGCATACCCGTGCTTATAACCGACTACGAAACAGCAGGCAGTCAAGTTGAAAACGGCGTTGACGGCATTATCTGCCCGATGGGCACTGAAGCTGTGGCCGCCGCACTTGTAAGCTTACTCAACGATCAATCAAAGCGTGAAAAGCTCAGCCGCAACTGCCTGAGCCGTGATTTCAGCAACAGAGACAGCATAAATGCACTTTATAAATTTATTGAAGATTAAGGGAGCCGCACAATGTACAGCTTATCCGTAATTATTCCCGTATACAATGCGGAAAAACATCTGACAAAGACGCTCGAAAGCGTTGCCGCTCAGACGGTTGCAGACTCTATGCAGATAATTCTGATTGACGACGGTTCTTCCGATGCAAGTCCGACAATATGCGACGAATTTGCTTCGAGGCACTCCGACACCGTGGTAATTCACCGCAAAAACGGCGGAGTAAGTGCAGCACGCAACGCCGGACTCAAGGAAGCCGGCGGTGAATACGTGGGCTTTGTCGATGCAGACGATACGGTTGCTCCCGATTATTTCGAGAAGCTGCTGAATGCAGCACGTGAAAATAACTGCGATATGGCAATGAGTGGTTTTACGCTTATCTATGAGGGGGAGCACAGACCATTTTTACCGTTTGAGAACACGCAAATTTTTGAAGGTAAAAGCATTACCGAAAAAATTGCACGCAAAATGCTGTCCGACGGATGCCTTAACAGCGTGTGGTCAAAGATTTTCCGTCGCTCATGTATTACGGAAAACAACCTTCAGTTTCCTCAAGGGGTAAAGATAGGCGAAGACAAACGCTTTGTGCTGGATTTTCTCGTCCACTGTGAGCGTGCAGTATATGCAGGCAACTGTGGATACTTTTACGTAAACGTCGCCTCAAGTGCAATGCACTCCGACCAAAAAATGCAGGAGCTGATCAGAACGGACGAGGATGAAATGCGCATTTTTATATCGCTCGGACTTAACGAAAAAACCGTTCGCACCGAAAAATCCGCCTTCCTTTTTTATGAGCTGGCAGATTTCTTTCAGCGTTGCTACACAAGCAGCAGAAAAAATGCAAAAGCTGAGATACACAAGCACTTTGCCGACACCGAGCTTATGGAAAAAATTGATTGCTCGGTTCAGTTTATAAAAGAAACAAACGGCACGATCTATTCATTACTTGCAACCGCCTTTTCAAAGCGCAGCGTATTTATGACGCTCACCGTTCTGTTTATACAAAAACTGATAAACGAAAGGAAAGCTTAACATATGAAGTTTTTGCTTTTTGATCACTCGGGCTGTCTCAACCGCGGCTGTGAAGCGATAGTGCGCACAACTGTAAAAATACTCGAAGCGGCATTCCCGGGCAGCGAATATTCCCTGCTGTCATTCAGCCCGAAAAGCGACATCGTTCTGTCCGATATCCCGAGGCTTACAATCAAAGGATTTTCTGCTCAGCCGCTTTCATTCACACAAAAAATGATCAACGCATTTCACTATAAATTCCTGCATCGCTCCGATTACTACTTTCGTGCCGCATACAAGGATTCTGTCGATTTTGCTGCAGACTGTGACGTCTGCCTTTGCATCGGCGGCGATACCTTCTGCTATGGTGACAATGAGCTTTGCCGCAGCCTTATCGCTCAGTTCAAGGCACTGGGTAAAAAGGTTGTACTCTGGGGCTGCTCGGTAGGAGAGGAAGACCTTACCCCTGAAAAAATTGAAACGCTCAGAAGCATCGACGGCATTTTTGCGCGTGAATCACTCACAAAAGAGGCACTCGAAAACGCCGGAATCAAGAATGTAAGGCTTTTTGCCGACCCTGCCTTCACGCTTGAAACCGCGGAGGTTGACCTTGAGGGAGAGCATCTTCTCGGCATAAATTTAAGTGAGCTTGTTGCGGAATACTGCCCCGACCTCGCGCAACACGCCTCACGCTTTCTGGAAAAAATCGAAAAAGAAACGCACTACACACCCGTACTTATCCCACACGTCACAATTAATGCAAAAGATAATAACGATTATGCTTTTCTCAAAGAAATTTACGACAACGCAGATTTAAGCAGAACTGTTATCCTGCCCGATACCCTTTCCGCTTCACAGTACAAAGGATATATCAAAAAATGCGAGCTGCTCATCGCTGCGCGCACACACGCATCCATCGGCGCATACTCAAACTGCGTTCCCGTTTTCGCGCTCAGCTACAGCATAAAAGCCCGCGGCATAGCAAAAGAGCTTTTCGGCGACGAGCTCTGCGTTGCAGATGTTAAGTCCGTCGAGTCGGCAGATTCGCTTTTTGCCTTCCTTCATACCCTGGAAGAAAACGCCGACAAAATGCGCAGCATTCTTGCAGAAGTTATTCCCAAAAAGAAAGCGCTTGCATTCAGCGCAGGCGAAGCGCTTAAAGAAATCATCTGAAAGGGAGTTTCCTTATGAAGAAAAAACTGCTCTTCATAATGCCGCAGCTGTGTATCGGCGGTGCTGAAAAAAGCCTTATCTCATTACTCGGACAAATGGATTACTCCGCATACGATGTCGATCTGCTGCTCTTCCGTAAGGAAGGTGCATTCCTTGCAGACGTACCCAGTCAGGTCAACATTATTGATGCAGGCAGCGAATACGTCCGCTTTGACGGCAACGCTTCTCTATACATAAAAAGCTGCTTGAAAAAGCTTCGCATCAGCCGTATATTCAACCGTATTCTTTATTCAAAAGCGGTAAATTCAGGTGACCTTGACATCATCTGGAAAACGCTTAAACAGGTTATGACAGCACCTCGAAAGCACTACGACGCAGCAATAGCATACCTTGAAACGACCTCAACGTATTACTGCGCCGACTGTGTCAGTGCAGACAAAAAAATCGCTTATGTCCACTGTGATTACCGCAAACACAGCTTTAACCCCGAATTTGACAGAAATTTTTACAGTAGATTTGACAGTATAGTCACGATATCCGACGAATGCCTTGTTTCACTTGCTGAAACATTCCCGGAATTCCGCGAAAAGCTGACGGTGATAGAAAATATAACATCCGAAAGAACAGTAAAGCTTCTTTCAGAAAAATCAGTAGATGATTTTGATTCTGACGGCTCTAAAAAAATACTTACCGTCGGCAGATTAGCACCGCCGAAAGGTCACATTATGGCTGTTGATGCCGCAGATATTCTGAACCGCAAGGGCTACAACTTCAAATGGTATGCGCTTGGTTCGGGCGAGCTTGAACAAGAGATAAGGCAACAGATAACAAAGTTGGGCCTCGAGGAACAATTTATACTTCTTGGCGAAAGAGCAAACCCATATCCCTACATAGCGAACTGCGACATATATGTCCAGCCATCGTACTCGGAAGGCAAATCAATTGCCGTTGACGAAGCAAAGATCTTCGCAAAACCGATAGTCTGCACAAAGTTCCCGACGGTTTACGACCAGCTTTCCGACGGCGAAACAGCCCTGCTCGCCGAAATAAATGCAGAATCAATCGCAGAAAAAATTGAGACACTATTAAAAAGCGAAGAGCTGTGTGAAACTCTCAGCGAAAACCTGAAAAAAGAAAAAGCAGGAAATGAAGAAGAAATCGACAAATTTTATGCATTACTGGAGGGTAAACTATGATATACAAGGAATGGATGAAGTACATCAAAGACGACGTCAGGCTCACAGAGGTCGTTATGCCCGGTACACACAACGCAGGCAGCTACGGTATGACCGCACTCGGCTGCTGCCAGGACGGCACTTTTTATTCACAGTTTGCCTACGGCGTGCGCCATTTCTGCATCCGCTACTGCGGCGATAAGAAGAAGGGCGTCGTTCTCAGCCACGGTCTTGCAAAGGGTGCTCCGCTTGCAGAAGGTCTGGAGAGCATGAGAAGAATGATTGATGAAAACGACAGCGAATTCTTCATCTTCGATATGCGTGAATACTACAATCAGAAGATCGGCCCGTTCAGCTTCACCTACCCCGTTGACGATGCCGAGGTTACGGCACTTATCGAAAAACACCTCGACCCCGCAAAATACGCTTACACTGATTTTGAGCACGTAAGTGACATCACCTTCGGCGACATCCGCAAATCCGGCAAGCGTTACCTCATCATCAACTACCGCAATGCTTATCAGCCGTGGTGCCGTGAGGTTGAGCATATTCTGCCGTGGAGCGCAGAGCTTCACGCAAAGAAGCCTGAAGTCTTTGCATCTGAAGTGCTTATGCACTTCAACAACGAGCAGACGAACGGAATCTATTGGTTTCAAACCCAGCTCACACCCGCACTTGATGCCAAGGGCGGGCTTAAGACACCGAGGACACTCGAGAAGTCTCTCCTCCCCTACTATCAGCGCATTATTGATGCAATTGCCGCAAGCAAGTTCTATCTTGACAGCGCAAACGTAATATCCGGTGACTTTATGACCTGGAGCTACTCCAAGTGCCGCGAGATAATCAAACTCAACCTTCTCAAGGGCACAGTCAAGGAAGAATACCGCGAAAAATTTGAAAAGGAATTGAATGAAAAATGAGCTACAAATCAGTCATAATCGGACACATCACTAACGACATCAACACCGACTGTGAGGGCAACACAGAAGAAATGGCAGGCGGCGCAATACTCTACTGCACAGCCGCCGCAACAGCACTCGAGCACGAGGTTGCCGCCGTAACAAAGCTTCCGTTTTCAGCTCGTGCACGCGTGCTTGAGCTGAATGTTGAGCCCGACAGCATATTCTGCTCGGAATGTGACAGCGCCTGCGATATGGTCAACACCTACCTCACCCCCGATAAGGAGCGCCGCAACAGCGTTTGCGAAAGCGCAGGCACACCCTTCACCGCAGAAGATATCCCCGACGTTGAAACCGACGTAATCCACTTTGCTGGCCTTGTTTACGGCGATTTTGACAGCGATATGATAATCAAGGCCTCCGATAAAGCGGCTGTTGCCGTTGACCTGCAGGGCTTCCTGCGCCACGTCAAAGAGGACGGCACAATGGAGCTGAGAGACTGGGAAGAAAAAGAGGACATTATCCCCTACATCACCTACCTCAAGGCTGACGCAGCAGAGGCAGAGATTCTGACAGGAACGGCTGACCGACGCGAAGCGGCAGAAATAATGTACGAATGGGGTGCCGACGAAATCGTAATCACACACAACACGGAAGTGCTGGTTTACGACGGCGACGATTTCTACACCTGCCCTATCCGCTCACGCAACCTCAGCGGCAGAACAGGCAGAGGCGACACAACCTTTGCAACCTACGTGTGTGAGAGACAGGAATTTGAGATTGACGAAGCACTTCTGCTTGCAACCGCAACGGTTTCACTCAAGATGGAAACACCCGGCCCCTTCGACGGCACAAGAGAAGACGTCAAGGACTATATAAACGAGTTTTACCGCGACTATATCGAGTCAATGGACGAATAAAAAGGACTGAAAAAGAATGAAATATGCTGTTATCGGCACAAGCTGGATAACCGAAGAATTTATAATGGGCGCCTCGCTTGTTGAAGGGCTTGAGCTTTTCGGAGTCTGCTCACGCAGCTACTCCAAGGGCAAGGCACTTGCCGAAAAATTCGGAGCACCCCGTGTTTTTATCGACCTGCATGACCTGGCACGCTGTGCCGATGTTGAGGCGGTTTACGTTGCAAGCCCCAACTCGCTGCACTATGAGCAATGTAAGCTTTTGCTTGAGGCTGACAAACACGTAATATGCGAAAAACCGATTACCGTTACGCCTGCACAGCTCAGCGAGCTGCAGACACTTGCCGCAGAAAGAGGCAGGGTCTATATGGAAGCGATAATGTATATGCACAGCCCCGTAAGGCCCAAGCTCAAGGCGTCGCTTCAAGCGCTCGGCAATATAACGGCGGCACATTTCGATTTTTCACAGCTTTCATCAAAATACCCCGCATACAAAAACGGCGAAAACCCCAACATTTTTAATCCGAAGTTTGCCACGGGCTGCCTGATGGACCTCGGCATTTACTGCATTTATCCGGCGCTCGACCTTTTCGGTGTGCCGAAAAACATTATCAGCACGGCTCGTTTTCTCGAAAGCGGCGCCGACAGCTGCGGCTCAACGGTTTTTGAGTATGACGGTATGCTGCTGACGATGACCTGGTCCAAGGTTGCGCAGGATTTTTGCGGCAGCGAAATTCTCGGCGATGAGGGTACGGTTACGATCGGCTCAATATCCCAGCTCAACCATATCTCCTTCTGCCGCAAGGGCAGCGAGCCGATGGAGGTTGTAAGCGAGGAAGAAAAGCACGTGATAATGTCGCACGAAGCGCAGGCATTCTACGACTTTGCAACCAAGCCCGAAGAAACCGCAGAAAGATATAAAGAGGTAAGCCGTATGGCGCTGGCTGTAAGCGCCGTAATGGAACAAATCCGAAAACAAACAGGAATAAAATTTGACGTATAAAAAAGGACAGTGAGCAAAATGAAATTATCCCTTGTTGTACCCTGTTACAACGAAGAACAAAACGTTGCCCTTTTCTGCAACGAAGCTACAAGAGTTTTTGACGCAGAGGGCTATGAGTACGAAATCGTTTTTGTAAACGACGGCTCAAAGGACAACACGCTCAGCGAGCTGAAGAGAATTCACGCAATGGCAAAGCACAATATCCGCATTGTCAGCTTCTCACGTAATTTCGGCAAGGAGGCAGCAATGTACGCAGGCATCGAGCACGCAAAGGGCGACCTCATATGCCTTATTGACGCTGACCTTCAGCAGCGCCCCGAGATCGTTGCCTATATGGTAAAAAGACTTGACGAGGTGCCCGAGCTTGACTGCGTTGCGGCATTCCAGCAGGAGCGACACGAAAGCAGCACACTCTCTTTCTTCAAAAAGAGCTTCTACAACCTCATAAACTCCGTATCGGATACAAAATTCGTGCAGGGTGCAAGCGACTTCCGCACTTTCCGCAGAAGCGTTGCCGAGGCTGTACTTTCAATGGGTGAATACCACCGATTCTCAAAGGGAATCCTCTCCTGGGTAGGCTTCAACACCGAGTACATCCCCTACGAAGCAGAAGAGCGCGCCGCAGGCGAAAGCAAATGGTCGTTCAAAAAGCTTTTCAAATATGCTGTTGACGGCATAATGGCTTTCTCCACAGCACCGCTTGCAATTCCCCTGGTGCTCGGTATAATTCTGTGTGCATTTTCTTTTGTATTTCTCTTTGCCGCACTTCTCTGGTGCGCTTTCAGCTACTACACCACGTTCTCAATCGGTCTGCTTCTGGTTTTCCTTGTTATGTTGGTCGGCGGATTGCAGCTTGTCGGCATAGGAATCGTCGGCAAATATCTTGCAAAGATATATGAGCAGAGCAAGGACAGACCCATATACATCGCAAAAGAAATCATTGAGCCGAAAAATGAAGAATAAGCACGAAAAAATAATTTCTGACGTGCTCTCACAAAACGGAGCACAGCAGAAAAGCATATTTGTTGACGGCATTACATACACGGTCTTTGCCCTGCCGTACACTCAGCTTGATTCTCCGCCTGAGGGTTACGCCTTTGTTGACAGCTACTACGTCGCATCAAACAAGGCTTACTTTTTGCGCAAGGAGCTTACAAAGAGGCTGACAGAGGAAGGCTTTGATTGTACCGAATGCACCTTGCCCTACAAGGGGCTTGCTCACCTTTCGGGGCTCGGTAAGCCGTTGCGCAACACGCTCATTGCAAACGAAAGCTTCGGCACCCGTATGGCGCTTGAAATTATTGCCGTAAAGGGCCGCTTTGCAGACAAAGCAACAAATGCCGACGCAGTGATAAAACGCCCCGAAACGGTGGATTTTTGCCATTCCTGCGGCATATGTGAATCGGAGTGCCCACAGGGCTGCATAAGCGAAGACGGCTTTAACAGAGATAAGTGCATCCGAAGCCTGCAGGAAGCTGCGGATCTCTCTGACGAGGCTTCATCAAAGGCAATGGGCACACAGCTTTGGGGCTGCGATATCTGCCAGCGCTGCTGTCCGTTTAACAGCCGCCTGGATTCGCGCGGAATGACCGACGAGGAAAAACAGCTGTTTGATATGGACAACCTCTATGCTGCATTTTCCTCCGGCAAAAAGGGCTGCGAGCCGTACAGAGATATACTCGGCGGCAACTACCTGCGACCTGCCAAGCTGACTGCGCTGACGCTCAACGTAATGGCAAACAGCGCAAACCCCGAAAAATACACAAAATATGCCCGGGACTCTTTAACACACGGCGACCAAAGAGTAATCGCCGCCGCACAAAGGCTGCTCGGCAAAAAATAAACGGAGATGACACCACTATGAAAAAAAGAATCCTGAGCCTGGTGCTGTGCATTGTGATGATTGTTACAGCTGCCTGCCTGCCCACAGCTTCTGCACAGACAGCCGAGGCCGATTACGAGGTGCTGCCCGAGCTTAAAACCTCCCTTACCGAGTTGCGCACACGCAAGCAGGTTGAGGGACTAAGGCTTTACGTTGACGAAGAAAACCCACTGTTTATGATAAGAAACTGCCCTATATGGGGCGGACCGCAAACAGGCGAAGCCTTTGCAGAATACGCAATCAAGACTTACTATGCATTGCCCGAAGATTTAAGAAACTTCGCGGTAATTTACATAGACGAAGGCACAACCGATATGACCCCAGCAAGACAGCTCGAATTCTGGGATGAGCTGCTGACCGTCACCGATGCGGCAGGCGTTCCGATCGTCTGTCAGACGGAATGCTTCTGCACAAACAAAAAGCGTGACCCTTTCACCCGGGAGGAGCTGGACGCCGTATTCAAGGAGCATCCCTCACTTATGGGCTTTGTGCAGGTTGAGCTTTCAACCAACGGTGTTACAAATGAAAAGCTCGCCTACGATGAGGTTACCGATGACCAGGGCGTTAACAAAAACATTCTCAGACGTATGAAATCCTGCATAAAAGCCTGCGCCGAAAACGGAGGCCTTTTCATCTGGCAGGATATGGAATACATCTACCACAAAAAGGCAAACTACGTAAACCAGATTCTCAAGGACAGAGAGCTTTATGACCTGCTCAAGTCAAACAGCGAAAACGTAATAATTATGGACAAGCACAACGGCCACGGCAGACACTTTGCAAGCCAGTCAAACATTCTGGGCTGCTGGCTTGACGATGTATGCGGAAACTGGGGTGTAAACCTTGAAAACTTCCTGTGGTATGAAGAAGGCTTCATTGATTACGATGACCCGGGTGTTGCGCCTAACGAGCCGCATCCCTTTGTCACCGCAAAATATCCGCCTGCTCTTTTCGGCATTGATATGATTGCCGACCTTGTCGGCGGTGCAACTGTTTATGCGATCGAGGGTACTCTGAGCAGAGGCGGTCTTTATCACTTTGTAAACGGTGAGGTAATACTTACGCCCACGTTCTACGAGGTGCTTTACCCGATATATCAGCTCATTCTCAACGGCGCCGTGCCCGACAAGGATGAGGTAAAGTCAAACATCAAGGTAGCATACAAAATGTCCAACCCGAGAGCGTATGCACTCAGCGGTAACGATGCGCATATTCTGCAGGGACTTTACTGCGATACGTTCACATTCTTCCAGGAAAAATTCAACAATATTTTCTTCGACTGCACCAAGACGTGGGTACCTTCAACGGCAAGATATTACATCGTGCCGATTCTGCCGATTTACTCAGACCCCGAAGAAGTATTGCCCGAAAGCCGTATTCTCACCGACGCCTCTTACTTCTTTAATTTCCTGTTTTTCAACAGCCTTAAGGTAAATTTCTTCAACAGCTACTACGAAGAAAAATACGAAGGCAACGGCGTGCTGTTTGATATTAACGATCTTGTCTACGTATTCAACAGCAACGAAAACAAAACGATCGACAGCGAGCAGAGCGTCAGCTACAATCTCGACAGCGGCAAAAAGCTCAGCGCGACCTTTGCAGCCCACACCTACGCAATATTCAACGAGGATGACGGAAAGATCGACATTGACCTTTGCAACCTCAGACTTGATGCAGATGATATCTGCAATTTCCGCGAGGATGAAAACCAGTTTATGATCTCCTATGCACAGGGCGGCAAACGCAACAACCCCAGAGATTTCAGAGAATCCGTAATTGAGATTTCGGGCTTTGAAACCGAGCCAACGGTAACAGCCGCAGGCGCTAACGGCGCAAAGATGAAAACCGTATGGAATGAAGCCACAAAAACGCTTACCGTTTCTGTCATCTCAAACGGCGAAACAAGAATCACGGTAGAATAAAAAATTAAGTCCACCGATCAGAATCGGTGGACTTTTTGATTACATTTTATCTTTTTCGAGCTGAGCCTTAAGCTCGTCGAGCGAGTTGAATTTCATTTCGCCGCGTCTGTAGCTGACAAGCCTTACCTCAATTTCTTTACCGTAGAGGTCGCCGCAGTAGCCGATGACATGGGTTTCGCTGCGCTGCTCATCATTTTCAAACGAGGGACGTATGCCGATATTCGTAACCGAGCGGTACCACACGCCGTCAATGCAGGTGCGTGAAGAATAAACACCGTATTTCGGCACGATAAATCCGTCGGGGAAGAGCTGATTGAGTGTGGGACAGCCGAGCTTCCTGCCCAGATGGTCACCGTGAACAACGGTGAGCGTATAGCCGAACTCTCTGCCGAGCATACGGTTTGCAAGCTCTATATCGCCGCACTCGATTGCCGATCGGATTCGTGTGGAGCTTACGGCTTCACCCTCAAGACTTACGGCAGACTGAACCGCAAGGCTGATGCCTGTCGACGCACACAGCGAAGAAAGCAGAGCGCTGTCGCCGCTGCCGCCTTTGCCGAAACGGTAATTGAAGCCGCAGGTGAGCATACCTGCATTGAGCTCACACAGCAGTATTTTTTCAAAAAACTCCTCGGGAGCATAGTCTTTAATTTTATCAAAATCTACTCTGATAACTTCAACGCCCATAGCATCCAGCAGCTTATTCTTTTCGTCGGGCATTATCAGCGCCT
The DNA here is from genome assembly GCA_045606785.1 of Acutalibacteraceae bacterium. Lineage (GTDB taxonomy): Bacteria > Bacillota > Clostridia > Oscillospirales > Acutalibacteraceae > UBA8612. The sequence continues at coordinate 41,568 of JAZUSN010000027.1, read as the reverse complement.
TGCCCTCGCGCCTGTTCAGCGCAACGCATGGCAGAGGGTCAAGCAGCAGCACCGTCGGCACAAAGCCGAGCTGAGCCGCCCTGACAACCGCACCGATAACCGCCGTATGGCCGATATGCAGTCCGTCAAAATTGCCGAGAGCTATTGCTCTTTTTTTATTTTCCATTCTGTTTACCCTCAGGTTTCGGAATAGATACGCTTGATCTTAAGCCGGTCGGAATCTTCTTCTACCTCACCCAAGCCAAGAAATTTTTCGTCGGGTGAAAAAACCTTATAAATGCCCGCTGTGAGCGGGGTGTGAATACGGCTTCTGTCCAGCGAGCCACCGTTTGAAAAGCGCTGTGCTTGAGCCTGCGTAACTGTAACGCAGGGATAATCAAGCAGAGTTTCCAGCGCAACCACGTCGGATTCGTCGATTTCTTCAAGCGTTTTACATTTTTCAATATTGATGCCGTGTGCCTCAACCCTGCGAAGAGAAGTAAGCACCGCACCACAGCCGAGCTTTTCTCCTATATCGGAGCTGAGCGAGCGCACGTAAGTGCCTGCCGAGCAGCTCACCCTGAACGAAAACTCCTGCTTTGCTTCATCGGCGTGAGTCATAACGAGCGAATATATATTCACCCTGCGGCTTTCACGCTCAATTTCAATGCCGTCGCGTGCAAGCTCATACAGCTTTTTGCCGTCCTTCTTTATGGCGGAATACATAGGCGGCACCTGGTCGATCTCACCGAGGAAGGAAAGCATTGCCTTTTCAAAATCAGCGGCTGTGAAATCCGCCTTACACTCTGTGAGAACCGTGCCCTCTATGTCGAGCGTATCAGTAGTGACACCCAGACGCACCGTTGCCTCATATGCCTTATCGTGCGTATGCAAAAAGTCAATAAACCTCGTCGCACCGCCGAGCATAACAACAAGCACACCCGTTGCCATAGGGTCAAGCGTGCCGGTGTGGCCCGACTTTTTTGCGCCGAGAATGCGTTTAGTTCTGTTTGCCGCAACAAAGGAGGTCATACCCTGCGGCTTATCAAGAAAAACAACACCTGTCATATAAATTCACCGATCGTGTCAATGAGGAGCTTTGTGGCTTCCTCCCTTGTGCCGGGAAGCTGACAGCCCGCCGCATTGGGGTGACCGCCACCGCCGAGCCTGCCGCAGATTGCGCTGGCATCAACGGGGTCGTGCGTGCGCACAGAAGCCTTGTACGTTCCGTCGCGTCTTTCACGCATCGTCACACCTACGAGCACACCCTCAATCTGGCGTGAGATCGCAGCAATTCCGTCGCACTCGTTTTCATCAGAGCCGCTTTCGGCAAACATATCGCGTGTGATAGTAATCAGCGCACACTTGCCGTCGTAGAAAAACTGCATTCCGTCAAGTGCAAGCCGCTCAAGCGCCGCATAAGTCCTCGTCTTTGTTTCAAACATTCTGACGTTTATCTTTGCGGCATCCGCACCGTACTCCATCAGCTTTGCCGCAACACGGTGTGTTTCGGGGGTGACATTTGCATAGCGGAAGCAGCCCGTATCGGTTGAAATGCCTGTATATAAGCAGTCCGCAATCTGCGGTGTTATGCTCACACCGAGCAGACCGACAAGCTCAAAAACAATCTGAGCAGCGGCGGCAGCAGAAGCATCAACATAGTTGAGCTTTGCAAACAGCCTGTTTGAGCCGTGGTGATCAACGGACAAATCAACCCTTGTTTCGTATTTTTCTCTTACCTCGTTGCCCATAAGCGTAACGTCTGCAATATCAACGGCAACAACCGTCTGCTCCTCAAACTCCTGCGGCTCGATTTCGAGATAGCGGAATTTCGGAGGTGTTTCCTCGTTGTTGATAACGTTGGCTTTTTTTTCCAGCGCACGAAGTGCCAGACAAAGACCGATACCCGAACCGAGAGTATCTCCGTCCGGGTGAGCATGGGTAATGATTGTAAAATTGTCGTTATTCTTTAAGAAAGAAGCTGCACTGCCGAGATCAATAAGCATTGCTCTTCCCTCCTTGTTTGTAATTTAACCTTGTCAATACATAATCCGTAATTCCGGAATCTGTAATCAGCCACAAGATTTAAAATATTTTGTAAGCGCTGATTTAATCGCAGTGCTCAAATTGTCGTGATAGGTTTTTGTCAGTATTTTGAAAGCGGAACGGCAAAAAGATATCCGTCAAGATGAGTGCTTAAAATTAAAGAAGTGCTTACTTCAAGTCATTGAGCATTTTTGCAATGCTCATACCGTGCTCAATGGAATCATCCGCAACAAAGCGAAGCTCGGGTGTTTTGCGAAGGCGGAGCCTCTGGCCGACCTCGCGGCGGATATAGCCTGCGGCATTTTTAAGGCCTGCAACAGCCTCTTTGGCAGCGTCAAGTCCCTCCATTGCGCTTATATAAGCCTTGGCATAGGAAAGATCGCCCGAAACCTCAACACGGATAACCGTGAGAAGCTTGCCCTGAACACGGGGGTCCTTTATCTCGTCGCGGATGATTGCGATTATTTCACGCTTGATATCCTCCGCAACTCTGTCTGATTTATATCCTGCCATAGTATTCTTTCAGCAAAGGCTGACGAAAAACAACGCCAGCCCCTGCATTTACCTTTCAATTAATTAGTCGCGGTATTCTTCGATTACGAATGCCTCAAAGATATCGCCGAGCTTGATATCGTTGAACTTATTGAGAACGATACCGCACTCATAGCCCTGAACAACTTCCTTTACGTCGTCCTTGAAACGCTTGAGTGAGCCCATCTCGTCCTCTGTGATAACGATACCGTCACGGACAACGCGGATCTTTGCGTTACGTGTAACCTTACCGTCGAGAACGTAACAGCCTGCAACATTACCGACAGAGGAAATGTTGATAACGTTACGTACCTCGATGCGTCCGAGCACGACCTCACGTGTCTTGGGAGCGAGCATACCCTTGATAGCAGCCTCGATCTCCTCAATACAGTCGTAAATAATTCTGTACATTCTCATATCAACACCGTCACGCTCTGCGTTAGCCTGAGCTGCAGGGTCGGGTCTGACGTTGAAGCCGACGATGATAGCGTTGGATGCGTTAGCAAGCATAACGTCGCTCTCGCTGACTGCGCCTACACCGCTGTGGATAACGCGTACGCGTACCTCGTCGTTTGAAAGCTTCTCAAGGTTCTGCTTGACAGCCTCTGCCGAGCCCTGAACGTCAGCCTTAACAACAACGTTGAGGTCCTTGACCTCGCCTGCCTGCAGTGAGGAGAAGAGGTTGTCGAGTGTGACCTTCTGTACGGAGTTGAACTGCTCATCCTTGAGCTTCTGCTTACGCTGCTCAACAAGCTCTCTTGCAAGGCGCTCGTCTGATACTGCGTCGAAAACGTCGCCTGCCTGAGGTGCCTCGTCAAGACCCATTATCTCAACGGGACAGGAAGGACCTGCTTCCTTGACGTTTCTGCCGTGCTCGTCAACCATTGCACGTACGCGGCCTACGGAAGTACCGGCAACGATGATGTCGCCTGCGTGAAGAGTACCGTTCTGAACAAGGAGAGTAGCAATCGGACCGCGGCCCTTATCGAGTCTTGCTTCGATAACGCTGCCCTTTGCGGCTCTGTTCGGGTTAGCCTTGAGCTCCTGCATTTCAGCAACGAGAAGTATCGACTCAAGAAGCTTGTCGATACCCATCTTTGTGTGAGCCGAAACGGGAACACAAATCGTGTCGCCGCCCCACTCCTCGGGAATAAGCTCGTGCTCTGTGAGCTGCTGCTTGATTCTCTCGGGGTTAACGTCGGGCTTATCCATCTTATTGATGGCAACAATGATCTGAACGCCTGCTGCCTTGGCGTGGTTGATAGCTTCGATAGTCTGCGGCATAATACCGTCGTCAGCAGCGACAACGAGAACTGCAATATCCGTAGCCTGTGCACCGCGGGCACGCATTGAAGTGAAGGCTGCGTGGCCGGGAGTGTCGAGGAACGTGATAAGCTCGCCGTTTGCCTTTACTCTGTAAGCACCGATGTGCTGTGTGATACCGCCTGCCTCAGTTGAAGTGACGGAGGTGTGACGGATAGCATCGAGAAGTGAAGTCTTACCGTGGTCAACGTGACCCATAACGACAACAACAGGGTTTCTCGGCTCAAGGTTTGTATCATCGTCCTCTGTTGCGTCGATGATTCTGTCCTCAATTGTAACAACAACCTCTTTCTGAACCTTTGCGCCAAGCTCGGTTGCAACGATTTCGGCTGTATCGTAGTCGAGAATATCGTTGATCGTTGCCATCTGGCCGAGTAAGAAGAGCTTTTTGATTACCTCTGCTGCTGTCATCTTGAGCTTAAGCGCAAGGTCACCGACTGTGATTTCCTCGGGAACAACAATGGTGAGCTTTTTGTTTGCACGCTCTGCTTCGATTCTCTTGATTCTCTCCTGCTCGGTTTCACGGCGGTGAGTTCTTGTGCCCTGCTTGCGGTACTGCTTGGATTTCTGGTTAAGCTTCTGCTTACGTACGGCAGAATCCTGAATACCCTGGGACTTGTTTACGGGCACAATGTTCTCATAGTGCTCGTTATATTTCTCAAGCTGAACGTTGTCAGCTCTTGTGTCGATCGTTCTCTTTTCGCCCTTTGTTCTTGCCTGAAGGGGACCTGAACGGTCTTTCTCCTTCTTCTTGGGCTGCTCGGGCTGCTTTGCTGCAGGAGCGGCAGACTGCTTTTTGTCTGCAGGTTTCTTATCAGCAGGCTTTTTATCCTCAGGCTTCTTATCTGCGGGCTTTTCTGCCGGCTTCTCCTCAGCCTTTTCGGGCACTGCCTCTGCCTGGGGCTCTTCTTCCTTTGCCTTAGCCTTGGGCTTTGCCTCGGAAACTGTTGCAAAGTATTCGTTGAAGTTAGCCACTGCAGTCTGCTGTGTGAACGTATCAAAAATGATATCAAGCTCATGGTCTTCGAGCGCTGTCATATGATTCTTCGTTGAAATATCAACGTACTTTTCAAGCAGCTCCATTATCACTTTACTTGACTTGCCGAAGTCCTTACCGACCTCGTGAATTCTGTATTTAATTACTGCCATGCGATTTCCTCCTTATTCCTGCTCAAACTCAGTGAGCAGCTTATCGTAAACGTGCTGATCGACAGCACAGCTGAAAGCTCTTTCAAACCGTTTGGCTTTGATTGCGACGGTCAGACATTTTTTATCACGGCAGATATAAGCACCTCTGCCGTTTTTCTTGCCTGTAAGGTCGAGCGAAATCTCACCCTCAGGCGAACGTACCGCGCGTATCAGCTCTTGCTTGGGCTTCATTTCACCGCAGCCGAGACATTTGCGCATAGGTATTTTTTTTTGTTTGTTCATAATCTCACCGCCGTAGCTATATTATTCCTTAACCTCGTAAAAGCCGCTTTCGGGATTGATATCTATCTTCCAGCCGGTAAGCTTTGCGGCAAGGCGGGCGTTCTGACCCTTGTTGCCGATTGCAAGTGAAAGCTGATTATCCGGGACCTCAACACGGCAGGATTTATTTGCACCGTCCTCAAGCACCGTAACGCTGATAACGTCTGCGGGAGCAAGTGAAGCGGCAATAAACTGCGCCGGATCTTCGCTGTATTTTACAATATCTATTTTTTCGCCGTTGAGAAGGTCAACTACGTTGCCGACACGTGCACCTCTTGCACCGATGCATGAGCCTACTGCGTCAACATTCTCATCCTCGCTGTATACGGCAATCTTTGTGCGTGAGCCTGCCTCACGGGAGATAGCCTTGATTTTGACCGTACCGTCCTTGATTTCGGGAACCTCTTCTTCAAACAGTCTGCGGACAAGGCCGGGATGTGTGCGAGAGATCATAGCTCTTGCGCCTCTCTTGTCACCCTTGCGGATTTCGACAACATAAACCTTGATAAGGTCGCCGACTCTGATTTCCTCGCCCGGAACCTGCTCTGCCTTGACGAGAACCGATTCACCCTTGCCGAGGTTAACGGTTGCGTTACCTGTTACGTCATCAACAGATATAACCTTAACCGTTACAAGCTCGTTATTCTTGCTGTCAAGCTCGCTTGTGCGCTTTGCATCCTCAGCCTCACGGATACCCTGACGGATAACGTTTTTAACAGTGCTTGCCATAATTCTGCTGAATTGCTTTGTATCGAGCGGAATTTCAACAATGTCGCCGATTTTTGCGTTCTTCTTGTAGTGAACTGCCTCTTCGGGAAGAAGGTCTACTGCGGGGTCGCTGATTTCAGCAACTACGGTCTTGTGCATACCAACCTTCACTTTGTTCTTCTCCATATCGATTTCGCAGAAGCCGATATCTCTGTTGGTATCGCCCTTGATAGCGGCAACGATTGCTGCCTTGATTCTCTCGCAGAGAACGTCAGCAGAGATTCCTTTTTCCTGCTCGAGAAGCGCCAGCGCTTCAAAGAATTCCTTTGTATCCTTCTTAGTCATTTTGATCTATCAATCCTTTCGTTAAATTGCGTTTGTGTCGTCAAGGCGTACCCATGAGGCTTCCTTGCGTTCTATTACAAGCGTGCGTTCACCATCAAGCGTAACGGTGAAGCTGCCCGCATCGTGGCTGTCGAGTGTGCCGTGAAGCTCTCGCTCACCTGTTTCGAGGGGGCGGATAAGCCTCACGATAACGGGAGCGCCGATATAGGCATCGAAGTGAGCCGGACGTGTAAGCTCGCGGTCTGTACCGGGTGAGCTTACCTCAAGGCAGTAGCTGCGGTCGATGGGGTCTGCCTCGTCAAGCGGCTTGTCGAGAGCGTGGCTCATTGCAACGCAGTCATCAATACCTACGCCGCCCTCCTTATCAATAAAAATGCGGAGGTACCAGTTTGCACCCTCTTTGACGAAGCGCACATCCCAGAGTGTAAGTCCGAGCTGCTGAGCAATCGGCTCGGCAATTGCCGTTACGGCAGCAACCGTGTTGCCACCCTTACCTTTACCTGCCATATTTTCACTCCTTACATAAGAATTTCCACAAAGAATAACAAAAGAGCGGGCAGAGCCCACTCTTCGAGTCAAATCATTCGTACGTACATAGTTTACCACAAGAAAACAAAAATAGCAATAGTATTTTTAATAATAAATGGTGCCCGAAAGCACGCTATCATAGGAAAATAGCCTAAAAATCACGCTTTTTTGCGTTTTATCAGCCAGCGCACGACAAAAACGGCAGCAGCTATCGGCAGGGCAATCAGCACAGCTTTGAGGATGAGATGCATCGGAATAACGTCGTAAATGCCGTCACCCAGCTTTGTGAAAAGGATTACGCGCGGCGCAATACCGACCACGGAAAACAGCAGATACCTGACAAAAGGAATCTTCATCGAGCCGAATAAAAGGCTTGAGAAATCAATCGGCAATGCGACAAGGCGTGCAACAAACACGGTTGAAAACTTGCTCTTGTTTTTCATACCCAGCACCTTATCGCCGCCCTTGACCTTGCCGAGAAGCCTCGTGACGTAATCGCCGCCCAGCGCTCTGCCGAGCCAATACGTAACGGCAACCTCAAGCGCAATTCCGCAAAGGCTGATAAACAGCGCCGTGCCAAGGTCAAACGCCATACCGACAGAAACGTAAATCAGCATTGCAGGAATAACGAAGGTGAACCCCTTAAGGCCGAATATTGCAATTCCCACCGCAATGGCGGCAGCCTCATTCGGCGCGGCAGCTACAAGGGCGCGCACGTCGAGATTTACAAGGCGGTCATAATTGAGCGCCACCGCAACAAATATTGCCGCAAGCACCGCAAGCCTGAGCACAAGCGGCACAAGCTCTTTTTTCACAAAGGATTTATCCATAAATTATTTACCTTTTCCCTCAAATTCAACGTCAAGTATATATTCAAATTCCTGCTTTTGTCAAGCCTTTACCGCCTTTGATATTTCAACCGCCACAGGCAGCACGGCACAAAGCGCCGCCACCAGCAGCCATTGCACGCCGCTCAGCGGCACCACGCAGAAAAGCTTTGCCGCACGGCTGAATGTAACCACGCCGACCTGAAGCAGCAAACACACCGCAAAAGCAAGATTCATCCTGCGGTTTGAAAACCAGCCGATTTTAAAAAGTGACCGCTCACTTCTCGAATTGAGCGCGTGCACAAGCTCGCCGATGCTCATCGTACAAAAGCAGACCGTGCGTCCGACCTGCTCACCCCACAGCGCGCGACCTGCCGCAAAGCCGAGCAGAGCCAACGCACCGATAAACACGCCCTCAAGCACTATATCAAGCCAGCCACCCTTTGTAAAAAGACCTTTTTTCGGGTCAACGGGAGGTCTTTTCATAATCTCGCTGTCGGTTTTTTCCGTGCCGAGTGCCATTGCAGGCAACGAATCCGTGACAAGATTTGTCCACAGAAGCTGAATGGGAAGCATCGGTGCAGGCATACCCATAATACCTGCCGCAAAAATAAGAATTATTTCGCCTATGTTGCTGCTGAGCAAAAAGCGGATTACCTTTTTTATATTGTCGTATATTCCCCTGCCTTCGCGCACAGCCTTTACAATAGTTGCAAAATTATCGTCGGCAAGCACAATATCCGCCGCACCCTTCGCAACTTGCGTACCGCACTTACCCATAGCACATCCTATGTCTGCCGCTTTGAGTGCAGGCGCATCGTTAACTCCGTCGCCCGTCATTGCGGTAACCTCACCGTTGGCTCGCAGAGCCTTGACGATACGCACCTTGTGCTCAGGGCTGACGCGGGCAAAAACGCGCTCCTTTTTTACCGTTTCGCAAAGCTCGCTGTCGCTGAGCATATCGAGCCTTGCACCCGTCACGGCAGGTCTGCCTTTTTCGGCTATACCTAGCCTTGCAGCAATAGCCGAGGCGGTGCGCGGATTATCACCCGTTATCATCACGGGGGTTATGCCTGCCTGCTTGCAAAGCTCAACCGCCTGTGCCGCTTCCTTTCGCTCGGGATCCTCAATGCCGATAAGACCGACAAACTCCGTTACCCCCGACCTTCTGACGGCAACGGCAAGCACGCGAAGCCCCTCATCCGCCATACGGTCGTTAAAAACGTATGCGTTACCTACAAAGCGGCACATTGCAAGCACCTTTTCGGGCGCGCCCTTTATTACTGTCAGCGTTTCTCCACCCAGCCGCACGGTGACGCTCATCATCTTTTTTTCGCTGCTGAAGGGCTCCTCGTCAAGCCTTACCGCATCGGGGTCAGCACCGCCTGCCGCACTTACAACGGCAACCTCCGTCGGCTCCCCCCTCGTGGCGGTTGCGTTACAGCAAAGTGCCGCTGTACGGAGAATATTTCTGCCCTCGGTGCTGTCAACAGCACTCTCGCCGTAAGAAGTAAACAGCCTCGATACGGTCATTTTATTCTGCGTGAGCGTACCCGTTTTATCCGAACAGATATAGGTTGCGCTGCCGAGCGCCTCAACGGCTGTGAGCCTGCGGATTATCGCCTTATTTTTTGCCATTACCGACACTCCGGAGCTTAACACGATAGTGACAACGGCAGGCAGACCCTCGGGTATTGCCGCCACGGCAAGGCTGACGGAAAGCATAAAGCTGTCCAACAGGCCGTCACGCCTAAGCACACCGAGCAGAAATACGACCGCGCATATTGCAATTGCACCGAGTCCGAGCACCTTGCTGATTTTTTCAAGCCTTAGCTGAAGCGGAGTCAGTGGTACCTTTTCCCTGCCGAGCATATCGGCAATTCTGCCTATCTGCGTGTTCATTCCCGTGTGCGTTACAATCGCTTTTCCGTGCCCTGCAAGCACGGTTGCAGATGCATAAACACAGTTGCTTCGCTCTGCCAGAGGGGTTGACGCTTCAAGCCGCGCATCGACGGATTTCACTACGGGCAGAGCCTCACCCGTAAGCGAGCTTTCGTTCATTTTAAGCCCGACACATTCTGTCAGCCTTGCATCTGCGGCAACTCTGTCGCCTGCCGTCAGCAGCAGAACATCGCCCCTAACAACACGGCTTGCCGGCAGCTTTTGCACCTTGCCGTCACGCACAACGGTTGCTTCGGGAGCAGAAAGCTCCCTGAGCTTATCAAGTGCACGCTCCGCCTTACTCTCCTGGATAACGCCGACTGCCGCATTTATAATGACGATAACAAGTATAATTATCGGGTCTATATATGAGCCGTCCCCCTCAAGACGCGCCGTTACAAAAGAAATTGCCGCCGCTATAAGCAGCGTAATGACCATAAAATCCTTGAACTGAAGAAGAAACCTGACAAAAATGTTGCTTTTCTTTTTTTCGGCAAGTACGTTTTCGCCCTCCTCATTCAGCCGCCGCTGTGCCTGCGCACGTGTAAGACCGCAATTTATGTCGGTTTTAAGCTCAGCGGCAGCCTCCTCTGCGTTCACTGCATAATACTCCATAATTCCGCTCCCTCGATTTTTCTCGTTTTTTTAGATATATATGCAGATAAGTAAGGTATTATTAAATTGACATAGCGTGCGTTTTGTTATAAAATATATATTTGCAAGCGGATTGGGCAGCTGCGGCGTCAGGGACTTATCACCCCTGCCGACGAGGAAAGTCCGGGCTTCACAGAGCAGGATAACGGCTAACGGCCGCCGAGGGTGACCTTAGGGAGAGTGCAACAGAGATATACCGCCTGCTCAGGGTAGTGAGAATGAATCTGAATACGTTTTTTATTGGTTTGTTTGAATCAACTTATCGTTAAGATTTGCATCAGATTAACTCAATAAAAAATCGCAGACCCAAAATGCAAATATTTTTTATTGCTTTTGGGGTGGCTGAGGTCGCAGGAAGGTGACACCTTTCAAGACCGAGACGCCGAAAAAGCTTGAAAATTTTGTTTTTGGGCGTGTTCGGATTTGTTCTCGCTGCCCTGGCAGGTAAGGGTGGAAAGGCGAGGTAAGAGCTCACCGGCGTGCAGGAGACTGCACGGCCCTGTAAACCCTATCCGAAGCAACACCGACCGAAGTGGCTTGCTCGGCCTATACTTCAACGGGTGGCTTGAGCGCTGCGGCAACACAGGGCCTAGATAGATAGTTGCCTTAAACGACAGAACCCGGCTTACAGATCCGCTTGCGTTTTTTAAAAGGAAGGAAAGAACAGCGTTGGATGACATCTACGTCGGCGGCAACCGACCGCGCCGAGATAACAACAAAGACTCCGGACACGAGTACGAGGATATTTACGTAACGCCTCAAAGCTCGCACGGAGATATATACGTGAGCAAAAACAAAAACCGCCGCACACAGTCTGACGACGTGTACGACGATTATGACTACGGCTTTGAGGATAACGGCGACTTCGATTTCGGCGGTGATGACCTGCCGCCCGAACCGCCGCAGGAGCCCACACCTCACGTGAAAGTCAAAAAGAAAAAGAAGAAGAACAAATTTGTCAGCGCGTTAAAAGCAATCGTGCTCATTGCCGTGCTTCTCATCGGTATCGGCACAGGCCTTGTTTACCACACATTCAGCAGCGTAAACTACACAGAATCGGGACACAGCGAAAACGTATTCCTCGACAGCAGCGAGCTGACGCAGAGCAGCGCAGTAAAAAACATACTCCTCATCGGTGTTGACCGCCGCAATCCCGACGATACGTCGCGCTCCGATACTATGCTGCTCGTTTCGATAAACACCTCTTCGCGCAAAATCAAGCTCACCTCTTTTATGCGTGACTCTTACGTTTACATCCCCGAAAAGCAGAAGAACGCAAAGCTCAACGCAGCCTGCACCTGGGGCGGCGCACAGATGGTAATGGACACCATCGAATACAACTTCAACATTAAAATTGACCACTATATGCTCGTAGATTTCGCAATGTTTGAAAGCATTATCGACGGACTCGGCGGAGTTGACGTGGCGGTAACGGAAAAAGAAGCCAAATATATGCGCACAGACGTACACCTTGAAAACATTCAGGCAGGCGACTCAGTGCACCTCAACGGCAAGGAAGCGCTCTGGTACTGCAGAATCAGAAAGCTCGATTCGGATTTTATGCGCACGGGCAGACAGCGCAAGGTTATGACGGCGCTTATCGGTAAATGCAAGCAGACAAGCCCGATTGAGCTTTATAACCTGCTCGGCGACGTTGTAAGCCAGGTTGAAACGGATATGTCTCCCCTCTCGCTGACGGGGTTTGCAGTCAACGGTCTGCTGCGCTACCTGCACTACGATATTGAGCAGGGCAGCGTGCCTGCGGAGGGCACGTGGAAGAGCAAATCGGTATCGGGTCAGTCCGTTCTGAGTCTTGATATCGGCGCAAACACAGAATATCTGAAAGAATTTATATACGAAAAATGAGGCGGAAGGAGCAAAGCAAGCTATGAAAAAATTTATGGGTGACGATTTTCTGCTTAATAACCCTGCGGCAAAGGAGCTTTTTGCAGCCGCAAACGAAATGCCGATCTTCGATTGGCATTGCCACCTTTCCCCCAAGGAGATCTACGAAAACAAGCAGCCGTCGGATATTGCCTGGCTGATGCTTGCAGGCGACCATTACAAGTGGCGCGCAATGCGCTCCTTCGGCATCGACGAAAAATACATCACGGGCGATGCAAGCTGGCACGATAAGTTCATCGCTTACGCCACGATGCTCGCCTATGCCCCCGGCAATCCGCTCTATCATTGGACTCACCTTGAGCTTCAGCGCTACTTCGGTATCGACACACCGCTGAGCGCAAAAACAGCGGAAGAAATCTGGGAAAAAGCAAACGCACAGATTAAGGCAGGCGGCTTCACACCGCACGAGCTGATCGAGCGCTCAAACGTTGCCTGCGTTTACACAACGGATGACCCTGCGGATTCACTCGAATACCACGTGCTTCTTGCGCAGGACGAAACATTTAAAACAAAGGTTATACCTGCATTCCGCCCCGATAAGGCCCTGGGCATTGAGCTTCCCTCATTCCGCCCGTGGCTCGCTTCACTCGAGGAGCGCATCGGCAGAAAAATCGAGACCTACGCAGCACTTGAAGAAGCTCTGCTCGAAAGAATAGAGGTATTTGCACAGATGGGCTGCCGTGCAAGCGACCACGCATTCACCTACGTGCCCTACGCAGAGGCTTCAGCCGACGAGCTTGAGGCAATCTTCCAAAAGGGCAGACAGGGCGAGAGCTTCACAACAGCCGAGCTTGATGCTTACCGTACGGCTCTGCTTCGCACAATGGCAAAGGAATATGCGCGCAGAGGCTGGGCAATGGAGCTTCATATGGGCCCGATGAGAAACAACAACACACTTATGTTCAACAAAATCGGCCCCGACGCAGGCTTTGATTCAATCGACGATAAGGAGATTGCTCAGCCGCTTTCACGCTTCCTCGACAGCCTTGCAAAAGAGGAGCTGCTGCCCAGAACAGTTCTCTTCACACTCAACCCGAAGGATAACTACGTGCTCGGCACAATGCTCGGCAACTTTCAGAATTCCGATGCACCCGGCAAGATTCAGTTCGGCAGCGGCTGGTGGTTTAACGATAACCTTGACGGTATGCGCGAGCAGATGAAGGCATTCGGCAACCTTTCGGTGCTTGGCAAATTTGTCGGTATGGTTACGGATTCACGCTCATTCCTCTCCTACCCCAGGCACGAGTATTTCCGCCGTATTCTCTGCGGTCTGCTCGGCGATATGGTTGAAGACGGGCTGTACCCCAATGATATGGAAACACTCAAACAGCTTGTTCAGGACGTATCCTACAACAACGCTGCAAAATATTTCGGTCTGGAGTGATTAACAATGGCAAGACGCTTCAAAGGCATTGACGTCGAGGTATTTCCGCTTGGCTTCGGCTGTATGAGATTCCCCACAAAGGGCGGCAAAATTGACCGCGAAACATCAACAAAAATGCTCCGCCACGCTATTGACGAGGGTGTAAACTACGTCGATACGGCATACTACTATCACGACGGAGAGAGCGAGGAATTTGTCGGCGAGGCTCTTAAGGACGGCTACCGTGAGCGCGTATACCTTGCAACAAAATCACCTGTCTACGACCTGAGTGACGAGGTCAGCTTTGAGGATAGACTCAACACCCAGCTTGAAAGGCTGCAGACAGACCACATTGATTTCTACCTTCTTCACACACTCAACAAAGATCTGTGGAACAACAAGGTGCTCAAATACAACGTGCTCGACAGCATGGTTAAAGCAAGAGAGCAGGGAAAAATCAAGTACCTCGGCTTCTCATTTCACGATGATATTGACCTTTTCAAAGAGATTGTTGACAGCTTTGACTGGGATTTCTGCCAGATTCAGCTCAACTACGTAGACCTCAAGCATCAGGCAGGCATTGAAGGCCTCGAATACGCTTATGCCAAGGGTCTGAGCTGTGTTATTATGGAGCCGCTCAGAGGTGGCAGGCTTGTAAAGGGTCTGCCCGACAGAGTCAAGGCGGCTCTGCCAAAGAGCAAGAGCAAGGTTGAGGTTGCGCTCGACTTCCTCTGGGACAGAGAAGAGGTTGCGCTTGTGCTCAGCGGAATGAGCACACCCAAGCAGGTTGAGGATAACCTGCGCTATGCAAAGCGCAGCAGCGTAGGTATGCTCACACAGTACGAGCGCAAGGCACTCGGCAAGGCAGACGAGCTTTGGCACACAATGCCGCTTGTCGGCTGCACGGGCTGTGCTTACTGTATGCCCTGCCCCTTCGGAGTGAATATTCCCGAGTGCTTCACGGCATTCAACTCCACCGTATACAAGGGCAAGCGCGGCGCCAAAGAGAGCTACGATGTGCTTGACGGCAAGGCAGACCTCTGCCGTGCCTGCGGCAAATGCAAGCCCTCCTGCCCGCAGAGCATCGACATACCTGCCGAGCTCAAAAAGGTAAAAGAAACCTTCAGCGAATAAAGCAAAAAAATATAAAAAAGACCGTTTCTCGTGTGAGAAACGGTCTTTATCTTTTGTAGCTAATTATTCAGCTGCAACAGCTTCAGCCTTTTCAGCTTCAGCTTCCTCAGCTGCCTCACCGTATACGGGAAGCTCCTTATACTTGACAACCATCGGGTTCTTAACGAGAAGAGCGTTGACAACGATAACGGGAAGGTGGAGAGCTGCAGTAACGAATACGCCAAAGCCCATAGCGCCGGAAATGAAATCGGGGAAGATAGCGTTGATATCGCCTGCAAACTTGCCGAACATAACGCCTGCCAAAATAACGAGAACAGCACTGAGTACGCTGACGACAATGTTCTTTGCACAGGATGATTTCTTTGATGAACAGAAGTTTCTGCCGAAATTGAGGATGCCCATAACAACAGAGAAAGCAAGCAGAACAATTGAAACAGCAAAGAAAATGAAGGGTGTGCCGACAACGGGTGACTTGATAGCTGCAAGCAGACCGTTAACGTCGAAATAGTTCATAAAGAAATCGACAATCTTGAGAATGTCGATATTAAAGTTTGCTACACCGTCTGAGTAGTAGGGGATGTTCTGAAGTGCAAGCTTGCCCAGGGGAAGGAAAAGACCTGCAACAGGAATTATTGAGAGAACAAGACGTGCAATCTGACGTGCACCGCCGATTGAAGAAGCCTTGAAACGGTCAAGACCCTTCTGGAATTTAGCGTGCTCTGCCTCTGCTTTTTCTGCGTCGGCAAGAAGACGTTCCTCCATACCGTAGTAAACCATATTAACGCCACACTTGGGGCATTCGGGACGCCAATCGATCAATCTAAGCTTGGCATTACATTTTGGACAGTTAGCCATATCTGTTCCTCCGTTTTATATGTATTGCGTTTTACACGCACTTACTATTATAGTATTATTTATATTATCATAATTCCCGAATAAAATCAACATATTTTATGTAATTTTATTATTATGTTATAAATCCCCCGTCAACACTCAATGTCTGACCGGTGATAAAAGCGGCTTTTTCGCTCGCAAGAAAGAGCACAGCCTGCGCCACCTCCTGCGGATTTCCTATGCGGCAAAGCGGAGTTTCATCGCACAGCGCCGCCATATCTTCATCGCTCAGGTGAGCGTTCATTTTGGTGCTTATCACCCCGGGAGCTACGCAGTTAACCGTAACCGAGCTTGGCCCGACCTCCTTGGCAAGCGCCTTTGTCAGCCCGATAACCGCCGCCTTTGATGCAGAGTAAAGCACCTCGCAGGAAGCGCCGCTGACGCCCCACATTGACGAGATATTTACAATACCGCCGCCCTTGCGCCTTATCATAGCGGGCAGCACCACACGGCAGCAATTGATAACGCCGAGGATATTGACACCGAAAACATGCTCGTAATCCTCACGCGTTGTATCGGTAAACAGCTTCTGCTGAGATACGCCTGCATTGTTTACAAGCACGTCAACCTCGCCGAGCTCACGCTCAACCGTGCTGAGCATCTGTGCCACCTGTGCTTCGTCTTTCAGGTCTGCACACACGCAAACAGCCTCACCGCCGAAAGAGCAGATTTCATCCTTCAGCGCATCGGCAGCAGCTTTACCGTTATTATAATGTATGGCAACCTTATATCCCTCAGCGGCAAAAAGCCGCGCACAGGCGCTACCGATTCCGCCGGAAGCGCCTGTGACAAGAACAGTTTTACTCATTTACTGAAGACCGAGTGTGCCGCCGAGAGCTGCAAGAGCCTCCTCAGTGAGCTGTGAATAGCCCTTAGGCACTGAGAAAATGCTGTCATCAACCTTGGCCGAGCATTCGTGAATCTTGAGAATTGAGGTCTGGCCGTCAGCTGTGATGATCTCGATACGCTTGAGCTCATCCTTGCTGTTGAAGTAATACTTGTTTGTGTTTGTGCTGTCTGTGTAGGTTTCGCAGATGTACTCGTTACCTCTGACCTTGACGTTTGTTGTGTCAACGTATTTCATCGTGCCGGAGCTCAGAGAATTCCACATATCCATGCTGCCGCCCATCAGATCCTCACCCTCACCTGCTGCAACGGTGTAGTAATACTTTGTTGCGGGAAGGATAAGATTCATTGACTTGCCGTCAAAAGCAAAGCGCATTGTTGTAACGCCAACGGGAATTTCCATCGCGAACTTCGCGTCCTTGATGTAGACCTTCATATTTACGCCTGTCTCAACAAGGCCGAAGTTGTCGCTTGTGACAACAACGCAGTTCATATAGAGAGCCTTGCTCTTTGAGGAAGCGTTGAGAAGCTTGTCGAGTCTGCAATTTTCGGGTCTGCCGTCTTTGTCAACCTCAACTTCAACCTTTTCGCCCTCGGGGAAGGTGACATCCTCATAGGTTGTTGTGCCCTCGACCGTTGTGCCGGGCTGAGTCTGGCCTGCGGTTGTGCCGTTACCGTCGGGCTTCTGTGTTTCAACAGGCTTTGTTACGGTGATAACGGATGTGTTACCCTCAACATCTGTGACAACCTCGGTCACCTCTTGGTAAACCTGGCCGTCGCTGCCGACAACTGTGGGGTTTGTGGTGGTTTCGTCATCGTCGTTCTTTCCACAGGCTGCAAACACTGTGAGAACGACTGCAAGAGCCATCAGAATTGCGATAATGTTTCTCTTTTTCACTTTATGTATCCTCCTTTTAAGAATAAAGTGTACACTTATAATACCCTAAAACCGTTCAATTTGTCAAGGAAGGGCAGATTATGGCAGAAATCAGCCATCCTGCTCATCCTTGCCGCGGCGTCTGATGTAGCGGTGATTTTCCTCGTCCTCATCGTCGTCTTCATTCTCTTCGACGGGGCGGATCTCCACTTTGAGCTTACCGATTCGTCTGTCCTCAAGGTTGAGGATTGTGAAGTGCAGATTCTCGTAATCGACCTCGTTCATCTCGCCGTCCTGCGGCAGATAGCCGAGAAGGCTGATGACAAAGCCGCCGATGGTATCGTACTCATCCTCGGGAAGGTCAACGCCGACGTGCTCATTAACCTCGTCAATTGAGGTTGTACCGTCAACGGTAAACGTTGTTTCATCTATAACGGAGAACTCTTCTTCCTCATCGTCATACTCATCCTGAATATTGCCGACAATCGACTCAACAAGGTCCTCAAGAGTAACGATACCTGCCGTGCCGCCGTACTCGTCAACAACAACAGCCATCTGTACACGGCGTGCAGTCATCTCCTGGAAAAGGACACCGCATTTCATTGATTCGGGCACAACGTAAGGCTCGCGCATAAGCTTGCGCAGGCTCTCCTGCTTGGGAACGCTTGAGCCGATGTAACCGATAAGATCCTTGATATAGACAATACCGACAATTTTATCCAGGCTTTCCTCATAAACGGGAATTCGTGAGTAGCCCTCTTTTTCCGCAATTTCAACAACGTCCTGAATCTGATCATTGACCTCGACGGCGGAAACATCCGTACGGTGAGTCATAATATCACCTGCGTCGATATCGTCAAACTCGAAAATGTTGTTGATCATTTCCTTCTGAGTGTCCTCAATAACACCCTTTTCACCGCCGACGTCAACCATCATACGGATTTCTTCCTCGGTGACCTCCTCCGGCTCTGCGTTGGGGTCAATGCCCATAAGCCTGAGCACACCGTTCATCGAGAGGGAAAGCACCTTGACAAACGGCTTTGTGACAGCTGCAACAAAGGTGAGAATACCTGCGATGCGGAACGATATTTTTTCGGGGTTGTACATAGCCACACGCTTTGGCACAAGCTCACCGAAAACGAGTGAGAAGTAAGACGTAATAAGCGTGATTACAACAAGGCTGAAGCCCTCAACAGCCGCTAACGGAATGTTGATTTTTTCCGCAAGGCCGCCGAGTGCGCCCGAAAGCATATCAACAAAGGTCTGTGAAGCCGATGCTGATGAGAGGAATCCGGCGAGAGTAACGCCGATCTGGATTGTGGAGAGGAAATTGCTGGGGTTGTTTGTGAGTCTGAGAAGTTTTTTTGCCTTTTTGTTGCCCTCCTGTGCCTGCTTTTCAAGCTTTGCATCGTTGAGGGAAATGATTGCTATTTCGCTCATTGCAAAAAACGCGTTGACCAATATGAGCACCAGAAGCAGCGCGATTTTCATAACAAGAGAGATTACAGCAGTATTAGGCCCGGGGTCGTCCATTTTAGACTTTGCTCCTTTCAAGCTGCGGTTTTTTACCGCCAAAAAATTATAATTATTATTAAACATCTTATATTACAAGATGGTTTAACCGATTATTTTGCACCGAAGGTGCATATCGTGTTGCAAAGCAACATATCGAGCCTGAGGCATATCGAATCGAAGATATATCAAAAACAGAACTTGAATTATGTCGATATGTGCCCTGCAGGCACCCGATATATTGAGTTTATCACTCAATTCGATATAACCTCACTTGCGTGAGGGTTCGATATGGTATAAAGCTCTGCCGAGATTTATACCGAGCTGATTCAGCCCTGCTGAATTATTTTACCGCCCTTAATATAAACGCGCGGAACACGCTTTGTAATATCGCAGACGTACTCATAGTTGAAGCTGCCTGCAGTTTTTGCCAGCTCTTCAACGGTGAGTCTTTCACCGCCGTCAACGCCGACTATCGTAACCTCGTCGCCCTGCTTTGCATCAGGAATATCAGTTACGTCAACCATAAACTGGTCCATACATACCCTGCCGATAACGGGGGCGCTGTGTCCCTTGATGAGCACCCTGCCCTTATTCGTCAGCAGACGCGGATAGCAGTCGCCATAGCCGCAGGGAATTGTGGCAACAAGGGTTTCGCGCTTTGCCATAAACGCCGCACCGTAGCCGACGGTGTTGCCCTCCGGCACCTTTTTGACATAGGCAATGTGGCTTTTAATCTGCATTACGGGCGTTGTCGGCAAGTTTTCAAACTTAACCTCGTCAGACGGGTCAAGGCCGTAGGTGACAATGCCGCAGCGCACCATATCAAGGCAGCCGCCGTCAAAATCCATTGTTGCAGCGGAGTTGTAGATATGCTTTATCGGAATGGCAATGCCTGCCTGCTCAATGCGGGCGGTGAAGGAATCAAACTCTGCCCTCTGCCTGTCGGCAAAGCTCTTATCGGCAAAATCCGCACACGCAAGGTGTGAGAAAACGCCCTTGATCTCAATGCCGGGGAGAGCCGCAATCTGTCTGATTTCTTCAAGGCTTTCATCGCAGGGAATAAGACCGATTCGGTGCATACCCGTATCTATTTTGATATGAACACCTGCTTTTTTGCCAAGGCTCAACGCCGTATCGGAGAGCTGCTTTGCCGTTTCGAGCTGGAATACCGTGAGGTCAATGCCGTTTTTAACAGCTGCCTCAAACAGCTCGGGAAAAACGTAGCTGAGCACAAGAATCGGCTTCTCGATACCGTTTTCGCGAAGCTGTACACCCTCTTCAACCGTTGCAACACCGTATGCGTACGCGCAGCTATTCTCAAGCACCTTTGCAATCGGCACGGCACCGTGACCGTATGCATCAGCTTTAAGAATAACCATAACCTTAACGTCATCGCCTACCCTTTTCTGTACGGCGGCAACGTTTGAGCACACGGCATCAAGGTCTATATAGGCGCAAACTCTGCTGTTAGTGTTCATAAGCAAATAATCACCTGAATACAAAATTTCTTGTTTTGCGTATGCAAAACATATCGAGCCGAGGGCATATCGAATCAAAGATATATCGAAAATCCGTAAGGCTTTATATCGGGTAAAAGCGCGAGGCGGTTTTACCTGTAGCCTTTTTCGATATGTGACCTTGCCGTCACTCGATATAATTTCAGTTTCTGAAATTTCGATATAACCTCACTTGCGTTCGGTTGAGATGCAATCCGTTCAGCGGATTGCATCAAGTGCCTGCTGAATGTCCTCAATGATATCGTCAACGTTTTCAATACCGACCGAGAAACGGATGAGGTCGGGCGAAACGCCGCACTCAACAAGCTCCTTATCGCTGAGCTGACGGTGTGTGGAAGAAGCAGGGTGAAGAACGCAGGTTCTTGCATCGGCAACGTGAGTGACGATTGCCGCAAGCTTGAGCGAATTCATAAACTGCTCTGCCTTTTCTCTGCCACCCTTTACGCCGAAGGAGATAACACCGCAGGTGCCGTTCGGCATATATTTCTGAACAAGCGGATAATACTTGTTTGAAGGCAGAGCGGGATAGTTGACCCAGGAAACCTGCTCGTTGTTTTCAAGGTATTCGGCAACCTTGAGTGCGTTTGAGCAATGGCGCTCCATACGCAGAGCAAGTGTTTCAAGGCCTACGTTGAGGTAGAAAGCGTTCTGCGGCGAGGGAGTTGAGCCGTAATCGCGCAGAAGCTGTGCAACGATCTTTGTGACATAGCCTGCCTTGCCGAAATCGCGGGTGTATACCGCGCCGTGGTAGCTCTCATCAGGCTGTGTGAGACCGGGGAACTTATCGTTCTGCTCCCAGTCAAAGTTACCGCTGTCAACAACAACGCCGCCTATCGTATTTGCGTGGCCCTCCATATATTTTGTTGTGGAGTGGGTTACGATATCTGCGCCGAATTCAAACGGACGGCAGTTGATGGGTGTGGGGAAGGTGTTGTCGATAATCAGCGGAACACCGTGAGCGTGAGCAACCTTTGCAAACTTTTCAATATCGAGAACGTCGAGTGAGGGGTTTGCGATTGTTTCGCCGAAAACAGCCTTTGTGTTGGGACGGAAGAGTGCTGAAATCTCCTCTTCGCTTGCGTTCGGGTCAACAAAGGTTACGTCAATGCCGATTTTGCGCATTGTGACGTTGAAAAGGTTGAACGTGCCGCCGTAGATTGTTGCAGCGGAGATAAAGTGGTCACCTGCGCCGAGGATATTGATAAGAGAGAAGAAGTTTGCAGCCTGACCGGATGATGTGAGCACTGCGGCAACACCGCCCTCAAGCATTGCAATCTTCTGTGCAACAACGTCGCTTGTGGGGTTTGCAAGACGGGTGTACATATAGCCGGGCTCAAGGTCAAACAGCTTTGCCATTGCCTCGCTTGTGTCGTATTTAAAGGTTGTGCTCTGGTAGATAGGGAGCACTCTGGGCTCACCGTTCTTGGGCTCGTAAGCACCCTGAACACACTTGGTTTCGATTCTATAGTTTTCTTTCATAAGAAACGCTCCTTAGCTGGTAGGATTTGCATTTTTGCGGACGGCCAATTGCCGCCCCTACGGGTTATTTCTCAAAAAAGTGCTTGATAAGACCGGGACCGAAATCAACGTAGTTGCCTGTTGCCTCGGCTGACTTTTCGTTGATTGAAGCAACACCGCTGTCCTTTTCACCCTTCTTGTGGTAGATCATATAGGGCACGGGGTCGGATGCGTGGGTCTTTGTCTTTATCGGTGTGGGATGGTCGGGAAGGATCATCACCTTGTAGTCGTCATACTTTTCGAGTGCATCAAGCAGAACGGGCAGCACCTGTTCGTCAATGATCTCAATTGAGCGAACCTTGTTTTCAGGCTCTGCACGGTGGCCGCACTCATCGGGAGCTTCGATGTGAATATAAACGAAATCGCAGCCGTTTTCGAGCGCATCAACCGCAGCCTTTGCCTTGCCTGCAAAGTTTGTGTCGATATAGCCTGTTGCGCCCTCAACCTCGGGCACGAGCATACCTGCACCGATGCCGATACCCTTGAGAAGGTCAACAGCGGAAACGATACAGCCCTTCATACCGAATTTCTGCTCGAAATTCTCGAGTGTGGGCTTGCTGCCCTCACCCCAGAGCCAGATTGAGTTTGCAGGGCGCTTACCCTGAGCAATACGCTTGAGGTTTATAGGGTGGTCCTTGAGCAGGTCATAGCTTTCACGCATCATCTTTGTTAGCTTCTCTGCCGCGGGAGCGGTTGAAATATAGCCGCCTACCACTCTGTCGGAAATATCGTGGGGCGGAGTCATCGTGCCGAGCTCGGTTGTGCCGCCGTGGTGAATGAGGCAATGGCGGTAGCTGACACCGGGGTAGAAATCAAACTCACCGCCGCCGAAATGCTCCTGCACGGTTTTGATAATTTCTGCCGCCTCCTCGCTGGAGATATCGCCTGCGGAATAATCGACCATTGTTTTGTCGTCATAGTTTTCCTCATCGGAGAGAGTTACGATATTGCAGCGAAGCGCAACGTCGGTATCGCTCATCTGAACGCCGATGCTGATTGCCTCAAGAGGAGAGCGTCCCGTGTAGCAGACTGCAGGGTCATAGCCGAGAACGCTGAGGTTTGCAACATCGCTGCCGGGCTTGAGCCCCGGAGCAACGGTACGCACAAGGCCTACCTCACCCTTGCTTGCCATACGGTCAAAGATGGGCTTGTTTGCACACTCCATCGGGGTTTTGCCGCCGAGTGCGTCTACGGGGTAGTCTGCCATACCGTCATATAAAACTACTGCATATTTCATGTGGTTTACCATACTTTCTGAAACTTGTTAATTAATAATGCGTTGAAATCGCAAATCATGCAAAATTTATTTTGCAAATTTTGATTTGAGTTGATAAATCAATTCGCTGATTATTTAAAGTACTTAACGCCGGATTCAAATATTTTCTGATCCTTGTTGCAGGGAACGTTCTTGTAGAGGTCGTCGCCCTTACGCTCGCTGTGAGCCATCTTGCCGAGAACACGTCCGTCGGGGCTTGTGATACCCTCGATTGCAAGCACGGAGCCGTTGGGATTGTAGGGCATAGCGTCTGCAACGTTGCCGTTCAGATCAACGTACTGTGTTGCGATCTGACCGTTTGCGATAAGCTGCTGAAGGTGAGCCTCGTCTGCAACGAATCTGCCCTCACCGTGTGAAATCGGAACAGCGTGGATATCGCCTGCTTCACAGAGTGAGAACCACGGAGACTTGACGGATGTGACTCTTGTGTAAGCCATATGTGAAACGTGGCGGCCGATGTTGTTGTAGGTAAGAGTCGGTGCATCGGGAGCTGTGTCAACGATCTTGCCGTAGGGAACAAGACCGGTCTTGATAAGTGCCTGGAAGCCGTTACAGATACCGAGCATAAGACCGTCGCGCTGCTCAAGAAGTGCTGTTACAGCCTCCTTGACTCTCGGATTCTTGAGTGCTGTGGCAATAAACTTGCCGGAGCCGTCGGGCTCGTCACCGCCGGAGAAGCCGCCGGGAAGCATAATGATCTGAGAAGCGTTGATTGCCTTAACGAATGCCTCCATGCTTTCCTCAATGTCGGAAGCGGTGAGATTCTTGATAACGAGAACCTGTGCCTCGGCACCTGCGTTTTCAAATGCGCGTGCTGAATCGAACTCACAGTTTGTGCCGGGGAATACGGGGATAATTACTCTGGGCTTTGCAACTTTGATTGCGGGAGCCTTTGTGCTGCGCTGAGTGTAGAGCTCAACCTTGTTGCCGCCTGTGGGACAAGCAGCATCTGTCGGGAATACGCCCTCAAGCTTTGCCGTCCAGGCGTCTACAAGCTCTGCCGTTGCAATCCTTTCGCCGCCGAGAACAAACTCGCCGCCGTCGGTTACCTTACCGAGAAGCTTGCCGCCTACGGGTGACTCGCCATCACACTCGATTACGAACGAACCGACGAGCGGAGCGTACATCTCGCGTTTTGTAACGTCGCCTGCAAACTCGAAGCCGAACATATTACCGAATGCCATCTTACATACGCAGGCTGCAGCGCCGCCTTCCTTGACAACGCTTGCGCTGAGCACCTTGCCCTCGCTTACTGCCGTGTAAACGTCAGCGATAAGTGCCTTTGCCTTATCCCAATCGGGAAGAAGAGTGTCTGCATCAACGGGCAGCTCTGCGAGATAAACGTTATTGCCTGCTGCCTTGAATGCGGCGGAAGCAACCTTGCTTGCCTTGGTTGTTGAAACAGCGAAGGAAACAAGTGTGGGCGGTACGTCAAGGTCGTTGAAAGAGCCGGACATACTGTCCTTACCGCCGATTGACGGTGTACGGTATTTGAGCTGAGCGGTAAGAGCACCGAGAAGAGCAGCTGCGGGCTTGCCCCAACGCTCGGGCACTGCGTTAAGACGCTCGAAATATTCCTGGAATGTGAGTCTTGCCTTGAAGGGGTCTGCGCCCGTTACGGCGAGCTTTGCAAGTGACTCTGTTACTGCATAGGCTGCAGCGTGGAACGGACTCCAACGGCTGAGGGCGGGAATAAAGCCGTAGCTCATTGCAGTTGCCGTGTCGGTCTTACCGCCGGGTACAGGCACCTTTGCGGTCATTGCCTCTTCGGGTGTGAGCTGAGTTTTGCCTGCGAAGGGCATATTGACTGTAGCAGCACCGATAGAAGCGTCAAAACGCTCTGAAAGACCGATCTGTGAACAAACCTCAAGTCTTGCGAGGTTTGCCTTGAGGGCGGCTGTGCCCTCTTTATCCGAAAGAACACAGGGAACAAGCTCTCTGTAATTCTTGTCTGCATCGGGTGAAGTTATAACTGCGTTTGCCTTCTGTGTAACGCCGTTTGTGTTGAGGAAGTCACGGCTGAGGTTAACGATGTTGTCACCTCTCCAGTACATAACAAGTCTTGCTTCCTCGGTTACCTTTGCAACAACTGTTGCCTCAAGGTTTTCTGCTGCTGCAAGTGCGGCAAACTTTTCAACGTCGCCTGCATCGAGCACAACTGCCATTCTCTCCTGTGATTCGGAGATTGCAAGCTCTGTTCCGTCAAGACCGTCGTACTTCTTGGTTACCTTGTCAAGCTCGATCTTAAGGCCGTCGGCAAGCTCACCTATAGCAACGCAGACACCGCCTGCGCCGAAATCGTTACAGCGGCGGATAAGCTTTGCAGCCTCGGGATTGCGGAAAAGGCGCTGGAGCTTACGCTCTGTGGGCGGATTACCCTTCTGTACCTCTGCACCGCAGGTTTCGATTGACTGGGTGTTGTGTGCCTTGGATGAGCCTGTTGCACCGCCGCAGCCGTCACGGCCCGTACGTCCGCCGAGGAGAACGATGCAGTCACCGGGAGCAGGAGTTTCACGGCGTACGTTCTCCTTGGGAGATGCGCCTACAACTGCACCGATTTCCATTCTCTTTGCCTTGTAGCCCTCGTCATAGAGCTCAACGACCTGACCTGTGGCAAGGCCGATCTGGTTGCCGTATGATGAATAACCGGCTGCTGCGCCGATTGTGATTTTACGCTGAGGAAGCTTACCCTCGAGTGTATCCTCGAAAGCTGCCGTGGGGTCACCGCTGCCGGTAACTCTCATTGCCTGGTAGACGTATGCTCTGCCCGAAAGCGGGTCGCGGATCGCACCGCCAAGGCAGGTTGCAGCGCCGCCGAAGGGCTCAATTTCCGTGGGGTGGTTATGTGTTTCGTTCTTGAACTGAACGAGCCACTGCTCATCCTTACCGTCAACGTCAACCGTAACCTCGATTGAGCAGGCGTTGATTTCCTCACTCTCGTCAAGGTCGTTGACCTCGCCTGCCTTCTTGAGTGCCTTTGTGCCGATTGTTCCCATATCCATAAGTGTTATGTTTTTGGGTGTGCGGCCTGCGTAAACGTCATCACGCACCTTGAGGTACTCATTCCAGGCGGCTTCAATAACCTTTGCCATCTTGCCGTCCTCAAACTTTACGCTTTCAAGCTGTGTGAGGAAGGTTGTGTGGCGGCAGTGGTCTGACCAGTAAGTATCTATAACCTTCAGCTCTGTGATGCTGGGGTCACGCTTTTCATCATCTCTGAAATAGTCGCGGCAGAAGCAAAGGTCAGCAACAGTCATTGCAAAACCTGTTTCCTTGTGGTAAGCGGCAACCTCCTCGTCGCTCCAGCCGATAAAGCCGTTGACACGCTGAATATCGGCAGGTACTTCTGCAGCGATATTGAGGTCCTCGGGCTTGTCCATTGATGCCTCGCGGGACTCAACGGGGTTGATGAGGTAGGACTTGACAGTTTCGTACTCTGCATCCGTCATATTGCCCTCGAATACGTATACCTTTGCGCTTGCAACCGCAGGCTGCTCCTCACAGGTGAGAAGAGCGATACACTGTGCGGCAGAGTCGGCACGCTGGTCGTACTGACCGGGCAGATACTCGCTTGCGAGGAAGCGGCAGCCCTCGGGAATTACGAGCTCAGTGCAGATTGTGTCTGCATTCGGCTCGGAGAGGACAGCCGTGCAGGCGCGGTCAAACTGCTCTGCCGTAAGGCCCTGAACATCGTAGCGGTTGATAAGGCGGACCTTATCGAGCGATGTGATGCCGAGAGTTGAGCGGATATCGGAAAGGACACCCTTTGCCTCAACGTCAAAACCGTCGCGCTTTTCAACAAAAATTCTCATAACTTCTTTCACGATTTATCACCATACCATTCCATAATAATATTATAAATAATATTTCAAGGTATTATAACACATTATCGCGGAATAATAAATAGAGATTTCAGATGTATGGCGTAATTTTTCGTAAAAATGCAAAGCGGATTTTTGTATAATACTACGAAATTGTTGGCAAATTGTTGTAAAAGACTATACAAAATCTGTCGGGCGTGATATAATTACGCAGTTAATACTGTAAGTGTGTCTTTTTCTGCTCTTATGAGCCTCGTAATAAACAATCAATAACGAAGGGAGCGACATTCAAAAGATGGAGAAAATCGTCATCAACGGCGGCACACCTCTTAAGGGTAGTGTAGAAATCAGCGGCGCAAAGAATGCAGTTGTCGCAATCCTCCCCGCCACTCTCCTCGCTCAGGATGTTTGCATAATCGAAAACATACCCGACATCAGCGACGTTACTATAATGCTCAAGATCCTCTCTCAGCTCGGTGCTCAGATCAGGATGATCAACCGTTCCACCTATGAGATTGACACAAGAGGGGTAAACTCATATACCGTACCCAACGAGCACACCAAGCAGCTTCGTGCATCCTACTATATGCTCGGCGCGCTTCTCGGCAGATTCGGCAAGGCAAAGGTATCAATGCCCGGCGGTTGCTGGTTCGGTGTCCGCCCGATTGACCTTCACCTTCGCGGCTTTGAGCTGCTCGGCGCCAAGGTATCAATCGACAGCGCAATGGTCAACGCAGATGCTGACGAGCTTGTCGGCTCCGTCGTATATATGGATACGGTATCCGTCGGCGCAACGGTCAACGTTATGCTCGCCGCCGTTAAGGCAAAGGGCAAAACGATAATCGAAAACGCGGCACGTGAGCCGCATATTGTTGACCTTGCAAACTTCCTCAACTCAATGGGTGCCGACATCAGAGGTGCCGGTACAGACACTATTAAAATCTACGGTGTGGACGAGCTTCACGGCTGCACATACTCAATAATTCCCGACCAGATTGAGGCAGGCACGTATATGGTTGCCGCCGCCGCAACAAAGGGCGACGTTCTGATCAAAAACGTCATACCCAAGCACCTTGAGTCTATAACCAAAAAGCTTGTAGACTGCGGTGTTGAGGTTGAAGAATTCGATGAGGCTGTGCGCGTAAGCTGCTCGGGCAGACCGCTCAGATGCAACGTCAAAACAATGCCCCACCCCGGCTTCCCGACGGATATGCAGCCCCAGATGACGGTGCTGCTTTCTATCGCTGACGGCACAAGCATCGTATCCGAAAGCGTATGGGACAACCGCTTCCGCTACGTTGACCAGCTGCTCAGAATGGGCGCCAACATCAGCGTCGAAGGCAAGGTCGCCATCGTACAGGGTGTAGAGAAGCTCTACGGTGCTCCCGTAGGTGCAGACGACCTGCGTGCAGGTGCGGCAATGCTTATTGCAGCGTTTGCGGCAGAGGGTCAGTCCCTTATCGAAAATCTCTCACACATCGACAGAGGCTACGAAAGATTCGTTGAAAAATTCCGTAATCTCGGCGCAGATATTCAGCGTGTCGAATTCCCCGACCCTGAAGAAGAAGCAGCCGAGAGCGTAGGTTAAACCATGGCAAGATTCTGTTCGCTTTTCTCCTCCAGCAGCGGCAACTGCAGCTATGTAGGTCAGCCGGACGGAGGCATACTTATAGACGTCGGCGTTACGGCAAAGCGTACCGCCGAAACATTGGATTGCATCGGCGTTGACATTGGCAGCGTCGGCGCAATTTTTGTTACCCACGAGCATTCCGACCATATACAGGGCATAAGAGTTCTGGCATCAAAGCACAAAATCCCCGTTTACGCCAGCGCAGGCACGCTTGAGGCACTTGCCGAAAACGGCACACTCAGCGGCAAATTCCCCGCAGAGGTAATACCCGAAGCAGGCATCGAGATAAACGGTATGTTTATCCGCCCGTTTCACACGCCGCATGACAGCCGCGAAAGCCTCGGCTACACGGTTGAAACCGCCGACGGAAACCGCATTGCGGTGGCAACCGACATAGGCACGGTTACAGACGAGGTGCTCAGCAATATCACCTGCTGTCAGCTGGTTATGCTCGAATCCAACCACGATGTACGAATGCTGCAGAATAACCCCAACTACCCGTATATGCTCAAGCGCCGCATTCTCTCCGACAAAGGTCACCTCTCAAACGATGTATGTGCCGCAACGGCAGCCGACCTTATCGAAAGCGGCACAACAAGGCTCATCCTCGGCCACCTCAGCAAGGAGAACAACCTGCCTGAGCTTGCCTACCAGAGCACGTACAGCGCACTTGCCTCCAGAGGTATGGAAGAAGGCAGCGACTATATTCTGCGTGTTGCCGGCACAGGCACACCGAAGATGATGGTGTTTTAATTATGAACGTAACCGTTATAGCCTTAGGAAAGCTCAAGGAAGACTACCTGCGCGCCGCCTGTGCGGAATATGCCAAAAGGCTTGGCGCATTCTGCAAGCTTGACATTGTTGAGCTGACCCCTGCGCGCCTGCCCGATAACCCATCAGAATCGCAGATCGAGGCAGCACTTGAGGACGAGGCAAAACGCATCACGGCAAAAATCCCGAAGGGTGCCGCCTGCTTTGCAATGTGCATTGAGGGCAAGCAGTATTCCTCCGAAAAATTCAGCAGGCTGCTCAGCTCCGCCGCTGTAGAGGGCGGCTCAAATGCTGTATTTATAATCGGCAGCAGCTTCGGCCTGAGCGAAAACATAAAGAGGATGTGTAAGGTCAGGCTGTCAATGTCCGAAATGACGTTTCCCCACCAGCTTGCAAGGGTTATGCTGCTCGAGCAGATTTACCGCGCATTCCAGATTGAAAGCGGCGGAAAATATCACAAGTAAAATCAGAGCTGTATCGCAGGATACGGCTCTTTTTGTTTGCCATTTAACAACAATTCGCCCCTACGGCACGAAACAAATATTGATATGTCGCCAAGCTCACAGCATTGTAGGGGTCGGCGTCCGCGACGACCCGTGATATGACAACAAAAACAAAAGAATCTTCGCTGCGCTCAGAATGACATTGTTATATCTTTTGTAAACTGCTTTATCAAATGTAGGGCAGAGGCTTGCCTCTGCCGTTTTAACCGTCATATCGCTTTTACGGCGGGAGGGTCAAGACCCTGCCCTACACTTGATGCATATATTAAGATTAATGTATTTTCAAAAGGAGGTTATGGCTAAAACATAAAAACGGATGTAAACCCCGCTTTACATCTGTTTTTTTCTGCCTTTTTTGAAAATTGCAAAGCTGAGTTGCTTGCAAAACGCTGCCGCAAGCACTAAAATCGACACAAACGAAGGAGAAAGCAAACAAAACAATACACTTGCAAACCAAGGAAGGAGACTTAACAATGAACACAAACAACACTAACCCCACGCCCCTGTACGCGCAGCCGGGCACCGACCAAAACCAGAAGAGCAAAGGCTATGCGGTGATTGCCACCGCGCTGCTGGCTTTCCCTGCGCTTGTGCTTCCCGTTGTGGATTACCTCGGCGCACCCGAATGGATGCTCGGCCTCTTTTCGTTTATTGAGTACACGCCGACGTTTGCACAGCCGGGCATAATATCCTGGTCGCTGTACGTAATCGGCATACTGATGTGCCTTTGGATGGTTGCCGTTCTCCCTGCCCTGAAGCCTAAAAACCCTGCGGTAGCCGCGAGCATATGCTGCCTTGTGGTATCGCTTTATATGGTGCTGCTTTCATTCATCAATAACGGCGCGCTGTGGTACAAGGCTTATGTGCTGCCCGTCTGCCTTATGGTGACGGTAACGACTTCGGTGATGACGCTGCTGCTATCCTACGGAATCATCCGCAAAAGGCATACTTTTTCAGCCGTTGCAGTTCAGCTTGCTCTTATTTCAATCGGCTCGGAGATTGTTTCCGACATAAACATTTCGGGTGCCGTCAGCTTGCGCAGGTCGCTTATCACGGCAGTTGTGCTTGCAGGCATCGCGCTCATCTATGAGGCGGTCAGCTACGCCGTACGCATCAACAAAAAATAAACCGCTCGTATCTCTCAAAGCTTACCGCAACGGTAAGCTTTTTTTCTTCGTTGACAGGGATATTTTTTCTATGTTGTTTACTTATTTAAATTAATGTGCTAAAATAAAATGAAATTTTATTTCTTCAAGGAAAGGAAACTACGAAATGATTCTTGATAAGAACGTAAACATACCTGACCTCGGTGTCATCGGCCCCGAAAGCGGTTTTCACCTGCTTGAGACAACTGAGGACGGTAAGTTTATCACAGGCAAAAACGGCGTAGACTGCATTGTTGCAACGGGCGACAAAAAGGTTGAGTTCGTATCCTTCGGCTCACACTCACTCGCTTGCGTCAAATCCGCAATCGCCTACCCCGTTTACTACCCCGTTTACCCCGTTAAAACAGAGTATCCGCTTAACGCGGTGCTTATGGACCTTGACGGCACAACGGTACGCAGCGAGGATTTCTGGGTATGGATCATCCAGATGAGCACCGCAAGTATGCTCGGCAACCCGAAATTCGAGCTTGAGGACGCTGACCTGCCCTTTGTATCCGGCCACAGCGTTTCAGAGCACCTTCAGTACTGCATTGATAAATACTGCCCCGGTGAATCACTCGAAAAGGCACGCAACTTCTACTTTGAGCACACACACCGCGAGATGGAAGAGATTATGGCAGGCAGAGGCAAGGACGGCGCATTCACACCCACAGAGGGTGTAAAAGATTTCCTGCTTGAGCTTAAGAGCATGGGCATCAAAATCGGCCTTGTCACATCAGGACTTTACGAAAAAGCATGGCCAGAAATTCTCTCCGCATTCAAAACACTCGGTATGGGCGACCCCAAGGATTTTTACGATGCAATCATCTCCGCAGGCTTCCCGCTGCGCAAGGGCAGCGTAGGCACACTCGGTGAGCTTTCACCCAAGCCCCACCCGTGGCTCTACAGCGAGACTTCAATCGTCGGCCTCGGTGAAGCATTTGCCGACAGAAGCAGAGTCGTAGGCATTGAGGACAGCGGCGCAGGAGCTTGCTCGGTACGCCTTGCAGGCTACACCACAATCGGTATTGCAGGCGGCAACATCGAATCCAGCGGCACAAAGGCTGTATGCTCACACTTCTGCAACAACTTTGAAGAAATAATGAAAATCATTAAAGGTTAAGGAGGCTAACCATGGACAATAAAGAAAAGCTCCAGTGTCACTTTATATCAAACACACACTGGGACAGAGAATGGCGCTTCTCTGCACGCCGCACACAGTATATGCTCGGCTATATGCTCGATATGCTGCTCGACATTCTTGAGAAGTACCCCGACTACAGACACTTCCACCTCGACTCACAGACAATGCCTATCCAGGACTACCTTGAGGTTTACCCCGAGAAGAAGGAGAAACTTCAGAAGTACATAAAGGAAGGCCGCATTGCTGTAGGCCCCTGGTTCTGTCTGCCCGACGAATTCACGGTAGGCAGCGAAGCACTCATCCGTAACCTCCTCCTTGGCCACAAAATCGGCAAGGAAATGGGCGGCATCAGCAAAACAGGTTACTCACCCTTCGGCTGGGGTCAGATTTCACAGCTTCCCCAGATTTATTCCGGCTTCGGCATTCACTTTGCTTCTTTCTACAGAGGCATCAACGAATACAAAGCTCCCAACTCCGAGTTCTTCTGGGAGAGCCCCGACGGCACACGTATCTACGCATCCCGTCTTGCAAAGCGCCCCCGTTACAACATCTGGTACGTTGTTCAGCGCCCCGTTTACTTCAACCAAACAGACGAAAACAACCGCGATATGGTCTGGAACGACAACAACGGCGTATTCAAGCTCATCGACCGCGACTGGAAGCTTGACTACCAGTACACACACCCCTTCTACGAGTACCACGACGAAAACGTCAAGGCAAGAGCAGAGCAGGCTGTCAAGGAGCAGGATAAGGACTGGACAACACAGCACCGCTTCTGGTCAGCAGGCCACGATTCCTCCTGCCCCGATGCACGTGAGGTTCAGCTTATCAAAGACCTTGATGCAGCACTTCCCGAGGCAGACGTTTTCCACAGCACTCTGCGCGAGATGGAGCAGGGCATCATCGACAACTTCAAGCCCGATTCACCCGTGCTTCGCGGCGAGATGCGCGACCCATACACCAAGGGCAGCGTAAGCGAGCTTTGCGGCTGGATCCTTTCAGCACGCACTTACATCAAGCAGGAGAACTTCGACACAGAGAGAAGGCTCATCAACTACGCTGAGCCTATGGCTGTTTTCGCATCTCTTTCAGGTGCTCCCTATCCGCAGAATTTCATCGACCTTTCCTATAACTATCTCCTTCAGAATCACGGCCACGACAGCATCGGTGCCTGCGGACGTGACGTAGTTTACGAGGACGTTATGTCCCGTTACAGACAGTCCAGAGAGCTTTCAATGTGCGTATTCGAGCGTGCATTTATGGACATCGCAGGTGACATTGACCTTAGCTCCTTCAGCCGTGACGACGTTGCAGTCGTACTGTTCAACCCCGCTCCCTTCAAGAGAACGGAAACAGTCAACTTCCGAGTTGAGATTCCCGCAGAGTGGAAGGCAGACAGCTTTGAAATTCTCGACACAAACGGCGAGAAGGTAAAATACCAGGTCATCGCAACAAACAAGGCAAACGCACAGATCATCCAGAACCCCAACGATACGGCAAACGTTCTTCACACCGAGCAGTACCTCGTTGCTGCTGAGGTTGCAGATGTTCCCGCAATGGGCTACAAGACACTCAAGGTTCGTCCGCTTTACAACGTGCGTGCAACAACACCCGTAACACTTGTAAAGACAACACAGGTTATGGAGAACGAATACCTCAAGGTTTCCTTCAATCACAACGGTACGTTCAACGTCATCGAAAAGGCAACGGGCAAGGAATTCAAGAACCTCGGCTACTTCAAGGACAGCGGCGAAATCGGCAACCCGTGGCAGCACGTTGCACCCGAGTGTGACGAAACCTTCACAACCCTCGGCGAGCAGGCAACAGTAACACTCCTCCGCCAGGGCGAGTTTGAAACAACCTACAAAATCGCAATGCGCTGGGAGCTTCCCGAAAAGAGAGCATTCGACGAGAAATCCAGAAGCGAGCACAAACTGCCCGTTGATATCGAGAGTCTCGTAACACTTCGCAAGGGCGCAAAGTTTGTTGAGATTGAAACAACAATCAACAACCGCTGTGAGGACCACTACCTCCAGGTCGGCTTCCCGACAGGCATTAAGGCAGAGTGTGCTGATGCACAGGGTCAGTTTGACGTTGTATCGCGCCCGATTGCAAAGCCCGACTACTCACTCTACGACGAGCCTCCGATGACAGAGCACCCGATGAACTCCTTCGTCAGCGTTTCAGACGGCACAAACGGTGCCGCTCTTCTCAACACCGGTCTCAAAGCATATGAGGCAGCAGACGACGAGGAAGGAACAGTTTACCTTTCACTCATCCGCGCTTATCCGCTTCGTATCTGCGTTACAAAGGATATGCAGAACTACAGCGACTGGGACAAAGGCTCACAGTGCATCGGTAAGAACACATTCCGCTACGCATTTATGCCTCATCAGGGCAACTGGGAGGATGCAGGCGTATGGCAGGAGAGCGAGCGCTTCAACCTCTACCTCACAATCGGTCAGATTGCTCCTACAGCTCACGGCAAGAATCCGCTTGACCACTCATTCCTTGAGCTTAAGGATGAAACACTCAGCGTCAGCGCAATCAAGAGCAGCGAGGACGGCACAGGCTACGTTGTACGTCTGTTCAATCCCTCCGACAAGGCTGTCAAGAGCGCAATCCGTCTCAACGGCGGCATAGCTCCGATTGAAAAGGCACAGTCACCCGTTGAGCGTCAGCAGGCTGAGTTTGAGCTTCCCGCATACTCAGGCAAGAAGTGGAAGGAAGTTAAGCTCGTCACACTCGAGGAGCTTGACGAAGCACCGCTTACCGTTGATGCAGACGGCTTTGCAGAGTTTGAGATCACAGGTAAGAAGATTCTCACAATCAAATTCATCGGCTGATAAAAGCCGTAACCGAAAGCAGGTACCCCTCGCGGGATACCTGCTTTTTTATTCTAACATTTCTATTCTTTTTTGATGTCTGCCGCCCTCGTATTTTCCGCTGAGCCACGCATCAACGATCATCAGCGCAAGGTCTCTGCCGACTACCTTTGAGCCGAAAGCGAGCACGTTTGTATCGTTGTGCTCACGCGAGAGGCGCGCCGAATACGGCTCGCTGCACACAACCGCACGTATGCCGCGCACCTTGTTTGCGGCAATCGAAATGCCGACACCCGTGCCGCATATCAGAATACCGCCGTCACATTCACCGTTGGCTACAGCGTCCGCAACTGCTTTTGCAAACACGGGGTAATCCGTGCGTTCAGCGGTATCCGTGCCGTAATCCTTAACGTCAAATCCGCGGCTCTCCAGGTGCGATATGACGTGCTTTTTGAGCTCAAGACCGACGTGGTCACAGCCGACTGCAATTTTTTTCATTTCACGTTTTCCTTTGTGACAACGTAGGAATCAACGGGAATCATCTGCGGCTCTGCGGCAGGGTCAAGCTTCGGCTTTTCCTTTACTGCCTCAACCATTTTGCGAAGTGAAGCCGCACCGATTTCCGCAGGGTCCTGCGCAACGGTTGCATCAAGCTGACCTGCCTTGACTGATTCGAGCGCCTCAGCCGAGCCGTCTGTGCCGACGACAATTATTTTGCCGAGCTTGCCTGCGTTGATAACAGCCTGCAATGCACCGAGCGCCATAGTATCGTTACAGCAGTAGATCGCCTTGAGATTCGGGTACATCTGAATATAGCCCGTTGCTGTGTCGAGTGCCTTCTGTCTGTCCCAATCGGCAGGCTGTGAAGCAACAAGGCTGATACCCTTTGCGCCCTTGAATGCCTTTGTGGCGCCCGTCTTTCTTGATTCACCCGAGGCGTTACCTGCCTTGCCCTCGATAATCGCAACGTCACCGCCGCCCTCACCGAGCTTGCTGATAATAAAATCCGCACCCTTTTTGCCGACAGCTTCGTTATCCGTTGTGGCAAAGGCAATAACGCTGCCTCCTGCGTTACGCAGGCTTTCAATATCGACCTTTTCGTCGATGTTCATCACGTAAATTCCCTTTTTATTTGCCTGCACAATGCCGTTGATAAGGTTAGTCGGTGAAAGCGGAGCAACGCCGATTGCCTTATAGCTTTTTGTCAGACAGTTTTCGAGGATTGTGAGCTGACCGGCAGTATCTTCCTCATTCTGCGCCGCAAAAATATCGACCTTTACGCCGAGCTTTTTTGCCTCAGCCTCAATGCCCGTTTTCATCTTTGCCCAGAAATCGTTTGAGAGAGTTTTGAGCACTATCGCGTAATCCGCACCTGCAGCCGTACCGGTTGAATCCGTGCTGAGCGGATTCGTTTTGTCGTCCTCTGCCTTCTTACCGCAGGCGGCGAGTGTGCAGCCGATTACCGCAACAACTGTAATAAGTGCAATCAGTTTTTTGATTTTCATATATTTACCTCTTTTCTTCAGTTTGTTTTATTATTCCCGATTTGGCTGAGATATTCATTCAGCGCATAATCTCCGCTGCCGAATACTCCGCTTTGCTGATCGTGCTTTGTAAAAATGATGTTCAGCCCCTGCTCGGGATAAGGCTTTCTTACAAGCTCACGCACCGCATCAAACAGCA
Source organism: Acutalibacteraceae bacterium (assembly GCA_045606785.1). Classification (GTDB taxonomy): domain Bacteria; phylum Bacillota; class Clostridia; order Oscillospirales; family Acutalibacteraceae; genus UBA8612. The sequence continues at coordinate 4,849 of JAZUSN010000027.1, read as the reverse complement.
CCTCCTTCGGGAAGCCCGACATATCCGCGACACCGCCGCCTATCACACAGCAGTCGGGGTCGAGGATATTGATTTCCGTCGCAATCGGCACGGCAAGGTCACGCACAAACTTGACTATAACGGGGCTGTCGGCGTGGCGTTCAAAAATCTTTTTAATATCCGTGCCTGCAAAGTGCTTTGCCGCAATTATCTCAAGCGCCTTGCCCGAACAGCGTGTTTCGATACAGCCGACGTTGCCGCAGGTGCATTCATCAAGGCTGTCGAGAATCGGTATATGCCCAAGCTCACCTGCCGCACCGTTACAACCGCTGTAAAACCTGCCGCCTATTGAGATTGCGTTGCCAAAGCCCGTACCGATATAAAAGCCCAGCACGGTTTTTTCGCCCGACAGGCCGAGCTTAGCTATATCGTTTTGCAAAAGGAAGTTGACATCCCTGTCAACATAAACGTTAAATCCGAGCTCCGACTCAAATTCGGGTGTGAAGCTCACCCCGTCAAAAGCTTTGAGATTGGGTGAAGAAAGCACCGTTTTTTTGTCCTTGCTCACCGTTGCGGGAAGACCGACGGCCGCAGCCTTGATCCTGCCCTCATATCCGCTTTGCTTGAGGTAGACCTTAATCTCCCTGAGCAGAATATCCCTCGCATCACCTTGAAGAAAGACGTTGCTCGGTGTGCGGGTGAACGAATAAATCTTACCGTCACCGCCGACAACGCCCATTCTGAAATTTGTGCCGCCGATATCTATTCCGAGTGCAAAAATGTCGCTCACGGCTTCACCCCCGTCACAGCTTCAAAATCCGCAAGCATCTTATCCCACGCACGCTCAAGGTCAGCATCGAGCGCAAAAAGACCCGATGAGCCGACAACCAAGCTCTCTGCGCCCGCGCTGAGCAAGTCGGCAAAGGTGTTTTTGTTGCACGAGCCGTCAACCTCGATAACGTAGCGGTAGCCGTTTTTTTCCTTGAGGTTTCTTGCCTGCTCGATTTTTTTGAGCATCTCGCGGATAAACGGCTGCCCTGCAAAACCGGGATCGACCGTCATAACCGTAATTTTGTCTAGCAGGTGCATATAATACCCTGCCGCAGAAAGCGCCGTTGCAGGATTAAAAACAGCGCCCACCCTGCACCCTGTCTGCTTTACGGAGCTAATCATACGGAATGCGCAAGAACCAACCGATTCCGCTTGGAAGCTGATACATCCTGCACCTGCAGCGCTGAGCCTTGCCACGTAATCCCACGGGTCGGTTACCATAAGGTGGCACTCAAGCGGCTTTTTTGCCACGGTCGAAGCCGCCCTTACAAAGTCGGGCGAAAGCGTGAGATTGGGCACATAGTGGCCGTCCATAATATCCACGTGGTACGAATCGCACCGTGTGTTGAGCACCTCAAGCTGTGCGCCGATATTTAATAAATCCATACACATAAGTGACGGACTGAATAAAACTGACATAAAAACACCCCTTTACTTTTTGCCTGCAACAAATCTGTCCAGAGTTACCGAGCCGATGATCAGCGCACCCATAACTACCTGTTGAAGAGTGCTTGAAACGGACAGGAGATTCATACCGAAATTTATAACGCCGATAATCAGACCGCCCATTACAACGCCGAAAATCTTACCCTTGCCGCCGAAAAAGCTTGTACCGCCGATTATAGCCGCGGCAATTGCATAGGTTTCAAATCCGGTTGCGGCGGCAGGCTCTGCCGAGCCGACACGGCCGAGCAGTACAACACCTGCAAGGCCTGCGCAAACACCCGAAATTATAAACACGATCAGCGTATGAAGCGGCACGTTGATGCCCGAATACCACGCACTTTCTTTATTGCCGCCAAGCGCATAGATGTTTCTGCCGAGCTTTGTTTTGCCCGTGAGAAACGCGAGCAGAAGCGCCGCGGCAAAGGCAATCAACGCCGCAACGGGCACAAAGCCGATATGCTGTGCCATAAAGCGTGTAAACGACGCAGGGAAGCCAAAAACTGCACTTGAATCGGAAATTATCAGCGTCACACCGCGGAAAATTGCCTGCGTGCCCAGCGTAATTATGAACGGATGAAGACCCGTGCCGTTGACAAGAATACCGTTAACAAAGCCAAGCACTGCACCGAGCAAAACACCGAGCAAAACCGCTGCAATCGGCGCGACACCCGACACCATAAGCTGAGCCGTAACCATACCCGAAAGCGCAGTTACCGAGCCCACCGAAAGGTCGATACCTGCAATCAGAATTGCAAAAAATTCGCCCAGGGCAATTAAGATATTTACCGCACTCTGCGATAAAATCTGCGTTACGGTTGAAGGCTGAAAAAAATAGGCAGGACGAAGCACGGCAAGCAAAACAAGAAGAATGAGAAGTATGCCGAGCGTGCCGTAGCGCTGCCACGCCGTCTTAAATTTTGTCATTGCTTATCTCCCCTTTTTCCGCTGTGGAAGCGGCAATTATTTTTTCTTCCGTTGCCTGCGCACGGGGGAATACGGCAACCGTACGTCCCTCTTTAAAAACCGCAATGGTATCGCAGACGGCAAGCAGCTCAGGCAGCTCGGAGCTGACCACAAGCACACCTCTGCCCTCATCGGCAAGCGCACGCATAAGCGTATATATTTCACCCTTTGAACCTACATCTATTCCCTTTGTAGGCTCATCAAAAATTATTATCTTCGAATCGGCAGCGAGCCATTTGCCGAGGATGACCTTCTGCTGATTGCCGCCCGAAAGCTCGGTTATGCCCTGTCGAGTTGAGTAGCACTTTATATTAAGGCTCTCTCTTTGCTCCTGCGCCCACTTTTCCTCATCCCGTCGGCTTATCAGCCCGCCGATCCCACCGAGCGTTGAGTGTTTGACGAACGGCAGGATAGAGATATTTTTCATAATGCTGAAATTATGGAAGAAGCCCGTTTGCCGCCTGTTTTCCGTCACCATCGCAAGGCCGTTTTTGATTGCACGGTACGGCGTTGAAGTATTGATTTTTTTGCCGTGCAGAAAAATTTCGCCCGTCATTTTGGGCTCTGCGCCGAAGATACAGTTCATCATTTCGCTTCTTCCCGAGCCGACAAGCCCTGAAAAGCCTAGTATCTCGCCACGACGGAGTCTGAATGATACATCCTTTACCCTACCGTCCTTACGTGAGAGATTGCGTACCTCAAATATTGTTTCCGCCCTTTCAAAATCCGCATTTTCGTGCTGATAGCTCGAGCTTATCTGCCTGCCGACCATCATCGTGACAAGGTCATCCTGCGTTACTTGCGCAATCTCCCTCGTACCGACAAGCGTGCCGTCCTTAAGCACGGTTACCCTGTCACCTATCTCCATAATCTCGCCGAGCTTATGCGAAATAAAAACAATGCCTGCGCCGTCCTTTTTCAGCTCCCTTATCACGCTGAAAAGGTGGCTGACCTCGCTTGAGGTGAGCGAGGTTGTCGGCTCATCCATTATGATAATGCGGCTGTCCGAAGCAAGCGCCTTTGCAATTTCAACCTGCTGCTTTTCGGATATGCTCAGCTCCTCGACAAAGGTTTCGGGGTCGCGCTTGAGCCCGACCTTTTCCAGCAGCTGCTTTGCACGGCGCTTTATCGCTGAATAGTCAACCGTTTCGATCGGCCCGAATTTTTTACTCGGCAGATTGCCTACAAACAGATTTTCCTGAATTGAGAGCTCGTCAATTACACTCAGCTCCTGATAAATTACGCTGATTCCTCGCTCTCTGGCATCCTTCGGAGTAAGCGAATCAAAACTTTTGCCGCCGACTGTTATTTTTCCGCCCGACGGCTTGTGCACACCGCTCAGAATTTTCATCAGCGTGGATTTTCCTGCGCCGTTTTCGCCCAGAAGAACATGCACCTCGCCCGGCATAATATCAAAAGAAATTCTGTCAAGCGCAGTTACGCCCGGAAACTGCTTCTTAACGTCCTTCATTATTACAAGAGGCTGTATACTTCATCACACCTTTTTTCGTTTCTTCTTTGGTTTAGTATGCGCGAGCAAGTGCTGTTTTATGTTGTATAGGTTTTTGTAAAGAAAATTTTTTGATTTGTCTTGACAAAACGCAGTACGATAAATGTATAATATTAATAGTAAAGGAGGATTACGCTATGAATAAAGTTATTACAGTCAGCCGTGAATTCGGAAGCGGCGGCCGAGAATTTGCACGCCGCCTTGCCGACAAGCTCGGCTTTGCATATTACGACAGCGAGATCATTACAGAGCTTGCAAAGCGCACAAGCCTTGCGGAGGAATATATCTCTGCCCTCAATGAGCGCTGCCCCGCTCCCCTTTTCCCCATTAGCATCGGTCAGACTTTTTCACCTGCCGTTGACGTTAGGTGGGAGCACCAAAACACAATATTCAACGAACAGACGGCTCTGCTCAAGGAGCTTGCCGAAAAATCGGACTGCGTTATAGTCGGCCGCTGTGCAGACTACACCCTGCGCGACTTCAATCCCATTCGCATCCGCCTCTATGCCGAGCCAGAGGCAAGGATTGAACGCTGCAAAGCAAGGGCAGACAGCAGCGAAAAGCTCAGCGACCGCGAAATAAAGCAGAAAATCAACGAAATCAACAAATCAAGGTCAAGGTATTACCAGTTTTACACAGGCAAAAAATGGGAGGATGCTCTCAACTACGACATCTGCATCAATACAACGGGCAAGGATATTGCAAAGCTCGTTGAGGATTTTGCTGCAACGATCAAATAAAAAGTAAGGAGCTGTGCCGTTCGCCGACGCCCGATAAGGCAGTATTTGTTTCTCGAACAAAATTCCCTGTATTATTGTCAAAAGCCTCGCAAGGCGACAGCCTTGCTGCGTTTTGTGACTTCAATACAAGAAATTTTAAGTTCTTACGAAACTGCGAAGC